>NZ_CP088285.1:9138796-9800371 GCF_011516645.4 Bradyrhizobium septentrionale | reverse complement strand
GTTTTGCGAGGCCCACTTTGCTGCGTTTGGCGAGATCACGCCAATGTGGCACGCGGTGACGTCCAGCGGCGAGACCATCATCGAGCAGCATCCGGGTTATCTCGGCAAGGACATTGCCATGGTGGTGATTCGTGCGTTCTTCGATGCCAAGGACGTGGTGCGCTACGTCTATATCGGCGAGGCGTGGACGCTTGACCGGATGATTGAACCGGGCGAGCAAGAGGCGATCATGCGCGACGGCCTTACCAACCATCCCGACCGCGTCGAGATTGTCCAGCTGCAGGGCGAGGACCATGAGTGCGGCCAGATCATGGGGCAGCGCAAGATCATTCGACCCGAGAGCGGGCGGCCCTATCTCGGGCCACTGCAGATGGTCATCGACCTGCCGTTCGTGCCAGACGGCGCCACGATGCAATCCGAGGGCCGCATGGTCGGCGTGCTGCCGGCGCGAGGGATGCGGCAATGACGACTATTCCGAACCTCCTGGTGCTCATCGGCGCATTGGCTCCTGAAAAGAGCGCTATGGGGCGATTTGTTGGCTTTGGAGGCACCACGTCTAGACTTTTGGATATGTCCAATTAAGCGCGCGTTAGCTGCGCGCCGGAATGGCCACAAACGGTCCGGCCTCGGCGTGAGCGAATCGGGCTATTGTGCCCTGCCGCCAAAGTAGCCATTATGGCTCTTTACCTAAAGTAGCAACATGAAATTAAAATCAGCAAAGAGTGCAGAAGAACTCTCAAAATCTGGCCGGCCGCAAAAGCGAACGCTGCGACAGAGGACCAGCTAACCCGTCCTATTCGTGAGAGTGCGTTTTTTTGGGTCCGATTGATGTGGCCGCACATCTGCTCTGACGAGGCGCGCGGGATTGCCTTCGGCTTTTCACCGCCTGACGACCCGTACTTTGCAACGCGCTTGAGGGATGGGTTGGGCGAACGGGGGGCGGACGCCCCGCCGCTCAAGGACCGAGCGGCAGCAGCGCGCCTGGCAAGCCGCGGATCAGGTCGGCTTCGGGACATGCCGCGGCAAACGCAAGGCGAATGGGCGCGTGGTCTCGACCACACGGGCGGCGATTTTCAAGAGCCGAAGACGCAGCGTCGCGAACTCGGCAGTGGCCAATTCCCGGAGTTTGGGAATTGAGAAGCAGTATTTTGTCTCTGAATCTTCGGTCTATCGGCTGTTGACGGCGAAGCGCGCAGGTCATCCACCATGCTCGCGGCACGTTGGTCATCAGGTTCTCGACAGCTTCCCCATTTAACAAAACATACAGGGCTGGTCGCCTTGGAAAAACATCGGCTGCCGATGCTCACGGTGCGTGCCTGTCGAGGGCTGTAAAGGGTGGTTTGTTGCTGATTCCCTGCATGTCAGATCGAAGGCTCGGTTCATAATTTGAAAGGGAGAAGGGATGGATTTCCCCTCGATCAAGTGGGTGCGTGAACAGCCGGACAGCACGGGCCCGCAAGAGAGTTCACCCGCGGCGCCGTCCGCAGAAGCGGCGACCGTTGAGCGGCAACTGAGCGAGATCGCCAATTCAAGTGGAGGTGGTGGAGCAATGCCGGCCGCCTCGGCGCTGCAGCCGGCTCAGTCAGCTGGGGTTTTGATAGGGCGGAGCAAGGAGCCTCTTTATTCCGAGGACGCTCGCCTTATTTCGGGGCTTGAGAAGGTCCTCATCAAGGGCAATGTCGCCATTCCCACCGCCTACAGCTATGTAAGTTCTCTTCGCGGCTTCAGCCGCTGGCTCTTCGCAAATAACAAAGATCCGATTGCTGCTCGGCTCGACGACCAGTCGCTGACCGATGATGCGCGCGAGGCCATCGAAAAGGGTCATCACAGGAACCTCCGTCCGGCAATAGACCATCTCCGGACCTTCCAGTCGACGGGCGGAGTCGGGCCGATCACAGGCCGCGCTGAGCTAAATCCTCACCCCCAGGACGTGGCTCTCATCAAAGAGTACAAAAACGAAGCAGCGACAGGGACCAGCAAGACGTATGCAGCTTCTCTACGCAGTTTCAGTGGCTACCTGCGTGAAAACAACAAGAAGGGCATTGCTGGTCGGCTTTCCAGCAACACGTTGGATGAAGATGTTAAGCGCTATAGGAAGGACGCCGGGTGGGATCGGAATATCGGTGCCGCACTGGCTCGTCTCCGAAAATCGCAGGCCGGCGCTAAAGCGATGGAGTTCGAGCGCCATATTTCTCCCGTTCCTGATCCCGAAGACGCGGCACTGATGGAGCCGTGGCGCGTCGGCGGCGCCGCTGCGCAGCACAGCGCGTCGCAGGACGCGGGCAGTCGGCCATTGGTCCTCCCGGAAGGCTACGATCAGGATTTGCTTTGGGAGCTGATGGACGAACCCGGCCCGTCGTCATCTCTCGAGCCAGCCGCGCGCCATGACCAGTCATCGGATCCCGGAGAGACCATTCGTCCCTTGAACTGGGGCTACGACCGCCAGCAGTTCCTGGACGAGCCGATGGCTGCACTTGCCAGGAGCAACCTCCTGCCAAGCGAGGAGGTCCTCATCAACGATGAGCATGACACAGCTGAGTTGCGGCCAGCGAAGAGGCCGAGGACCCTAGACAATCTGCACGGCCTTGCCAGCGAGCGGCAGCTGAGCGAGATCGCCAATTCAAATGGAGGTGGTGGAGCAATGCCGGCCGCCTCGGCGCTGCAGCCGGCTCAGTCAGCTGGGGTTTTGATAGGGCGGAGCATGGAGCCTCTTTATTCCGAGGACGCTCGCCTTATTTCGGGGCTTGAGAAGGTCCTCATCAAGGGCAACGCCGCCAATCCCACCCACGGCTATATATATTCTCTTCGCGGCTTCAGCCGCTGGCTCTTCGCAAATAACAAAGATCCGATTGCTGCTCGGCTCGACGACCAGTCGCTGACCGATGATGCGCGCGAGGCCATCGAAAAGGGTCATCACAGGAACCTCCGTCCGGCAATAGACCATCTCCGGACCTTCCAGTCGACGGGCGGAGTCGGGCCGATCACAGGCCGCGCTGAGCTAAATCCTCCCCCTCAGGACGTGGCCCTGATCAAAGAGTACAAAAACGAAGCAGCGACAGGGACCAGCAAGACGTATGCAGTTTCTCTACGCAGTTTCAGTGGCTACCTGCGTGAAAACAACAAGAAGGGCATTGCTGGTCGGCTTTCCAGCAACACGTTGGATGAAGATGTTAAGCGCTATAGGAAGGACGCCGGGTGGGATCGGAATATCGGTGCCGCACTGGCTCGTCTCCGAAAATCGCAGGCCGGCGCTAAAGCGATGGAGTTCGAGCGCCATATTTCTCCCGTTCCTGATCCCGAAGACGCGGCACTGATGGAGCCGTGGCGCGTCGGCGGCGCCGCTGCGCAGCACAGCGCGTCGCAGGACGCGGGCAGTCGGCCATTGGTCCTCCCGGAAGGCTACGATCAGGATTTGCTTTGGGAGCTGATGGACGAACCCGGCCCGTCGTCATCTCTCGAGCCAGCCGCGCGCCATGACCAGTCATCGGATCCCGGAGAGACCATTCGTCCCTTGAACTGGGGCTACGACCGCCAGCAGTTCCTGGACGAGCCGATGGCTGCACTTGCCAGGAGCAACCTCCTGCCAAGCGAGGAGGTCCTCATCAACGATGAGCATGACACAGCTGAGTTGCGGCCAGCGAAGAGGCCGAGGACCCTAGACAATCTGCACGGCCTTGCCAGCGAGCGGCAGCTGAGCGAGATCGCCAATTCAAATGGAGGTGGTGGAGCAATGCCGGCCGCCTCGGCGCTGCAGCCGGCTCAGTCAGCTGGGGTTTTGATAGGGCGGAGCATGGAGCCTCTTTATTCCGAGGACGCTCGCCTTATTTCGGGGCTTGAGGAGGCCCTCCGCAATGGCAACGCCGCCAATCCCACCCACGGCTATATATATTCTCTTCGCGGCTTCAGCCGCTGGCTCATCGCAAATAACAAAGATCCGATTGCTGCTCGGCTCGACGACCAGTCGCTGACCGATGATGCGCGCGAGGCCATCGAAAAGGGTCATAACAGGAACCTCCGTCCGGCAATAGACCATCTCCGGACCTTCCAGTCGACGGGCGGAGTCGGGCCGATCACAGGCCGCGCTGAGCTAAATCCTCACCCCCAGGACGTGGCTCTCATCGAAGAGTACAAAAACGAAGCAGCGACAGGGACCGGCAGGCAGTATGCAGTTTCTCTACGCAGTTTCAGTGACTACCTGCGTAAAAGCAGCAAGCCGGGCATTGCTGCTCGGCTTTCCGGCAACACGTTGGATGAAGATGTTAAGCGCTATAGGAAGGACGCCGGGGGTAGTCGGCATATCGGTGCCGCACTGGCTGATCTCCGAAAATCGCAGGCCGGCGCTAAAGCGATGGAGTTCGAGCGCTATATTTCCCCAGTTCCTGATCCCGAAGACGCGGCACTGATGGAGCCGTGGCGCGTCGGCGACGCCGCTGCGCAGCACAGCGCGTCGCAGGACGCGGGCAGTCGGCCATTGGTCCTCCCGGAAGGTTACGATCAGGATTTGCTTTGGGAGCTGATGGACGAACCCGGCCCGTCGTCATCTCTCGAGCCAGCCGCGCGCCATGACCAGTCATCGGATCCCGGAGAGACCATTCGTCCCTTGAACTGGGGCTACGACCGCCAGCAGTTCCTGGACGAGCCGATGGCTGCACTTGCCAGGAGCAACCTCCTGCCAAGCGAGGAGGTCCTCATCAACGATGAGCATGACACAGCTGAGTTGAGGCCAGCGAAGAGGCCGAGGCCCCTAGACAATCTGCACGGCCTTGCCAGCGAGCGGCAGCTGAGCGAGATCGCCAATTCAGGCGGTCGCCTGCTGACGTCGGCCCCCACCCATCAACTGGGTGCATCGCCATGGCAGGCGCAGCCGATGATGCAGGCGAGCGGGCACGAAGATGCCACGGCGCCGCATGCGGTCGCGACGTACGTCGGAGGCGCCGCTGCGCAGCACAGCGCGCCGCAGGGAGCTGTCAGTCGGCCATTGGTCCTCCCGGAAGGTTACGATCAGGACCTGCGTTTGATGGTGGAAGACGGCCCACCGTGGTCCGGGGTTCCCCCTGAGCAGGCGCAGGAGATAGTCCAAGCTGGAGAGCAGGAACCTGCCAGGTCCACCTCGACCTGGTCGCCGCAGATGCCGCTCGACTTTGATTGGAGTATGTGGCGGATCCTGGAAGCAGCGTCAGCGCACTCTGCCAGGGCTCCTTCAGACATCGAAGGCGGTCTTGAGGCAGCGGTTCATCCGAATCCGCCCGCACCGTTCGAGTTGCGTGACAATGCTTGGAGCCCGGCGCCTGACTTTCCGCCGCCGTTTGCCGGGCCAGTACCGGGTCATCACCAGGGCGTTCGACAGCCCGGCTCGCCGCAGGGGCTTTCTCCGGCGCCAGCCTTCTCGGATGATGAAGCTTTGGCGTGGTTGCGCGAGGAGCTGGCGCGGCGGCAGATGCAAGAGCCGGCCTCACCATCAACCAGCAGGGCTCCGTCAGACACCTACGGCGGTCTTGAGTCTTTTGTTGATCTGGATGCGCCCACGTCGTCCGAATTGCGCGACGATGCTCACTTTGCGCCGGCGCCCGCTGCCAGGGCTCGCTCAGACACCTACCGTGGTTTTCCATTGGTTGATCTGACTGCGCCCACGCCGTCCGAATCACGCGACGATGCTAATTCTGTACGGCCGTTTCCGAGCACCTCCGCTGATGCTCAGATCGGGGCTTTAGGTCCGACAGCCTCCTCCCACGGCCGCGGGCTGGTGCTCGAGGACACGGAATGGCTGGGCGACGAGCATATCGACAGGGATTACCGGCTCCAGGAGCTGGATTTGCGGAGGAACCATCCGGATCTCGCCGCCCGGACGCGGTTCGTGAATCCCCTCATCGTCCTAAATTATCTGCGCTCTAACGACGATGGCGTCGTGCTAACCGAATTCCAGCGCATCGTCTACGATAATGGTAACGATACAGCCGACTTCCTGTTCCTGCCCGTGATTAATGCCGTTCCTGAAGATCCTAATAGCCTCGGCAACCATTGGTCGCTGCTGTTCGTTGATCGCAGAGACCGGGGGCGGCCGGTCGCCTATCACTACGATTCCTACGGGGGACTCAACAACAAGGATGCAGAACATCTCGCAGGTCGGCTGGACCTCCACCTGGAGCCAGCCGGCATGGCCCGGCAGCGGAACGGCTATGATTGCGGCGTCTTCGTGGTGGACGGCACGCGGGCGCTGGTTAGGCAATTGGAGCAAGGACGGGAGCCAGACCTGCTGAACCTCAGCAACCTCGTTGCCAATCGGCAGGCACTGCAGAACCGACTCAGGGGCTGATGTCGCCATGGGCGGATAGCTCAGGCTGGAGCGGCTCACGCCGACGGCCTGGGCCCCCGGGCACGAAGGACCGGAACCAGCGCAGCGTCGCGAACTCGGCTGTGGCCAATTCCCGGGCTTTGGGAATCGCGTCGCGCACGGTCAGCATCAGCCATTAAGCGGCGGTGTGGAGAACGAGGCGGACTTGATTGGCGAGCGCCGAACGGCAGCTGGTGCGATCGGAGGCGAGCTGTGTCTTATGCAGCTTGATCAGATTCTCGGCTTGGCCGCGTGCGCAATACAGGCTGTCGTAGATCCACTCGGCCGAGCCGACATCGAGGCTGGTGACGACGAAACGGATGTCGAGGCCGAGCATCGTCGCCTCAATACGGGCGACGGTACGCCGTTCGCGATCCCAGGACTTTGCCTTGTGGCGCGTCTCGGTATAGCCACGCAGAACCGGCAGGTTCTCGATGGCGCGTCGCGTGCGTGCGCGGCTTGCGGCCTCGTCGACTTTTCTGGCGAGCGGCTTGGTGCCGGACAGACCGAAGATGTAGTCGATGCCGTTGGTCTCGCACCACGTCATGGCCTCCGGCCGAGCATAGCGCCCGTCGCCACGGAACGTAATTCGCGTGTTGTGCCACCGCGTCCGGATATGCCGTATCAGGCGGCGCAGATGGGCACGCACCTCGACGCCGCCCGGCGTCTTGCCGGGCCGCAGCACGACCGCCACGGGCCGGCTCTTCTCCGTGTCGTAGACGTGGATCGGCAGGAAGCAGCGTTCGTCATAATGAGCGTTGAACAGCGAGAGCTGCTGATGGCCGTGGACGACATCGCAGGTATCATCGATGTCAAGCGTGACGGATGCCGGCTCGCGCGGGTAGCTATCCATCCATGCGTCGACCAAAGTGTAGGTCAGTCGGATCACGTCGCGCAGGCGCGGAGCATTCTCCAGCCGCGACAGCGTCGGTTGGGAACACAGATCGCGACCCGTCTCCGGCAGCCGTCCGCAGGCCAGCTTGAATGCGGGATCGGACCGCAGATGATCGGGGTCGTCGGCGTCCTCGTAGCCGCAGCAGATCGCGAACATGCGCGCGCGGAACATATCGACAAGGCTGTGCACGACCCGCGTCGGATCGCGCCGATCCGGGAACACCCGGGCCAAATTGTCGGCCAAGCCGAGACGCCGCTCGGCCATCGCCAGAAGCATCACGCCCCCGTTCGAGGTCAGCCGACCGCCATCGAAGGCAGCTGTGACTTTCCTGGCGTGAACGGCTGGAAACGAGAAGGGCAGAATCGTATCATCGGTCATGGCGGGCGTGGTGTTCGCGGTTGAGGTGATGGGGTTGGCTTCGCAACCGAATCCTACGCCGCATCAGCGCTTTACACCACGCTCGCCAGCCTCTCAGGCGCACTCTGACGAATAAGACGGGCTAGAGCATTTTCCGACCGGAAAGAATCGGGTGGGGATTCCCAAAACGGCGCGAGTCAGATTCAAGCTGCATGCTGGCGAGGGAGGCCAGCATGTATGGCCAGGGCGCTTTCGGTTGATCTTCGCCAAAGGGTGGTAGCCGCGATTGACGGTGGCATGTCCTGTCGACAGGCTGCTGAGCGCTTTGGTGTCAGCGCGGCCAGTGCGATCCGCTGGCGCGGTCGCCTCAAGAAAGTTGGCGACATCGTTCCTAAACGCCAGGGCGGTGACCGCAAATCGCAGCGCATCGAAGCGCATTCGCAATTGATTCTGGAGGCGGTGACAGCGAGGCCGGATATCACGCTTGCCGAGTTGCGAGAACTGTTGAAACGTCGTGGAATATCGACTGGCATCGCGTCGCTCTGGCGTTTTTTCCAGCGCAGAAAGATCACACTTAAAAAAAGACAGCGCACGCCGCCGAGCAACGGCGCGGCGATATAAATGCCGCACGTGAGGAGTGGTTCGAAGGGCAAATCGACCTTGACCCTGAGCGTCTCGTCTTCATCGACGAAACCAGCGCCAACACCAAAATGGCGCGGCGTTACGGGCGCTCGCCACGCGGCGAGCGATGTCGTGCAGCTATCCCACACGGACATTGGAAGACGACGACGTTCACCGCTGGATTGCGCTCCGACGGTCTGATCGCGCCGCTTGTTCTGGACGGTCCAATGGATGGCGACGCTTTCCTGGCCTACGTCGAGCAATTGCTCGCCCCATCGCTGCGGCCGGGCGATACCGTTATCATGGACAACTTGCCCGCTCACAAGGTCCATGGCGTTCGAGAGGCCATCCAGGCGGTCGGAGCTAGCCTGCTCTATCTTCCGCCCTACAGTCCAGACTTCAACCCGATTGAAATGGCCCTCTCCAAACTGAAAGCGCTGTTGCGGGCCGCCGCAGCGCGCACCATGCCCGATCTCTGGCAAGCAATCGCCAACGCTCTCAAACGCTTCTCACCCGAGGAATGTCAAAATTATCTCGTCGCGGCTGGTTACGACGCAACGTGATCGGAAAACGCTCTAGCAGCGGCAGATTTCCAGATCTTGGATTTCAGTGTACCCAAAGTGAGGATGGTGAAGGCGGGCAGCCGAAACCACCGCGCCAACTTCGTATCATTGACGCTCGTGATATTCCTCGTGTGGCCGCACATCTGCTCTGACGAGGCGCGCGGGATTGCCTTCGGCTTTTCACCGCCTGACGACCGGTACTTTGCGCCGCGCACGCTTGAGGGATGGGTTGGGCGAACGGGGGGCGGACGCCCCGCCGCTCAAGGACCGAGCGGCAGCAGCGCGCCTGGCAAGCCGCGGATCAGGTCGGCTTCGGGACATGCCGCGGCAAACGCAAGGCGAATGGGCGCGTGGTCTCGACCACACGGGCGGCGATTTTCAAGAGCCGAAGACGCAGCGTCGCGAACTCGGCAGTGGCCAATTCCCGGACTTTGGGAATTGAGAAGCAGTATTTTGTCTCTGAATCTTCGGTCTATCGGCTGTTGACGGCGAAGCGCGCAGGTCATGCACCATGCTCGCGGCACGTTGTCGTCATCAGTTTCTCGACAGCTTCCCCATTTAACAGGGTTGGTCGCACTGGAAGCACATCGGCTGCCGATGCTCACGGTGCGTGCCTGTCGAGGGCTGTAAAGGGTGGTTTGTTGCTGATTCCCTGCATGTCAGATCGAAGGCTCGGTTCATAATTTGAAAGGGAGAAGGGATGGATTTCCCCTCGAACAAGTGGGTGCGTGAACAGCCGGACAGCACGGGCCTGCAAGAGAGTTCACCCGCGGCGCCGTCCGCAGATGCGGCGACCTTTGAGCGGCAACTGAGCGAGATTGCCAATTCAAATGGAGGTGGTGGAGCAATGCCCGCCGCCGCTGCGCTGCAGCCGGCTCAGTCAACTGGGGTTTTGATAGGGCGGAGCAAGCAGCCTCTTTATTCCGAGGACGCTCGCCTTATTTCGGGGCTTGAGGAGGCCCTCCGCAATGGCAACGTCGCCAACCAAACCGCCTACGGCTATGTAAGTTCTCTTCGCAGCTTCAGCCGCTGGCTCTTCGCAAATAACAAAGATCCGATTGCTGCTCGGCTCGACGACCAGTCGCTGACCGATGATGCGCGCGAGGCCATCGAAAAGGGTCATTACACGGCGCTCCGTCCGGCAATAGACCATCTCCGGACCTTCCAGTCGACGGGCGGAGTCGGGCCGATCGCAGGCCGCGCTGAGCTAAATCCTCACCCCCAGGACGTGGCTCTCATCGAAGAGTACAAAAACGAAGCAGCGACACGGACCGGCAGGATGTATGCAGCTGTTCTTCGCAGTTTCAGTGACTACCTGCGTGAAAACAACAAGAAGGGCATTGCTGGTCGGCTTTCCAGCAACACGTTGGATGAAGATGTTAAGCGCTATAGGAAAGACGCCGGGGTCGGGGGTAATCGGAATATCGGTGCCGCACTGGCTGATCTCCGAAAATCGCAGGCCGGCGCTAAAGCGATGGAGCTCGAGCGCCATATTTCCCCAGTTCCTGATCCCGAAGACGCGGCACTGATGGAGCCGTGGCGCGTCGGCGACGCCGCTGCGCAGCACAGCGCGCCGCAGGGAGCTGTCAGTCAGCCATTGGTCCTCCCGGAAGGTTACGATCAGGATTTGCTTTGGGAGCTGATGGACGAACCCGGCCCGTCGTCATCTCTCGAGCCAGCCGCGCGCCATGACCAGTCATCGGATCCCGGAGAGTCCATTCATCCCTTGAACTGGGGCTACGACCGCCAGCAGTTCCTGGACGAGCCGATGGGTGCACTTGCCAGGAGCAACCTCCCGCCAAGCGAGGAGGTCCTCATCAACGATGAGCATGACGCAGCTGAGTTGAGGCCAGCGAAGAGGCCGAGGACCCTAGACAATCTGCACGGCCTTGCCAGCGAGCGGCAGCTGAGCGAGATCGCCAATTCAAATGGAGGTGGTGGAGCAATGCCGGCCGCCTCGGCGCTGCAGCCGGCTCAGTCAGCTGGGGTTTTGATAGGGCGGCAGAGCAAGCAGCCTCTTTATTCCGAGGATGCTCGCCTTATTTCGGGGCTTGAGGAGGCCCTCCGCAATGGCAACGCCGCCAACCAAACCGCCTACGCCTATGTAAGTTCTCTTCGCAGCTTTGGCCGCTGGCTCTTCGCAAATAACAAAGATCCAATTGCTGCTCGGCTCGACGACCAGTCGCTGACCGATGATGCGCGCGAGGCCATCGAAAAGGGTCATAACAGGAGACTCCGTCCGGCAATAGACCATCTCCGGACCTTCCAGTCGACGGGCGGCGGAGCCGTGCCGATCACAGGCCGCGCTGAGCTAAATCCTCACCCCCAGGACGTGGCTCTCATCGAAGAGTACAAAAACGAAGCAGCGACAGGGACCGGCAAGGCGTATGCAGTTGCTCTACGCAGTTTCAGTGACTACCTGCGTGAAAACAACAAGAAGGGCATTGCTGCTCGGCTTTCCGGCAACACGTTGGATGAAGATGTTGAGCGCTATAGGAAGGACGCCGGGGGTAATCCGACTATCGGTGCCGCACTGGCTGATCTCCGAAAATCGCAGGCCGGCGCTAAAGCGATGGAGCGCGAGCGCCATATTTCCCCCGTTCCTGATCCCGAAGACGCGGCCCTGATGGAGCCGAGGCGGGGCGGCGACGCCGCTGCGCAGCACAGCGCGTCGCAGGACGCGGGCAGTTGGCCAGAGGAGGTGCTTCCTGTAGAAGGCTACGATCAGGATTTGCTTTGGGAGCTGATGGACGAACCCGGCCCGTCGTCATCTCTCGAGCCAGCCGCGCGCCATGACCAGTCATCGGATCCCGGAGAGACCATTCGTCCCTTGAACTGGGGCTGCGACCGCCAGCAGTTCCTGGACGAGCCGATGGCTGCACTTGCCAAAAGCAACCTCCTGCCAAGCGAGGAGGTCCTCATCAACGATGAGCATGACACAGCTGAGTTGCGGCCAGCGAAGAGGCCGAGGCCCCTAGACAATCTGCACGGCCTTGCCAGCGAGCGGCAGCTGAGCGAGATCGCCAATTCAAATGGAGGTGGTGGAGCAATGCCGGCCGCCTCGGCGCTGCAGCCGGCTCAGTCAGCTGGGGTTTTGAAAGGGCGGAGCAAGCAGCCTCTTTATTCCGAGGACGCTCGCCTTATTTCGGGGCTTGAGGAGGCCCTCCGCAATGGCAACGCCGCCAACCAAACCGCCCACGGCTATGTAAGTTCTCTTCGCAGCTTTGGCCGCTGGCTCAAAGCAAATAACAAAGATCCGATTGCTGCTCGGCTCGACGACCAGTCGCTGACCGATGATGCGCGCGAGGCCATCGAAAAGGGTCATAACAGGAGACTCCGTCCGGCAATAGACCATCTCCGGACCTTCCAGTCGACGGGCGGAGTCGTGCCGATCACAGGCCGCTCTGGGCTAAATCCTCACCCCCAGGACGTGGCTCTCATCGAAGAGTACAAAAACGAAGCAGCGACAAGGACCAGCAAGGCGTATGCAGCTGCTCTACGCAGTTTCAGTGACTACCTGCGTGAAAACAACAAGAAGGGCATTGCTGGTCGGCTTTCCGGCAACACGTTGGATGAAGATGTTAAGCGCTATAGGAAGGACGCCGGGGGTAATCGGCATATCGGTGCCGCACTGGCTGATCTCCGAAAATCGCAGGCCGGCGCTAAAGCGATGGAGCGCGAGCGCCATATTTCCCCCGTTCCTGATCCCGAAGACGCGGCACTGATGGAGCCGATGCCCGTCGGCGGCGCCGCTGCGCAGCACAGCGCGTCGCAGGACGCGGGCAGTTGGCCAAAGGAGCGGCTTCCTGCAGAAGGCTACGATCAGGATTTGCTTTTGGGGCTGATGGACGAACCCGGCCCGTCGTCATCTCTCGAGCCAGCCGCGCGCCATGACCAGTCATCGGATCCCGGAGAGACCATTCGTCCCTTGAACTGGGGCTACGACCGCCAGCAGTTCCTGGACGAGCCGATGGCTGCACTTGCCAGGAGCAACCTCCTGCCAAGCGAGGAGGTCCTCATCAACGATGAGCATGACACGGCTGAGTTGCGGCCAGCGAAGAGGCCGAGGACCCTAGACAATCTGCACGGCCTTGCCGGCGAGCGGCAGCTGAGCGAGATCGCCAATTCAGGCGGTCGCCTGCTGACGTCGGTGGCCCCCACCCATCAACAGGGTGCATCGCCATGGCAGGCGCAGCCGATGATGCAGGCGAGCGGGCACGAAGATGCCACGGCGCCGCATGCGGTCGCGACGTACGTCGGAGGCGCCCCTGCGCACAGCGCGCCGCAGGGAGGTTACGATCAGGATCTGCGTTTGATGGTGGAAGACGGCCCACCGTGGTCCGGGGTTCCCCCTGAGCAGGCGCAGGAGATAGTCCAAGCTCGAGAGCAGGAACCTGCCAGGTCCACCTCAACCTGGTCGCCGCAGATGCCGCTCAACTTTGATTGGAGTATGTGGCCGACCCTGGAAGCAGCGTCAGCGCACTCTGCCAGGGCTCCTTCAGACATCGAAGGCGGTCTTGAGGCCGCGGTTCATCCGAATCCGCCCGCACCGTTCGAGTTGCGTGACAATGCTTGGAGCCCGGCGCCTGACTTTCCGCCGCCGTTTGCCGGGCCAGTACCGGGTCATCACCAGGGCGTTCGACAGCCCGGCTCGCCGCAGGGGCTTTCTCCGGCGCCAGCCTTCTCGGATGATGAAGCTTTGGCGTGGTTGCGCGAGGAGCTGGCGCGGCGGCAGATGCAAGAGCCGGCCTCACCATCAACCAGCAGGGCTCCGTCAGACACCTACGGCGGTCTTGAGTCTTTTGTTGATCTGGATGCGCCCCCGCCGTCCGAATTGCGCGACGATGCTCACTTTGCGCCGGCGCCCGCTGCCAGGGCTCGCTCAGACACCTACCGTGGTTTTCCATTGGTTGATCTGACTGCGCCCACGCCGTCCGAACCACGCGACGATGCTAATTCTGTACGGCCATTTCCGAGCACCTCCGCTGATGCTCAGATCGGGGCTTTAGATCCGACAGCCTCGTCCCACGGCCACGGGCTGGTGCTCGAGGACACGGAATGGCTGGGCGACGAGCATATCGACAGGGATTACCGGCTCCAGGAGCTGGATTTGCGGAGGAACCATCCGGATCTCGCCGCCCGGACGCGGTTCGTGAATCCCCTCATCGTCCTAAATTATCTGCGCTCTAACGACGATGGCGTCGTGCTAACCGAATTCCAGCGCATCGTCTACGATAATGGTAACGATACAGCCGACTTCCTGTTCCTGCCCGTGATTAATGCCGTTCCTGAAGATCCTAATAGCCTCGGCAACCATTGGTCGCTGCTGTTCGTTGATCGCCGCGACCGGGGGCGGCCGGTCGCCTATCACTACGATTCCTACGGGGGACTCAACAACAAGGATGCAGAACATCTCGCAGGTCGGCTGGACCTCCACCTGGAGCCAGCCGGCATGGCCCGGCAGCGGAACGGCTATGATTGCGGCGTCTTCGTGGTGGACGGCACGCGGGCGCTGGTTAGGCAATTGGAGCAAGGACGGGAGCCAGACCTGCTGAACCTCAGCAACCTCGTTGCCAATCGGCAGGCACTGCAGAACCGACTCAGGGGCTGATGTCGCCATGGGCGGATAGCTCAGGCTGGAGCGGCTCACGCCGACGGCCTGGGCCCCCGGGCACGAAGGACCGGAACCAGCGCAGCGTCGCGAACTCGGCTGTGGCCAATTCCCGGGCTTTGGGAATCGCGTCGCGCACGGTCAGCATCAGCCATTAAGCGGCGGTGTGGAGAACGAGGCGGACTTGATTGGCGAGCGCCGAACGGCAGCTGGTGCGATCGGAGGCGAGCTGTGTCTTATGCAGCTTGATCAGATTCTCGGCTTGGCCGCGTGCGCAATACAGGCTGTCGTAGATCCACTCGGCCGAGCCGACATCGAGGCTGGTGACGACGAAACGGATGTCGAGGCCGAGCATCGTCGCCTCAATACGGGCGACGGTACGCCGTTCGCGATCCCAGGACTTTGCCTTGTGGCGCGTCTCGGTATAGCCGCGCAGAACCGGCAGGTTCTCGATGGCGCGTCGCGTGCGGATGTCGTCGGCGGCCTCGTCGACTTTTCTGGCGAGCGGCTTGGTGCCGGACAGACCGAAGATGTAGTCGATGCCGTTGGTCTCGCACCACGCCATTGCCTCCGGCCGGGCATAGTGCCCGTCGCCACGGAACGTAATTCGCGTGTTGTGCCACCGCGTCCGGATATGCCGTATCAGGCGGCGCAGGTGGGCACGCACCTCGACGCCGCCCGGCGTCTTGCCGGGCCGCAGCACGACCGCCACGGGCCGGCTCTTCTCCGTGTCGTAGACGTGGATCGGCAGGAAGCAGCGTTCGTCATAATGAGCGTTGAACAGCGAGAGCTGCTGATGGCCGTGGACGACATCGCAGGTATCATCGATGTCGAGCGTGACGGATGCCGGCTCGCGCGGGTAGCTATCCATCCATGCGTCGACCAAAGTGTAGGTCAGTCGGATCACGTCGCGCAGGCGCGGAGCATTCTCCAGCCGCGACAGCGTCGGCTCGCCAGCCTCTCAGGCGCCCTCTGACGAATAAGACGGGCTAGGTGGTGTGGACACTTATCGCATCCATAAGACGATGGCTGCGAGAGTGACGACGGCCAGGTAATTTCGGGCGGTCTTTTCGAAGCGGGTTGCAACGCGGCGGAACTGCTTGAGCTTTGAGAAGCAGCATTCGACGAGATGACGCTGGGCATAGAAATGCTTGTCGAGTGGATATTTGAGCGCGCGTGACGGGTTGTTGGGGATCACGGCGAGCGCGCCTTTGGCGGCGATGGCTTGGCGCAAGTGATCGGCGTCATAGGCCGTATCGGCCATGACGACCTCGGCGGATAAGCCTTCGATCAATGCGGCGGCTTGCGGTGCATCGCCCTTCTGACCTGCGGTGAGCTTGAACCGCACCGGACATCCCAAGCCTCGAACGGCCATATGTATCTTGGTGCTCAGGCCGCCGCGCGAGCGGCCGATCGCTTGATCTTCCGCTTGATCTTCAGACCCCCCTTTTTGGCGCCGGCGGCGTGCTGATGCGCCCGAACGATGGTGGAATCGACGATCAGATATTCGAAGTCCGGATCATCGGACATCCGAACCAGATCACGATCTGGAAAAACCAGCTCCTGGAAGGCGCCGCCGGCGTGTTTGGGCATGACAAGGCGTCGGCCGAGACGCCGGTCGATTTGAAGGCGTTACATGCCAAGATCGGCGAGCTGGCGTTGGAAAACGATTTTTTGTCCGGCGCGCTCACCAAGGCGGGCCTGCTGAGCGCAAAGCGATGATCGACCGCGGTCATGATCTTTCTATCGTGCGCCAGGCGAAGGTCCTGAAGCTGGCTCGCAGCACGGTCTACTATGAACCTCGGCCAGTTTCGGCCGAGGACCTTGCCTTGATGCGTCGGCTCGATGAGCTGCATCTCGATTATCCCTTCGCGGGAGCGCGTATGCAGCGATCGTTGCTGCGGCGGGAGGGCGTATACGCCGGTCGCCGCCACATCGCGACGCTGATGAAGCGCATGGGGATCGAGGCGGTCTATCGTCGCCCGAACACGAGTAAGCCGGCACCGGGTCACAAGATCTACCCGTACCTGTTGCGCGGATTGAAGATCGAGCGGCCCGACCAGGCGTGGGCAATGGACATCACCTACATTCCGATGCGGCGTGGCTTCGTCTATCTCGCGGCGGTCGTCGATGTGTTCAGCCGACGGGTCCTGGCCCATCGCGTCTCGATCACAATGGAGGCGGCCTTCTGCGTCGAAGCGGTCCAGGAGGCGTTGGCGAAGCACGGCAGGCCCGAGATTTTCAACACGGACCAGGGCAGCCAGTTCACCAGCCTCGAGTTCACCGATGTGCTGCTGGACGCGAAGATCGCCATCAGCATGGACGGCAAGGGCGCCTGGCGCGACAACGTGTTTGTCGAGCGGCTCTGGCGCACGGTCAAATACGAAGAAGTTTATCTCCGCGCCTACGACAGCGTGTCCGAGGCGCGAGCGTCAATTGCCAAGTATCTGGCCTTCTACAATCAGGGACGCCCTCACTCGAGCCTTGACGGGCGCACGCCCGACGAGGCTTACTTCGGCACGCAAGCTATGGTGATGGCCGCATGACCGTCGCCGACGATTTTGTCGTCGCTCTGGTCGGGCTACGCCCTCCCGACGCAACGACAAAATCGTAAGGCCCCGCGTTCAGCATAACCCGGCAGGAATCCACTTAAATCCCGCGGGGCGCTGTCCAAACAACCGGCGCCAGCTCTATGATCTGCACCGTCCATAACCTCCTCAAGCTGTTCAACCTCGCAAACGCAGCCTGAGCCTGCTACTCTACAACAAATGCCCGTCACGAAAACATATCTGGACGGGCTCCTAGCCCGTCCTATTCGTGAGAGTGCGTTTTTTTTTGGTCCGATTGATGTGGCCGCACATCTGCTCTGACGAGGCGCGCGGGATTGCCTTCGGCTTTTCACCGCCTGACGACCGGTACTTTGCAACGCGCTTGAGGTGTAGGTTGGGCGAACGGGGGGCGGACGCCCCGCCGCTCAAGGACCGAGCGGCAGATCGGCGTGCCCGCCGACTGGCTGGCCGATGTCCGTGCGGCCAACGAAGATGGCTTCTTCGCGTTGGCGGCCCGAAAAAGCAGTGAATGATTTCGGTCGGCTGTGATTCCTTCGGATTTGCGAAGATTCGAGGGAGTGCACCATGCCATGGACCAAAATCACTCGTGGCACGCCGAAGACGGACTTGACGCCCCGCTCGTCAGCTTCTCGTCAGCTACTTCGCCAATCATCCTACAGTCAAATAGCCCGTGAGTGAGCGTAGGCGTAAATAATTCTCCCCTGGCAATGACCAACCTACAAAAGACTTTCTCAGTAGGAACGCAAATCGCGATGTATGGCAGAATTGGTTGCTCATCCAATATCCCGTCCACGAGTGCTGGCGAGGCTGACGAAACGAGACAGTCAGCAGGCTGCCACGAATTCGAAAAGAAATTAGCAGATATGCACTTGGAGACGCCGGATCCCAACGCTAGTTCGTCTTCGACGACAACACGGTTGTATTGTCTCGTTCCCCGACCTCCTGTGGTAGAGATCTCAAGGTCTTCATTCGAGCGGAAGATGAAGGACTTTCATGGCGATCGAATCAGGCATATCGCCGCGAACCCAGAAGAGTACTCGCATTTCGTATCCTCAAAAGCCGAGCGCACGGTAGGTCTTGCTAAAGGCGTCGGTTCTGCCAGAAAGCATACGAGCGACGCGCGCTATTTCAGCTATGAGCTGGGCAATAAGAGTGTTGGACTTCTGAGAACAGAAGGCGGATTTAGCATGAGTGATGTGTTCGAAGGGGAAAAGTGGAAGGATCAGTTTCCCGGACGAACTGAAATCACCTCCACTACAGTTCTTCGGGTCACTCATCCACTTGTCGACAACGCAGGCGATATTCTGCTGGAACACCAACTTCGGCTCGACGGCGAACGACCGTTAGTTGATTCTACTCCTGCCAGCCTAGAGGCACAATCACGCTTAGCAGCCATGGGTTATGTTGAGGTGGATGAAGCGAACATGGTGCTTGACCCCACCCAGCATCCCGAAAAGTGGACCAAGAACGGCGATGGTGAATGGCAACGTGCAGACAAACCTACACTATATCTTTCCAAAGTTGGTAGCGGTGAGGACGATGATAGCGAGAGTGCAGAAAGCGCCTCGACGGCCTCGAGCCATGATGACTTTGATGTAGACGACCTTACTCACGCGCTCGACGACCTTCTCGCGTAACGATAAACGGTTAATGCGAGTCGCTTAAACAAAAGCCTACTACCTGCTTCCGCCCTCCTTGCTGGCGGAAGGAGAGCGGACGAGCAGCGCAGAAGGCCGTGACTGGCGCGAAGCGTTGAATTGCAAATCTCCTCAGAATCATTATTTCATAGTTCAGACAAAAGCGGCCGCCGGTGTCTGCTTAAGCTG
The DNA here is from genome assembly GCF_011516645.4 of Bradyrhizobium septentrionale. Classification (NCBI taxonomy): domain Bacteria; kingdom Pseudomonadati; phylum Pseudomonadota; class Alphaproteobacteria; order Hyphomicrobiales; family Nitrobacteraceae; genus Bradyrhizobium; species Bradyrhizobium septentrionale. The sequence goes on along the minus strand of NZ_CP088285.1, from coordinate 9,781,597 downwards.
CGGTACCCAGCTTATCGAAGAAATCGATTTGCCCGTCGTTGACCTTCGGGATTGCCTCAGGAAACGCGCGATAGAAGGCTCTCTCAAACTCCACTTTGTCCCTAGAAGCGTTCCCGATACCGATTGCCTGCCAAAGGTGCTGACGCAACGCTGGAACGCCAACCTCTTCGGTTAAGAACTGATGGAGTTTGAATTTGCGGGCGCCGCCTGCGTAGACGACAGGGTTACCGCATGATGGTGATGCAGGAGAATGACCGGGTGCGCCTGATCACCAAAGGCGGGCTGGATTGGTCAAAGCGCTTTCCGTGGATTGTCGAGTCGGCACTCAAGCTGCGGCAGCAGCAATTCATCCTGGACGGCGAAGCAGTGGTGCTCGGCGTCGACGGCATGTCGGACTTCGATGCACTACACTCGCGCGAGCACGATCAAGAAGCCCAGTTCTTCGCCTTTGACATGCTGGCTGGCGGTGGCGATGACTTTCGGCGGTTGCCGCTGTTGCTGCGCAAGCAGAACCTGGCGGCGCTGCTCGCGCGCGGCGCCGACGGCATCCATGCGCACCGTTCGAACAAGGCGAGATCGGCCCCGATCTGTTTCGCCACGCCTGCCTGATGGGATTGGAAGGGCTGGTGTCGAAGCACCGCGAGCGCGCCTGTGGCGCTGGCCGTTGCACGCACTGGCTCAAGATCAAGAACCCGCAGCATCCGGCCTATCGGCGCGTGCAGGATCACTTCTGATCAGCCCGAGCCTTTTGTCGTGACCTTCAACTCGATCTGAAGGACGACGACCTCTTGGTGGTGTCAACGGGGAACCCGTGTACAATCTTGACCGAATCGAGGTGAAGAATGTCGCTCCGTGGCGTGACTGATGAGGACCTGAAGGCGGTTCTTTCTGAAAATTTGACCCCCTCGGATTCGATCAAGACCCGGGAACGGCTGTTCGGCCGGGAGAAGACACTGCGCACGATCGACCGCGCCTTCGCATCTCCTGGCCGCCAGATTTTCATCTTCGGCGACCGCGGCGTGGGCAAAACGTCGCTCGCACTGACAGCGGCCTATCTGCATACCGGCATCGAAAACCTGCCCGTCTATGTGATGTGCGGAAAGACGAACAACTTCGGACAGACGATTCAAGCCATCGGAAACGCCCTGATCCCCGTGGAGCAGCGGATGGAAAAGCCGTCCTCCGGTGGTGGGTTCAATTTCAACCTGCCTGGAGGAATGGGCGGAGTCGGGCTGTCGGGTGGTACTCAAAGTGCGGCCGCCATCCCGGTGCCCCAGTCGCTCAACGAAGCGCTCGATATCATCCGGTATGTCGCTGCGAAGCGGAACACCACAACCATTGTCATTGTCGACGAACTGGAGCGCATTGATAGCACCCCGGAGCGAGAGAAATTCGCCGAATTCATCCGCAACATTCCGGAGCTGAACGCGAACGTGCGGTTCATATTCTGTGGCATCATGCATGACGTGACGGAGCTTTTGCAGTCGCACCCGTCCGCCGGCCGCATTCTGGAAACGATTGAGCTGAAGCGGCTGAATCACGACGACCTATGGAAGATCTTGAGCGTCGTCGCGACAAAACTCAATGTCGAGCTCCAACAAGAAGCGCTGATCCGCGTCGGGCAGGTGAGCGACGGCTTCCCCCACTACGTCCACTTGATCGGCGAGTCGATGTTTTGGAGCATGTTCGACGACCCCGAAGAGGTTCGGAAGTCGGATTCTCGCCATTACAAAGAGGGCATCAAGGGCGCTCTACAGCGGACTGAGGCGGCGCTCAAGGCCCAGTACGAAAAGGCCACGCAGAAGTACCGCAATACGCAGGAATTCGAGGAAGCGTTATGGGCACTGGCCGATAGCACATCAGACCGGCGCCAAATCGCGGAGATTTACGACAGTTCGTACAAATGGATCATGGGCAAGCGGTCAGACCGCCCACTCCTCCCGCGTGAGAGACTCAACCAGCGCTATCTTTCTCTGCGTAAAGACACGCATAGCCGGATAGTTGTAGGCCACGGCTCCGGCTGGTTTTCTTTCCGGGAAGCCATCATGCGCGGTTACGTGCGGCTCAAGGCCGAAGACAACGGCATCGACCTCGGGAAGCACCACAACACCGCCGGGATGAAATAAACGAAAAGGGCGCCCCATTCCTGAGATGCCCGATCCGTTAGAACAACCGAGATATGCGGCTAATCGCGTGGGTGAGCATACACCGTCCACAGCTGCAAGCCCCGCGCTTCCTCGGGGCCTGGAATGCCGCTCATGTCGTTCATCGCCTGCACCTCCACGAGAGCCACCGGCTGATGTGGAAATAGCGGCGGCCCCGGCTGCCGCATACCGGATCGGCATAGCGCGCGGCATGCCTTGGCCTCGCTTGGATCGGTTTGGGCTCATCTGGCCTTATCTCGGCCTCTGCCACTTTGCGCTCCTGCTGCATGGCTGGAACTGGAGTCTGCCAGCGATCATCGAAGAGCAGCTCCGGGGTGATCGGGATCGTCCGCACCATCAACGTAAATGGCTGCGGCGGATCAGCGGCCGCTGGCGCTGGTGCGTTTATCGGGAAGGTATGGACGAAGACAGCGGCCACCGTCCACGCGCACCACACGGCTCCTGAAGCGATGGCCAGCTTGGTCGGAAACATTGGCTGCAGCATCGGATGCATTCTCGCACCTCGCCGCGCCCCAGAAGCTGATGGCAACAAAGAAGCTGCCTCGGATCAACCGCGGCAGCTAATTTTTTCTGAGCTATGTCACTTTTCGCATACCGTTTTTAAGCGGCCTGTCGCATCTCCTCCTGCGCTTCCGCCGGCTCGGCGATGATGCGCCGCAGCTCATCGGCCAGCCGCTGCAGGGCCTCGCGCTTCTCGCCGATGCGCGGGTCCTGATCATAGTGCAGCCCGGTCACCGCAGAGACCGCGCCATGATCGTCGGACTTGATGGTGTGATCCAAGCAGAGCGAGATGGTCGAGCGCGGCACCTTGATGTTGCCCATCAGGCTCGCCGCCGTGCGCCGCAGATCGTGCGGCGTGAAAGGCTTCAGCCCGAGCAGCTCGCACAGCCCCATGGTCTTGGTGACCATCTTGCCGCCGACCTTCTTCTTGGTGCCGCGCAGCGCGCAAGCCATCGCCTTGCGGTTCAGCGGCTCGGTGCCCCAGCGGCCCGCGAACAGCCAAGGGTAATTGCCCAGCGCTTCCTTCGCGATCTCGACCGCCAGATCGCTCAGCGGCTGATGAATCTCGCGGCCCGCCTTGACGCGCTCCTCGGGGATCACCACCAGCGGCAGCTCGCTGTTCAGGCCATTGCGCCCCAGCTCATCGCGGTGGATGTGCAGCAGCTCAAGCGAGCGCAGCATGCTCGCCAGCGCGAACTTGATCGCGAGACAGATGCGGCGATCAATGGTGATGTCGGGCCGTTCGAGACCATGCCAGAGAATCCTGATCTCGTCAGGGTTCAGCTTGCGCTTGCGCGGCGGCTCCGCGTCGAGCGGCGGCAGGTTCACGCAGGGCGAGGTCTGGACATAATCGCGGCCCGCTTCAGCCGCCCAGTTGAACAGGCCAGAGACCGCCTTGCGCATGTGGCGGGCGCTGGAGATCGAGCCCTTCTTGGTGGTCTTGCCCTTCTTGATGATCAGCGTGCCCGCGAGGATGTCGGCCTGCAGCTGCGCAATGTCATGCTTGGTGACTTCGCTGGCGATCCTCTTGCCGAGGCGCGGGCGCACGAAACGGTTCAGATGCGAGGCCATGTTCGCCCAGTCCTTCTTGCGCGGCCCCATCTTGATCTTGATGCCGTCCTTGTCGCGGCCCTTCGGCACCAGCTCGCTGATCCACGCGATGCGCTCGTCAATGATCTGATCCACGGTGATCCCCGACCGCTTGGCCTGCAGCTTGCGGGCCTGCCGCGCGCTCTGCGCGATGTCCTCGCCGGCATTGATCTTGACCTTCAGCTTCCACGCTTCCTTGCGCCAATAGTCCACGCCGCGCTCGGGCTCCTGATAGACGCCGAGCCAATGGGTGAGCCGCTCCTTGGTGATGGGGCAAGTGTATTTCAGGGAGAACGTCGGCGGCGCTGTCGGGCTCAGACTGACGTACAGGCCCGAGCATTCAGCATCGTAAATTTTCGAGCGCGCGGTAACGGCCTTGCGGCACTGCTTGTTGGTGATGTTGGGCATGGGTGATGCCTTTCCTTATCGGATGGTTTCGTTGCGCGGATGATCGGGATGCGGCTCCAGCTGCATCAGGTGGAGGTTCAGAACGAGGTAGTGGCCGTTGTCGTGCAGGCCCGAGTACCAGCCGCGCGAATCAAGCTCGTGCCGCATGTCCTCCTCATTGCAGCGATGCTGCCAGCCGCCGCCCACATTGAAGTTTGCGATCAGCTGGTTCAGCAGCATGATGGCAGGGCCTTCATTGTCGGCCCGGTACAGCACGCGCATATCGGTGGGGTGCACCATGGTGAAGGCCAGCTCGGTGATCTTGCGCGCCCTCGGATGGACAAGGCAGTCGCCTTCCATCCTGATCAGGCCGCGCTTCAGCATCACTGCAAACTTCTTGTCATCCAGCTGCCAGTGCAGGATCGCGCCGTCAGCCTTCTCCAGCTCGGCGAGGCAACCCACGATCTCGGCGCGCTCCTCCTCGACGGCTTCGATGATCACCCAGAGGATGATTGGCAATGCGAAGTTGCCGAAGGTTGCGCCGTTTGCGACGGCGATGGTTTCGGCGACGATGATCAGGGCGAAGGTGCCGCCGATCAGGGTGGGGATGAATGCTTGCTTCATTGGCTGATGATCCTGTTTGAACTGAGGAGGAGCTGCAGCGATCTGCTGCAGCTCCAGTTGCTTCACTTCGGGGCCGAGGCAGAGAGGGTGCCGTCTGCGGCCTTCTTCAGCTTCATGCCCTTCCGAGCGCAGATCGCCTTGATGTTGATCGACGGCCACTCGGTGGCCTCGGCAATATCCTTGCGGGTGACCGCCTTCTTGCCGGTGAGCATCGCGATCACGATCTCAACCTTCGAGCCCTCGCGCTTCGCCGCCTTCTTGGCGGCTGGCTTCGCCTTTGCCTTCCTGGCTGACTTCGCCTTCGCTGGTCTCGCTACCTTTGCGGGCTTCGCGGCCTTCGCGGCCTTTGCATCGCGCGCCTTGTCATCGGCCTTCGCTGCCTCGCTGCCTGCATCGGCAGGCGTGCGCCCATACAATGCCGGAACGAGGATCGCGCGGCCTTCGGCGGTGATCGCGTGCACCAGCGCCTTGCGGCTATTGTTCGCAGTCGCGTTCAGTTTCGCCGCCTCAAGCCGCGCGCCAGCGAGCGTGTCAAACTCGGAGGTCTGCGGCTTGTTGTTCTTGAGGATGGTCGCGGTGAACTTCTTGCAAGCCGGGATGAGCGCGAGATCGGCGACATCGGCGGGGTGGGTTTTTTTGGTAGTCATTTTGCCGGTTTCCTTTTTTCAGAAGCCTGCGCCGGAATGGCGAGGTTCTGACCGCCTAACCCCGGCACCTTGCGGTGATCCGGGGCTTTGGCTGGGAAGCTGGGCCGCGCTATTGGTTCGCGGCTCCTTTGGTTTCGCGATGCAGAATCGCGGTGGCCGTTTCAATTTCCTTGATGCGGAGCGCGGCCTGCAGCGCTGCGATCATGCGCTGCAGTTCGGCGATGCGAGCGCGGATGATCTCGCCCTCGGTCATGCTGCACCGCCAGTAATGAAGGCGGGCTCGTCGCCAGCGCAGCGGCAAACGAAGCAGAAGCCGGAATCGCTCGGCATGCTGCCCATCTGCCAAGAGCCAGCCCAGCCGAATTTTTCGGCGAGGGCCTCGGCGGCCTGCGCGTGATTGGCTTCGCTGCTCAAAGCATGATCGAGATGCAGGGTGATGTTGCCAGCGGCAGCGCTCGCCTTGATGCGCGAGCCCTTGGTGTTCGTCGCGCTGAGATACTTGGTGAGGATCGCTTGGTAGGTTCGATGCGCAGTCATTTTCGTGTAGGCTCTCTGGGCTGTGCCCATTGCTCGGTTTTGGGTGCTGCCTCTGGGTGCAGGCTCCAGCCTCGTCGGCCTGTGGAAGGGTTCGAGGCTGGGGCCTTGCCCCAGTTGCAGCGGTTCAGCGGCGAGCCTGCTGCCTTTGATCGAAAATGATAATTCCAAAAGGGCCTATTTTAGAAGCACTTAGATAGGCTCGCTTGGGGCCAGATAGGCTCGCCAAGGGCCAAAATAGGGCCGTGTGGTCCTGACGCCCCAGTGGCAGGTGTCCCCTTGTAAGACGCAATTGCGTCTTGCGAAGGCGGTGACAAAAAAGCCAAGTCTCGCCGGGGAGAGCACGAAATAAGCCGTAACCCATCGCGCAGGGAAAGCCGGGTTGCTCCCGGTTACACCTGTGGTCCTACCTCCGGTGCTTTTTGTTGCACCGGACCCATGGGTGCAATCGGCACCCGGCTTTCCCTGCGCCCTCTGTTTGATGAGAGGGGCAGAACGAATGGCAAAACTCGGGCGCTTCATGTCGCGAGAGTGCGAAGCCATGCTCGCACTCACATTTGTCATCGCCCGGCTCGACCGGGCGATCCAGTACGCCGCGGCCCCTCAGCTCAAGCACGGACGCCTCTGGAATACTGGATCACCCGCATGCGCGGGTGATGACACCGAATACATGGTCTTCGTTGCTGCCGCTCTTCGCAACGACGGTGGTGGAATTCTGGGTCGCGCAACGGCCTTTCTTGCTACCTGCTTTCGCAGGGACGACAGCGCAGCATTCGCGCACCGCGAACTCGCCATTGCCAAACCTCGCATTGACCGTATCGCGATGGCCGGGCACAGCGTGCGGGCGGTGTCATTGAACGGTCGCAAGAGCCGAAGGGGATACCGCCGCATCGGATTTTGCAGTGCAGCAACGGCGCATTTAGCCCCTGCTAAAGGGGCAATGGCAATCGCCGCGGCTTGTCTGTAATGGTGCGACCGGATGTCTCGGGGCCGGTAAACGTGCTCCGCAATTACGCGGGAGGAAACATGCGTAAACTCATATTGGCTGCGGCTTCGATCGCGGCCTTGACCTTTGTCGGGCCGGCGTCGGCGCAGTCGCCTGTTGTCATCAAGTTCAGCCACGTGGTGGCCTCGGATACGCCGAAGGGCAAGGCGGCCGACAAGTTCAAGGAACTCGCCGAGAAGTACACCGGCGGCAAGGTAAAGGTCGAGGTCTATCCGAACTCGACGCTTTACAAGGACAAGGAAGAGCTCGAGGCGCTGCAGCTCGGCGCCGTGCAGATGCTGGCGCCGTCGAACTCGAAGTTCGGCCCGATCGGCATCAAGGAATTCGAAGTCTTCGATCTGCCCTACATCCTCCCCGACCTGAAATCGCTGCGCAAGGTGACCGACGGTCCGCTCGGCGCCCAGCTGCTCAAGAAGCTGGATTCCAAGGGCATGACCGGTCTCGCCTATTGGGACAACGGCTTCAAGCAGATGAGCGCGAACAAGAAGCTGGTCGCGCCCGCCGACTACAAGGGGCTCAAGTTCCGCATCCAGTCGTCGAAGGTGCTGGAAGCACAGTTCCGCTCGCTCGGCGCGATTCCGCAGGTGATGGCGTTCTCGGACGTCTACCAGGCGCTGCAGACCGGCGTGGTCGATGGCCAGGAGAACACCTGGTCGAACATCTACACCCAGAAAATGCATGAGGTGCAGAAGTACGCCACCGTCACCAATCACGGCTATATCGGCTACATCGTCGTCGTGAACAAGAAGTTCTGGGACGGCCTGCCGGCCGATATCCGCGATCAGCTCTCCAAGGCGATGAAGGAAGCGACCGAGTTCGGCAACGGCCAGTCGGCCAAGGAGAACGAGGACGCGCTCGCCGAGATCAAGAAGGCCGGCAAGACCGAGATCATCGCATTGACGCCCGAGCAGGACGAGGCGATGCGCAAGGCGATGATGCCGGTCTACAAGGACGTGGCGTCGCGCGTCGGCCAGCCGCTGATCGACGAATTCCTCAAGGAAACGGGCCGCGGCCCGATGAACTGAGGCGGGTCGCCTATTAGCCGCCAAGAAGGCGGTGCGCTCCCTCTCCCGCTTGCGGGGGAGGGCTGGGGTGGGGGTATCACCGCGAGTCGTATTGTCGATAGAGCCCCCACCCGCATTGCATCTTCGATGCAATGCGACCTCCCCGCGCAAGCGTGAGAGGTGTAACGAGTGCGCGGATGGGCCTCTCGATTGAGAACCGTCACGTAAAAACACAACGAATGCCGTGGCCGGTCGCCGCATCAGGCCATGACAGGGGAGATCAATGCTGCTGAAAATTCTGGATCGGCTCGAGGAAATCATCATCGCGAGCCTGATGGGCGCAGCGACCTTGCTGACCTTCATCACGGTCGTGCACCGCTTTCTGGTCGACGTGCCGGTGCTCTATCCGTACCTGTTCGGCATCAATCTCGCATGGTCGCAGGAACTCTGCATCTACATGTTCATCTGGATGGCGAAGTTCGGCGCCGCCTATGGCGTGCGCGCCGGCGTCCATGTCGGCGTCGACGTGCTGATCAACCGCCTCAATGATTTCTGGCGCAAGCGCACCATCATGTTCGGCCTGCTCGGCGGCGCGCTGTTCACCGGGATCGTCGGCACCATGGGCGCCAAGTTCGTGTTCGAACTGATGCATACCGACCAGGTCTCGCCCGATCTCGAGATCCCGAGCTGGATCGTCTACGCCTGTATCCCGCTCGGCTCCTATCTGATGTGCTTCCGCTTCCTGCAGGTGTGCTGGAACTACTGGTGGACCGACCAGCTGCCGCACCATGACGCCTCCCATGTCGACGGCGTCGAGACCAGCAAGACCGCGCCGATCGCGCTTGGAGAAGCGTGATGAGCGCCGCCCTTATTTTCGGACTGCTGTTTGCCCTGATGCTGACGGGCATGCCGATCTCGATTTCGCTCGGCCTGACCGTGCTCACCTTCCTGTTCACGATGACCGAGGTGCCGATCGAGAGCGTCGGCCTGAAACTATTTTCGGGCCTCGACAATTTCGGCATCATGGCGATCCCGTTCTTCATCCTGGCCGGCACCTTCCTGACCCGCGGCGGCGTCGCGCGGCGCATGATCGCGTTCACGACCTCGCTGGTCGGCCATCTGCCCGGCGGCCTCGGGCTTGCGGGTGTCGCTGCTTGCGCGATGTTCGCGGCGATCTCGGGCTCGAGCGTCGCCACCGTGGTCGCGATCGGCTCGATCATGATGCCGGCGATGGTCGATCACGGCTATCCGAAGCGGTTCGGCGTCGGCGTGATCTCGACCTCGGGCGCGCTCGGCATCCTGGTGCCGCCCTCGATCATCCTGGTGCTGTACGGCGTCTCCACCAATACCTCGATCGGCGCGCTGTTCATGGCCGGCATCGTGCCGGGCGTCGTGCTCGCATTGATGCTGGCTGCGGTGACCTTCTTCGTCGCGCAGCGCAACGGCTATCCGAGGATGCCGCGCGCGACGGTCGGCCAGCAGTTCACGGCGTTCCGTGAAAGCATCTGGGGCCTCTCGCTGATCGCGATCGTGCTCGGCGGCATCTATGGCGGCGTCTTCACGCCGACCGAGGCGGCTGCGGTCGCCGCGACCTATGCCTTCTTCATCACCGTGTTCGTCTACAAGGAGCTGAAGCTCTCCGAGGTGCCGAAGGTGCTGCTGCAGGCGGCGAGCATGAGCTCGATGCTGCTCTACATCATCACCAACGCGGTGCTGTTCTCGTTCCTGATGACGCATGAGCAGATCCCGCAGGAGATGGCGGCCTAGATCATCGACAAGAACTTCTCGGTGTGGATGTTCCTGCTGGTCGTCAACGTCATCCTGTTGCTCGCCGGCAACGTGATGGATCCGTCGTCGATCCTCCTGATCATGGCGCCGATCCTGTTTCCGCTGGCGACCAAGCTCGGCGTGCATCCGGTGCATCTGGGCATCCTGATGATCGTCAACACCGAGGTCGGGCTGTGCCATCCGCCGGTCGGGCTCAACCTCTACATCGCGAGCAGTATCGCCAAGATGGGCATCAGCGAGATCACCATCTCGGTGCTGCCGTGGCTGTGCGCGATGCTGGTGTTCCTCGGCCTGATCACCTACGTGCCGGAGATCTCGCTGTGGCTGCCGCGGTTGTTGGGAATGATCTAGCGACAACAAGAAATCCAAAGCGCGACCTCGCGCTCTGGATGTTTCTGGCGGGCAAAGAAGGGGATTACATCTTGGTAAGAGAGGTCTCCCTGTCCAATCCGTAAGTTGAAGGCGTGGGCAGGGCGCATCATCTTCGAGCAACCTTCAAAGGAGGTTCGTATGAAGAAAGTTCTGCTCGCCGGCGTCGCGGCGCTCACGATTGCCGGTTCGACCGTGGTCTATGCCCAGCATCGTCCCTGGTTCCACGGCCATATGCGGATGAGCCCCGAGGATCGGGCGGCCTTCCTCGACGCGCGGATCGCCGCCGTCCACGCCGGGCTGAAGCTGACGGCGGATCAGGAGAAGCTGTGGCCGCCGGTCGAGGCCGCGGTGCGCGACTTCGCCAAGGCGCGGCTCGATCGCGCCAATGCGCGGATGGCCGCGGAGAAGGCCGACGCGGACAAGGCCGGGAACAAGGCCGAGAAGCCGGACGATCCGGTCGCCCGTCTGCGCGAGCGCGCCGACAACATGGCGGCGACCGCGACGTCGCTGAAGAAGATCGCCGACGCCGCCGACCCGCTCTACAAGACGCTCGACGACAACCAGAAGCGGCGGCTGACGATGCTCACCCACATGGAAGGGCGCGGCTTCGGCGCCGAGGGCTGGCGCCGCCACCGCCTCGAGCGCGGCATGGACCGCTGGGAACGCGGCGGCCGCGACCGCCATTTCGACCGGGACGACGGTCCGGATCAGGAGCGCTCCGGCCGGCTCTGAGAGCCGTCCACCGAGCTCTTCACCAAGCTACTGAAAGGCCGCCGGAATCCGGCGGCCTTTCGGCTGTGAGGAGGGCTGGTAAAAGTCGGGAAAACTTGCGCCCATTTGCTGGACATCGGGGAATCGCTTTGCTAAACGACCGCTCTCTTGCGAGGGTCATTTCCGGACAAGTTCCGGGCGCATAGCTCAGTTGGTAGAGCAGCTGACTCTTAATCAGCGGGTCCCAGGTTCGAGCCCTGGTGCGCCCACCACCCTCAAGAGTTTGGCCCTGCGGGGCTTTTTACATTTTTGCCAATAGAACAAATTGTGCTCATGCGACGTTTTTCGTGGTCGCACGTCGCACGGCATGCGACGACGTCCTCGTCGCCTGGACATGAGCTGGTCCGCGAAGGGTCGCCGCGTGTCGTTGCCGGAAATCGACCGTGAGTCAAAGGGGCGCAGGGCGGAACTGCGAACCGCCATCGGCGTGGCAAATCGAACCGATGGGGTCGCGTTCGTCGTTAGCAGACACGCACAGCTCGCGGTACCATTATGCCGGAAACCGCGGAATCGAGCGCCGCTCTGTTGCGATCAGCTCTTCATCCCGTCCTTGCGCACCTGCAATTCGAGCTGGTCGATACCGGCATCGGCGCGATCGGCATTGCGAGCACGATAATGCTTCACGATGGTCTGCGCGCTTCGGTATGAATGGCCGGTGATGTCGCAGATCGTCAGCAAGTCGCAGCCGGCTCGGTCAAGCAGCATGACGCAAGTATCGCGCAGATCCTGGTCGTGTTTCTGGTCAAGTTCGCCGGCACTATTGACGAACATTAGGGACCGGCACGGCCTCAGGCGCCAGGCTCCGTCATCACCATTGCTGTCACGCGCAGACTGTGCGTCCAACCATTCCGACAGCGCACGCGCGCGCTGATCGACCGAACGAGCTCGCAGCGCCTTGTTCTCTTCATCGAGAGGGAAACGCGTGAAAAGCGCTTCGACGGTTCCGTTCAGTTCAGTGATCAGTCGCTCCGCACGGACGATCGCCTGGCGTACGCTATCGCGCGCGAGAAAGCCGAACACGGCGACCGCGCGCGCGGTCGACACCCAATGGCGATAGGTGCTCTCGTCATAAGGCGCACCATTGTCTTCGTTGACGACGAGTTCACGTGGTACTGCTTCAAGCTGAAGTCGCAGCTTAAGCGTCTTTATCCGGGTGCGCGATGCGCTCAGCCGCGCGCTGAGTTGTCGAGCCTCCTTGATGTCGACGAGCTCACCCGTCTTGCTTTGCCTGAAGGCATGTCGTCCCGGAGTATCGCTCTCGTCGCGCATGATCAAACGGTCGGTCTGGCGCTGCCCCGTGAACAACGCCAGATAGAAGCTGTCACCAATTGAGGCCCGTTCGATGGCATCGGCTGCAGCGACCCAGGCAGAAAACTCCCCCATCGCGACCAGTACGATGCGGCCGTCTGGATGATCGAATTCCATGCCAGCTCGTGGGTTGGGTCCGAGGCGCCACAGGATGCTTTCCTGGCCCCAGGTAAACGCGGCTGACAAAGTAGCAATCATAGCCAGCGCCATATGATGGCCGCGGGTCGACCTGGCATAGTTATAGAACGCCCGGAGCTCCGGCTTGCCGAATGACGACGGAGTGGCGGTCGCGATCGCCTCGAGTTCTCGCGCCGGCTCGGATACGCCGAGCAGCCTGGCGGCGCGGATCTCGGCCCGCATCTTTGCAGCGGCCTCGCGCGTCTGCGGCCGGTGGAGGATGGCTGAAATGCACTTGCGATAGGAAGATTGCGAGGCGGATGAAAGGGCTTTGAACTCGGTCGATTTGCTCCAGTCATCAAGAAGATCCTGGATCGTGGTTCGCTTTCGTATGGTAACCCTCTTCGGCAGTTTGCCCGAGCGCCGCGCCGCCTCAATTTCCGAACTTCGTTTGTCGGAGAATTCAGAAGCCTCCTGAAGATTAAACCATGGGCCTACCGGTCGGCCCTTTTCATCATGGGGCGGATGGCGCAGGTCGGAGTCCACAAAGCCGAGCGCTCTCGCGTAAGCGCCATGCGATGAGCGTGGACGACCGTCACGCCACTTCACGTAGGGGAATTTGGGATCGGCCATGACAAGCCTCGGTGCCGAATTGATGGAGGCACCCATAGGAGTCCAGCGCGATCTTTAATGTCAAGCGCCATGATCTCCGTAAGCTGTTCTCAACCGCGTGCGATGTTCTTCATCGCTTGCAGCATGAGGTAGCACGAATGCGTCATTAGCGATCGTCTTCGGACGCATGGGATGGTGGCGAGTCAGCCACGCGTCGAAGCCAGAACGCTCCCATTTAAGCGGTCCGCGTTCGCTGATTGGTGCGGGCAAGTTGTCACGCTGGTGCCGGATATGGCGCGTGCGATAGAACGTGTCTAATGAGATACCTATTGCCATCGCAACCTCGGCCGAAGAATAAGGGGGCTCTATCCCCTTTGGATTGCCCGGCGAGCGCAAATGCAAAAGTCCGCAACGCCGGCTCACCTTTCTCTCCTTTGACCAAAGTCGATGGAGCATGAAAGCAGACACAATCGAGAGTGAGAAGCGAACGCGGCCGTCGTAGGGAATTTGGATGATATAGGCGGCAAATGTGATGCTGGCCGTCCTGTCGTGTCGTGGGGGGCCGAGCGTGTTCTTCTTGAAGGCCGTACGGACTAATCGAGAGCGAGCCTGCCCGCGTGTCGCAATTGCGCCTTCAATTGCTGCAGGCTAGACACCGCAAAAACGTAAAAGTATGAGCGTCTCCGCTAAACTTGGCAGGCAGGATTGCACATCGCTCAAACGTGAGGCTTTTCGGCTTTATCGTCGAGTGCTTTGTCGACTGGGCGGCCTTCGGCCAATGCTTCGACGGTCTCGACAACGTGCCGACGCGCAGCCGGTTCCTTGATCAAGCGAAACGCTCGCAGCAGTCGGAATATTTCTGCGGCGTCTCGAGCGAGCTGCTCTTTCGTCAAGAATCCCCCATAGTCTATCCGCTGAGGCCCGCTGGCCATTAACGCTATCGGCGGACCCATAGAGGCTGGGCCTTGCCAGAAAGTACCTTGGACGCTTTAATCGAACGATTGCATTACGTTAATCATTTAGTCTGGGTTACTGATGAACGCTATAGAACAAATCATCGCTGGCTACGTGTCATTGAAGGACCGACAAGCTCTGAAAAGATCAGAGAGCATCGCCAACGACTGCTGGACAACGTTCAAACGCTGGGCGTCCCTGGCTTCAAGCCATCGGTCTTGAGCGATACTCTCCGCGAGGAGCTACAACTCATCGAAGCAGCATTGGCTCGCTTCGACGATGATCGGACGGTTCCAGCGAGCGACGAGCGTGAGGACACTGAGACCAAGGCGGCGGGTTCCGTGGTTGACAACGATGGCTTGCGGGAAGCCGAGAGCGACACAGAGCAAAGGTAGTAGTGCGCCGCCGCCGCGACCGCTAAGAAGTTAGATCGGAAAATACTGCTGATCGCAATCGCTGCCGCGCAGTACAGGGCACGATCTCTATCTCGGGAGATATCCCTTCCAGTGTGTTTCCGATACCAGGCAAATTGGCAGGCCGTCGTCACGCCATTCGCAGGCCTTCATGATCTTGTTTCCAAACGACGAGTGCTTCCAAGAGTCGGTGGCATAGATGCCTATGACCAGAACGGTCGTCTTCTGTGTGAGACTGCCGACTTCGGCGCCTAGAGTCTGCACAGCCTGCTCGCACTCCTTGCGGCAGCCAAAGTTGAACGTGCCTGTGAAGCAATATCGTTGACCCGCAAACGTCAGTGGCGGTTCCGGATCATTCAGAGGGAGAGAAGTCGATTTAAGGATCTCACCCAAACCACCTATGTCGCGATTTGAAAACCGATTGAGCGTATCAAGCAGCTCGGCTTTCTCGCTATCATCAACAATTCCGTCGCTCAGCATCTCCGTGACACGCTTGTAGAGCACTCGCACGACCGGTTGGTCGCTGATGTGGAGGTTGGCGGCAAGCCACTTCTGCAGAAATTCAACTTCGGCCTGGCTGATCTGGTTGTCTGCGACCAGGCCCCGCGCAATGCCTATCAATTCGTCGATCTGCCTTGAGCCGATTCTGTCACCACCTACGCGATTGTAGAAATCGTCGCCCGCGGTTTCTGCCATCGAAAATCTCCAAAATATGAACTCAAGCGTAAGCAGCGGGCAAGCGAGACCGTTGTGGCAAATCATTTGTTTACGGTCGCGTCGGCGGCGGTGCTTGTTCCTTGATGTCGTGCGCACCTTCCATGAGTGAACGAATGGCTGCGCCTTTCGTAGCGGCCTGATCAGCTCCGGTGGCGACACGCTCTGGCGTACATTTCGTCGATGGCGGATTGCCGCACTGTCGCGCCAGCGCCTCCCAGCCCACGCACGTGCCTGCCTGGTTGCGGTAGCCCGGGCCGCCGCTGTCGCCGCAAGCTGCCAGCGCCGGCTCACACGCAAAGCAGAGTGCGAGAGCAATCGTGGCTCTCGTGATCATCGCGACGCCGGTGAATATGCGGGCTTAGTGTCAGCTGCCGATGAGGCGCGACCGCTTAATGCAGCGCCAAATGCTGCTGCTGAAAGTCTCTTCATGAAAACGAGCCTCCCCAGTAGCACCGACTTAATCGCAACCAGTGGTGGAGAGCAAGTCCGTAGGTACACGGGGCTAAGGAAATGAGATAACCCTTGGTCGACACGCACCTTTGGCCGGATCGCGCCTGATTCATAACTCGTGCTCGTGTTCCCATCGTCACGACGTTTGCGCCGACGCTATTCGCCGTTGCCCGCCGGCGCCTGGTTTACCCGGTCTTGTCGGTATTAAATCGATCGGCACTCTGCCGATCGTTTCTCTTTCTACGCCTGTCTACGCTCGACAGCGGCCTCTCGTTGCGATCAGGAAAATTCTGCCCTCTCTAATCATCCCCATCGAAGGGCGCTACTTGCCCATTTTCAATGAGGGTGGTGGTGAATTCAGTTCATTCACTCGCACGCTGCGTCGCGCGCTCGATGCTGCGATTTATCTCGATCGCGAGGATGCGTCGATCGTCGAGACGGTGCTCGAAACAAATGGTCGATCGCCGGATCGACCGAAGATCCTGCGGGCCAACAGATGCCGACAGACGTTTCGCGGTCGCTCATCGCGAACGAGCTGCCCGGCGAGCTAGCCATCACATGAGCGGCAATCGTCCGCGCCGCGCTGTCGCGCGCGAGCGTTCGGCGACGTGACCTCGCGGCTAGGGTGCGCCGATCCAGCCCGCATTTTCAGTTCTTCACGCGAAAGGAAATCGTGACATGTTGAGACCGACATTGGGAGCCGTCCTCTTCCTATCGGGGGTGGCCGTTTGGCTTTCCGCACCGGCAAGGGCGCAGGTCCAACATTCCGGGGCGACAACGGCAGCGCAGAACAGCCGTCCCTCGGGCGGTTGCACAGACCAACTCAAGCAGCAGTGGACGGCCATGGGCGGCGCCCTTGACTGCGGCGAACAGAAGCCGGCGCAGGTGCCACAATCGGACGCGAGCGTAAAATCGCTCCCGGCTGCACAGTCGGTGTCGACGCCGCAACCGGTGACCCAAGGTCCCAGCCCGAAAACCACGATAAGCAACGAGGTGAAGTCATTGAACGACAGGCCGACTGCGACCGGTGCTAGCCCGTCGAAGACGAACGGCGACTTGGGAGCGGCTAGCGATGGACTGACCGCTTCAAATCACGCACTCCAGGTTACCAACAATGCGTTAGCCAAGCTGACCAACGACATCGGAAACGGCACGATCGGGTTGGTCCGGCAGACGGACGCAAATGCAGCCGTAACCATTGCTGCCAAGACGGGCGGCAGGCTCGTCGATCTGACCGGCGGCGACGACAGTCGGACCTTGAGGGGCATCACAAATGGCGCTGTCTCACCGCAATCATCTGACGCGCTAACGGGACAACAGCTGTACCGATCCGCTGATTCCGTCGCGACTTGGCTTGGCGGAGGCTCTCACGTCAATCCGGACGGAACTGTGTCGCAGCCGTCCTATGCAGTCCTCGGGGGCATCTATCATGACGTCGCCTCTGCGTTGAATGCTGCGTCCACAAACAGCATTCAATATGACGTCTCGGCAGACGGTCATCGGCTAAATTCGGTAACTCTGCAGGGGGGCTCTCCGGGAACTGTCGCGCTGCACAACGTGGCGGCGGGTACCGCGGCGAACGATGCGACGAATCTGAAACAGCTGAATGATGCTCTCGCCGTGCTGGGCGCTGATGACCGGGCGTACACAGATCGGAAGGTGGCCGAGGTCGACCGGCACGCGCGAGCGGCTGGTTCAGCAGCGATGGCAGCGGCGGGACTCGCCTTCTCAGATGAAGCCAAAGGCGACCGCTCTGTAGCAATTGCGATCGGCACTTTCCGTGACTCGATCTCGCTGGCTGGGGGGCTCGCCTACCGCGTGAGTGATGCGGTGCGTGTCAAGGCAAGTGTGTCCTACACGCCGGACACTGGCGACGTCGGAGGCTCCGCTTCCCTCGGTGTCAGATTCTGATCTCCTCGGCGCCGCGCCGCTGTCGTTCGGATCCGCCGTCCTCAAGCCGGAAACAAGCCATGCCCAAGTCACGCTTGCCTATTATTGCTGCTTGGCTCTTGCCATTGGCCCTGGCCGGTTTGTCGGCGGCGATCGCTTCCGATCCTTCACCCGGGCCTCCGGGCCAGCCTGGAGCCGCCCCTGCGAGCATCTTACCCGAACCGGCGAGAGCGCAATCGCTTGGATTCGAGTGGGCGAGCGTGTTCGCGCCAGGGAAATCGGTCGCGGCGGGCGACTACACCCGCACGATCAGGCCTTTCCTCGATTGGACCCAGATTTGCGATGAAGTCCGCAACGTGCGGCGCATTTGCTATCTTGAAACGATTTCGCGCGACGACGCCGCACTATTGAACTGGCGTATCGCGCTAACCAAGGATGGGCGTTCGATGGCCCTGATCATGCTACCACGCGACAGCAGCGCAGAGGTCGGCGTTGCGGTAACTTTTGGCGGCTTCACGCGAATCGCCAAGCCGCTGATCTGCGACCAAGCGCTATGCGTCGCAACGTTTCCGGCGGACAGCGCGTTGATCTCGTTACTTGTACGTGAGGACCACGCCACGATTGTGTTCGAGCGAGTTGGCAAGCCCATCGCGATGATGGCGAGCCTGCGCGGCCTAATGTCGGCACTGACAGATCTTTCGCTAGCGGCTGCTCCTGGCACCTCGGCCCGCCCTCCAGCGGCAAAGCCCGTTGCCCGCCGGCCATCGACCGGAGTCGTTGCCGAAACCTCAGGTGCTGGCGGCGCCTGGAACGGCGTCCGATGACGCTTGGCACTTGAGAATAGAACGACGATCCGCTGGCTGTTTCGCTCGCAAGCGGGGGCAGTTTGAGGACTGATAAGCAGATGGTCGCGAATCAATGAAACTTCAGAAATCCGAACACCGCGATGTCGGGATTTCCCAGATAGTCGGACCCGACCACTCGACCGTCTGCTCTTTGATCCCGGGGGGCATGGCGCGATTGCTTCGATGGGACGAGAGATCATACCGGCACGTACTTGAGATGACAGGGCGAGCTGGCGCAAGAACATCGTCGGTTACGAAGCCTGTCGTGACCTCCGTTCTCGCTTCCGCTAGCGAATCAGGTCATTCATTTGGAGAGCAAGATAAAGCAGCACGCGCTGCTCGTGAGCTGCGAGCTTCAAACCTGTTATACGCTCGATCTTATCGAGTCGATAAGCGATGGTCTTTTGGTGTGTTCGGAGTTCTCTTGCCGTCGCCTGCTGAGAACAATTGCATGCGAAGAAAACACGCAAGGTTTGCAATAGGGTCTCTCGTTGCGGGCTCTTCTCCTTTAACAGCCCTCCTATCGATTGTCCGACAAATCCCTGAAAATCGGTCCCTTCCCGGATACTCATTAGAAGACCGGCGACTCCAACGTCATTGTAGTCGATGACCGCTGCTGTACGACTCTGGCAGGCCACATCCAGGGCGATGCGCGCGTCCCGCCAAGCTGACGGTATCGACATAGGTTCCGAGCAACCTCGGCTCAGGCCGACGCGCGCGGTACATCCAGGAACGCGGCGCATGATCTCGACAATAAGACTTTGGGCAAAATCACGAGCCTTGACACTCTCGCAGCTCGAGATAACGAGGGCGAGTTCGTTGCCGCGCAGCCCGGACAATTTTGCGATTTGACGTCCTGGTAAATGGTTCGGAGCTTCAGCTACTGACCGGCGACGACCTTCTATTTCTCCACCGGTCAGGACGCCGGATTTGTCCGGCTTGTCTAGTCCGTCGATGCGACAGACGGCGATGCAGTACTCTGCGGGGATTTCAGCATCCAGCTCCTTGGCGCGTTGAAGCGCCAACTGCCGTAGATGGTCCGTTCCTTCCAGAAGATCCCAAGTCAACGTCGCGAGCTTGTCGCTGAGTGCACGCGCTGCCGCCCTTTCTTTGGTTTGATGGAGTGCGGCAGTAACACATAGTTCTGTAATCGCGAGCTGTGCGCTTTCATTTTCGATCTCCGGGTTGAGCATGACGGCCCAACCCAACTGTTCTGACCCTGCCGTTATGCTCTGAAACGCGAACCGCAGTGCTCCAGCTGATATCGTCTTGTATCGAGTATCAGGGCCTCTATTTTGCGAGATCGCGATACGAACCGCGCGGAGAACTGCGTCCGTAGCTGCCGTTCGAGGATGGCAGGCCTGAACATCCAAATGTTTGTCCAGAATAAGCACGGGGCTGTGAAGATGTTGATGCGCGCGTTGCGCAATTTCGCAAAGGCCGCCGCCATCGAGTAAGGTAGAGATAAGCCCTTCCTGAAGATCGGCGGAATTGCGGATGACGTTATACCGCTGCTGGAGCTTGGAATGCGCATCCTCTAGCTCCCGAGCGGCGGCTTCGCGCGCGTCGAGCAGGGCGGCATTCTCGATCGCAAGAGACGCAAGATTAGCGAGCGTAGCGAGTTCCGCCGTATGCTGCGGCGTAAATGTCGATGGTTTGCGACGCCAGACCTCGAGAACGCCGATGACCTGATCCTGGGACATCAGCGGTACCGCGAGGGCAGAACGAACGCGTTCGGCCCGCGCCAAGCTCATGAAGTCACGGCTGATGATCTCGCTTTGTACGTAGTCTTCGATGGAACAAGGCTGACGAGTTTCGAGGACGCGTCCGCCGACGCCCTGTCCGGCCTTCATGCGAAGGGCCGCCGTTTCCGCTGCCAGATTACCCGTGCAGCGCTTCATGACCAGCGCTTCTTCTTCGAGGAGCATGATGCCGCATATATCAGCGGAGAGCCTCGCTTTCGCCTCATGCGTGATCTGGAGGAAAATCTCTTGGAGATTGCGGCTTTTCAGAATTTTGTTGGCGACGCGTTGGAAGACGCGGATCGCTTCGAGCTTGTCGGGATTGCCGTTGCGGGTCTCGCTGGATGCGATCGCGAGCCTGAAGACGTGCGACAGGGTCGCGGCGCGCTCACGCAGTGCATCGGAATCGGTCATGCCCTCGACGAGGAGAGCCACGCTTCCGACCTGGACTGGAACCAAGATAGCGTCCTCGAATCGCATCATATCGATGAACGAGTCGGGAAGCCGCTCTATCAGCGCTTCATCGGCGCCATCGTTGAGTTTCTCCCATTCACGCCAGGCGCCGGCCGAGCGGACCAGGAGTCGGACATCTCGGACAGCAAGGAGATTGCGGAACAATATGCGGGCTTCGGCGAAGAGCACCTGAGGCCCGCGATCTGCTGCTTCTGAAAGGGAGATGATCGCTTCTCTCAGCACTGCGAGCCCTTGGTGCGGATCATCACTAAACGTCCCTCGCTGAGCCAGTAGCGCGGTCCCACTCATTGAGCATCCTCCAGGCGGCTCAAGTTCGGCACCGCGGCGCTCGTCTCACGCGAGCGTTCTTGTGCGGTGCAATATAATTGCCGCTCCTGTAAGAGCTTGCGCTGCTTAGCTTAATTTGGCAACCGCCGGACCAGCCGTATTAGAGCCGGGGGTCGATAACCGCTTTCATGATCCGCTGGGCCTTGAGGTCGGCATACGTCTGGGGAGCGGCCGCAAACCCGATCTTGCGATCGATGACCACGGTTGGATCGAGAGCGCCCGTGGTGATGAGCGAAAGGAGACGAGGACGAAGACGGATCGAATCCCCGATCGCGAAGCCCAGGGTCAACTCGTTGGCAAAGCTCCTCGCCAATGGAAACGGCCACGTCTCAGCTGCATGGGCGCCTACCGAGATGATTCGGCCTCGCTTTCGCACCAAGTCAAACGCCGCCGTGAGAGCGGATGCGCCACCTACGGCCTCGATGACAACATCGACGCCTTCTCCGTCTGTCACGCGGCTGGCCAACTCGCGAGCCTCTTGCGGCGACGCCGCAAGACTGCCGTTTGCGCGGGCGAACTCGCGGCGTCCTTCGCTCGGCTCCACCACGATGACCGCGCCCGCTCCAGCGGCCTGCGCCGAAAGACTCGCAAGTTGACCGACCGTTCCGCCGCCGATCACTGCGACGATCTCGCCCGGCAAGAGCCCGCTGCGCTCTACGGCCGCCCATCCCGTCGCTAGATTATCCCCGAGGAGGATTGCAGCCTCGTCAGAACAGCCCTTTGGCATACGTCCGAGCGTCGTGTCGGCATGCGGGACCCGCACGATTTCGGCCTGCGCACCGGCCAGGGGCAGCCCGAAAGAAGTGCCTGTCCCGAAGAAGGCTCGCTCCGGACATTCCCAATGGTCGCCCCGCTCACAACACCGGCAACGGCCACAGGCGGTGAAGTCGGACGCCATAACCCTGTCACCGACGGCAAATCCGGTCACGGCACTCCCGATAGCCGTGAGCACACCCACGAACTCGTGGCCGATAACGGCTCCTGGCTGGATGCCCGCAAAATCGCCGGCAATCACATGCAGATCGGTACCGCAAATGCCGGCTAACTCTACTCGAACCAGAGCGTCTCTGGGGTCCTCGAGCCGAGGCGGCGGTACGTCCCGTACCGCAATTGCGCCCGGTCCCTGGTAGACGATTGCGCGCATGTCAGGCCAATTCGGAGATGCGTTTGGCGATGCTTCCGGTGGCCGCCGCAAGCGCGGCCCGCTCATCGGGCCGCAGCGGCAGTTCCGCGATTTCCTTCACTCCGTCCGTGTCTAGTCGGACCGGAAGCCCAATGCGCGTATCGTCAACGCCGTAGGCGCCTCCCGATTGAACGCACGCGGCGATCAATTCGCTGTCTCCCTTCACCATGGCTGCCACCATGGACGCTGCCGATTCGGCCGGAGAGAAATAGGCGCTGCCCTTCTGAAGTAGTTTGACGACCTCGGCGCCGGAGTCTCTCGCGCGCTCCACGATCGCAGCCAGGCGGTCCTTGGGGATCAGTTGCTCGAGGGGACGACCTTGGACCTTGGCAAGGCTCAAAGGAATCACCATCTCGGCGCCGTGGCTGCCCAGCGCGATTGCATCGACGTCCTCTGGCCGGGCGATTCCTTCCAGGGCGACGAGCGAGCAGAAGCGTGCGCTGTCGAGCACGCCCGCCATGCCAATGACCCTTGCCGAGGGAAACCCCGTCCGCTTCGCCATCAGGTGGGTCATTTCCTCAAGTGGATTTGTCACAACAACGACGACCGAAGCGGGAGCATAGCGACGGATCCCGTCGGCGACGTTTCCTACTATTTCTGCGTTCACGCCGGTGAGATCAGTTCGGCTCATGCCCGGTTGACGGGGACGGCCGGCCGTCATGACGATGTAGCGTGCTCCCTCAAGCGCCGAGAGATCGGTGCTTCCCTCGATCCTGGTCGTAAATCTGCGCAGCGGGGCGCTGTGCCACATGTCGAGGGCCAATCCGGCCGCAAGTCCAGGGACGATGTCAACGAGTGTGACCCGCGAGAATAGCGATGTTTCAGCGAGGCGCAGCGCCGTCATGGCGCCGACGTGACCGGCGCCGATGACCGCAGCCCGCGGTCGATCGTCACGAGCGGCGGATGCCGCATCTCCTTGAACCCGCATCGCGGCGGGGACCGGCGCTCCACGACGATACAGAGCGCCCGACAGCGCTCCGGGTTGCACGGCACCGGCGTTAGCTATGGGTTTGGCCGCGGGCTCTGCCTTCGCCGACAATTGGACGGTCGGCCGCGAAGGGGCCACGACAGGCGATGTCACTTCTCTTGCGGAGCTGCTGGATCGCTCGATCCGAACGTTCAACTCCTTGGCGCGATCGGCGGCAAGCGGCGTGAGGATATCTCTCGCTCCGACGACGAGTACCCCATTTGCATTCTCTACATCCGCAACGGAGACGACGCTCATTTCTTGCCTCCCAGCTCCTCGAGTGACGCAACAGCAGCTTTCGCTGCGGTCTCGACTTCGCTCTCGGTCCCTGAGATAAACAAGCGGCCAAACCGGCCCACCGCACGAACTTCAATCAGGCTGATGTTTGCGGCCTTTTCTGCCTCATTGCCGGCGAGCGTGACATACGCCGCCGGTGTCGCCTCGAGGACGAAAAGGCTGGACCTCGGCAGCAGCAGATTGCCCTTGCGCCACTTATTGATGAGCTGTGCTTGGTAGGGATTAACATTGGTGACGAATTGCGACGAAGCGATCGTCGGTCGCACCCGATCTTCCTCTTTGAGGCCGAGATAATCCAGCACGGCTTGCCCTGCGGCGTGCACTTCCGATTGCGTGTGGGAGTGAATCTCCAGGAGACCGAACTCTCGTTCGATAATCTGCAGCGCCGGGCGGACATCAGCTGCCTTCAAGGCGATGTCTGCGCAGCGAAAGATCTCGTTTCCGGGCGCGACTTCGATGAAGAGCTCGGACATCCCCGCGACAGGCACGTCTCCTTGACACGTTGAGGCGACATGCGCCGCCGCTTGAGGCTGCATGCTATCGATGAAGGCGTACGTGCGTAATTGAAAATCCATGGGTCAGCTCATCGCGATTCCGAAGGGGGTTACGAGTTCCGAGTGAGGGTATGCCGTGGTTTGGATTCCGCTAAAGCGAGCGACAATGGATGCCGCATGAGGAACCCGAACCGCACCGCCGACGAGGTGGATAGATCGGACAGTATGGTCTCCGATCTGGCGGATGATCGAGCTTGCTATCCGCTCGATGCCGGGGCGGAGAATGTGCGAGTAGTCCTGCTCGCCTTTGCGTTTTCGCTCCTCGGCGTCCTCCACGGGAATTCCCAAGGCGCCGGCCAGGATCAGATCCAGATGATGACCGCCGCCCGGTTCGTCATCGAGTGCAATGATGACGCCGTCCGATACGATGCCGACGCCCGTCGATCCGCCGCCGACATCGACGATCACCCCATCATGCAACCGAAGCAAGGCCTGCGCCGCAGTCACTTCATCAACCAGATGGCGGCAGGTAATGCCCGCGTTCTCCAGAACGTAGTGGCAGGCACGAGCTTCTGCCTGGGGGACGCCTGGAGGAAATGCAGTAGCCGCTTCGGCAATTTCGCGCTCCAGTGCTGACGTGGCGGTTTCTTTGAGCTGTTTGACAGCGCTCACCGCGTCCGCGAAGTTGACAACGACACCGTCACGCACGGCTTGGCAGGGCAGGCTGTCCCAGTAGACGGGACGCCCTTGTGCATCCACGGCGGTCAGAACGATCGTTGCCGTGCCGAGATCGACGCCGAAGGACAAGGCGTCAGACGAGCAAACCGGGGCACGATACGTCACGGCCGCCTCTTCGAGAAACGCGGTGGCTTCCTGACTGGGCATGGGCCGAAGGGATCGCGTGCGCGCGAGCATGCTCAGAGTCCCATGTTCGCTTGATAGAGTGAGCGCCACGGCCTAATTTCGTGAGCGACACGCTTGATGTTGATGAGATGAAGCGGGGTCACGTTGTCTGAAACAATCGAGCCGCTCCAGGTCCCAGTGCCGAGCATGAAGGATGGGTCAGTCGCGCAGCTATACCCCATGCCGCCAAACAAGGTCGGGGTGTTGATGACGATGCGTCCAGCGGGAAGCGACGCGAGCGTAGCGATGACCTGGTCGTCCTCGCAGTGAAGACCTAGCGTATGCCCTTCACCGCCAAAGGCGAGAATCTGCCGGCACCGCTCAAAGCCAGCTGAAAGGTCCGCAGTGCGGTAGAAGGAGAGGACGGGCCCGAGAATTTCGCGCGAGAGGGGAGCCTGTGGGCCCACTTCGGCCAATAGGGCGCCAAGCACCTTGCAGTCGCTGGGAACGCTGACGTTGATCTGGCGAGCCAACTCCTGCGCGGAAAGGCCTACCGCTTCCGGCCTGAATTCGCCCTTATCGGTGAAGATGATCTCGGCGAGCCGGTTCTGATCGGTGGGGTTCAGAAAGAACGTCCCCTGGGCAGCGAACGCCGCGAGACCAGCCTCGGCGATTGGCTCGTCAAGCACGATAGATTGCTCGGCGACGCATGCCGTGCCGTTGTCGAAGGATTTCGACGTGATAGCCATCAGCGAGGCTTCCTTCACGTCCTTCACTGAACGGTGGACGTAGACCGGCACATTCCCAGCGCCGACGGCGAACGTGGGTTTGCCGCTTGAATAGGCGGCTCGCACCATTCCAGGCCCGCCCGTCGCGAGCACAACTGAAACGTCGGGATGCCGCATCAATTCGCCAGTCGATTGGATGGTCGGTAGCGAAAGGCAGGAAATCAAGCCCTTTGGCGCTCCGGCCTTGACCGCAGCGTCAGCCATGATCTCGGTAGCTCGCATGCAGGCTCGAACGGCGCGCGGGTGGGGTGCGCATACGATTGCGTTGCCTGATTTGACGGTCGCGAGGCACTTGAAGAGCACCGTCGAAGTTGGATTGGTTACGGGGATAATGGCCGCAATCACGCCCATCGGAGAGCCGACCGCGGTCATGCGATTGGCTTCGTCCACCCACAGCACGCCGACGGTCCGCATCGGAAGCATCGATGCGGCAACAAACTTGGTATTGTAGAGGTTCTTGAGGATCTTATCCTCGTACACTCCGATCCCAGTCTCGTCGACAGCCATTCGGGCGAGCTCCTGGGCGGCTGCGGTACCCGCATCCGCCATAGCTCGAACGATGCTGTCGACCTTTTCCTGGTCGGCACCAACAAATGCCTGAAAGGCCAAGCGGGCTTGACGCGCCTTGCTGCGCGCGTCCGCCAAGCCTGCCAAGTCAGAATCAAGATCCAATGCCACGCCCATGCGCTCACTCATGCCTTCGGATTGCGAGAATTACCTGAGAGAGGATTGTGATTAACCCTTGCCCAGAATTCCCTCGACGTCCTCATGCGGACGCGGAATGACGTGCACCGATACGACCTCGCCGACCTTTCCGGCCGCCGCAGCGCCAGCATCCGTCGCGGCCTTTACCGCGCCGACGTCGCCTCGGACCATCACGGTCACCAGTCCGCCGCCGATCTGTTCACGTCCGATCAGCCTGACGTTGGCGGCCTTCACCATGGCATCGGCTGCCTCGATGGCGCCCACGAGACCTTTTGTCTCGATCAGACCAAGAGCACCTCGCGGCTGACCCGGGGTTGGCGTGTTGTTCATGTGTATTTCTCCTTGCTTGGGTTGAAGTTGACGTTTCGACAGGCGTCGTTGCCGGTCAGGTTTTCGAGTAGGCATTTTGACTGCCGAGCTGAACGGTATCGACCACGGCGATGATGGCCGCATCGGTCGGGACATTTGTCGCGTCGGAGAGCCGTGCCGCGCTTCCCTTGGTCACGAGAACGACGTCGCCATCGCCGGCGCCGATGAGATCGATTGCGACATAGGTGTCCTTGGGGTCGACGGCAGTCAGCTCCTCACCGGCTGCAAGGGGGGTTACGACCAGCAATTTGAAAGAGTTCAGGCCGGACGACTTGACCGTCGAAACGACGGTCCCGACCACACGCCCGATCTCCATAGCGTACTCCCTACACAATCTTCGGCGTTCGATTACCGCCGTTTTCCGAACTCTAGGAGGCCATTGTGCGGGCGGTCATTCTCTCGTGGGGATAAAAAGAAGCTAGGAGCTTGTCTGGATAGTCGCTGTTCAAATCTGGTCGGGTCTGATTCAACATTGGGCGATGAGCAAGTATTTTCGGCCTTGGAACATCGATCAGACGCTGCTTCTGCCGCCGAATGTGCAGGACTTCGTGCCGAAAGGCCATGTCTCGCGGTTTATGGTTGATCTGGTGCGGGAGAGCCTCGATCTCAGGGAGATCATGGGCAGCTATGTGAGCGGGCTTGGGCAGCCGCCGTTTGATCCGCGGATGATGGTGGCGCTGCTGCTGCATAGCTATGCGAGTGGGCTGTATTCGTCGCGTCGGATTGCCAAGGCCTGCCGGGAGCGGAACGATTTTGTGATGATCGTGGCGCTGGATGCGCCGGATTTTCGGACGATCAGCGACTTTCGCAAGCGACATTTGAAGGCGCTCGGCGCGCTATTCGTGCAGGTTCTGAAGTTGTGCGAGACGGCCGGGCTGGTCAAGCTCGGTCATGTCGCGCTGGATGGTACGAAGATCAAGGCGAACGCGTCGAAACACAAGGCGATGAGTTATGAGCGCATGAAGAAGCGCGAGGCGGAATTGAAGGCCGAGGTCGCTCGCATGCTGGCGGCCGCCGAGGCGGCGGATGCCTCGGAGGATGAGACTTTCGGCAACAGCGACGAACTGCCGGACTGGACCGTCGACAAGCAGAAACGGCTGGCGAAGATCCAGCAAGCGATGGCGGCGCTGGAAGCGGACGCCAAACTGGCGGCGGAGGAAGAGCGCCGCATCGAGGCCGAAAAGGAACAGCAGCGCCAGGCCGAAGGCCGCAAGAAGCCGGGCAAACCGGCGGCGCTGCCATCGGAGGAACCCAATCCCAAGGCGCAACGCAACTTCACCGATCCGGAAAGCCGCATCATGAAGTCGAAGGATGGCTTCGTTCAGGCCTATAATGCCCAGGCGGCCGTCGATGCACATGCCCAGATCATTGTCGCGCAAGAACTGACCCAGCACGGCAGCGATCAGGGCCAGTTGGTGCCCCTGATCGAGGCCATCGAGAGCAATCTTGGCCGCAAGCCGCGGCAGGCCTCAGCGGATTCCGGCTACTGCAGCGAAGCCAATCTCGAAGCGCTCGACACACGCAGCATCGATGGCTATGTCGCGCCCGGACGCGCCAAACACCCGACAGTAGCGAACGGAAAAGTCGGCGGCCCGCTGACACAGGCCATGCGAAAGAAGATCGACGATGGCGGCTTCGAAACACCCTACCGATTGCGAAAGCAAGTGGTGGAGCCGGTGTTCGGGCAGATCAAACAGGCAAGAGGCTTCCGCCAGTTCCTGTTGCGGGGCATCGAGAAAGTGCGCGCCGAGTGGACAATGATCTGCACCGTCCATAACCTCCTCAAGCTGTTCAACCTCGCAAACGCAGCCTGAGCCTGCTACTCTACAACAAATGCCCGTCACGAAAACATATCTGGACGGGCTCCTAGGCGATTTATCTTGCGCGGCCATAGTGAGGCGACTCTAAATGCGGATGATGGCGGTGCTCGAAGAGGGTGCCGCAAGAGCGCCAGCTAGGGGAGAGAAGCAGAATGATCCAAGATGAAGACGTCCATTTTCATAAGGCGGACGCGGCCGTCCGGAATTGGGCGGAGACGAACTTTTTCGGATTCTTCAATGCCGACGCAAAGCTGAATGTCGGCGTCTATGCCCTGTTTCGGCCCAATCTGGGCATCGTCAGTTCCACGATCTGCATGAATTCCGGGTTCGCCAACACTCCCTGGGAAGCGGACTTCTGCGATCTGCGAGCCTCGATGCCCATCCCCGAGCCGCGCGACCTGAGTGCATTCACCCTCGAGAATTCGCTGAGCATCAAGTGCCTGCGCCCGAACATGGACTGGCACATCGGGTACGACGACGGTGAGGGCACCGTGATCGACGTCGAGTACCGCTCGATCATGCTCCCTTTCGACATCCATGACCCTTCTATGGATCCGATGAAGGCGAAAGCCCTCAAGGAAGCGGAGCAAGGTGGTAAGTTCGCCTGGGGTACGGCCTACAACGGCCACTTCGACCAAACTGGCCATTTCAAGGGAAAGGTGGCGGTTCGCGGCAAGACGTTCCCGATCGATTGCATCTCGACGATGGATCACAGTTGGGGGCCGCGTCCTGAGCGCGGCGCACCCAACATGAGCTGGTTGCACGCGCACTTCTCCAAGGATCTGGCCTTCCACGCCATCTTTAGCTTTGACCCGAAGACCAACGGCCGCGACCTGTCGCTGGCCCACGGCTACGTCGTCCAGAAGGGCGAGATATTCGGGCTGAAGGCCGCACATGGAACGACGAAGCGTTCGCGTGATCGGTATGCCGACGAGGTCGATCTCGTCCTCACTGACAGCAGTGATCGAGAGTGGCTGCTTCGCGGCCAGGGACTAACAAGCTTTCCCTGGCAGTGCTGGCCGAACATGGTGTCGTTCAATGCGCTGGCACGCTGGACCTGCCAGAACCTCACCGGCTATGGAGAGATCCAGGACTTCTTCGAGATGCCGCAGCTCACGGCTTTGAACGCGAGCCCGGAAACGCGCGTTCTTGCCGGAGGGGTGGGGTCGCGATGAAGCCCGTGCGTGCCATCCTCTTTGATCTTGATGGGACCCTGGTGCAAACACGGGAAGCGTCATGGCGCGTCTTTGCGAAGACCAATGCTGCCCTGGGGCTTGGCATCAACAGCCAGGCGGAGTTCTTCCGCCTGCTCGAAGACAACATGTTCCACGGCTTGTCGAAGCATTGCGGCGACGCCCGCAAAGCCGACGAGGCTGCCAAGCACTTTCTCAATCTATTGCAGAATGAATACAATCCGGACTTCGTCCCGGGTATGGCTGACGTGGTACGGGCGTTCGCGGGAAGCTGCTCGCTGGCGGTCATCTCGTCGAATTCGGTCGCGACCATCAGGCGCATACTCGAGCGCGAAGGCCTTACCAATTGCTTCTCTCATGTCTTTGGCGGTGACGTCGAGCAGGACAAGCGCGCGTGCGTACGGCGCTTTCTCTCGGACCGATCATACCTCGTCAGCAGAAACTGCTCGCCGGCCTATCAAGAAGGTCACGAGCCGGACGCTCCGCGCGCCGATCAGATCGCTTTGATCACTGACACGGTAGGAGACGTCAAACACGCGGTCGAGTGCGGCGTCCGAGCCATCGGCGTTTCTTGGGGAATGCATACCGAGCAGCAATTGCTTGCAGCTGGTGCGGAATTCGTTGCCGTCTGGCCGCAGGAGCTCGTGGCGCGGCTGCTTCCCAACGGGTACGCCTCGAGTTGCTCGATCAGCTCCTGCGCAATCGAGGAGCCGATCTCCGCCGGTTGTGTCTCGGGCTGTGCGTGCGGCTGTCAGGATGGCGGTCTGGCCGACGCAGCAAGCCTTCGCCGGCGTCGGAGGATGGCCGCCAGCGCGGCACTCGAACAGAGAGCAACCGGCGGGCTCGACTGGTCCAGCCGGGGTGCGGACGCTGCTGCCGGAGGCGCCGGCAGCGTCGACAAGGTGCTTTTAGCGAGCCTTCGTCGCTTGAAGAGCAGCGATCCGCCGTCGTTGCATTGACCGATTTACCAACCACCGCAAACACACAGGGAGGAGTCTAGATGAGTTATGTCGCGGAAGGATACAATAGCTTCGAGACCAAGAAGAGCCCGTCGGGGATCGTCAAGTATCTGCCAGACCCGAAGTCCGTCATCGCCCTGATCCAGAGCGGGAAGCTGAAGGAGCACATTCTCCTTGTTCAGGGCGGCACGACAACGTTCCTTGCGCCGGCGTTGAGCATGGGTGCCATCGGCGTGATTACGATGTCCGGTGCGCCGGAGTCCCACCTCGGCATTCTCTCCCGCGAATTCCAAATGCCGTGCGTCATGACTGCGTACCTTACCGAGAGCGATGCCCGGTACGTCACGGGCGGAAACAACGAAGCCCACTTCGCGGCGATGATTAAGGCCCTCGATGGGAAGAAGGTGCAGTTGCACTGCGAGGACAGGGAGACAGGTCGAGTCGCTCTCCTGAGCTGATCTATTCAAGCAAATCTGAATCGAGGAGGAAACAGATGTCTACCTATAAGGATCGCTACAAGGACGCCGATAACGGCTTGCGCTTTCAGGACCTCGTGTATCAGGGCAATTTCAAGGGCATGGATCCCGTGCCAGATGGCATTCTGGGCGACAAGGTCTTGCGACAGCGTGCGAAAAGCAAGGTTTTGGAGAAGGTCACCAAGGAAGACGTACTTCGCGACCAGTTCTCGGTTAACGAACTGAACGATCTGAACAACTATCTCGCCTGGAATATTTGGGACGTGCTTGTCATGCGCGCGACCGAAGGTGTTTCAGGTATGATCCCGCGGCAGGAATACGAAATCCTTGCCTTCATGCAGGAGTTCCTTCGCTGGCCCGAGATTTTGGAGATGACGACCAATGAGGTCGGCGCCCAGGGTGTAATTGATATTGGTGCGACGGCGCGCCGCGAAATCGGCACCAAAATCAATTGCGTTCATGACTGGTGTATCGGCGCCGTGGGGTTCGGCATGGGACGATGCGGCCTGCTGGCGCTCGAAGCGATCCAGCCCCAAGACTATGTTCGTGAAAGCAACGTAATCCTGAAATTCATGCAGCGTATCCTCTGGGGTAAACGGCAGGACGGCTACATACTCAATTCACAAGATCGCTATCGTTGCCGGATTCATGAAAAGGACGTCATCCAAAATCTTGCCGGTCAAATCGAATACTTCGAGCCGGGCAGTGAGAAGCACGACAGCTTTGTGCGCTTCAATGCCGCCGCCGAACTGCTTTCGTTTCTAGACCACTACGATTGCCGCCTGGGGTTGGGTGATACGGGTCCGTACGAACTGCCGGACGGCAAGATCATGATCATCCGCGACCGTTTCACCAACGAGGAGGCCTACGACTGGAGCGATGTCTGCGATCATGAGAAGGTCCCGCATTGCTACACGCTCTGTCTCGTCATCGACCCTGAAAAGATGGCTCTCGATGAGATCCGCGTGAACGATATTTCAACGACGTTTACGCGTCCGAAGAACTACATCGAACATATCGTCGGCGGGGCGGTCTTCGTGCGGGAGAAGTGGAACACGCCGATGGGCGAGGTCTACCCGATCAAGATCTCGGAGCTCGACAAGCGGCTCGAAGGAATCCAGCAGGCGACCTTCAAGCTCTATACGAAGTTCTCTCGCATGTCGCGGCGCACGCTTATCACGAACGGCATGTACGTGTACTATATCGACATGATCCTGCCGCATCTGCGCCTGGCGGGCACGTACGAGAAGGCATGCAAGGACTATGAGTTCTGGGAGATCGACCAGCGCGTATCGAACTATTACTACGACATCGTCAAGCGGGGTTTTGCGCAGGCGACGGTGCCGCAGAAGATCTTCTCGGGCGAGGGGTACCTTCCTTTCCCGGACGACGTGAGCCTCACCAGGTCGAAGTATTACTGGAAATAGTGCTCACGAGAGCACCGGGCGCGGCTCTACGTCGCGCTCGGTTCGGGCATCGATTGGACGGACGATGACAGTGTTGAGCGAACAAGAGTTTCTCGTGCTCAATGGCGCCCATCTGAAGAAGATGGCGACAGCGAAAGAAGTGGCGAGCGCCATTGGCCTTGATGTAGAGCAGGTCGAGGTGGCGCTCGGTGAAGCGGTTGCGAGCGGCCTCGTGATGGCTGCCGAAGGCAGGCATCTCCTCCTGCCTGAGGGGACGAACGCGGTCCAAGAATACTATCGGAGCGCCTACGAAGCATTGCGTTCCAATGACCTCGTGCTCGGATGGTACGATCGCTTCGAGATCATCAACGAGCAGTTCATCAAACAGGTCAGCGAGTGGCAGTCGGCAGATGGCGACGCGCGAGTGCAGTCCCGCCTCATTAAGACGGTCGAGCGCCTGACCAAGAATCTGCAAGAGCTTACTCCGCTGATTTCTCGGTATGAGACGTACACCGACCGCTTCAACGCTAGCGTGGCGCGGATCGACCAGGGCGACAAGGATTTCGTGTGCAAGCCGACGATCGATTCGGTCCACAATATCTGGTTCGAATTTCACGAAGACATTCTCTCAGTCATCGGGCGTCCGAGGGATACGTGAATGCACAAGCTTGTGATGGCTGATGCGATGGATACCATTTTCGTTCGTGAAGTGACTGACCGCGACGTTGAGGACGCGCTGCGTTTTGGCGGCAAGGCGAGCGGCCTTGCCAAGATGGCGCGAGCCGGAATTCCTATTCCGCCGGCATTCGTGATCGGTGTCGAGGGCTTCCGTCAATTTCGCGCCAGCCGCGCGGGGCTCGGCGAGGGCCTTCTCGCGGAGATCCACGGCGCTATCCGTAATCTCGAACATCAGTCAGGGCGATCGTTTGCAGACAACGATCGCCCGCTTCTCGTCTCGGTGCGCTCCGGCGCGCCCGTTAGCATGCCCGGCATGATGGATACGATCCTCAATCTGGGGCTAACGTCAGCCTCCGCGCTTTCGCTCGCGCAGGGGACGGGCGGAAGCGACTTTGCGCTCGACACGTGGATGCGCTTTTGGCGCATGTTTGCCGATATCGTATTAGGGATCGATCTCTCCGAACTGGTCGAATCTGTGAAGGAGGCGGAGTCGATCGCGCGAAAGGAACTCACCGCTTCGGCCTTCCAGAATCCGGAGCGCGCGATTCTCGATCACATCGAGGCTGCCGGAGAGGTGGCGAGCGCCGATCCGTTTTGGCAGCTCGAGAAGGCGATTGAAGCGGTGTTCCGATCTTGGGACAGCGCACGCGCGAAAGCGTACCGGAAACATCATGGAATCTCAGACGACTTGGGGACCGCGGTCACCATTCAAGCCATGGTCTTCGGCAATGCGGACGATAGGTCGGGTTCAGGCGTGGCCTTCACTCGCAATCCGAACGATGGCCGCAAGGCGTTATACGGCGAGTATCTGATCGGCCGGCAGGGAGAGGACCTTGTCTCCGGAACGCACACGCCGATCGATTTGTCTCAACCTGATGCGCTTGACCCACTATTGCGCCAGGCGTTCGAAACGCATAGCCGAACCTTGGAAGAGCTCTACGCGGATGCAGTGGATATCGAGTTTACCGTTGAGTCCGGGAAGCTATATTTCCTACAGGTGAGGCCGGCCAAACGCACCGCGGCCGCCGCTATCAAGATTGCCGAGGATCTGGTCGGAGAAGGCCTCATAGATGAGCGGACCGCGTTGGGGCGGATCAGTTCGGAGCAGGTCAGAAAGGTTTCGCGGCCGTCATTCGACGAGGCCGAACTCGCGATAACGCCCGTGCTTGTGCAAGGGCTCGGTTCCTCGCCAGGCCATGCCCATGGCGCCGCGGTTCTCGACGCCGACCGGGCGGCGGACCTCGTCCTCTCTGGCGAGGCGGTTATCCTGCTGCGTCCGACGACTAGCCCGCAAGACATCCGTGGAATGCTTGCTGCTAATGGCGTGATAACCGCGCGGGGCGGAGCGCTCAGCCACGCTGCTGTTGTCTCGCGGGCGCTCGATAGGCCCTGCATCGTGGGCTGCGAAGCAATCGAAATCGACCTGAACCGCAAGACGTTCTCAATCGCGGGTAAGACCTACCGCGAGGGCGACCAGATCTCGATGGATGGAGCAAGCGGAAAGATCTTCGCGGGGGCGCTC
This sequence comes from Bradyrhizobium septentrionale, assembly GCF_011516645.4. Classification (NCBI taxonomy): domain Bacteria; kingdom Pseudomonadati; phylum Pseudomonadota; class Alphaproteobacteria; order Hyphomicrobiales; family Nitrobacteraceae; genus Bradyrhizobium; species Bradyrhizobium septentrionale. The sequence goes on along the minus strand of NZ_CP088285.1, from coordinate 9,747,160 downwards.
AAGCTCAAGCCTGCCGGCGCTGGCTTGCCTTCATTGAGACACATCCTGGAATGGGCGGATCGCAGGTCAGAGGCGGCGATCTGGATATCGCCGAAATCGAGCGAAGAGCTCCTCGAAGCGACGAGCGCCGGCCGAGTTGTCAGCGTCACCGATCTCATCATCGCGAAGGGCGGCGTCGGCCGTTTCGTTGAACTGACAGCCGCCGCGGGGCTGCCCACCACATCGCGGGCCGTCGCAGACGAGATCCGCGCCATTGTGTGCGAAGCATGTGTTCCCGCATTCTTGGGGTCTGTGGGTGGCTCGGTCCAGTTTCGGCTGCCGCGGGTGAGTTCGGATCGGGCCCGCCGCCTGATTGAGAATTGGCAGGAACTTCCGCCGAGCTTCTTCTTGCCTCTCGGGTCGCTGAACTACCTTCGGGCAATCCTCCTGGGGATATCAGCCGCAGCAGAGAGCGCTCGATATCGGGACGCTACCGCCCTTATCGGTGGCATCTCAAGTTCGTCCGAATTCGCCGCGTTTCAGCGGGAGGTTCGCCAGGTGGGTCTAGGCGCCGGAGCCATGATCCAGAATGTAATGGCTCTTGATGACGTCGTCGAGATAGCCGGATCAGCTGCTCCGATTTGGGTAGATATCGGAGATGTCGTGCGCACAATATATGGCTTCCCCATAGAAGTGCAGCAGTCGCTGGAAGTGCTCGACCAATACGTCTGCGAAGATCTCGTTCGAGCCAATCCATTCCGGAGGCTCCCCTCCTACGCGACCAATTTGCTGATGGCGGCAATCACTGCCGCGGAGAAGGGCGCCCAATTGGGAATCGAGGGCAGCACCGTACCCTCGGAGCTTCTAGTCGAGCTTCATCGTCTCGGATTTCGACGGTTTTCTGTTCCGACAGGGCGGCGCGACGAGCTTCGCTTCCTGCTCGGGCGTTCGCTTAAGGAGTAAGCCATGGCATTGCAGGCACTCGGATTGGTCGAGACGAAGGGTTTAGTGGCTGCAGTTCAAGCGGCTGACGCGATGGTGAAGGCGGCGAACGTCAAGCTGGTCACGAAGCAGCAGCCGGGAGGCGGCCTAATATCCATCATCGTGCAGGGCGACGTCGGCGCCGTGAAAGCGGCGGTCGATGCGGGTGCAGCGGCTGCAAACCAAATCGGACAAGTCGTGTCGGCGCATGTGATTCCGCGCCCGCACGAAGGCATGGAAGAAATTTTGGAGCGGCCCCCGGTTCGCTAGGCCAGGTGTAGCCGATCAGCCATGAGCGCTTGCGCTCTGCAGGACTGTTTCCGACTTGTCGGCATCGGCGGGTTGCACTTTCCCCGGATTCCCCCCACCTAGATTTCAAAGCGAAATCGAAGATTCAACCCGTTTACGACTGATAGGCTTTGGACTGCAGATGAAGTCACTTCGCCGACTGAGAGGGAAATGAGAGAAAGCTTATCAGTTTGAGCTCAAGGGGCAGTCTCGTTCTTCTTTCGCCCGCCAGGCTCGTACCCGAAGGTCATAGGTTCAAACCCGGTCCCCGCAACCAAGATCGATATCAAAAACCCAGCAATCTCAATGGATTGTTGGGCTTTTGTTTTTGAGGTCGAACCATCGCCCCAGCGCAGCGGCACACGGCGGCGATGGCGTATTCCTTCGTGTCGGGGAGGAGTGTGTCGAGACATGCTCGGCCTTACGGATCGTTGACGCGTGATCCTTGACGGCATCGAGTTCAAGCAAACCGCGTATGCATTGGATCGGGATTTGCGGAACGCCGCGCTAGCCCGCTTCCTGAAGATGGCTTCGGTCGGTGATCATCCCGAGGTGGTTGAAGAGGAGCGCCGTCTGGCTGTCTAGGTGCTGTGCCAGGCAAGGTCGCGCAACCCCAGCAGCCACAAAACTCCCCGAAGGCCTGATCAGGGGCGTAGTGAAAGGCCTTTGTCTGTTTACTCGGATCCTCCGGATCCGAGCCAGCTGGGCATAGCCCGATCAACTTGGCTTCGGACGGTTGTCGCCATTCAGTCCAGCGACGCTGCTCTTAGCGCGGTCTCAGCCTTCACGGCACTCTTCAGCGAACGGATCCATTCCACGTCGCCGACGGATTGAGCGAGCAATCTCGCTCCGATCACGGCTGCGATAGAACCTTGGCCTCCTGATCGGACGACGCGCCGTTCGCCGCCGCGCGCGATCTCACCATGTGGTCGAGAAACTGCGAATACTGGGCTTTCGTCCCATCCTTGTAGGAGTTGCGTGAGGACTTGTCGGCGGCTCGGTCCGTCATGACGGCGAACTTCACACTGCTTACGGCAGGCAATGGGCTGGAAGAGCCGCAGTAACGGAGGGAATTTGTGAACGGCGAAACCGGGTAGAATTGGTCAAGTCTTTTGGAAGACAGCGACATACCCCACGCCCTGAGTCCACGGCAGATTTGAGCCGCTGACCGAAGGAGACACGCGAGCGAGCCGCACGTCGGCTTTGCCGTGATCTTGCCGGCCGAGCCATGGCGGGCGGCGTCCGTCTGACTGGAAGTCTCGGCCGAATGGTCTCACCCGCCGTGCCTTGGTGGGGAGATGACCCGGTAAATCTACACGTTAGATAGGAGAAAATGCCGTGGACTTTGAACTCACCAAGGAGCAACTCGATCTCCAACAGCGAGCACGCACTTTCATTAACACCGAGGTTTTACCTCATTATCGCTCCTGGCCGATAACCGCGCCCGAGTACAGCCCGGAACTCACCGCGCATTTGAAGAAGAAGCTGCACGAATTTGAGCTCACGAAGCTGATCGTGCCGAAGAAGTATGGCGGGCAAGGGCTCGGAGCAATGGAGGACGTAATCGTTCTCACCGAATTCTCGAGATCGCCGAGGCGCGTGCCCGGCGCGATCTTTGCGCCGTGGCCGGTGCTCTACGATGCAAGTGAAGAGATCAAACAGAAGTATCTGTACCCAGTTCTAGAGGGCCGGACCGGTTGGTCCATGTGCTTCACCGAGCCTCAAGCGGGATCCGATCTAGCTCGCATCAAAACCACCGCCGTCAAGAAGGGGGACCACTACGTCATTAACGGAAGAAAAATGTGGAGGACGGGACATCACGAGGCTTCGTATACAGCCGTCGCCGCGGTGACCGACCCTGAGAAGGGCCACCGAGGCATCAGCATTTTTCTGGTGGATAACGACACACCCGGCTTCGAGAAGGTGCGCGACATCCCCGTAATCTCTCGGCAGTGGGGCGTCGAAGAGGAAGTAAAGCTCGAAAACGTAGTGGTCCCGGCGGAAAACCTTTTGGGTGGTGAAGGTGCGGGCTTCGCGGTTGCGCAGCATCAGTTTAATCGCTTCAGACTTCGGTTGGGAGGCGTCGCGCTGGGGATGGCTGAACGGAGCCAGGAACTCGCGGTCGAGTGGGCGCAGACGCGCGAAGTTTTCGGCGGGAAGCTGGGCGACAACCAGGCGATCCAGTGGATGCTGACCGACTCGCAATACGACATCGAATCGATCCGATGGAACACATACTATGCAGCCTGGCTCGTCGACCGGGGAGGCTATTCGGCCGCGAGACTTCCGGCTTCGATGGTCAAAGGCTACTGTATCGACGCGGGATTGCGTGTCGTGGATCGATCGATGCAGATCCTCGGTGGACGGGGCCTCGCGATCGACGACTACCCGTTCAGCGACTTCTATAATCAACTTCGCATGTGCAAGCAGATGGAAGGGTCCACGGAGATCATGAAGATCGTGATGGCTCGTGAGATCCTGGGCAAGGGCAAGTAACTGCTGCACAAGGGGCTCGATCACTCGGTTCGAGCCCCCGATCGGGCGTGGACGTAACCGGTACCGGAGACCGGTTCAAACGAGGCTTGGCATCTTTGGCCTCTCGTCAATAGGCGACTAGTAAGATGCGCCACGCAGGCAGGCACTAATCCGGAGCACCGCGTGGCAGTGCAGCGGTTCTGCAAATAGCTAAGAAGGACGATGACAAGACGGCGAGCGTCGTCAGCCGTCAAAGTCTCATTTCTCGGCGTCGATCACTTCGCCAATCGATTTCCAGGTCGTGCCATCGAACTGCACCAGCTGCTCCTGGCTCAGCGGCGTGTACCGCGTCGGGCTGGTATTGAGCTTGATGCCAGGAAGCATGATCGAGAGCTCGAGATCCTTGATGCTCGTCGCCTGCCTCATCAGGTTTTCGCGGGTCAGGTTGTCACCGCAATCTCTCAAGACATGAACGAATGTCTGCGCGGTGGCGTAACCGAAGAGATGAAGGGTCTCCGTCGGATTGGCTTCGGGCATGTATTGCTTCATGAAGGCAAGATACTCCCTCATCCCGGGATCGTCGGCCCATGTCTGGTCAGTGGGCTCCTTACGGAACAGCATCGTGATGACACCTTTGGAGTTCTCGAGTCCGGCTGGAACAAGCGTGCTCGAGATCGAGCCGGCCGCATCGCTGAGCAGATGCAAGGCATCCCACTTCGTTTCGGCCGTCTTCTTGATGGCCTGCGCCGCAAACTTCGGCGTTGAAATGTCAACCAGCACGTCGGCTCCCGACGCTTTTAAAACCAAAACCTGCGAATCTATGGTGGGCTCGGCAACCTCATAGCTCAGCTCCTTGACGATCATCCTAGCAGCCTTGTCGCCCAGGCCGTCACGGAGCCCCTTGAGATGGTCGCGTCCGAAATCGTCATTCTGGAAAAGCACCGCTATCTTCGCGTTGGGCCGCTCCTTCAGTAGATGCTTGGCGTAGATCACACCCTTGGCGTGGTTGTTCGGCTGCCAGCCCATCGACCACGGATAAGTGGCAGGCTCCGACACCCGATTGGCGCCCGTGCCCAGGAACAGTGCCGGTACCTTCTTTGCGTTCAGATACTTCTGCGTCGCAAAATTTGATGGTGACCCGAAAGTGCCCACGATCGCCAGCACCTCTTCACTTTCGATAAGACGGCGCGTCTGCTCGACCGCCTTGGGCGGGCTGTAGCCGTCGTCGAGCGAGATCAGGTTGATCTTCCGGCCATTGACTCCACCTTCAGCGTTCACCTTCTGGAAATAGGCTGTCATGGCGCGTCCGATCGCGGCGAAGCTCGAAGCAGGACCGCTATAGGGCATGGTTTGCCCGATCTTCACTTCGGTGTCGGTCACGCCGGACCCATAGTTCTTCTCCTGACTGAGTGCGGGAAAGCTCGATCCCGCCCAGAGGATCGCGCACGTCGCTATATGAGCTTCTTCACGTTCGTCTTCCTTTTGGATTCTTGTAGTCAGGCGGACCGCAAATAGCGCTGCTTAAGGACGTGCTTGAACAGCTTGCCGTTCTCTTGCCGCGGCAGCTCCGCCTCGAAGTCGATCGATCGCGGACACTTGATGTGTGAAAGACCCTCGCGGCAGAAGGCGATCAAATCGGCGGCGAGCGAGGGCGACGCCTTCGAAACGTCCTTCAATTGCACCACGGCTTTGACCTCTTCGCCAAATTCGGGGTTTGGAAGTCCAAACACGGCGACGTCGGCGATGTCCGGATGCAGCGCCAGGCGGTTCTCGATCTCGGCGGGATAGATGTTGACGCCCCCTGAGATGATCATGTGGGAGCGACGGTCGGTCAGATAGAGATAGCCGTCCCCGTCAAGGTAGCCGACGTCGCCCAAGGTCGACCAACCTTTCGCGTTTCGTGACCGCGCGGTCTTCTCGGCATCGTTGTGATAGACGAATTTGGGGCCATCGAAGTAGACATCGCCAATCTGGCCGGGACCGAGTTCCTCTTGATTTTGATCGAGGATGTGGAGTTCGCCAAGACAAGCTCGTCCGACCGACCCTCGATGAGTTAGCCACTCTTCCGTCGAGATGCAGGTCACACCGTTACGTTCGGAGCCGGCGTAGTATTCCCAGATGATTGGACCCCACCACTCGATCATTCGCTCCTTGATCTCGGGAGGGCAGGGCGCGGCCGCGTGGATAGCGCATCGATGGGACGAAAGATCGTACCGGCGACGTACTTTGGATGGCAGGGCGAGCAGACGAAAGAACATCGTCGGCACCCACTGGCTGTGGGTTATCCGGTAGCGCTCTACAGCGGCGAGCGCCTGTTCGGCCGCGAACTTCCTCATGATGATCGCAGTGCCCCCGCATTCCAGCGTACGCATGGTGAAACGAAGCGGCGCGGCGTGGTACAGGGGGGCGGGGGAAAGATACGCAGTATCCTCAGCGAACCCGAAATGCCCTTGCACCCAATCTCCGTTCAGCTGAGCCTGGATCGCATTGGTGGAGAGAGGCTGCTTGATGCCCTTGGGCTTACCGGTCGTGCCGGACGAATAGCAGAAATCCTTTCCGACCGGCCCGTCCGGTATCTCGATCAGGCGATCGAAACGCGCAATCTCTTTGGCGTAGTCGCGACCCATTTCCAGGGAGCCACCCACGACATAAACCGGGCAACCTTGCGGATTTTCGGCCAGCAGGATCTGAACGGTCTCCGCGAAACGCGAAGCGACGAAGAATGCCTTGGCACCGCAATCACGAACGATGTATGCCGCCTCTTCAGGCCTGAGGTGTCCGCTTACCGGGGTATAGTAGAGGCCGTGGCGACGTGCGCCCCAGATTATCTCGAAATAGGTGAGGTCGTTGTCGAGCATGATGGCGATGCCGTCGCCCGGCGACAGGCCCATCCACATCATAAGCTGCGTTACCTTGTCGGCGCTGCGATCCAGCTCGCCATATGTCACAGCTTCATCCGAAAACGCGATCAGAGCTGCAATTTTGTCGGGATGACGTTCCGCCCATTGACGCAGGATTGGCATTTCTTCCCCTCGGCTGAAAGACAGCGGTCTCGAGTGCCGATTGAAATCGGTTCTCGGCGCATTATCCTTTCAGGCGTCGGGGGATTGAATGACCGCGCATGCCAAACGGATTGACAAAATCCGACGCGCTTACTTTGCCCTCGATCTGTGGCGTTCACGGAACTCGCCGGGGGACAAGCCGGTCCACCGTCTGAACGCCCGGTGGAACGTGCTCAGTTCAGAAAAACCCAAGGAGAGCGCGACCTCTTCGAGAGACAACCGAGATTTCTGTAGCAGGTGAACGGCGACGTCGTGCCGCATCCGGTCCTTGATGTCTTGGAAGCCGCAATTCTCCTCCTCGAGCAGGCGCCGGCGCAGCGTCTGCTGGGAAACGGCCAGCATGTCTGCGACGGCCTCAAACGACAAAGCTCGCTTCAAATTGCGGCGAAGAATGGCGCGCACCCGCTCTGCCATGCTGCTGTCGTCGCGATAGCGTAGCAGGAGCGCATTCGGCATCGATGCTAGAAAGCGCCGCAGCCGCTCCTCGTCGGGCATGATCGGCAGATCCAGTAACTCGCAGTCGAAGCGGATTTCCGTGCGCGGCTGCTCGAACAACATCGGAGCACGGTAGAACGGCTCGAGCTCCGAACTGAACGGCTCCTCCGGGAAGACGTAGTGAATAGTGATCAGGGGGAGCCGGCGCCCTACGAGCCAGCACATCAGTCCGTAAGCGAACAGCAGAATCGCGCCATTCACCATACGCCTGCGGTTCGGCTGGGAAATGGTATCGGTGACGTAGAGCGAAGCGTCATCAGGACCTTCCGCAAGACGCACCGTGAAATCATCCACGACCAGATGGTAGAACTGGCAGCCGATGCGGATGGCTTCGCGCAAGTTCGCGCAACGTATCAGCAGCCGGCACATCATGCGGAAAGTGCCAGGTTTGATAGGACGGTTGCACAGCAGCCAAAGCTCGTCGCGAGTTTCCCGGGTAAGGACGGCGATGAGCTTGGCAAATTTGTCCTGCGGCAATCTGGCACCCGGTACAGCGAGCTGTTCGGGCGGAATGCCGGCTCGGGCGAGGAGTCGGTCGACGTCCAGCCCCGCCTCCCGCACACCGCTCAGGACCAGTCCGACGTAACCGGTATCGATGGCCGAACGTGGCGGCACAGCGCGTGATGATCCGACTGCTTCAGAGGCTCCCGGCATGGCCCACCATGTTAGCCCTTGGATCGGGAACTGTCGCCATCTTCGTGATGGCAGGTAAGGTCAACGCTATTGGTGGTTTTCGTCATTGCGAGCGGAAAGCTTCCTCTCATTCTCACGACCAAAGTGTGTGCGGGAGAAGATCTGGATGCGGGCGTTGATGAGTTGCGAGCCGGGCGGGCCCGAGACGCTGCGGCTGCTGGATGTGTCGGTGCCGATCCCCGACGCGGGACAGGTCCTGCTGGAAGTCAAGGCTTGCGGCGTCAACTATCCGGACTTCCTCACCATCCAGGATCGATACCAGGTCAAGACTCCGCGTCCGTTCTCTCCGGGCGCTGAGGTGGCCGGAATAGTCTCTGCCGTCGGCCCCGAGGTCTCCGAGCTTCGCGTTGGGCAGCGGATCGCCGCCCGTATCGGAACCGGAGGCATGGCTGAGTTCGTGGTCGTGGATGCAGCACGTTGCAGTGAAATTCCGGACGGTATGTCCTTTGCCGATGCCGCGGTCATGCAATTCACGTTCGAGACGGCATATTATGCACTCCATACGTACGCATCCGGCGGGCGCCGTCTTGTCTGACACGCTGTAATTCGCCAAGCGTGTGACCTTAAGTCTAGCTTTAAGGTCATCGGGCGATGCGGGTCGAGGTTTTGGGCGGGCTGGAGCGTCGGCGGCGTTGGTCGCAGGATGACAAGGCACGGATTGTCGAGGAGACGTTGGCGCCGGGCGCAAAGGTGACAGCGGTTGCACGTCGCAACGGAGTAGCGGCCAGCCTGGTGTTCACCTGGCGTCGTCAAGCGCGGACATCCGAGCAGGTCGCACCGTCTTTTGCGCCGGTGCAGATCGCCGCCACGGAGGCGGAGGAAACTCCGAAGCTCTTACCTGCGGGTGATAGCCGAGGGCGGTCTGTAGTGGCCGCGCGTACTGGATTGATCGAGATCGACCTCGGTAACCGGCGACGGATCCGAGTGGATTCGCACGTCGATCCAGAAGCGCTGGCGCGGGTCCTCGAGGTACTTGAGCGCCGATGATTGCGATACCGGGTAATGTGCGGGTGTGGCTTGCGACCGGCCACACCGATATGCGCCGCGGCTTCCCGGGCCTCGCGCGTCTGGTCCAGGAGAGTTTGAAGCGTGATCCGCATGCCGGTGATCTCTATGTTTTTAGAGGCCGCCGCGGCGACCTGATCAAGATCATCTGGCATGATGGCCAAGGCGCGTGTCTGTTCACGAAGCGGCTGGAGCGAGGCCGCTTTTTGTGGCCATCAATGGCGGATGGCGTTGTGACGATCAGCGTTGCGCAGCTATCCTATCTCCTCTCCGGAATTGATTGGCGGATGCCGCAGGCAACCTGGCGTCCACGGGCTTCCGGTTAAATCGAGCGGGATTTTTTGCGACGAATATGGTTGATTCGTCCTCGTGACGACGCCCGCCGATCCGCTTCCCACCGACCTTGCCGCAGCACACGCGATGATCATTGCGCAGCGCGAGCAGCTGACGCTGGCGAAGAGCGAGGTGACCGTCGGCCGGCTGGAGATCGAGCGGCTGAAGCTGATGCTGGCCAAGGCACGGCGAGAACAGTTCGGGCAATCTTCTGAGCGCGGCAAGCTGCTGGTCGAGCAGCTCGAACTCGCCATCGAGGATCTTGAAGAGACCCAGGCTGAGCAGGAAACCAAGGCCGAGCTCGCAGCGCCGGAAGCCGCCAAACAGCAGCGCGTGCAAAATCCACGGCCGCCGCGACGTCCGTTGCCGGACAATCTACCGATCGAACGCATCGTCGAACCCGCTCCTTGCGTATGTGGCAAGTGCGGCAGCGAGCGACTGCACAAGCTCGGCGAGGTGGTATCGAAGACCCTGGAATGTGAGCCACGGCGCTGGAAGATTATCGAGCATGTCCGCGAAAAGTTCTCCTGCCGGGATTGTGAGGCAATCACCGAGGCGCCGGCGCCCTCCCATCCGATCCCGCGAGGCTTTGCCGGGCCGAGCCTGCTGGCGATGGTGCTGGTCAACAAGTTCCTGCTGCACCAGCCGTTGAACCGACAGAGCAAGACCTATGCCCGCGAAGGGATCGAGATCGACGTCTCGACCCTGGCGGATCGGATCGGCGCCTGCGTGGTGGCACTCGATCCCATCATTGAGGCGATCCGGATCCACGTCATGAGCGCGGAACGCATCCACGGCGACGATACGACGGTGCCGGTGCTGGCCAAGCTCAAGACGGTTACCGGCCGGATCTGGACCTATGTTCGCGATGACCGGCCGTTTGGCGGCACGGATCCGCCGGCGGCCCTGTTCTACTACTCACGCAACCGGGCTGGAGAACACCCGCAAAGCCATCTTGCCGGCTATGTCGGCCTCATGCAGGCCGATGCCTTCGATGGGTATAACCAGCTCTACAAGGCCCAAAGGAAGCCAGCTCCGATCCTTGAAGCGGCCTGTTGGAGCCACGGCCGCAGAAAGTTCTTCGACTTGGCGAAATCTGGAGAGGCGCCGATTGCCAGCGAGGCCGTGCGACGCATCGATATCCTTTTCGAGATCGAGCGCACCATCAACGGCAAAACGCCGGAACAGCGGCTTGCGGTACGTCGTGATAAGTCGAGGCCGATCGTCGCCGATCTCGAAATCTGGATGCGTCAGCAGCGAACCTTGCTCTCATCAGGCAACGATACTGCAAAGGCGATCAACTACCTGCTCAACCGTTGGGCGGCGTTCACCCGCTTCCTGGACGATGGTCGCGTCTGCCTCTCGAACAACGCTGCCGAACGAGCGTTACGCGGTGTGGCTGTCGGAAGACGAAATTGGACCTTCGCCGGTTCAGATGCCGGCGGCCATCGCGCCGCCGCCGTCTATACCCTGATCGAAACCTGCAAGATGAACGACGTTGATCCGCAAGCCTGGCTCGCGGATGTGTTGGCCAGGCTTCCAGATCACCCCGTCAACAAAGTCGCCGACCTGCTCCCGTGGAATTGGAAGGCGACCCAACAGTCCACAGCGGCTGCCGCCTGAGCGCCACGGCTGACCGGCGCGCCTGCCCGGGGTGCTGACCGGATGCGTACCTCCATACTCGCGCGCATCTGGAAGCTGGCAAGACCGTGCTCGTGTTGGGAGCGGGCGGTGGGGTAGGCATCGCGGCGGTGCAGGTGGCGCGCAATCTCGGAGCCCATGTCGTCGCCGCGGCCTCGTCGGAGGAGAAGGTCAACTTCGCCCGCCGGCACGGCGCCGGCGGTGGCGTCATTTACCCGTGCGTGGCCCCTGAAGACCGCCGAGAAGTAGCTACTGTCTTGAAGAACTCGGTTGGCACGCGCGGCGCCGACGTGGTGATCGATCCTGTGGGCGGTTGGTTGAGTGAAACCGCCATCCGTTGCTTGGCGGAAGGGGGCAGATACCTTGTGCTCGGCTTTACAGGGGGTATTCCTTCACTGCCCCTCAATCTTCCTCTCCTGAAAAACTGCGACGTGCTCGGGATCAATTGGCGGACTTTCTTATTGCAGCAAGGTCCGCGAAATGACGCTAACCGCCGGGAACTTCACCGCTGGTACCGGGAAGGCATCCTGTCCCCCGGCATCACCGCTGAATTCTCCTTGCACGACGGCGGCAAAGCTATCCGGATACTTGCCGACCGAAACGCCGTCGGAAAAGTCGTCGTGAGAATCTGAAGGTGACACTTTCGCAATCGTGATGCGTTTTGCCAATTGTTTTGGCCGAAACCGCCAATGTGATCTGCCAAAAGAAGTGGCACGTTAGTTCGAACGACCCGGTTCAAAACAAACTGCAGCGGCGCCAACCTTCCTTAAGAACGCGACCCAATTTGTCGCCATCCCATCATGTCGTCTCCGGGTATCGCACCGAACGGAACGTCATGCCAGCGACGCATAAACGGCCGAGACTCCAATTAGAGGTTTGCCCCCATGAACGTCGAACAAGTTGCCAGACACTGGCTCGATCAGTTACAGAAGCCCAATTCGGATGCTTTCGCACGGCTGTTCACCCAAAACGGTCGCTATATTGATCCAGCGTTCGGATTGGCGCGCCAAGGGCGAGACTTCGTTCGACTGCATCACAAGAAGTGGCACGCGGCGGTACCTGATTTTAGAGCAAACGTCGAGCGCGTGCTCGTGGACGGCCAAACCGCAGTTATCCAGTACGAGGCGACGGGAACGTTCGACGGCGAGCCACTGGGAGCTGGAGAAAACGCTATTCAGCCGACTCACAAGCGATTCAAGGCGCGCGTCGTGATCGTGCTCGATCTTGATGACGACGGTCAAGTTAAGACATGTACTGAATATTACGATCGCTCGATCATGCCAGACGGGGCGACAACACCATACGCCGACGACCCCCGCGGTTTGCAGTAAGCTTGGCAGTAGGGGTTTCGACGGCGCGTCGTGGCAATTGAGCTGCGGGGGGCAAAGAATGCTGCGCTCGGTATTGACGGCGTTCCTTCACCATCACTGTCAGGTCGATAGGTCGTTCGCAACAAGTAGTCGGCCCGCTTGCCGCCACGAAATGATCATTGATCGGACTACGAATTCAACCATCATCAACGGCTCCGTCCAGTCCATCGTACGCGTATAGATTGGAAACACGACGATGCCGTGCACGGCGGCGATCAGACTATCAACCGCGCACTTGGCGTCTATCGAGGGAGAGCCGTAAGCCGCGAGTAGATCCCTGACTATTCGATCGTAAAGAGAATAGGAACGTACCACGATCGGGGAGCGTCCGAAGGGAATTCCGGCTGCGTCCTTGACTATAACTTTGTGCGGCGGAAGAGAGAACAGCGTTTGATAGTGGTCGAAATTGTCGAGCCAGTAATGCGCTACTCCAAGGAAGACCTTGATCACGCGTTGCTCGGGGTCCGGCTCGCTCGCGGCGATTCCCTCGAAAGCTACGACGGCCGAAAGCATGTCCTCTTCGCGGATCGCAAGCAGCAGCGCGCGATGATCGTCAAAGTATTGGTAGATGGTTCCTGGCGAATAGCCGGCCGCTGCCGCGATACTGCGCAGAGATACGTCGTTTGATCCTCGATCAGCCAACAGTTTGCGACCGGCCTTGATGAAGGCCGCACGGAGGTCGTTCTTAGCCTTGGCCGTGTTGGCGCGGGATCGCGGCACTCGTCGTGCCGTCGCAAGCTTGGTTTGACGTGTCTTGCTCAAGTGAACCTCTGGATGTGCCGCCTCTTTCTATGCGCTGAGGAAGTCACACTGCAACAGGTCCTGCCATAATAAATGAACGCGTTCATATATCGATTGACATTATTGAACGCGTTCAGATAAGGTTTGGAAACTCTGGCGGTTGACGCCGCCATCTGAAAAGAACGACGGGAGGCTCGCGGTGGCTCAAATCGATGGCGGCCAGGCGTTGGTCGCGACACTAAAGCGGTTTGGCGTCGACACCATCTTCACGCTGCATGGCGGTCACCTCGACTGCGTCTACCAAGCAGCCGTGGCCGAAGGCTTGCGCATCATCGATCACCGACACGAGCAGGCGGCTGGAATCGCCGCGACCGGATACGCGCGAACGACCGGAAAGGTCGGCGTGGCCATGGTCACCGCAGGTGGCGGCATCACAAACGTGGTCACAGCCATCGCCAACGCCTATTCCGACTGCGTCGCAAGCGTGTTTCTCGGCGGTGCGCCACCATTGCGGGATTTTGACGCGCTGCCGGTCAATAGCGGCTACGACCAATTATCAGTGATGGGTGGCATCACCAAGTGGTGCCATCGTGTCACGCACGTCGAGAGGCTACCGGATCTTCTCGGGCGGGCGTTCCACATCGCGCGGGAGGGGCGCCCCGGCCCCGTTTATCTGGATCTTCCAAGCGATGTGCTGTTCGCTCTGGTCGAAGTGAGCGATCTCGCATATCCGAATGGCGAAGCAAAGATATCGCGGCCCTCGCCATCGAAGGCCGCTGTGGCGACCGCGCTCGAATTGCTGCGAAATGCAGAACGTCCAGTCATACTCGCGGGCGGCGGCGTGGCCTATTCGGGAGGCGCCGGTCTGCTGACGCGTTTTGCCGAACTCGCCGGCATTCCCGTTGCGACCAACAACAAGTCGCGTGGAGCACTGGCGACTGACAATCCCCTCTGGGTCAGAGGTTTTGGAACGCTGGGCGCGGCGGCTGCGCGCGGAGCGGGGCAGCCCGACGTCGTTCTGCTGTTGGGCGCGCGGCTCGGCCTCTATACCGGAGGGCGTCGCAAGTCCGTCATTCCGGCCGATGCCAAGATCATCCAGGTCGATATTGCGGCCGAAGAGATCGGTCGGGTGCGCGATGTCGAACTCGGCGTGGTCTCCGATTGTCGGCAATTGCTGGAGGCGTTGATCGAGCAGGCGGGCAATGGTCCGTGGCCCGACCGCCGCGAGTGGCTGTCCGGTCTGCGCGGGGACAATGCGCCGAAGCCTCCGCTCCCCGGTCCCGGCGACGGCCTCACTCCCGGGGTGCTGGCGTCCACTCTCGCCTCGGCAGCTCCGCCAGACGCGATCTTCGTGCTCGACGGCGGCGAAACTCCGGCCTGGTTCGATGGCTTCGCTGCAAGCAGCAAACCGGGCCGCTGGCTCGGTCACGGCTACATGGGAATCATGGGCGAAGGTATGCCGCTCGCGGTCGGCGCGCAGGTCGCCCATCCCGACAAGCGCGTGATCTGCTTCTCCGGCGACGGTGCCGTGGGGTTCAACTTCGCGGAATTCGACACCATGGTGCGCCATAATCTCCCGGTGGTCGTGGTGGTCAACAACGACCAGCAGTGGGGCATGTCGGCTCACGGCCAAGATCTGATCTTTGGCCCCGGCAAGCGCGTGGCTTCCGAACTCGCAGCAACGCGTTACGATCTCGCGGCGGCAGGGTTCGGAGCGCACGCGGAATACGTGACGAAGGTCGAGGAATTGGGGCCCGCGTTGAAGCGGGCGCTCGCCACGAACCGGCCGGCCTGCGTCAACGTGATGACCAAGCCTGTGATGAACCCGATCACGCAGCGCTTCATGGGACGCGCCGCGGAAGGTCTTCGCAGTCCCGAAGGCAAGGCGCGCGTTCCCTATGCCGACATCCTGGAGGTATGACATGGCATCAAACCGTCGTTTGGACGGCAGAGTCGCGATGGTGGTCGGCGGCGGGTCCGGCATGGGCCAGGCCGTCGCGCGCCGACTGTCGCAAGATGGGGCGGGTCGCCGTAGTCGATCGCGACCTCGACGCAGCGAAGGCTACCGTAGCAATATTGGACGACGAAGGGCTGGCTCTCGCCGCTGATGTTGTCAGCGAGGCCGCCGTCGCGAATGCGACAGATGCAATCGCGAAGTCGTTCGGGCGTCTGGATATCGGCATCAATGCTGCGGGAGTCGGGGTCAGCGTGGCGTTGACCGACCAGACGCTTGAGCAGTGGCAGCGCGTGCAAGACGTCAATCTCACTGGACTATTCCTGTGCTGCAAATATCAGGCGCTGCAAATGAAAGCGCGTGGTGGCGTCATCGTGAACTTCGTCTCCACCAATGCCGAGCAGCCCGGTGAAGGCCTGTCCGCCTACTGTGCTTCCAAAGCCGGCGCGGCCATGCTGACGCGAGTTGCAGCCATGGAATTGGCTGCGCACAAGATCCGCGTCGTCGGCGTCGGTCCCGGCCTCACCGAAACGCCCATGGTCAGCCGGTTGCTTTCGCTGCCGCAAGCCCGGGCCGAGTTCGTAGACAACATCTTGCTTGGCCGTCCCGGTCAGCCGGACGAGGTAGCGGCAGTCGCGGCGTTTCTGGCGTCCGATGAAGCAAGCTATATCACAGGCGACACCATCTACGTCGACGGCGGCGCGCTCAACCGTCGCTATCCTAGCCTAGCTTCCAGGTCGGCTCCTTCGAGGACCGCTTCATGAAGGCGCTATCCTACGCAGGCGAACACTCGGTCCGCTTCGCCGACGTTGCTGCGCCGCAACCGGCAGCAGGTGAGGAGATCGTCGACGTGCTGGTCGCCGGTATCTGCGGCACCGATCTCGGTGCGGTCAGAAGCGGTCGGCCACCGCTCCCGGTAGGCCTGACCATCGGACATGAATTCGTCGGCCGCAGGCAGCGGGACGGTGCGCTCGTCGTCGCCAATCCGATCTTCTCGTGCGGCGAATGTCGCGCCTGTCGCGAGCGGCGCCGCCATCTCTGCGAGAAACGCCAAGTACTGGGCGTTCATCGCAACGGGGCATTTGCCGAAAGCGTCTTGGTGCCGGCCAGCAACCTCGTCGAGGTCGGCACGCTCGACCCGACGCGTGCCGCGATGGTCGAACCGATCGCGACGGCGCTACACGCCTGGCGACTGTCGCCGATGCCGCAACGCGACGTCGCTGTCTTGGGAGCCGGACCCATCGGCATGTCGCTGCTTCACGTACTTAAGGAGAACCGGGTCACCAATATCACGGTCACTGACATCGCCCCTGAACGACGGGCAATGGCCTTGCGCTGCGGCGCAGATATCGCGACCGAGATGGCGGAGAGCGTTTACGAGGCGGTCATTGACACCGTCGGCGCCGTTACGACGCGTCGGAATGCCGTGGAAAACGTCCGTCCGGGAGGCACAGCGGTCCTGGTCGGCTTGCATGCTCCCGAGTTCGCCGTCGCCGGCGGCCCGGTCGTCGCCGGCGAGCGCACGATAAGAGGATCATTCGCCTATTCGCACGACGAATTCGTCGAGGCGGTAGATTTGGCAAAAAGCCTCGATACGCGCTGGATCGCTTCGGTGCCGTTCGACCGCAGTGCGGACGCGTTCGCCGCCCTTTTGACGGGGACCGCCGATCCGGCCTGCATCAAGGTGCATTTCAGTATCACTAATCCGACGGAAGAGCGGATCCAACCGGGGAGGGAAAAATGAAGGCAGTGTTGAAGAAAATCGTTGCGGCGATGGCCGTGATTGCTGCGTCCCAGGCGGCGAACGCGGCGGACGATCCCATCAAGATCGGCGTTCTGTTGTCCACGACGGGCGTCGTCGGCTTCATCGGTGATCCGGAACAGAAGGCCGTGGAGCTCTACGTCAAGAAGATCAATGACGGGGGTGGTCTTCTGGGACGCAGGGTCGAACTCGTTTCGTATGACGATGCATCCGAACCTGCGCGGGCGAGCTCGCTCACCAAGCGGCTGATCGAAGCGGATCACGTCGATCTCGTGATCGGCGGAACCATTACCCCTAACGCGATGGCAATGATCCCGTTGGTCGAACGTGCCGAAATTCCCTACATTTCGGTCGGTGGTGGCCTCCCGATCGTCGATCCCGTGAAGAAGTGGGTGTTCAAGACACCACATACCGATCGTCAGGTCGCGCTGCGCATCCTTCAGGACATGAAGGCAAAGGGCCACACGAAGATCGGTCTTCTATCGGAAACCGCCGGATTCGGCCAATCCGGCCGCAAGGAAATTCTGGAGAATGCCGCCGGTTACGGAATCACCATAATAGCCGATGAAAAGTACGGCCCGAAAGACACCGACGTTACACCGCAGCTCACGACCATCAAGAATGCGCCAGGCGTCGAGGCTCTCTTGATCTTCTGCGGCGCCGGCACCAGCCCGGCGATGGCGGTCAAGAACAAGGCAAGGTTGGATATCAAGCTGCCGCTGTACCTCCCGCACGCTGTCGTCAATCAGGAATTCCTGAACCTGACGGGCAGCTCCTCCGAGGGGGCGCGCATGCCCACGGCCGGTTTCATCATTCCGGAAGGCGTCGCGGCCAACGACCCGCAAAAGCCCGTGATCGACGGCTTCTATGCCGGCTACAAGGAGATGTACAAGGAAGCTCCGTCGCCGTTCGCGGGCAATGCCTACGATGCCATCATCATCGCGATCGATGCGATCCGCCGTGCAGGGTCGACCGATAAGGCAAAGGTACGCCAAGCGATCGAGGAAACGCGCAAACTTCCCGGCCTCAATGGCGTGTTCACTATGTCCGAGACGGACCATCTCGGTCTTGCACTGGAGTCCTTGCGGATGCACGTCGTCAAAGACGGGAAGTTCGTACCGGTAAGCTAATCCCGCGCGCGGGTCAGCTCGCCGATGTGCCTCAAGCCGGATGCCGGCGGGCCGACGTAGCGACCCGGTGCGTGCGCGCCGAAGAGCTCCCCTTCGGCCCCTATGGAGCAACCAATGCTATCGCAATTCCTTCAGTTCCTGCTTGCAGGCCTGACCGTGGGGGCGACCTACGCACTCGCGGCGCTCGGCTACACCCTTGTCTATAATGCGAGCGGAATGATCAATTTCGCCCAGGGCGAATTCATCATGCTCGGCGCGATGACGGCTTCGGCCTTGGTCGCCGCCGGATTTCCATTATTGAGTTCGCTTGCGATCGCCATCGCGTTCACCACGCTCGTCGGTTTTGCCATGGCCAAGTTCGCGGTTGAGCCGGCGCGTACGACTTCGATGACTTCGCTGATCATCATCACGCTCGGAGCGGGCCAGGTAATCCGCGGGGCCGTCGAGATCGGACTAGGCAAAGGAAACCATGCCTTGCCTGGGCTTTCCGACGACCGCCCTCTGAATGTCCTCGGTGCAGCCCTGGCTCCACAGGCGCTTTGGATCATGGGGATCTCACTCGTCATCGTGATCACCCTGTTCTGGTATTTCAACTCGACTATGCACGGGAAGGCTCTGGTGGCCACTTCGCACAATCGGCTGGCCGCTCAGCTCGTCGGTATCAACACGATGGGAGTCTTGACGTTTTCGTTCGCCTTATCGGCGGCGCTGGGTGCGATCGGAGGCGTGCTGCTCGCCCCTATCACCTTCACGAGCTATAGCGCCGGCACGATGCTGGGCCTCAAGGGCTTCGTCGCTGCCGCCTTTGGCGGCCTGGGTAGCTCGGTCGGCGCGGTCGTTGGCGGCTTGGCCCTCGGCGTCATCGAGTCGATGACGGCTGCGTACATTTCCGCCGCCTACAAGGACGCGGTCGCCTTCGTCCTGATTATCCTGCTGTTCCTGCTCGCACCGCACGGTCTCCTCGGTGCCAAGACATCGGACCGGGTATGACCATCTCATCACGCTTCGCCGGAATTGGACTCCTGGCCGCGGGACTGGCGATCTTCCCCTTGTTGGGACCGAACGCCTTCGTCTACGACCTGGCGATTAGAACGATCATCAACGCCGTCGTCGTGATCGGGTTGAACCTGCTGTTCGGCTACACCGGACAGATCAGCCTCGGCCATGCGGGCTTTCTGGGCCTCGGCACATACGCCTCCGCGGTCCTCGCGACGCATGCCGGTTGGGCGCCGCTCGTCGCGCTTGGGATCGGTGCTGCCGGTACCGGGCTTCTGGCGTTCCTGATCGCACGCCCGATATTGAGCCTGAAGGGCCACCACCTGGCGATGGCGACGCTCGGCTTGGGCATCATCATCTCGATCGTGCTCAACAACGAGACGCAATACACGGGCGGGTCGGACGGCATGTCCGTTCCGGCGTTCGCGATTGGCCAATGGCAACTGAGAGGTGACCGCAACTGGTATCTTCTCGTGTCCGCTCTTCTGCTGATCGCCGTGTGGGCAGCAACAAACCTCGTGCATTCGCCCGCCGGCCGGGCATTGCAGGCAATCCATGGATCGGAGGTGGCGGCCCGAGTTGCCGGCATCGACGTCACCAGCGTGAAAGTGAAGGTATTCGTACTCTCCGCGGTGGTTGCGAGCGTCATGGGCAGTCTTGAGGGCCACTACCTGGAGTTCGCGACGCCCGATAGTGCCGGCTTCGTTCGCTCAATACTCCTAATGGCGATGGTAATCGTAGGAGGCATGGCTTCCATTGTCGGATCGTTGATCGGCGCGGTCATGCTGACCGTGCTTCCGCAGGCGCTTTCGGCCTTCCAGGGCGGCGAGACGATCGTGTTCGGCATCATCCTGGTTGCTACGATGATCTTCATGCCCAACGGGCTCGTACCGACCGTACGCGATCGAATGGCGAGGCTACAGTCATGAACGCGCTAGAGGTCAGGAGCCTGTCAAAGCGATTCGGTGGCGTCACGGCGGTCGATGATCTTTCGTTCACCGTGGAACCCGAATCCATCTACTCTATCATCGGGCCAAACGGGGCAGGGAAGACGACCGTCGTCAACCTGCTGTCGGGCATCTATGTACCTACCGCCGGCACCATTACCATGATCGGCGAGCCTACATCCGGCCAATCGCCTGACAGGCTTGCAGAACTCGGGCTTAGCCGCACATTTCAGAATCTCCAGATTTGCATGAACATGGACGCCATTTCGAACGTGATGATTGGCGGTCATATTCGTCTGGATCCGGGCTTCGTGAGCGCGTTGCTGCACCTCCCGCATATACGCAGGCAAGATGCCGGGCTACGCGAAGAAGCGGATGCATTGATGGGGTTCGTCGGGCTGTCCCAATATCGCAAGGCGCAGGCATCGCAAATGCCCTATGGAGCGTTGAAGCGCCTGGAACTAGCGCGGGCTCTGGCCGCGAAGCCAAAGATACTGCTCCTCGATGAGCCGGCGGCCGGTCTCAATCACGTCGAGACCGAAGAAATCTCCGTCCTGATCGAACGCATCGCTGCGACGGGCGTGACTATCGTCTTGGTCGAACACGACATGAAGCTGGTGATGCGGGTATCGACACGGATTCTTGTGCTCGACTACGGCAGAAAGCTTGCCGAAGGACGACCGGAAGAAGTGCGGGCGGACCCGCAGGTCGTGGCGGCCTATCTCGGAGCCGCAGCATGAGCGCCATGCACGTACTGGAATCGAAAGCGGCTTCCATAGGCCACAAGCCGCTGCTCGAAGTCAGAGGTCTTAAAGCGAGATATGGGCCGATCGAAGCGCTGCATGGTCTCGATTTCTCGGTGGGAAGAGGGCAACTGGTCGCCCTCGTCGGTGCGAACGGCGCGGGCAAGACGACGCTCCTGCGCGTGCTCTCCGGAGTTCATCGTGCAGCCACCGGGACGATCCGCTTCGATGGCGTCGATATCTCGCGACTTGCGTCTCACAAGCGCGTGGCACTCGGCATCTGCCAGGCGCCGGAAGGGCGCCAGGTATTCGGCCCGATGTCCGTCGAGGACAACATCCTTCTCGGTGCCTATCGCCGACAAAACGCTCAACTCGACCAACGCATGGAGCAGGCGTATTCGCTTTTCCCTGTCCTGAAGGTGAAGCGCAAGCTACCAGCTGGAACGCTTTCCGGCGGTCAGCAACAGATGCTTGCGATCGCACGCGCGTTGATGGGTGAGCCGAAGCTATTGTTGCTCGACGAACCTTCGCTTGGACTTGCTCCGCTTCTCGCCGCGGAGATCTTGCGAGTGGTGGATCGGTTGCGGCAGGAAGGCATCACCATTCTCCTGGTCGAGCAGAATGCGCGCGCAGCCCTGGCGATTGCCGATGTCGGTTATGTCGTAGAGACCGGCCGGATCCTCAAGTCGGGGTCCGGATCTGACTTGCTGCAAAGCGATGACGTGAAGCGTGCATATCTCGGGATGTAGGATAGAGGCTCAGGTGATAAGCATCGATCATCGGACAATCAAAGCGAACGGAACGTGGCCGAGGCCGGCCGCGGCCCCGCGGTCATTCTCTGTCACGGGTTTCCCGAGACCTGGTACTCCTGGCGACATCAGATCCCTGCGCTTGTTGAAGCCGGCTACCGGGTCATCGCGATGGACATGCGCGGTTTCGGTGAAACGTCGGCCCCCGAGCGCATCGATGACTACACAATGTTGCATCTGGTCGGCGACGTGGTCGGCGTGTTGGACGGGCTAGAACTCCCGAACGCTGTCGTGATTGGTCACGATTGGGGGGCGCCGGTCGCTTGGAATACTGCCTTGATGCGGCCGGATCGCGTTCGCGGTGTCGCCGGATTGAGTGTCCCGTACACGCCGCGCTCTTCAACGAGCCTTCTTCAGGTCATGCGAGCCCGAGGCAATGACGGGTTCTATATGTTGTATTTCCAACAGCCGGACGTTCCCGCAGAACTGGCAAAAGACACCAAGCTGACGCTAAGGCGGATGTTCTACACGCTTTCCGGCGATCCGCCGGAGCCCGAGCGCTGGAATACGTTAGTGCCCCAAGGATGCACCTTCGTGGAAAGCCTTGCCGAACCGCACGAGCTTCCGGCCTGGCTGTCCGAGGAGGACCTGGAGATCTATTCGAAATCCTATCGTCGAAGCGGCTTTCGGGGCGGTCTGAGCTGGTATCGGAACGTCGACCGAAACGTGGAGCTTCTCGCTCCGTTCGACGCAGCCAAGATTTCGGTGCCGGCCCTGTTCATCGGCGGGAAGCGCGATGCGGTCGTGCAATGGAGCGATCAAAGCACCCAACGATTGCCGTCCAATCTCATTGATTGGCGGGGAACGGTACTCATAGAAAGTGCAGGTCATTGGGTGCAGCAGGAAGCTCCCGTGGAAGTAAACGAAGCTCTGCTGCGCTTTCTCGATTCGCTGTCATAGGAGAACAATCTTTATCTTTTCGATAGGCAAAGACGATCCAAACCGGGCGACCGAAGGTCCGATGACCTCTAATCGTCCTCCAGGCACCAATGATGACGACTAAGGAGGAAGCATAGCGTGACCAAATTGGACAAACAGACACTGGAGAATATCGGCCGGTCTTGGGTCGACGGATGGAACAAGTCGAATGCCGATGAGTTCGCGCACCTGTTCAGAGAAGATGGTGAATACCTGGACGCGGCCTTCGGCGCGTTGCGTCGCGGCCGCGATTTCATGAGACTTCATCATCAGCTTTGGCACCGGGCCATTTCCGGCTTTCGAGTGGCTCCAGAGAGATTCATCGCCGGCGATTCCGTCGTGGTGGTTCAAGCGATCGGAGAGGGGACCTTCGACGGGGAAAGCCTCGGCGGAGGCAAGGTGATTGCCACAGGCAAGGCCTATCGTGCTCGTCTGTGCGCGGTATTAGCCGTAGCAGAGGACGGCAAAATAACCCGGTGTTCGGAATATTACGACCGAAGCCTGATGCCAGAGGGAGAGCAGGCTCCATTCCGCGATCTCGACCACATTTAGGAACCGAAGGAGCGACAACATGCCGGTTTCAGAGCTAGGAAAAATCAATCGGAAGGCGCCCGACGTTTCGCGATTTCCTCTCCTCGATCCGCTGCAACTCGGCCATCTGCGCCATATCCAGAATCTTGCCGATCAGCCCGATGGCGAATGGTCGAAGATGGGTATACCGGATCCAGGACAGGAATGGCTCGATTCCTACCGCTATCAGCTTGCGCAGATGGCCTATGCGATCGGCTTGGCTCATTATCATCGACTGCCCGCGGCGCCGGCGGTATTTCGCGGCACTTTCGACAAACTGATCCGCAAGATGTTGCGCCGCGAGGTGTGGGGATATTGGAAGGATACGAGCCAGTCTGGGCCCTACGTTAATCCCGACATCAAAGAACTGCGAAAGGGCTGGGTCGATCCGGTGGTCCGCGAGAACATCATGTATAGCGGGCATCTATCGGCCATGGTGGGCATGTACAGCATGCTGTTCAACGACGATGGCTATGACCGGCCTGATGCGTTGACGTTTGTGCACAACCCGATCTTCTGGGGGATGGGGCCTGAAAAGTTCGAATACAGCCGCAGTACACTCAACGAGGTGATCTATTGGCAGATGGTCAAGAATGGTTGGCTCGGCGTCGCCTGCGAGCCGAATTGCGTCTTCATCGTCTGCAATCAGTTTCCGATGTTGGGCTTTCGCTTCGCGGATTTGCGCAAGGGGACCTCTATCGCCGACGAAACGACGCGCAGTTATCGTCTGGCTTGGGAGAAGAAGGGTATCTTCTCGGAGGAAGGCTGGTTTCACGGTTGGTGGCGCGTCGAGCAGGATGATTTCGTGCCGCCAAAAAGCGTCGGTTGGACCGCATGGGGTGGTGCGGTGATGAATACGTGGAACCGCGATTTCGTGCATGGGATCTATCGAGATCAATTGCGGGGAGTCCTGAAGTACGGCCGTGACGGCCTCGTATCGCTTTACCCGAGCTCCGTGGTGCCGCAGGTGCGCGAGACCCTTGCCAGCGGTCGTCCGGTCGACGGTATCGAGGATCGCGCCTATCCCTGGCCGATGCCGGATTTCGGTTATGTCGCGATGCTGCTCTCCGAGATGGGCGACGCAGACCTCAATGGCATGCTGGCGCATGCCGATCGACACATGTCGCCGACCTGGAGCGATGGCGGCCTTTACTATCCGCGCAGCGATCAAGCCTACGACGAGGACGGCAATCTCATCCGGATGGACAGGCTGACCGGCAACGCGATGTTGGCCTATGCTCGTCTCAACGTGCCAGACGGGCTTTGGGCTCTCTACAACAAGCCTTGGGCCGGCGAGCATTTTGCCCGTCCTGCCCTGCAACGGATCACGTCCAGTGTCGACGTAACGCGCGCTGCGTATGATCAAAACGAGAGATGCTTGGTCGCGACGCTCCAACCGCGAGACGCACACTTGCTACATGTTGAGCTCGACATCGGACCCGTGGCGCCGACCGCAAGTTGGACTCTTTTTGTCGATGACGTAGCGGTCTCCGCCAGTCGAGACGGAGCGCTCGCGAGTGCCGATGCCGTGCACGTCACAGCGCACGACCAAGTCCTCACCGTAGCTCTGCGGCTGGAGAAGCCGACCACGCTCATCCTTGGGTTTGGCGATGTCTGACTGTTGTGGGGGAAAGTCGCACAGCCAGCAGACCGTCCAGGTCGGAGGTATCTTCGATCTGATCGATCATCACGGCATTCCCGTAACCGATCGCAGCTATCGCGGCAAATTCATGTTGCTGTTCTTCGGTTTCACGCACTGCCGGGCCGTGTGCCCGGCAGCTCTCTCACGTCTCTCTCGGGTGATCGACCGGCTCGGGCCGTTGGCCGCGAAGCTCCGGCCGCTCTACGTCACAGTCGATCCGGAGCGCGATACTCCGGCGGTCATGAGGGCCTTCTTGGAAGACAAATTTCCGCACTTCACTGGGCTGACCGGCTCCCGCGACAACATCGAGCATGTCACGGGACTCTATAGGGTGTTCGCGAGGCGCGCGGCGGATCCGGATGATGTGGCCGGATATCAAATGCCCCACACCGCTTTCACCTATTTGGTCGGACCTGACGGCAAGTATATCGCGCATTTCACGGATGCGAACGACGAGGACGAACTCGTCGATCGGATCGGCAGGCACATCCGGGTGCATCCTCCATTGGCGAAATGAATTAGCGTTCGTTGCGGATCCACGTGGAAAGGAGGGCATCGAGGGCCTCTTCCGCCATCCTGATCGGGCTAGACCATTCGAGAGTGTGGGTGTGCAAGGTGAAAGCGATAATGCCGTGAGTCGCCGCGATTAGGGTATCGGTCGCTACCCGAGGTGGGCACGGCGGCGTGGCGTAAGGAGCGAACAGGTCGTCCACCAACTGCCGATAAAGCGAATAGGATCTGAGCACGACAGGCGACCGTCCGAACGGCTGGCGGCCGGCCTTGCTGGATTGTTCGGGACGAATTGAAAACAGGACTCTGAACTCCTCGGGGCGTTTCAACCAGTGCCGGATAGCTGCAAGAAAGACCGACCGCAACCGCTCTTTGGGGTCCGCAATGCGCTTCGCTATCTTTTCCAGATTATCCACGACGCGAGACATGTCCTGCTCGCGAATCGCGATAAACAGCTCGTGTTGATCTCTGAAATACTTATAAACCGTGCCTGGCGAGTACCCGGTCTTTGCTGCAATCTTTCGCAATGAAACGGTCGACGGATCTTCGACAGCGAATAAGTGCCGTCCTACCGCGATTAGATTATCTCTGACATCCGTCTTTTGTTCGTCAGTCCGCGCTCGTGCGCCAGGCGCAGGTCTTCTCGTGAAGACAGGCTTCTTTGGGTTGTTCGATCGTTCGTGTTTCATGCCGAATCTCTACCAGCGGGGCTTCATCTCGCAATCAGGACGTCCCTGACTTACCCACAGAAACCGTCTTGATGGTCCCGACCAGCGCTGCGTTTTTCGACTACCGGACCTGTGCATCGTCGTCATGGTCGGCGGGGCGAATGCGGACTGTGGCGATCCTCGACGGCTACGAACGGGCTTTCTTCCGGAATTTCCAGTGTCGCTTCGCTCTTCGCGCAGCAGACTGGACGTTCCCAACCTAACATGCGGCAGCTTGCGGAAAACCACGCTGGGTTGCCTTTCGGGTCAGCCACCTGCCGAACACCCACCGCAGAGGGCGTGCCCTCAGGGACGAGAGATTTGCGACCAATCACTGCGAGCGGGGTTGGCGCTCCGGCGGTAGCGTTCGAGTGCTCGCGGCAGACGAAGCCGATATCCCCTGTTTGGTAGATGACAGGCAGGGAGTTCCTGTCGATCCTCCGTCCCAGCAAGACGCCTCCCATATTGACCTGGACAGAGGATACGCTCATGTCAAAAACCGAGACAAAGGCTTCCACACTGCTTCCGCAGTACTTCCATCCCGCGACGCAGCTGCTCACTTCGCTCCGCGAGCGCCGCATCGGCGCGGTGGAATTGCTGAACCTGCACCTTGAGCAGGTCGATAGGCACAATCCCGCACTGAACTTAGTCGTTGCGCGTGACGTCGAGGGCGCATTGGCAGCCGCCCGTCGGGCGGACAACGCGGCGCCGTCGGAGCGGGGTGTGCTGCATGGGCTTCCGATGACCATCAAGGACACCTATGAAGTCACGGGTATGCCCGCGACCTGCGGTTTTCCGTTCCTCGCGGACCATTGGCCACAGCAGGATGCGGACGCAGTGGCGCGACTCAAGGCGGCAGGCGCCATCATCTTCGGCAAGACCAATCTGCCCGCGGGCGCCTTCGATTGGCAATCTTACAATCCGCTCTACGGAACCTCGAACAATCCCTGGGATGTAGGGCGAACGCCCGGCGGCTCGTCAGGCGGTTCGGCAGGGGCCATAGCTGCGGGTTTTGCGCCGCTGGAGCTGGGCAGCGACATTGGGGGATCGATCCGCACCCCGGCGCACTTCTGTGGCATCTACGGTCACAAGCCCAGCTACGGCGTGGTGCCTGGACGAGGGCACATTCCGCCGATGCCGGGCCAGTACACGACCTACGAGTTGGGCGTGTGCGGCCCATTGGCTCGGAGCGCTGAGGATCTGGAACTCGCAATGGATGTGCTCGCCGCACCTGCGGAACTGAGCCGACCGGCGTGGAGCGTGAAGATTCCGCCGAGCCGTCATGAGCGACTGAAGGACTTCCGCGTCGCGCTGTGGGCCGACGCCAGCACTTATGCCGTCGATTCGCGTTGCCTGGAAGTCATGCACGTCTACGCGGACGACCTGCGTCGTCTTGGCGTAACTGTGGACGAGAAGGCGCGCCCGAACATCGATTGGCAGGCAGCCTACGAAACCTACATCGCGACGCTGTTCTCGGTAATGGCCAGCGGCCTGCCTCCTGAGGTGGCGCAGCAGCTCGTCGAGTCGGCCGCAAAGCGACCGCCCACCAGTTATCCCGCTCGGGCGGCGCGCGCGGTGACAAGGCGCCATGTAGAATACTTCGAAGTAGTCGAGCAGCGCGAGCGGCTCTTTCGCATCTGGCGGGATTTCTTCACGCGCTATGACCTCTTGATCTGTCCAGTGATGCCGACAGTCGCATACGCACACGATCATCGCGGCGACGGCAGCGCGGCCGATCCAGTCACAATGTGCGAAGCTCGCAGCATGATCGTTGACGGTCAGCCGCGCCCGTATTTCGACGGTCTCCAGTGGCCGTCGCTTGCGGTCTGCGCCAACCTGCCGGCGACAGCGGTACCCACCGGGCGGTTCGTAGACAAGATGCCGATGGGCGTGCAGTTGATTGGGCCGTTCCTCGAGGACCGCACGCCGCTCCGATTTGCTCAGCTTGTCGAACGCGAGCTGGGTGGCTTCGTGCCACCACCAGCCTGCCTGTGAGTTATCGCGCCGCGAGCAAATAGTCGAGACCGTCAACGCCTGGCGCCGCGGGCAGCCACGACGGACGATGCTGCGCGTTTGAAGTGTGAGATCCAGACCTAGGAGACAATGGCATGACCATGCCAGCTTTGCGTACGCTTATACACGGCGGCCCTGTGCTGAGTCAGAATGAGCGGCGGGAAACTCACGAGGCGATCGTCCTTGAAGGAGACATGATACTTGCGACGGGTGCGCTAGACGACATGCGTTCCCTTGCAGGATCCTCGGCCCGGCAAATCGACATAGAAGGCGCCTGCGTGCTTCCGGGGCTGATCGACAATCATCCGCACTTCCTTCATTTCGGCAGTTTCGACGTGCCCTGCATCAAACTCTATGATGCGCGAAACCACGCCGACATCTTCGCCCGCATACGCGAGGGAGCGGCGGTGATACCGCGGGGCGAGTGGATCCTGACAACTCCGGTCGGCGAACCGCATTATTTCATTCGCAGGTCATGGCGCGATCTTCCCGAGGGGCGGCTGCCGAACCGCTGGGAGCTGGATGCGGTCGCCCCAGACCATCCGGTCTGGATACAGGCCTATGCACCGGTAACGCCAAACGTCTGTGCGATGAACTCCAGGGCGCTGCAACTACTCGGCATTGGGCGCGATCTGCCCGACCAAGTCGATAACGTGACGATCGAGAAGAATGCAGATGGTGAGCTTACCGGCATTTTCACCGGGGGCGTGACGAACTACTATAACAGCAGTCCTTTTTGGCTAGGGCACGTGGCGGCGCAGGTGTTTCGTCCAACCGACGACCTCTGGTACCGAGGCGCTCTTGCGGGGCAACTGACGGCCGCCGGCCGAGGCGTGACGGCGGCTTACGAGGGGCACGCGATGGATGCAGCCCACATCGCTGCGTATCAACGTGTTCGCGACGCGAACAACCTGCGCATGCGCGTACTGGCCACCTTGGAAGGTGCCCAACACGCCTTCGACTTCGGTATGGGAATCACCGAAGCGAGCGTTCGCGCGAATTGCGGGCTCGCGGCAAGCCTCATTCAAACCAGCGATCCGCTATATCGTGTCAACGGACTTTCATTGTGTCCATCCGGGCCTGGCTGGCCTGGTATCCTGCGAACCGACGGCGAGTACAAAGACCCTTGTGGTCGCCCCACGAAGGGGCACGCGTTCCTTACGCAAGCGATGATACGCGATACCATTGAATACTGCCTCAAGAACAATGTTCGCTTGAACATGCTGAATTGTAGCCGACCGGAGCATCGAGAGTTCCTCGCTCTTCTCGAGCCATTCCTTGATCAATGGGACGTGCGGACGCGGGAGTGGGTGATCCAGCACAGCATCTTCATTGAGGACGAGCCCATCAAACGATACGCCGAGCTGAAATTTCACCTCACCAGCACGGTCAGCTTTTGTTGGGGCAAGGGCGCCATGTATCAGGAACGTCTGGGTGAGGAAGCCCTCAAGTACCTCGTCCCAATCGGCAAAATGTTCGACTCGGGTGCCAACGTTGGACTTGGCTCGGATTGGGGGCCTGCCAGTTCGTTCGAGCATATGGCGCTTGCCGAGACACGCGAGTTTGCCGGTGCCGGACGCCGACATGACGGTCCCGGATACTCCATCAACCGGCAGCAGGCCCTGGATGGTTGGACGGTCAACAATGCCAAATTAATGCAATGGGAGGGGATCGGGGCGTTGAAGCCGGGCTACAAGGCGGATTTGGCTATCGTCGATCGCAATCCCCAGACTTGCAACGTCGGCGACCTTCCGAAGACCCTAGTCTTGCGGACGGTGCTCGGTGGCAAGGACATATTCGACACCAATACACTGTAAGCGCTCCTTTCTACGCACCTATGCAGTTGAGCGCGGGGATGGGATGAGGTGTCCACCATGAGCGAGGTGGACACGATCGATGATCACTCCAGAAGAACCTTTGAGACTTGAGACGGTCGGCGTGTTGCGCAATGGCCGGCGTCGCTATGATCCGGCCAGCAAACAGCGGCTGGTCGAGGCCTGTCTGCAGTCTGGCGTGTCGCTGGCGGGGCTTGCGCTGCAACACGGCGTGAACGCGAACCTGCTGCGCAAGTGGGTGGCCAAGCGACAACTTCAGAACGGGGATGGCCAGCCGGAGGCGCGGGCGCCGATTGCGCCAGCCTTTATTCCGGTTCGCGCGCCGTCGCCGTCGCCAACTCGATCTGCTGGCGCGATTGCGGTTTGCGCGACGGAGCGATCCTGTGCAGGGCGGCTGACGGCATCGATGCCCAACGGCGTGACGCTTTCGCTGGAAGGCGGCGACGCGCAGTTGCTGTCGGCGGTGATTGAAGCGCTGGGGCGTTGCGATGTTCCGACTGGCGTCTGATCTTCGGGTCTACCTTCACCGCGAACCGATTGACTTCCGGGCGGGCATCAACAGCCTGGCGATCGTGGTCGAGCAGTCGATGGGGCTGGATCCGTTCCAGCGCGCGGTGTTCGCGTTCTGCAATCGTCGCCGCGACCGGATCAAGCTGCTGATTTATGATCGGTCAGGATTTTGGATGCTGCTGAAGCGGCTGGAGGCCGACAGATTCCACTGGCCCCGAAGTCAGGAGGCGGTGCTGACGCTGACGACGGAGGAGCTGCACTGGCTGCTTGACGGCATCAACATCGCGGCGGTGCGTCGTCATCCGGTGCGGCAATATCAGAGCGTGGGCTGAGCGTGTTCGATGCGGGCGGCGTCATCGGGCTTCGGCATGGCCGTTCTCAGATGACGCGGCCGAAGACATGACGAAGACATGGGAGCCCGGTTGACGCGGCGGCATGACTTCGATTCAAGACTCCGATGAGTCGCAAGCCCACGACGCACGAACTGGAAGCCTTGATCGCGGCGCACGCGGCCGAGATCGCGGCGCTGAAGGCCGAAAACGAGAAACTCGCACAACGCGTGCTGCATCTAGAGGAGCAGTTGCGCCTGGAGCGCCTGCACCGGTATGCGCCGAAGAGCGAAAAGCTCAAGGAGCGCATCTTCAACGAAGCCGAGCAGGCCGCCGCTGAAAGCCGGGACGACGACGATGTCGAGGCGGTCGCCGTGCCGGACACGGGATTGCCGGAGGCTCCAAAGCCGGCGCCGAAGGCACGCGGCCGCAAGCCGCTGCCTGACGATCTGCCGCGCCAACGCGTCGAACACGATCTGGGTGAGGATCAAAAGGACTGTCCGTGCTGCCATAATCGGATGCATCGGATGGGCGAGACCGTCACCGAGCAGTTGCACGTCGAGGTCAAGGCGTCGGTGCTGCAACATGTGCGGTTCAAATATGCCTGCCGTCACTGCGAGCGCACCGCGCTGAACACCCCGATTGTGACCGCGCCGATGCCGGCGCAGCCGCTGCCGGGTAGCGTCGCCACGCCATCGACGCTGGCGCTGGTGCTCGCCAACAAATACGTCGACGGCACGCCGCTGTACCGTGTGGCGGACGCGCTGGGGCGCGCCGACGTCAGCATCAGCCGCGGGACGCTGGGCAACTGGGTGATCCGGGCGAGCGAGTTGCATCTGCATCGGGTCTATGACGCGCTACAGCAAAAGCTCATGTCGCAGCCCCTGGTCCACGGCGACGAAACCTGGGTCCAGGTTCTTAAAGAGGACGGCCGTGATGCGCAGGCCAAATCCTTCATGTGGGCCTATCGCAGCGGCCAGGACTGCGCGCAGCCGGTCGTGCTGTTCGATTACCAGCCCGGTCGCGGCCAGCAACATCCTCAGGCCTTCCTGGCCGGCTATCGCGGCTTGTTGATGAGCGACGGCTATGACGCCTGGCGCACGCTGACAGGCGCGACCCATCTCGGCTGTATGGCGCATGCGCGCAGGAAATTTACCGATGCGCTCAAGGCCAGGACAAAGCCTGGCGGTCCGCCATTGCAGGCGCTCAAGTTCTTCGAGGCGTTGTACGAGGTCGAGAGGGTGGCGCGCCAGACGCCGCCCGACGGCGAAACGCGCGCCGCATACACCTTGCGGCTGCGCCAGCAGCATAGCCTGCCGGTATTGGCCGCCTTCCGGACCTGGCTCGACGACCAGGCGCCGAAGGTGCTACCCGAAAGCTTGACCGGCAAGGCGATCGCCTATGCACGCAACCAATGGGATTATCTGACCCGTTACACCAGTGACGGTCTCGCCCCGATCGATAACAATGTTCTGGAGCGCGACATCAGGCCGTTTTGCACCGGACGAAAAAGTTGGCTGTTCAGCGACACCGTTGCCGGCGCCAAGGCAAGCGCCGTGATCTACAGTTTGGTGCTGACATGCCGGGCATGCGGCGTCGATCCCTATGCATGGCTACGTCACGCGCTCACCGAATTGCCCCAACGCGCGCCAGACGCCGATATCGAAGATCTGTTGCCGTTCAATTGCACCGCTCAAAAAAACCTGCCAGCTGACAACGACAGCGGCTGACCGTCAAACGCTCAGGATCAATCAAGCCGTTCCGATGATCCCGCTGGGCCCCGGCGCCACGCGACGCCGCGGCCAGCCGCGCGCGCAGCCTGTGCAGTAAAATGCGCGCTTACAATACACTTCCACGCCTGGACGAGGCGGATTTGCGGCCAGAACGGGTGCAACACGTGGAGAAAGGATCTCCTCACGGCGGCAGGGGACATGTCTGCGGTCCGCAATGTAGCCACGCGGCACATTGAGGCAGCGATGCTGCCCTGTGCAGCCAAGGAAAGAGGTTCGATACCCTCCGTTCAGATCGAACGGAGGCTGGTCTTTCGACCAGATCGCTTGAGGCAACCCGTTCCTCAATTGAAAAGGTACTAGCGACCTGCCTTCACCGAGAGCATCGCACGGACTGTCATCCGGAGCGCGGTCAGAAGCACCTCTTGCTGACTAGGATCTCGCGCTACCGCGATGGCCGCCTCACGCCCGGCCCCCACGATCAGTGTGGCGCAGGCGGTTGGCGAGACGCTGCCAGCGAGCTTCCGCTCCAAATCATCCACGATCATTCTGCGAAAGTGAGCGGATGTTTCTCCGACGACGGGTTCGAGAAGCGGGCTGAGCGCCGGCGTGAGCATCATGTAGAACCGCCCGACCTTGGGTTCCGCACAAATCTCGAGCAGGGCCGCCATCAGGGCGGTTATCCGGTCCTCAACCGTGGTGCTGGCATTGCGTGCCTGCTCGCCGCGTACACGGACGCGCTCGCCGATGATGCGGTATTGATCGCGGAGCATCTCGTCGATGCCGCCTGGAAAGTAGGTGTAGGCCGTTGTTTTGGATGTGCCGGCTTGTTTTGCAACCGCGTCAACGGAGCAGGCCGCAAGACCTCCGGCCTCGAACAGATCAAGTGCTGTGTCCAGGAGTTCCTGCCGGGTTCTCAGGCGATTGCGATCGCGGAGTCGGACAGGCGCTTTCTGCTTCATCCCTGCAGTATAGCCCACAAATTGGGCAGAGAAAAGACTAAATGTCCGGCTTGACATAAATCTGAACTAATTGTTCAATTTACGCAAAGGCGCCCGGTAACGTTCCGACGATGGAATGTCCCAAAGGATCGGCGAAATCGCCTAATTGAGGGAGGTAAAGGCCATGGGCTTAAATCGCTTGCGCGGGAAGACCGCTATTGTCACTGGTTCCGGCCAAGGGATTGGCGCTGCAATTGCTAGGGTCTTTGCGGACGAGGGTGCCAAGGTTGTTATTGCAACTCGAACAGAGAGCCATGGCCAGGCGACGCTGTCCGACATCATTGCCGCGAAAGGCGAGGCTGCCCTCCGCGTCGTAGACGTCGGAGTCGCGGCCGAGATCGAGCAGGCCGTTTCCTTCGCGGTCTCCAGGTACGGCAAGCTTGATATCGTCGTGCACAACGCCGCCTCCTTTGCCGCTGGTATGGTCGAGGAGTTGGATGATGCCCTGTTGGAAGAGTCGTTGAGCGTTAATCTCAAGGCAGCGTTCCGACTCTCAAAAGCCGCGATCCCGCATCTTCGCCGCCGAGGCGGCGGCCGATTGCTATTTACTTCCTCGGTCACAGGGCCTCGCGTGGCTATGCCGGGAGCCTCCTACTATGCAGCAAGCAAGAGTGGCCTGAACGGCTTCATCCGCACGGCGGCGATCGAGCTGGCAAGGGACCGGATTACAGTCAATGGCGTTGAGCCGGGTTTCATTAAGACGCCAGCCATGAACTTGCTTGCGGATGAAGAAGGGCAAAGGGTCATGGCGAAGTATGTACCGATCGGCGCCCTTGGCCGACCGGAAGATATCGCCTACGCAATGCTGTACCTTGCGAGCGACGAGGCCTCTTACGTGACCGGTCAAACCATCGTGGTCGACGGCGGTAGCACTCTGCCTGAGAGCCCGACCTTCGCGGACGAAGCTGCAGGGGTGAAGAGCCTTGATCAGATCTAGTCCGCGAGCGATCTCAACCGCCGCCTTCCGGAAGGACTCAAAATGGATTTCGCGTCCCGGAAGCGTCTACCGGGCAAAGCGCAGCTATGGAAAACAGTCTGATGTCCACTGAGATGGCTCTGCTAGCACGCCGTCATCGCGCTCTTGGGCAGCATTCGCCGTTGATGTACGACACGCCTCTGCACATTGTTCGGGGCGAGGGAGTGTGGGTCGAGGATGTCCACGGCCGCCGATACCTCGACGTCTACAATAACGTTCCCCATGTCGGCCACTGCCACCCTCATGTTGTGGAGGCGATCTGCCGCCAGGCAGGCACACTCAATGTCCACACCCGCTATCTGCATGAAAACGTCGTCAAGTACGCTGAGAGATTGACGGCCACCTTCGATCCTTCCCTGTCCGTGGCAATGTTCACCTGTACCGGTACGGAGGCCAACGAACTTGCGCTACGCATCGCGCGCTTCGTCAGCGGCGGTACAGGTGTGATTGTCAGCTCGTTCAGTTATCACGGCAATTCCGCCGCGCTTGCTGCCGTGACGACAGGCCTTTCCGCGCCCGAGGCGTTGGCGCCCCATGCGCGTGCGGTATCCATCCCCGATTTGAACCATTTTGAGGGCGATCCAGCACAACTCGCACAGGATTACGCAGACCGCGTCGGTGAAGCCGTTCAATCATTGAATGCCGTGGGCATCAAGCCCGCAGCAATCTTGTTCGACGCGCTTTTTTCGACCGAAGGATTGCCTCGCGTTCCGAAGGGCTTTCTGGAACAGGCGGTCGCGCATGTGCGCAAGGCAGGCGGCCTCTTTATTGCGGATGAGGTGCAAGGTGGTCTTGGCCGAACAGGCCAACACATGTGGTCGCACCAAGCTTACGGCGTCGTGCCCGATCTGGTCACTCTCGGAAAGCCGCTTGGCAATGGGCATCCTTTGGCTGGGGTCATTACACGGCCTGATTTGTTGGAGGCGTTCGCGTCATCCGCTCTGTACTTCAACACCTTCGCGGGAAATCCAGTGTCAGCCGCCGCGGGTTTGGCTGTTCTCGATGTGATGGAGCGCGAAAACCTGGTGGAAAATGCCAAGTCAATTGGAAGCTATCTCCAGCAAGACCTGTCCAGACTTGCCATGAAACATGATCTCATCGGGAGCGTGCGCGGGAATGGCCTGTTCTTCGGACTGGAACTTCTCCGCGGGCGCGGTATCCCGGCTACTCAGGAGACGAAGCGCCTGGTCAACGTGATGCGGGACAGGGGCGTCCTCATCAATCGAATCGGGCCCCACGATAACGTGCTTAAGATGCGACCGCCGATGCCGTTCTCGAAGGCCAACGCGGAGCGATTGTTGTCCACCCTTGACGATGCGCTGGCTTCGCTATGAGGCAAGAGATGAACGAGTTTCTGGCACTCGATCTGGAAGAGCAAGTCGCGGCAATGACTGAGGTGGCGCGAGCAGCCCTGCGCCGTTGGGCTGGAAACTTTGAGGAGATAACTCTTGTCAAGTACAGGGAGAACGCCGTCTTTCGACTACGCGACGGCAATGGTGACCGATTTGCACTACGGGTTCACAGGAGCGGCTATCACAACGATGTAGAGCTCAAATCGGAATTGCTATGGATGTCGGAGCTTGCTGCGGCATCGTTCGATGTGCCGGCCGTCATCCCGGCCAAAAGCGGCTCGCTGTTCGTGAAAGCGACTGGTCCCAAGATTTCCGGGTCACTTCAGGTGGACATGCTTGCCTGGCTCGAGGGGGACCCGCTCGGCTCGATCGAGACCGGCTTTTCCTGCGGGTTCGACGAACTCAGAGGTTTCTATCATCAGGTCGGCCAGCTTGCTGCGCGCTTGCACGATCAAGCAGCGGCGTGGCAGCTACCTCTAGGTTTTGCGCGCCACGCGTGGGACGCTCAAGGCCTTCTTGGGCCGAATCCCTTTTGGGGAGATTTTCGCAATCTGCCCGACTTGTCGGCACATCTTCCACTCATCGACGAGGCATGTGCAAAGGCTCAACACGATCTTCGCCTGATGGGACGGTCCCGCGAGAATTATGGGCTCATTCATGCCGACCTGGTCCCGGAAAATGTTCTGCGTAACGGTGGCCGGCTCATGCTTATCGACTTCGACGATGCCGGATTTGGGTGGCACATGTTCGAACTAGCTACCGCGCTTTTTTGGCACACCGATCGTCCGTACTATCGCACGATCCACGACGCGCTGGTGGCGGGATATCGTTCAGTGCGTCAACTTTCGCCGGCGCAGTGGCAGCAGCTTCCGTTGTTTTTGTATCTGCGGGGGCTCACGTACCTGGGTTGGGTGCAAACCCGGAGCGAGACCGAGACCGCGCGGGAGCTTACTCCCATGCTGATTGAAAAAGCCGTCTTATTGGCGAACGAATATTTGAAGCATCATGGGTCGCTCAGAGCTAGTCGAGGTTCCTTGATGTCAAGCTGAATTGTGCCGACGTCGCGCAGTCTACGAGAGCGGGGTGCTTGGCCTGAGTAGGGTAACTGCATTTGCTTGGTGAGGTCTGCAATGGAAGCTATCCCTGTCGACGTCCCTGTTCTCACAGCCGACGCGCTTCTGCTGAAACTGTACGACTGCTGCGCCGATCCAAGACGATGGCCCGGGGTAATGGATTTGTTGTGTGCCGAACTTGGCGCACATTCCGCCGTCGTACAGGGCCTCAGTCTGGAAGGACCTCGTGCGGCTACCTTCTGGGTGGCTCACGACTCGCGTACCAATCTTGCTCCCTATCAAGCGTCCATCTCGGACACCGGTAACCCGCGACTCGATGGAAAGCGTCTCCAGAACGCAGCGGGGCGCCTCGTGGAAGACAAGGACTTGTTCGACGACAGCGAACGCCCAATTCAGCAAAGGCTTCAGCAGCAGCTTTCCGCAATTGGATATGGACGTTTCCTTGGCGGGCTGATGCCAATTGGCGGCTGCAACTACATGGCGCTCGCGCTCCACCGCGAGGTCGGTGATCGCTGCAACTTCTCCGATCGCCAGATGGATCGGCTACTAAAGCTCCTGCCTCATTTTGCGCAGGCACTGCGGCTCAGCAAATCGATTGCCTGTAGCCGCTCTGCGGAAGCGCTGTTACGTGGTCATTTGGAGCGCTGGGAATGCGGTCTCATTGTATGCGACGCAGAGGGCCAGATGTTGTGGCGCAACCAGCGTGCCCACGACGCGCTGAATTGCAGCGGCGGATTGCGGCTGCGCAATGGTCAGTTGTACGCCTCGAACGCCGAAGCTCAGCAGCGCCTGGCCGCGGCCCTGCGTCGGCAGGTTGGCCGCAGCGCTCCCAGCTTTGTCGCCCTCGAAGCGGGCGGGCGCCGCTGGCAACTTGCGTTGCAAGAGCTCGAACCTGCGACCTCGGCGAGTGCAGATACACTGTTGCTGATCGCGTTTACCGGCGATCAGCCGGTCGGTGTGATTCCCGCAGAATCGCTTGTCACATTGTTCGAGTTGACCGACGCGGAATCGCGCCTCACCAGCGCTCTGGTCGCCGGCGTTAGGCTGGAGGAGTACGCGGCGCGCCGCGGTGTCGAACTGAGTACCGTCCGCTATCAGCTCAAGCAGGTGCTGGCCAAAACCGGGACTCGCCGGCAGGTTGACCTCGTTCGCCAAATTCTCTGCTCCGCTGCGGCCCGCGTCGTCGGTCCGCGCCAGGAAATCGCGCCAGTCGGTGCGCATTGAACATTATCTGCGCCGGCGCTTAACATCATTTTCCTCATTGGAGTGAGAGCGCGCGGCGGCCCGGTTCGCAATGCACCGTTTGAACTCGTATTCTGCATGCTACAACGCCACTCACGGTCGCGGAGCAAGCTCGATCTCCAGGTGGTGACGGCGCATGCTTCATCACTGGCGCATGTTGAGGTTGTCGCACCCTTTGGGCTTTCAGATCGCGGCGCGAAGCTGCGCCTACGTCGATCGGTGTGGCCGTTGCACCAAAATGCATCCCTAGCGATTAAAATACTTTGACGCGGACGATGTCCCCAGTTTGGTGGATGACGCGCTCCGGTCGCTTGCACATGCTCCGCATCCCGGCCATGGCCGCCTGCGGCTACGGGCTCGGCTGGGAAAGCTACGGAATCTGGTGCGGCCTCTGCCTCGGCTTCGCCGTGACGAGCCTTCTGCTCGGCTGGCGCTTCCTCGCCGACCTGCAAAAAGTTCTGAGGCCGGTGCAGACAAAAGACGAGCCCGCAGAAGCGCAGCGGGAATCGAGTTGAATACCCGGGGCAAGATCGATTCCCAGGTCCGCCGCTGCGGAGAAGAGATGAGGCCGCAGGCCAGCCGAAGGGAGATCGAGCGCGATAAGGCCGAGCGGGAGCGTCTGGCTTGGGACGCTAGAGCGACTCAACGTGTTCTCTCAGGAGGTCGACGGCTTCGATCAGACCTGCGGCCTCCATGTCCAACAATAAGGCTTCCGCCGTCTTCTCGGGGCGCTTGAAACGGAGCCTCATCTTTCGAATGGCAGCTACGGCGCGCCCGGGATCAAGCGCGATCGTGTCGGCAATGAATGAATCTGCCGATTTGGCTTCGATGTTGAGATCAGAAAGGATGTCCGACGGAAAATGCCTGAGATTTTCAGTCACGATCATTGAAGCTTGAGTTTTTACTGCAGCTGCTAAGACGTGCTTGTCGCCTCGATCCGGCAACGCATCTCCAAGCGGCAGCAAATGATCGTAGTTCTCAACCTTCGCGTCTTCGAAGGCGGCTTCCATGTTCTTGCGGGCGCGTTGCGCTCGGTCGGCGGCGTCCGGGTGCCCCCGTTTGGCGTAAATTTGCTCTACCGCCTTTTGAGTTTCGTCCAATATCTTCTCAGACCAGCGGAGGCGGAAAAAATCCGCCTCCGCGAGAGACAG
The DNA here is from genome assembly GCF_011516645.4 of Bradyrhizobium septentrionale. Lineage (NCBI taxonomy): Bacteria > Pseudomonadati > Pseudomonadota > Alphaproteobacteria > Hyphomicrobiales > Nitrobacteraceae > Bradyrhizobium > Bradyrhizobium septentrionale. The sequence goes on along the minus strand of NZ_CP088285.1, from coordinate 9,708,197 downwards.
CAACAGGTTTCGTTTGAGGACGCTGGCGAGAGAGCAAGCGTCTACGAGCGCTGTAAATCGATTGGCAAACAAGGTTACAGCAACTCCCCATCCTCTTCAGCAAGGGCTGAAAGGGCCTCGCTTCGCTTCTTGTCTCGAGCTCGTTTGTACGCGAACAGGTCTTCTGCCTTGATGCGACGATGGCGTCCCACGGTTTCGTATGGGATCTGGGCCTTGTCGAGCAAGGAAATGAAGAACGGGCGCGAAACATTCAGAACGTCGGCAGCTTGCTGAGTGGTCAGCATCTCATGCACCGGCACAAGGGTAACTGCATCGCCTTTCCCGATATGCCGGAGCAACTCGATCAGGAGTGCTGACAAAGCTGGACCTAAGGCGATCTCTCTCGTCTGCTTCTGGTCATCGACGAGACGCAGCTTTGTATCGCCCGCCGCATAGGCAGCGAATATTGTGCGCAATTGATTGGCTGATGCCCTCTCGGTCTCGGATGGCAACCTGCCGCCGAGTTCCTCGGCGTATGCTGGCAAGGTCATGTGGCTCTCCCTTTTTGAGAGATTAGATAGCCCATATTCGAAATATTCGCAATATACGAAGCAATCGAAACGTAAAAGTTCCGTTAAGATGGGCAAAAGCACTGCCGGTCTTTAATCTTTAAACTATTGTTTTCATTTATGTTTTTGAAATTGTTTCAAGCGATGCGCAGGGCAGGGACAGCTGGTCGGAAGCCGCAGACTGAAAATTGAGCCAGGGCTGCGCGAGCGGCTCGGGCGCACTGCAAAAATTTCAGGTGCGCGCCGGTCAGGCGCGCAGCCGTTTTCAATAGATGCAAAGCTGCGACTGGTCCGAGACGCTTGGCCCCTGGATGAGGGCCACGAACCCTCCAACCTGCCTTTCTGTCGCGACCAAGAGGGTAGGGTCGCGCCGGCTCTATCCACCACGATGTGGCTGAGGCCGGACGCTTTGATCGCGCGATAACGGCGGTGTTGAGATTGCGTCGGGCGGTGACTCCGACCGTGCCTTCGATCATGCAATGCGATTGCGGTCGCTACCGTTCGCCAGGGTGCGCCTCCCTTGCCGTTGATGCGCTGATGTCAGCATGTGTCCGATCGATCCGGCGGTGTCCTTGTAGAGCATGGGTACCCGCCGCCATGGTTGTCTCCGTCAGTTCGTTCAGGGCTCGCGTCCAATGCAACCTCGAATGGGCTGATCAGGCCCGAGGGCCGGCAAGAGCCTCGATCGCCTTCCCGCAACAGCTCACGCCTGCTTTTTTCCCCTGCCGTGTGGCCCAGCGTTTCTTTCGTTACGCGATCGAAGGCGACAGCCCGCCCTGGCGGCCGCTTGCCGCGTATGATGATGGCCGCAAAGTCTATGTCGAATTCCCGCAAGGTATTGTCCAAGGCGAGATGCCGCCGCTCTTCGTCATCGCCGCTGACGGCAGGACCCAACTTGTCAACTATCGCGCGTACGGCAACGTGTTGATTGTGGATCGGCTGTTTGCGTCCGCAGAACTGCGCCTTGGGGGTGAGCACCAGCAGAAAGTCAGAATTGTCAGGACTGATGGGAGGCCGTCGTCGTGAATACACAGAATGGAGACGGTCACGAGCAGGCGATTCCGCCGCAAACACTGGACGACCCGTCCGTGAACTTTCGGCTGAGAGCGGAGCATCCGAGCGTGACGCGGTTGTCGCGGAAGGTTCTCGCAGGAGGGAGCGCGGTTGCCTTGCTTGCCATTGGTGGTGCCGTGTTGTGGTCGTTGCAGAGCAATCGCCCTCGAGACCCGGCGGCCGATGAGCTCTACAGCACCGAGCATCACAATGTTGCCGACGGCATCGCGACGCTGCCAAAGGACTATGCAGGCGCTCCACGCGAGGCCATCCCGCAGCTTGGTCCGCCGCTCCCGGGCGACCTTGGACGGCCGATCCTAGCGGCTCAGGGCCAGTCGCCCACCATCGGTGTTGATCCGGAGCAGCAGCGCCGGGACCAAGAAACCGAAGCGGCCCGCGTCAGCCATTTGTTCGCTTCGACCAACGGGAGAGAGGCGCGTCCGCCTGCCGTCACGGCTGAGGGGAGCGACCGCAATGCTTCCTCGATATCGAGTACCAACAGCGACGCAGGGCTTGCGCAGGACGGCCAGGATAGGAAGCTTGCCTTCGCCAATGCATCCGTGGATCGCCGCACGGTAAGCCCTGACCGTGTCACCAAGCCGGCTTCACCGTATGTTGTGCAGGCTGGAACTGTCATTCCGGGAGCTCTGATCACCGGGATTCGATCGGACCTTCCAGGACAGATCACCGCGCAGGTGACGGAGAGCGTTTTCGATTCGCCCACCGGGCGCCTTCTGCTTATCCCGCAAGGGGCGCGCTTGATTGGGGTCTACGACAGCAAGGTCGCGTTCGGCCAATCTCGCGTCCTACTGGTTTGGACTCGCCTGATCATGCCGAATGGTCGTTCGATCGTTCTGGAGCGACAGCCAGGCGCGGATGCGGCAGGGTATTCAGGGCTGGAAGATGAAATCGACAACCATTGGAGCGAGCTGTTCAAGGCTGCTGCCCTATCGACGCTTCTGGCTGTCGGTACCGAGCTTGGTGCGGGATCCAACACCAACAGCAATGACAGTGCCATTATCCAGGCCCTACGGCACGGAGCCGGGGATGCGCTGAATCAATCCGGCCAGGAAGTTGTTCGTCGCAGTTTCAATATTCAACCGACGCTGACCATTCGTCCGGGCTTCCCGGTGCGCGTCATCGTCAATCGCGATCTTGTACTCGAGCCATACAGGGGATAACGACCATGACTGCCAAGCTCAAAATTGGCGCGCTGCCGGACGACAAGCCCATCAAGATCAGCATCGAACTGCCGGCTTCTGTGCATCGAAACTTGGTAGCTTATGCAAAAGCACTAGGAAGCGAGTCCGGTCAACACATCAACGATCCGACCAAGCTGATCGCGCCGATGTTGGCACGCTTCATGGCCACCGATCGGGGATTTGCTAAGCTTAAGCGCGCAGTTCATTTGCCAGAGGCCGGCACAGGGTAACGTTCACCCAGGAGCTTTAGAAATCGATCCAAGGCGGGATTTTCGTTGTCCATCCGCCAATGGGCCGAGAAGTCTATTCGGCTCGCTCCTGTTCCGTCACGTAGCTCTCGATAAACCAGGCCAGCGAAGCTTGCGCCCAGGTCAGATTCCATGCCTAGACTGATTCCAAGTCCCATGCTGATCAGGCTTTTAATAATACCGTGGTTCGCATCGTGCCGGTCGATCCTGGGTCGATCATCCGAACTGAGGAGCTTGGACAAGATGAGGCTCTCAAGCTCTCGGCCAGGGTCGTGATGGCTCAATAGAAGAGTTTCATCACGCAGATCAGTCCAGTAGATCACGTCGCGGGCCGCCAAAGGGTGATGCTCTGGCAAAGATACAAGAATCCGCTCGCTCCAGAGCTTGACGCTTGTGTTGCCTGATGATCGCGCTTCGCCAGTGACAACCAGGACATCGAGTGCCCCGCTCCTGAGCTCGTTCATCAGATGGGTCCGCTGCCCCTGAACTGCTGTGAGCTCGATCTGTGGAAACCGTCTCTTGAATTCAAGTAACGTCGCCCGCAAATTTCCTGCGGAAATCGATGTGCAGAAGCCGACTGAGATACGGCCGGCCTCCCCCCGACCGTTCGCCGCACCGGTTGCGACAAGCGTGTCGACTTGATCGAGGATTGTTCTGGCAATTCGCAGGACTCTCTTTCCTGCGAGCGTTGCTTTCACACCTGCAGTTGAGCGCTCGAATAGCGACGCCCCTATATGACGCTCTAGTTGGCTGATGGATCGGCTCAGCACGGAGTGCCTAATACAAAGTAGGTCGGCCGCACGTCGGAGGCTTCCGCTATCGGCGGCGGTCACCGCGAATCTAAGGTGTTGCAGATCGATAGCAGCTGCACGTGTGATATCGGGCTTTCGTTCGCGTTTGGCTTGATCGGACATATTGGATGCCTTTCGTGTACGTCCGCGCAGGACGCCGAATTGCAGCCGCTCCGGGTGGGAGTTGCCCAAGCAGTGGCGGCCGAAATGATCGGCGTCAAAAGAACCGGTCTAGCCGGGCTACTCGACTCGCGTTCCCTCACTAGCGCTCCACTTGAGATTTCAAGGTATTCGCCGCGCCGAATTGCAAGCACCAGGACGCGGTACCGGTTGAATCTCGACCTCGCTCATTTTATACTTTGGAACCTAATTATTAATGAAGGAAGTCATCGTGACGAAACTCAATCTGCCGGTGGAACCCGGAGACTGCGATCGGACGCCCGACCGTCGATGGCAAAGTTCTGATCGGCCGCATTGCCCCGAGTTTCACAGAGCGCTGTCATAGAGGAGATATTCTCTGCGCGCTCCGTGACGTTGCATCCGATGCTTGCGAGCTATCGCTGTCGAATCTCATCTTGAACATCACGAGGCGCTATGGCCCTCGCGTCCACACACCTTGGCCATTGCTGCCCGCATTCGGATCTGCCGCGGCTCATGCGAGGCGCGGCCTGGTTCGAAGCCCCGCCGGCGTTTTGTCATGAAGTTCTTTTGGGGCGTACTGATGGTCTTCCGACTAAGCCTTGTGCTTTGGGCGTTGATACTGCTGCTCGTTTGCTTCTGTCTGAGTTGAGAGTCTGCCGTTCTCGATGGTTCCAACAGTCCGGAAGGATGTTGAACGATGTGCCAGGCCCGAACCAGCATTTGACAAGGCCGACGCTTGTATCTAAGACTTAGGAACCAAAGCATCTGGTTGCGGCGGAGATGCCTGCGATGAAGATCGAAACTGTATACGTACCCACTGACCACTACATCGATGGCAAGCGGGTGAGTGGATCGGCCAGCTTCGAAGTGCGGACACCGATCGACAATTCGGTGCTTGGGACATGCGCGGGAGGTAATAAGGATCTGATTGATCGCGCCGTGGAGGCGGCCCGCGCCGCATTCCATACCTGGGGCAAAGCGAGCGCGGTAGCGCGAGGAGTGGTGCTGCGCCGGTTCGCGCAACGTATCCGCGCTAACAAAGCCGCGCTGTCGATCGTTGAATCCACCGACAACGGTGGACTGCGCCACGCCATTGCTGCCCATATGATCGAACGCAGCGCGCAGAACATTGAGTTCTTCGCGGCCCGAGCCGAGCACATCGGTGGTGAAGTGGTACCGGGTAGCACGAATACCGACATAGTCACCTATGAACCGGCAGGCGTTGCTGCTCTGATCACGCCTTGGAACGGTCCATTGATGCTGAGCACGTGGAAACTTGGTCCCGCGCTTGCGGCTGGCAATACAGTTGTGCTGAAGCCGCCGGAGCTTGCGCCATTGTCGTGCGGTCTGCTAGCGAGTCTGGCAGAGGAGGCGGGAGTGCCTCCAGGCGTACTCAACGTGGTCCATGGCGATGGTACTGTCACTGGCCAGGCGCTTGCCGACCACCCGGGCATTTCGCGTATCAGCTTCACGGGGTCGCCGCAGACGGGGCGCAAAGTCGCCACCGCCGCCGCTGCTAATCTGGTGCCGGTCAGCCTTGAATTGGGCGGCAAGTCGCCCTTTGTCGTATTTTCTTCCGCTGATCTCGACGCTGCAGCAGCGACGGCGGCGCGGCAATATTTCAACGCCGGGCAGGTGTGTCTTGCCGGGACGCGGATTCTGGCCAAGCGCTCGATCGCGCAATCGCTGCTCGAGAAGATTCGCGAGAAGGTCGGCGCAATGCGAATCGGCGACCCTCGTGACGAGAGCACGTCAATCGGTCCGCTGATCTCTGCGCGGCAGTTTGAACGCGTCAAGGGGTTCGTCGATCGTGCGCGCGCGCAGGGGGCAGAGGTCCTGTTCGGCGGCCGGCAGCATTCCGCCGGCGAGCTCTATTTCGAACCCACGTTGCTTGCGCCGGTCAGCCAGAAATCCGAGATCGTGCAGAACGAAGTGTTCGGCCCGGTGCTGACCTGGCAGACCTTCGACGAGGAAGCCGAGGCGATCACGCTCGCTAACGACACCACCTTCGGGCTCGCGGCCGTGATCTTCACCGGAGATCCAGCGCAGGCGGAGAGGGTCGGAAAAGCGATCGTCGCGGGAACTGTGTGGGTCAACTCCTTCTTCGTTCGAAACCTGGCCGCGCCGTTCAGTGGCTTCCGGCTCTCAGGCGTCGGTGTCGAAGGCGGCAATCGCAGCGTCGACTTCTATTGCAACGTCAAGAACCTCTCGATCGACAACGCTTCCTTCCAGCGAGGGGCGTCGAGCGGGCCGGGACGGCCGCACTGACGATCGAAAAAGCTCGGAGTCGTGGGTTGGGAAATACGCGAGGGTAAGATGGGTAAGATTGTTGCCGCTGCTTTGGTTTCGCATGTGCCGCCGCTGGCATTGCCGACGAACCGGCGAATTTCGCCTGATGGAGAGGATACCGATCTCGTGAAGGGATTCGAGCGTATCAGGACCAGACTTGATGAGGTCAAGCCCGATGTGTTCGTCATCGTCGACAGTCACTGGTTCACCACCAGCGAGCACGTGGTGGCCGGCGCCGCTCGCCATCGCGGCACTCTGACCGCGGAAGAATTACCGAGTCTCATCAACGGGATGGCGTACGACTACCCGGGTGCCGTCGCACTTGGTGCCGCGTGTGAGCAGGCCGGCGCGAGGAGAGGCAATTTTCACTCCATTAGCGATCGGCCGCAAATCGTGAACGTGACCGACGTGCATCTGCCGCACCATTATTCCACCATCAATGTCGTCGCGCATCTGCGGCACGACAATGAAAAGATTCTGGCAGCGAGCGTGTGCCAGACCGCGAAGCCGGACAATTTCATGGAGTTCGGCGCAACCATTCGCGAGGCGATCGATCAGGTCGACTGCCGAGTCGCGATCTTCGGGTCGGGCGCCATGAGCCATCGCTTTCATCCATTCGACAAGATTGTGTCGGCGATCAGCCTGTCCTACCAGCCACACGGGATCTCGTCGACGGATGCTTATGAATACGACATGCGGGTGTTGGAGTTGTGGAAAGAGGGGCGTCACGCCGACGTGCTCGAGCGCTACCCCGACTATATGAGGTTCTTTCCCGAAGCGTGGTTTGGCCACTATCTGATCATGCTTGGCGCGCTGGGCGGCGCGAAGTTCAAAGGCGCAGGCCACCCGATGTCCCGGTACGAGAATCATGTCGGTACCGGCAATATTCACGTCTGGTTCGATGTCGCGGGGGTACAATGATGTCGGTTCTTCATGGTCCGCGCCGTGAAGTGCGCAAAGTGCTGCATGACGGTCTCACGCAGTGGGTGCGCCCGGAAGGTGACGAACTGGTACTCCCCGACGGCCGGCGGATTTGCGAGAATGAAGCGCATTATTTGCCCCCATGCAATCCGAGCAAAATCATCTGCGTGCACGTCAACTCAAGATCGCGGTTTGCCGAGTTCAAGGATGTGGCGACCAATCCCAGCTACTTCCAGAAGCCGACGACCTCGCTGAACAGCCATCGTGGGAAAATCCATCGCCCGGATGATTGCCGATATCTGAACTATGAAGGCGAAATCGCGGTTCAATTCGGCAAGGTCGTCAAGGGTCTCGAACCGGGCGAAATCTGGGACGTCATCGACGGGTTCGCGCCCGTCAACGATGTCGGGTTGCAAGACTTCCGGGATATCGACCGCGGATCGATGCTGCGGGTCAAGGGCCAGGATGGATTTTGTCCGATCGGCCCGGGGATGGTGTCGGGCGTTGATATCCGCCAACAGGTGCTGCGCACGTGGATCAACGGCAAGATGGTCCAGGAAGGTGCGGTGGACGAGTTCGTGTTCTCCATGGGATTCATGGTAGCCGACCTCAGCCGTTACATGACCTTCGTGCCCGGCGATATCCTGCTCACCGGCACGCCGGCTAACTCCCGGCCGATGAGCATCGGCGATCGCGTGGAGGTCGAAGTGTCCGAAGTCGGGCGACTGACGAATACCGTGGCCGAAATCCCCGCGGCTCGGCACAAGATCGGTCATCAACCGACCGATAGCGACACCGTGCGGGTGATCGCGCTTGGTGGCGACTTTGTTCCGCCTGATGCAGCAGGGCGCGCAGGCCGATCATGAAAAAGCCTCCCCGTCTCCGATCACTTCGTTGGCGCTGGACCCGCCTAAGCCGCCCGCTTTTGGGGGCATGGTGCATGCTTCCGGACAGGTTTGCGGCTGAAGCGACTGCCTCGCTGGACTTTGATTTCGTGTGTATCGACGCCCAACATGGGTTGATCGATTATCGTGACGTGGCGCAAATTCTCCAAACGCTCGAACTCGGCGAGGCGGCACCCGTCGTCCGAGTGCCCTGGAATGAACCTGGTGTTATCGGCAAAGTGCTCGACGCCGGCGCGATGAGCGTGATCGTACCGATGGTCAATTCCGCTGATGAAGCCCGCGCGGTCGTGGCTGCAGCACGCTATGCGCCCAACGGCAGCCGCAGCTTCGGCCCCGTCGGCGTCGGTCTGCGCGATGGAACGGACTACCTGAAGCGGGCAGAGGAGGAGGTTGCGGTCATCATCATGATCGAAACCGTTGCGGCGCTTCGTGACGTCGATCAGATCGCCGCCGTTCCCGGAATCGATGCGCTGTTCCTCGGTCCGTTCGACCTGTCGCTGAGCCTCGGCTTGGCGCCCGGCGACAACGATGGGGTTGCGGTGTTCGACGACGCCATCGCCTCCGTTCTGCTCAGTTGCCGCAAGCACAATCTGAAGGCCGGCATCCTTTCCAACCGCATGGTGGCGCCGCGCCGCGTCGCGCAGGGCTTCAACATGATTTCCGTCACCATGGACGTTCAGGCCCTGAGCGGCACCATGGCCGACGATCTCAACATCGTTAAATCGCGACTGGGAGCGGCCGTCGCATCGAGGAGTTAGGTACCATGCTCAGCGAACAAACGCGCCAATCAATCTTTGAGGAGATCGCCAATGTCTACGAAACGAGGCGGCAGATCCCGCCACTCACCACGACGTATCCTCTTATCCGCATTGAAGACGCCTACGCGATCCAGCAGCGCTTCATCGATCAGAAGTTGAGCACCGGTGCCAGAGTGACCGGCTACAAGGTTGGTCTAACGTCGAAGGCGATGCAGCAACTGGCCGGAGCGACAGAGCCCGATTTCAGCGCAATGCTGGACTACATGCATATCGCGGAAGCCTCGGAAATTCGTACCTCCGATTGCTTCGATCCGATGGTCGAAATCGAGATCGCATTCGTGATGAAGAAAGCTCTTAGGGGACCGAACGTGACTGCGGTCGACGTCATTCGCGCTACCGACTTTGTCCTGCCAGCGATCGAGATGGTTGAGTTCCGTATCAATCGCAGCCAGGGGCTGAGCTTCATCGATACGGTTGCAGATCTCGCAGCCATCGGCGGCGTTATTGTCGGCAGCAATCCGCGCCGGCTGGACCAGATCGATGTCCGCGATATCAGCGGAGAGCTCGTTCGCAACGGCGATGTCATCGAGAAAGGGTTGTCGTCGGCCGTTTTGGGAAGTCCGGTTACATCCGTTGCCTGGCTGGCCAACAAGCTTAGCGCGTTTGGTGTCGGTTTTGAACCGGGCGAGCTGGTCTTGTCTGGCTCGTTCGTGCGTGCGGCGCCTGTCAAGCCGGGCGACAAGATCGTGGCGCGCTTTAGCGGTGGTCTGGGCGACGTGGCCGTGGATTTCGTGTAGCTCCGCGCGCAGCAACAAGGCGTCTTGGACGCCTAAGCAACGCTTAATAAGCATCGGTTCTGCCGGCTGAAGAAGCAGTGCGGCAGGGAAGGCGCGTGCGCGGCTCTCCCGTGCCGCGCACGCGCCGACTGAGGGCCGACAAGAGTCTAGGACGAGGGTCTGGCAACTCCACAGGATGTTGAAGTCCGGTGGACATGATGCCGATCGTCACCTCGGACGTAACAGGAGGGAGACGTGAAGAAAGATAGCTCGGTCAACAATGTTGCTACGCTTGGCGTCTTATCCTGGCTGATGCTGTGCAGCCTCGGCACTTTGCAGCTGCAGCCCCAGATCGGCGGCGTCCTGGTCGCTGATCTTGGTATCTCTTGGCCGGATGTCGGAATCTTGTTCGGCACCGAGTTCGTTGCTGCTGGTATCGGTAGCTGCGTTGCGGCGCTTTCGATGAACCGATTGGACCGGCGTCTTCTCTGCCTCTGTACCGTTCTGCTACTGCTTGCCGCAAGCATCGCAAGTGCTTTGGTCACCGCGTTCATCTGGCTTGCCGTCGCGCGCTTTACCGCCGGCTTGGCCGGGGGCGTGATCCAGGCTGTGGTGTATGCGACCGCTGCGCTTCGTAGCAACAAGGACCGCACTTTTGCAACGATCAACATCGTGTTGATGTTGGGAGGCGCCCTCACGATGGGGCTTGAGCCCATGATGACCGATGCCGGCGGGGTAGCGGCAGTGTTCGGGTTGTTCGCCGTGATGGCGCTGGTGGTGTTGCCGCTGCTTCGGGTCATTCCGCGCGGTCCGGCGGACATCCGAGATTTGCCGCTAGCTGCGGCCACCGCCAACCCCGCCGGGCTTGGTAAGCACGCTATCTTGCTCCTGCTCTTGTTTGCGCTGGTATTCGGAGGCCATACATCGTTGTGGAGTTACCAAGAGCGCATTGGCAACGACCTCGGCTTGTCAGATCATAATATCGGGATGATTCTGGGCGTCAGTACCTTGCTTGGCGCGTTGGGGGCCGCGATCGCAGGCTTCGTCGGCAGCCGGCTCAATCAATGGATGGCGCAACTGATAGCGTTTACTGGGGCGATCACTGCCTCTCTCCTGACGGTCTATGGGCAAAGTGGGCTAGCGTATGCCAGCGGCATCGCGTTGCTGATGACGGTCCGGTTCTTCGGCCTGACTTATATGTTCGTGCTGAGCACGGATCTTGACCCGTCGGGTCGCCTGACCGGATTGGCCAATACCGCGATATTCGTCGGCGCGGGTCTCGGTCCCTTTGCCGCCGCGGCTGTCGTAGGCGATGGCAATTTCCAGGCGGTCGGGTTGTTGTCCGCAGGAATCTACGTCGCATGCATCGCCGTGGCTCGGTACATTACCGCCCGGTCACGCGCCCTTAGGGTCGTGCCTTCGCAATAGGCCGGGTCTAAGGAGTGCGCGACATTGACGACAACTGCGCTGCGGCGGCAAGAATCGAGAGCGGCCTTCAGATGATCGTCCTTGCGTTCTTTTTGCGATTTGTGTCACGTGCCGCGCACGCCCCGCTTTTTGATGTTAGGGACGGCGGTCTCAAGTTTCTGAGTCTTGATCAGCGCCAGAGCCTTGGCCGACTGTTGGCCCGCTACTAGCGCATCCACGTCGTCGGCCAGTGTTTGACGGATGATCTGGAGTACCTGCCGCAGCTTGGCTTCGTCTGCCCGAGAGACGTGCCGAGTCATCATTGCGCCGTTGGCCTCCGCAATTTTCATCAGCTTCGTCTCGAGCTTTTTGGCGGTGTCGGTGAGATAAACCCCAGTCTTGCGTCGGTCGACCATATCCCGCTCACGCCGAACCAGACCCTCGCGTTCCATCGCCCGAAGCATCTCCAGGACGGACGGCTCCGTCAACCCGAGCCGGTTGCTGAGCTCGCGCTGGGTGACGCCGTCTTCTTGCCAGAGCGAATGCAGGACCTGCCAGTAAGCGCCTCGGACACCGTGTTGGCCGATCCTGATATACAATGAACGCTTCACGAAACGCGCGGTATCGGCAATCAAATAGCCGATGCTCTTATCGAAATCATCCGAGCCCGACGTCGGCTTCGGACCAGGAGGCGAGTGTTTCTTGCTCATGAGTTCCCTTCACCAAAATTAGATTTGCTATAACCGAAATCCTTAGGAACCTAAATACCCCGTAGGGATTTGAATAGCCCGAGAAACGTAGGTGCGATCCCGACCTGAGACCCCCAACTTAGTGCGCTGGGATACACGCCGTGAACGGACTGACGAAGACTGGAAGCCTCGAATGGTTCAAAGCCGACATTTCGCGTCAATGCGCTATGTCCTGGCCTCATCGACACGCCACTCCAAAAACCGCATTTGGCCATCGGAGGCCGCAAAGAAGGAATTCAGTGCTGCCTCTGTCCCAGGCCGGATGGACACATCAGAGGAAATAATCGTCCGTTCCCGCATGAAACAGGTCGCAGCGTCAACCGCTTGGAAAACGAGTCCTTCCTTCGCGCGGGTCATCTGGCTGATCCTTCACCGCGAACTGAGCGAGACCTCCCACCGTGCGCGCGGTTGCGGCCTTGAAGAGCAACTTGAGATGGTTGCATATCCCGCAACCAACGCTCCCCTAGACGCTTGGTAGATTAGTCTAGGTAGACGTCGAACATGCGCAAGCTCCGGAAGCAGCCCCGCGCGCAAGCGCCCCTTGGGCTTTCAGATCAAAGAAAGCGCGGAGCTAGGCTTTTTTCACGAACTCCGACTTCAAATTCATCGCGCCGATCCCGTCTATCTTGCAGGCGATATTATGTCCGTCAGTCGCCTCAGTTAGGCGGATCTTCTTGACTTTGGTCCCCCCTTTGACGACCGATGACGCCCCCTTGACCTTCAGGTCTTTGATCACGATGACGCTGTCTCCGTCCGAAAGCACACTGCCGTGAGCATCGCGCACGTTCGGTTCTCGCGAGATCTCGGCCATGCCGCTATTCTCTGCACTCCACTCATGCGCGCATTCCGGGCAAATCCATAGGCCGCGATCTTGATAAGCATGCTCAGAACTACATTTCGGGCATTTCATTCCATCGTCCATCATCGACCTCGCTATTAAATCGCTGAAGTTTTGAAGACAAGATCAAGAGCCTCCTAATTCGGGAGGTCACAAGCCTGATGCCTGATATCCACGTCTCGCGTCAGTCTGCCGGAAGCTCCGACACTAGCGCGATTCACGGGCGAGATCGCTGCTTCGCAATCTTCCGCGACGGATCGCCCAGCGTTCATGGCTATGGCGCATCACGCGATCGAGCGCTGCCCGTGAACCCAACGTCTTCTCGGGGATGCAGGCGATGACAGCATTGCGGTCCTCGATGAATTGCTCGTCGACGATCCATGTCCGCAGTTGTTCACCGGCAAGTCTGGCTGCGATCCGGTCGGGTGTCGGATCAATGTCGTGCGCGACCATTATGTTCATCACGATCCGGCCGCCCGGTGCCAGACGGGCGCGGATAGCGTCGCAGATCTCCACATCGAACTCCTCCGCGAAACGGAATCCCGGTCCGCCGACGTCGATCGCAATGCCGTCGTAATAAGCGCGGTCATCGAAAACGAATTTTCGAAAGTCGGAGACGATGCAGGGCAATTCGTCCGGTAGATCGAAATATCTGTGCGCGAGCACGAAACTGATCGGGTTAATGTCGACGATGGTCAATCTCTTGCCGCAACGCCAGAGCCGCGTCGCAAGATTTCCGCCGCCGCAGCCCAGGACGAGGATTTGTTCGGAGCGGGATAGCAGTTGGTCCATGAGTTTGACATAGGTGAAGACGCTTTCGCCGTTAGGCGTTGCCTGACTCTGCCTTACGCCATCTTCGAAGTACACGCGCGTACCGTCCCAAGAGCATTCGACGATATCGATCTGCCCGTTCTTTCCTTGGTATCGCCCCAGCAGTTTCACGGCAGGCAACCCATCCCAACGATTGGAATATCAGAATACATGCATTAAACGTCGCTTATCATGCAATTTGCAGGGCGCCAACTATTTCGGGTGCCGACGGCAATGTTTCCGCACTCCTCGATGAAAATTCGATACAAGGGCCCAGGGCTCGATCCGCTTCAAAGAGCGGGTGCTTGGCAGTGATATATTTTGTATCTAGATTGATGCTTGAAGCAGTAATTCGGATGGTGTAGGTATATTCAATGCGAATCTCATCGGAGCCCGCCATTTCATGATCACGGCCAACCAACTCAGGGCCGCCCGCGCGCTTCTGAATATCGACCAGCGGCAGATGGCCGAGCTGGCCGATCTTTCGGTCCCCACCATTCAGCGCATGGAAGCAAGTGACGGGGTTATCCGCGGGAACGTCGATTCTCTGATGAAATTGGTTTCCGCACTCGATAATGCCGGGATCGAATTGATCAATCCGGGAGTTGCGAGTTCGGCCGGTGGTCGGGGCGTTCGTCTCAGGGAGCACGTCACGAAGCCAAAAATGAAGAACACGAAGCAGCCCAAGCCCTCTTCGTCACGGACTTTGGAACGAGCGCGATGATCTCCTGAGCTATCCGAAGATGGATTTCCCGATGGGGGATGATGAAAACGCTGAAGACCAGTGTACTCGCAAGCGGATTCTCGCGCCTTAAGGCGCCTCGATGGCATCTGGGTGCCTTATGGGTATCCGACGTGCGCGCGGGAAAGATTTTCCGCATCGATCTGGACGGCAAGGTTACAATCGTTGCCGACGTACCTAGTCGACCGTTCGGTCTTGGCTTTTTGCCTGATGGGGATCTACTGGTCGCCTCGATGACCCAGAGGCTGATCCTGAAACTCGGTGCCGACAAGCCGACGATCCATGCCGACTTGACCGATCTTGCATCAGGATATCTACGGGACCTGGCCGTCACTCGCGATGGGAACGCATATGTGACGTGTTTCGACGCCGATGCTGCTGGACCCGACGGCTTCGCGTCGGCCCGGGTTCTTCTGGCAACGCCGGACGGCAACGTCCGATCGGTCGCCGACAACGTCGCGCATCCGAGCGGATTGGCAATCACAGGTTCGCATGACCTGCTGGTTGCGGAGACGCTCGGAAATCGGCTTCTCGGGTTCGAGATCGGCAGCGACGGAGCGTTGCTGCATCGAAAGGTCTTCGCCAACTTCGTGGGGATGAGCCCGCTCGGCATCTGCGTGGACGCTGAAAGCGCCGTCTGGGCGGCCGCCGCCCGACAGTCGCTTTTTTGTCCGCGTGCAACAGGGCGGGCGGATCACACACCGCGTTCACGTACCGAGCCGGCATGCGGTCGCGTGTCAGTTGGGCGGACAAGACGGCCGGACGCTTGTCTGCCTGACCGTGGGTGCCAATCTTGATGATTATCCCAACCGTCAGCAGACAGCCCGCGTCGAGGTGACGGCGGTCGACGTGCCCGGAGCAGTGAGTTCCATACGTTTGGCGGAATCTCACACTTATTAGCGTTCCGGGTTGGCTTGGCCAGTTGTCGCCCAATCGAGGCGCAGAAAGCTAAAGATGGAAGTCTCGGACAAGCAGATCTCGGAAAAAACGCCGTCGCCATATGTCGCCGGCCTTCTGTGCCGATGTCCGCGCTGCGGCAAGGGAAAGCTGTTCGAGGGGTTCTTGACCCTGAAATCAAAGTGCGACGTGTGCGGTCTCGATTTCAGCTTTGCCGACTCCGGCGATGGGCCTGCCATATTCGTCATCATGATCGCTGGCGCTATTGTCGTAGGGGCGGCTCTGTTGACGGAGGTCAAATATCGACCGCCGTATTGGGTCCACGCGGTGCTGTGGATCCCGTTGATCCTGACAGTCACGCTATGGCCTCTGCGAGGTCTGAAAAGTCTTTTGATCGCGCTGCAGTATCATCACAAGGCATCGCAGGGAAAGCTCGTTTCGCGAGCCGAAAATAACCCGCCTTAACGAGTCATGCCTCGATCGACGGCAACTCCCGCGCAGCAAGCCATATATGCTCGGCGGCACAAGCGTTCGCGCACAGAATTCCAAGCGCGACAAGCACATCCGGCCACATCGTTCCTGATGCCCAGGTCAAAAAGGCGGCCAGAATGATGAGGGCGTTGATGATCGCATGTTGGCGAATGTCGGAGAGCGATCCGGCCAGATGCGCGAGCATGCCGTGTTTGGACAGGACGAGACAGACGGTACGCATACGACGAGGACCGCGTGATGGACGCATGCGCGCGGGTACGGCGAGCTCTATGATGGCGTTTGCGTGAAGGTCAGGCGGCCTGCTGATCGGCGGGCTTGTCGGCTTGGCGCAGGAGCTTCCATTCCCAGGGCAGCAATTCGTGCAGACGCGATGCGGGAAGATCGGCGATACGGGCGAGGACGTCGGCGAGCCAGGCTTTCGGATCGACGTCGTTGAGACGACAGGTCGTGATCATCGTCAGCATGATGGCGGCACGGTCGGCACCACGCTGGCTGCCGGCGAAGGTCCAGTTGCGCCTTCCCAAGGCGATGCCTCTCAATGCGCGCTCAGCACAATTGTTGGTCAAGCAGATCCTGCCATCGTCGAGGAAGCGGGCGAAGTCGTCCCAGCGCCTGAGCATGTAATTCATAGGCTTCAGGACCTCGGAGGAGCGAGAGAGGGTTTCGCGCTCACGCAGCAACCAGGCGTGCATGTCCCCGAGGAGCGGCTTGCTCTTTTCCTGGCGCACGGCGCGCCGCTCTTCGGCGCCGCAGCCGTTAATGGCGCGCTCGATCTCGAACAACACATCCAGGCGCCTGACCGCCTCCAGCGCGATCGGAGAGACCGGTTTACCTCTCTTGCCTTCCCGGGCATTCTTCTCGATGTCAGCCAGCTCGAAGAAGCCCCGCCGCGCATGGGCGAAGCAAAACGCCGGCGTAATCGGCAGCACCTTCTTCTGCGGGTCGAACAGCGGCTCGAAGCCGTTGTAGCAATCGGCTTGCAGGATGCCGGCGAAGGCGGCCAGATGCTTCTGCGGATGCTCGCCTCGTCGGTCGCTCGAGGCGTAATAGACCGCCGCCGGCGGCGCAGGCCCGGCAAAGGGCCGGTCATCCCGCACATAAGTCCAGATCCGCCCGGTCGTGCACTTGCCCTTCGCCAGGATACGGATGGTGGTGTCATCGCCATGAAGGCGCTCAGCAGCGAGCACATGGCGTTCGATCAAGTGGAAGAGTGGCATGACGGCGAAGGTCCCGTGGCCGACCTGGTCGGCCAGCGTCGACAGCGGCAAATCGATCCTCTCGGCCTTAAAGCGCGCACTCTGGCGGTTGAGCGGGATATGCATGCCGAACTTGTCGAACAGGATCGTCGCCAGCAATTGTGGGCCGATGAAGCCGCGCGGCGTGGCATGGAACGGCGCAGGCGGCTGGCTGATCTTCTCGCAATCGCGGCAGGTGAACTTCTCGCGCACTGTCTCGATGACCTTGAAGCGACGCGGGATCTCCTCCAGCGTCTTGGTCACATCCTCGCCGACCTTCGCCAGCCGCGATCCGCCGCAGCAGGCGCAGCTCGTCGGAGCGTCAATGACGACGCGCTCGTGTTCGATGTCGTCCGGCCAAGGCTTGCGCACCGGCCGCTTGCGCGTGAAGGGGCGGACGTTCTGCGTCTTCGCCGCTGCGGCCTGCGCCGCAAGCTCATCCTCGCTCGCCGTGGCGACGAGGTCTTCGAGCTCCAGTTCCAACTGCTCGAGCAGCCGCGCCGTGCGCTCGGAGCGCTGCCCGTACAGTTCGCGTTTGAGCTTCTCGATCCGCAGCTCGAGATGCGCGACCAGCGCCTCGTTGTTCGACAGCTCCGCCTGCGCGCTGGCAGCCATCGCCTCAGCTCGCAGCCGCGCCTCACGCTCGGCCTGCAGCGCCGCCAGGGCACTGACAAGGTCCGATGGAAGATCGTCCGGCTTTGATATCACGAAGCCATTGAATCAGATCAAGCAGCAGATTCAAACCTGCAAAACGACTAACCGACCCGCGTCGGACGCTGGGTTTCTTGAGGGTTGCGCCAATCGATCCCGGACAACAGATAGCTCAATTGCGCCGGAGAGATCGTTACCGATTCACCGGCAACCGATGGCCAGATGAACCTTCCTCTCTCGAGTCTTTTGGTAAACAAGCATGCTCCCTGGCCATCGTGCCAGATCATCTTCACAAGATCGCTGCGGCGACCGCGGAAGACGAACAGATGACCGCTGAGCGGGTCTTTGCGCAACACCTCCTGCACTTGGAGTGCCAACGACGGAAAGCCTCTGCGCATATCCGTGTAGCCTGTCGCGAGCCACACTCGCGCGCCTGTCGGAACCGGGATCATCGGCGCACCAGGGCATCGAGAACTCGCCGCAGCGCGTCTCCATCAACGTCACCGTCGACCCGGATGCGGTGTCCGCTACCGAGATCAATCTCGATGATGCCCTGGCTCCTCCGTCGACGCGCCGGCGCCGTCGTCAATGGCGCTTCGGCCACATCCCGCGGCGGCACAGACGGCCCAATCTCGACCAGCACCAACGGCGCTACACTCGTTTCACCGTGCTTGCAAAGCTCTTTGCGCCACCTGAACAGCTGGCTCACATGAAGGCCGGCCATGCGAGCCACCTCGGAAACAGTGGCTCCGGGCTCGAACGATGCTGCAACTAGCCGTTCCTTCTCATCCTGTGACCACCGACGCCGCCGCTCGACCGATGTGATCACCTCTGCCCGCGAAATCGTCATAGCGCTTCTCCTAGGATTACCCCTAGGACCTGCAGCGCTCGCGTCCGTCAAACAAGGCGGCCCTCAATGGAGGGATACGACAGACGATGTTGGTCAGCAGGAGCACCGCGCCGGTTGCGGCGAGCGGCACCGCGGACGGGATCGCGGTCCCGTAGTAGTTTGCCGCGGTCATCCAAAACAGAAAGCAGGTCGGGATGAGAACGATCGTTCTGGCGAATCCGGCAAATGCCTCCCGGCCAGGCATGCTCCAGCCGCGGCCAGACGTCATGAGAACGCTCACAAAGGTTCCTTCTAAGAAGGCGATGCTGTCAGCAAACAGGGACGCGGATCGAGCTTCGATGGCCAGTATGAATTCGAGGCAGAAAAATAGAAGGCTGACTGTAGCCTGAAGCGGAAAAGACTTCATGACGTCTCCTCGCCTCATGTCATTGCCTTTGGTCATGTCGGGCAGACCTCACGTTTGCCCGCTTAAACCGCGACGCAACGGGACGATACTACCTAGTCAAGACTTGAGCGCGATGTGACGAGCAATGCAGAAGAGTGAATACGCTTCTCGATACCTCGCTCCCCGAACGAAGACGCGACAAATTCTATCTTCCGGTCGGTTCATTGGAAACCCCAGAGCTTTCATCGCCCAGATTGCCGCGATGAAGACGGCCTTCGCACGCGGCAGGATCGTCAACGTCAGCGCCGCCGCAGCCAGCGGCCAGACTGTTATGCTCACCCAAAGAGGCCAGCGAAAGGTGGTCTCGGCATATAACGCCGACGGCACAACCAAATGACCGACGACGAGGATTGTCAGCCATGCCGGCCCGTCGTCAGCGTGAGTTTTGCCGTAGTGCTCGCCGCAGGAGGTGCAGTTTTCCACCTGATGCAGATAACCCCGGAAGAGCTTCCCCCGACCGCACGCGGGACACTTTCCGGTCATGGCCCGAGCGATTGCCGGCCAGATGCGCGTAGGCAAATGTGAACCGCTTGCGGACATACCAGTTATCCCGGCTTGAGGGCGATCGGGGCAGCGACCCGAGCGCTGATAGGCTGAGGTGCATTTTCCTTCCGTTAGAACCTACGCCGACATCGCGACCGCCATGACGTCCGCTTGAACGACGTTTTTGAACTTCGCAAAATTGTCTTGGAACATCTGCACAAGCTTAGTCGCGGCGGAGTCGTACGCCTCCTTGTCGTCCCATGTCTCCCGGGGCTCCAAGATACGGCTGTCGATGCCCTTGACCGATGCTGGTACCTGAAAACCAAAATTCTTGTCGGTGTAGAATTCGCCGTCGTTGAGCGTGCCGTCGAGTGCAGCCGTCAGCAAAGTGCGGGTCACTTTAATGGGCATCCGTTGTCCGACTCCGTATCCTCCCCCAGTCCAACCAGTGTTCACCAGCCAGCAGTTTACGTTGTGCTCCGCAATAAGCGAACGCAGCAGATCGCCATAGACCGAGGGTTGTCGAGGCATGAACGGGGCACCAAAGCACGTCGAAAAGGTCGCCTCCGGCTGAACCACACCCTTTTCCGTTCCTGCGACTTTCGCGGTGTACCCCGACAGGAAATGAAACATGGCTTCCGCAGCTGTCAGCTTGGCAATGGGAGGCATTACGCCGAACGCATCCGCGGTAAGCATGACGAGGTTCTTCGGGTGCCCGGCGCGTCCCGTCTTCGAAGCGTTGGGGATGAAGTGCATCGGATACGCAGCACGTGTATTTTCCGTCTTCGAGCCATCGTCGAAATCGCAGACGCGCGTGATCGGATCAAAGGCAACGTTCTCAAGGACCGTTCCGAAGCGCTGAGTGGTCGCATATATGGCCGGCTCGGCTTCAGCACTCAGTTTGATGGCTTTTGCATAACAGCCGCCCTCGAAGTTGAAGATGCCCTTGGAGCCCCAACCGTGCTCGTCGTCACCAATCAGCGTACGTCCCGGATCTGCGGACAGGGTTGTTTTGCCGGTTCCAGACAAACCGAAGAAGATGGCCGCATCGTCCTGCGGGCCGACATTTGCGGAACAATGCATCGGCATGACGCTCTGAGCGGGAAGAAGATAATTCAACGTCGTAAATACTGCCTTCTTGATCTCGCCGGCGTACGAACTTCCCCCTATCAAGACGATCTTTCGCGACAAATCGATCGCGATTACCGTATCGCTGCGCACGCCATGGCGCTTGGGATTCGCCTTGAAGCTTGGGCAGGAATAGATCGTGAGCTCCGGAATGAACGTCGTGAGTTCGCTCCGATTGGGCCTGATCAACAGAGTGCGGATGAAAAGCGAGTGCCAGGCAAGCTCCGTGAAAACGCGCGTACGCATTCCGAATGCCGGATCGGCACCGGCGCGTAGATCCTGGGCATACAAGGTCTTGCCTGCGGAGTGCGCAATGAAGTCCTGGTACAGTCGCGCAAATTGCGCAGGGGTCATCTTGCCGTTGTTTTCCCACCAGATGGTCTGCTCCGTCTGGTCGTCGCAAACAATATACTTGTCTTTTGGGCTGCGGCCGGTGTGTGCGCCGGTTTCGGCGCACAGCGCGCCGCCGGACGTTACCTGCGCTTCACCGTCCTTGAGGGCGCATTCGTAGAGTTCGGGCTCGAGGAAGTTCCAGTTCAGCCCTTTGAGATCTTTGAACCCGAATTTGTCTGCCCCGAATTCCGGGTTGCGTGTGCCTTGTTCCAGCATCTCGTTTCTCCCTGGCGCGGATTAGGACGTGCATGCTATGCCAACAACGACAGGTCTACTGTCGCACGAAGGTCGACGTGGGCGCCGCAACGCCAAACTACCGCCGACGGTACGGGACAACGTCGCCATGTAGCGCCGATTAGCGGCCTGACGCCGCCTAGGCGGGCAGGCGATGAGGACATTTCGGTTGAGACACCCGGGTTGATCGAAAATCCATGAAGTCATGTGACCTTCGGACAGATCGCCGCCGATCAAGTCGGGCGCCACATCGAAATCGGTCGCGACAAGCATG
This sequence comes from Bradyrhizobium septentrionale, assembly GCF_011516645.4. Classification (NCBI taxonomy): domain Bacteria; kingdom Pseudomonadati; phylum Pseudomonadota; class Alphaproteobacteria; order Hyphomicrobiales; family Nitrobacteraceae; genus Bradyrhizobium; species Bradyrhizobium septentrionale. Next base: position 9,686,937 of record NZ_CP088285.1, on the reverse strand, counting down.
TTCAGGATCGCACGTCCGCTAGGTTTGAGCAGCGCCGTGATCGAATGACAGGTTGCTGGATTGAATTGTTCTTCGAAACAAAATCCGGGCCCGCCGACGTCAACCGCAATGCCGTCGAAACTACGCGTCTCGGCCAAGAGATATTCTTTAAAATCTGCGCAGACGCAGGGAATATACCCTGGCAAGCCGAAAAAGCGCCTAGCGAGGTCAAAGCTGACTGGGTCGTGGTCGACGATGGTCACGCTCTTGCCCTGACGTGCCAGCATCGTCGCGAGATTGCCTCCGCCACATCCTAGAAGGAGGACACCTTTCGCATTGCTTAGAAACGCTTCCATCATCTTCACGTATGGAAGGCGGCTTTCACCGGACGCCGAGCTTTCACTCTGGAAAAGCTCGCCTTCGCGATACAGGCGGTCGCCGGTCCGTTCGCTTTCCAAGATTTCGATCTCGCCCAGCTTGCCCATGTATCTGCCGAGGATCTTCAAAGCAGGTGCTCGTCAATTATGATGTTCTACACATCAGTAAAGAACTTCCACATCTGTATAGCTAATGATTAGAGTTGAGTCGAGTCGCGCCTCCGGGATCACCAACTATGCAGGTCAGAGTTCAGCGATGGGAGCGGCGTTCTTATTGACGTTTAGAGCGCATCCCGTTGTTTCGAGAGCGAAAAGGAACGCGGGCGTTGAAAGAGAGATCCGAAGATAGCGTGTAGCCAAACCGAAGACTTCGTCACCGCCAATTAACTGTCAAAGGGATACGCATCGACCGCGGCATGCGCGTTTGCTCCGAAACCGGCTACACAGACACTTATCAATCCCGACCACAACAAGGGCGCTGCCGCGTGGGGCCCGAGATGCCAGTCCAGAGCTACTAGGATGTCGGGAGGCGGCTGCAGAGCAAACGACGCGCATCCGATGGACGCAAAAGAGAAACAGATGGCGAGCGTTCCACTCACGCTATCAGGCTCGGAAGGTGACATCAGACGCGATACATGGCGGATTCGCGCGCTCGTCAATGTGACATAGCGGTGCTTTGTCAGCGCTATTCCTGTGGCCAATACAACGTAGATCAATGGCAGTAACGAGATCACTGAGAGCGCAGGCTCGCGGCCAGACGCGATAGTACTGTCATCCCGATATTGAGCAAAGAGGCTCACCGACGGGGTCGTCACAAGGATTAGTGCGATTTGAGCGCATCCTGCCACCAGGCCAGCTTGGAAAAGCCGGAGACGTCCTCGGAGCCTCAAGTGGAAGCAGCGCTCTTGGCCGTTCGATCGAGCAGGGCGAGAAGCCCCTGCAAGATCGTAACGGGCGATGGCGGACAACCTGGAATATGAAGGTCGACCGGAACGACCTGCGAGACCCCTCCAACCACCGCATAGCTGCCAGCAAAACATCCGCCGTCCCGGGCGCAATCGCCTACAGCGACAACCCATTTCGGGTTGGGAACTGCATCATAGGTGCGCTCCAGCGCTTCGCGCATGTTCTTGGTCACGGGCCCGGTCACCATTATTACGTCAGCGTGGCGGGGCGAAGCCACGAACCGGAGCCCGAATCGCTCGACGTCATAGTAGGCGTTGTTAAGTGCGTGGATTTCGAGTTCGCACCCGTTGCAAGATCCAGCGTCGACCTCGCGTATCGAAAGACTTCGGCCGAGACGCCGCCGCGCAGCATGACCAACGGCTGCTGCCAGTTCTGTTACTGCGGTGTCGTTTAAAGACGGCGCCTGCTCCGTGAATGGCAGGCGAAACAGACTCTCAAAAAGCAGCTTGCGCATCTTGTGCTTTCCTTAGATGTCTTGGCCCGAATAGGAGCAGTTGAACGACTTGTTGCAGAGCGGAAAATCCGCAACGATGTTGCCCTCGATTGCAGCTTCAAGGAGCGGCCATTGAAACCACGACGGATCGCGCATGTGACATCGCTCGACGCGGCCGTCCCGTAAGCGGAGCCAAACCAGGACGTCGCCGCGGAATCCCTCGACGATTGCCATGCCTTCCCGCGTCTCCCGCCGATGCCCGGCATGCGTTCCCAACGGGCCTTCGGGAAGTCGGTCCAATATCTGGTCGATCAGCAGAAGACTCTGTTCAACCTCGCGCACGCGGATCCAGACGCGCGCGTTGACATCCCCGTCATTCAGGACAGGCACGTCAAAGCGCAGGCTGTCGTAAGGTGGATAAGCCAAGGTCCGGCGCGCATCGAAGGAGCGGCCGGAGGCGCGGCCGACATAGCCTCCCGCGGCATACTGCTTGGCCAATGCGGGCTTAAGCACGCCGGTATCGACGGTACGGTCCTGCAGCGATGCCGTATTGTCGTAGAGCTCGACCAAAGCAGGAAACCGGCGGCGGATGTTATCCAGCGTCGCCTGGATAGCTTTTTTTCCTTCATCGTCAAGGTCACGGGTCACGCCACCGGGCACTACAATATCCCGCATCAATCGATGGCCGAATGCAGTGTGGGATGCGCGCAGAACGCTCTCTCGCAAAACGCTGCAAAGAGCATGCATCAGTGCGAAGGAGGCGTCGTTGCAGATCGCACCGATGTCGCCGAGATGATTGGCAAGCCGCTCAAGTTCGGCAACCAAGGCCCGCAGCCAAACCGCGCGATCGGGCACGACAAGCTCCAAGGCCGCTTCGGCGGCTCGCGAAAATGCAAAGGCATAGGCGACTGTGCTGTCGCCTGACACGCGTCCGGCGAGCTGCGCGGCCCGTTCAAGATTGGCTCCGGTCATGAGACCCTCAATACCCTTGTGGGTATATCCAAGCCGCTGTTCCAGCCGGACGACGGTCTCACCGCTTGCCGTAAACCGAAAATGTCCTGGTTCGATAATCCCAGCGTGAACCGGACCAACAGCGATCTGATGCAGGCTGTCACCCTCTACCGGCAGGAAGGCATAAGGCGACGCCTTCGGCAGCGCGATGGTGCGATTTCCCAATGGGAAACGTACGCCCCAACGGTTGTGATCGAGCCACGGGCGAGTATCGGGCAAGCCTTCCGCTGACAATCCAAACAAATCGCGGACTGTACGCTCCAATCGAAGCGCCGGCGGGTGGTACTTGCTGACTGAAGGATAGCTGTGATCAGGACAATCCAGGCTGATCGTGGCGATCTCTGCGGTATGTTCATCCATGATCGACATGTGCACCATTGAGGGTTCTCCCCAAAGGCCGAGTAGGCTCCAGCGTCCGTGCGCCAATTCGCTTGCCGCAAATGTCCAAACCGAAGCATCGACTATAGCTCGCGGCCACGGGCCGTGTTGCTGAACCTTGCGGCCCTCTAGCATGAGATCGATCAGCGATGGCATATCCGGCTAATCCCTAGACTATCCTAAAATGCGAGCCACATGCTGGAACCAGACGACAAGCGGCGCGGGAAGATAGAGTCCCGCCATCAGGACCAATGAAAGGTGCGCAAACATCGGTACATATGAAGCTTCGGCAGACTTGGTGCTACCGCGAGGCTCGCCGAACGCGACGCTCGTCAGGCGCAACATCAATGCGCCGAACGCCAGCAGCAGCCCAAATACCAGTACGATCGCGAGCAAAGGCTGACGTGCAAAAGTCGAGCTTACGATCAAGAATTCGCTCATGAAGAGTCCGAGCGGCGGCATGCCGGCGATCGCGACGACGCCCATCACCAGACCCCAACCGAGTGCCGGATGGGTCGCGGTCAAGCCCCGGATCCTGCTAATCCGCTGCGTTCCCTTGATCTGAGAGATGTGGCCGACAGCGAAGAATATCGCCGACTTGGTGAGGCTGTGCATCACCATATGCAGAAGCCCGGCGAAGTTAGCCAGCGGTCCGCCCATTCCGAATGCAAAGACGATGATGCCCATGTGTTCGATCGAGGAATAGGCGAACAGTCGCTTGATGTCGCGCCGGCGGTACAGCATGAACGCAGCGAACACGAGCGAAAGCAGGCCCATCGTCACCATCAGAGGCCCCGGAGCAATTGCCGCCGGATTTGCCGCAAGCAGTATCTTGAAGCGCAACAGGGCATAGAGCGCGACATTCAACAGCAGACCCGACAGCACGGCCGAAATCGGCGTCGGACCCTCGGCGTGCGCGTCGGGCAGCCAGGCATGCAGCGGCGCAAGGCCAACTTTGGTCCCGTAGCCAAGAATCAGGAATACGAAAGCGACGTTGAGAAGAGCAGGATCGAAATTCGCGGCGTGTTCGATTAGCATGCTCCAGATCATGCCGTCTTGGCCCTCGCCCACGATCGGACGCGCCGCCATGTAAACGAGGATCGTGCCGAACAGGGCAAACGCTATTCCGACACTGCCCAGAATGAAATATTTCCATGCCGCTTCCAGAGCGGCGTGAGTACGATAGATGCCGACCATCAGCACCGTGGTGAGCGTCGCAATTTCCACCGCGACCCACATCAGGCCGATATTGTTCGATACGAACGCAAGGTTCATGCCGAACATCATGGTTTGATACATCGCGTGATAAAAACGCAAATAGACCGGTGTCAACCGACCAGTTTCCAGTTCATGCGCGATATAGCTGGCGCTGAAGATGCTGGTCGTAAATCCCACGAATGTATTGAGCACGATGAAGACGATGTTGAGATCGTCGACAAGCACGTACGGCCCCGGCGGCGGACGTTCGATGACGAACAACGAGAGGGCCGAAAGAAATGTCGCCAAGCTCGCGACGACGTTCAACTGCGCCGTCAGCCGGTAGCCCGGCAATATGGCCAGCAACGCCGCCGAGCCGATCGGGATCAGAAGGACGGCCGCCACCGGGTCGAAGGAATGCACATTCATCGCCGTTCGCCCCGGTAATCGTCGAGTGCCGAGACATCAACAGAATCGAAGCGTTCACGGATCCGGAACAGGAAGATGCCGATGACGATGAAGGCGATCAGGATCGAGAAGGCGACGCTGATCTCGACGACGAGCGGCATGCCTTTGGCGCCGGTAGCCGCCAAGACCAATCCGTTCTCAAGTGACATGAACCCGACGACCTGACTGACGGCGTTGCGGCGCGTCACCATGACCAGAAGTCCAAGCAACACCACCGATAGCGCGAACGCCAGATCCTCGCGCGCCAACGGGTCAGCCTCCGGGGTCACCCGCAGCATCAGGACCATGGAGAGGGCGACCAGCCCCATCCCGGCCAGCATGGTCGGGCCGATTCCGACGGCCGACTCGATGTCGCGGTGAATTCCAAGCTGCTTAACGATGCGGTGAAGCGCGACGGGAATGACGATTGCCTTGAAGACAAGCGCAATTGCAGCGGTCACGTAAAGATGGGGGGCGTCCTGGACAAAGGCCTGCCAAGCGACCGAAAGAGCGAGTACCAGGGCGTGCAGTGCAAACACGTTGAGCAGTGAGTAAAGCCGGTCCTGGTAGAGCATCATGAAGCTGATCAGGACGAGTCCCCCTGCGAGCATGTGCGAGATGTCGAAGTCGAGGCTGTGCATCTGCATCAGAAGCTCTTTGACACGAACAGGAGGAGGGTGCCGAGCAGGCCCAGCATGAGGGCCGCACCGAGAAATTGCGGGATCCGAAACACCCGCATCTTTGCGGTTGCCGTCTCGAACAGCGCGAGGAAGAAACCGGCAGCAGCGAGCTTGACGAGGTAGGCGACTGCACCGATAGCGTACGACGAGGGGCCGGTACCGAAGACCGCGATCTTCCAGGGTAGGAATACGCATGCGATCAGCGAGATATAGAGCAATAGCTTAAGGAAGGCGCCGAACTCAATCATCGCGAGGTGACGGCCCGAATATTCGAGAACCATCGCTTCATGCACCATCGTGAGCTCCAGGTGCGTGGCGGGATTGTCAACCGGAATTCGCGCGTTCTCCGCGAGCGCCACCATGATGAGCGCGATCATCGCCATCCCCAGCGATACCCGTAGGCCGACATAGGACGAGGCCATGAAATTTGCGACTGTCGAAAGCTGAGTCGAACCGGCAACCAGCGCGATGCAAAATACAAACAGCAGCATCGCCGGCTCCGCAAGTGCCGCAATCATGACCTCGCGGCTGGATCCGATGCCGCCAAAACTGGTGCCGACGTCCATCCCGGCGAGCGCAAGAAAGAAGCGCGCACTTCCGAGCAGCGCCACGATGGCAATCAGGTCCGCCGTCCAGTTGAAGAGGAGACCGGTGGCGAAGGTCGGCACCAGGGCGGCGGCAACCCAGATCGCAGCAAAGGTCACATAGGGCGTCACGCGGAACAGCCAGGAGGCGTTGTCCGCCAGTACCACTTCCTTGCGGAGCAATCGCAGGAGATCCCGGTACGGTTGAAAGATCGACGCTCCCTGGCGACGCACCAGGCGGGCTTTCATCTTGCGCACAAAGCCGGTCAGCAGCGGCGCCAGCAGCAGCACCAGAAGCATCTGCACGCCTTGCACAAGAATGTCTGACATCACGACCATATCGCGAGGACCAGAAGGAGTGTGACAAGAGTGGCAAAAACCAGGCTGAGATACCGCCGTATGGTCAGGAACTGCAGGCGATTGAGCTTATCGGCAGAGAAACCAACCACGCCCGCTATCGGCTCATACATTCGCTCCCAGATCAGATCGTGCAATTCGATTCGCAGGCGCGCCGGCCTGATATCTCCGGGGGCCGGCATCTCGACGTGATCGCGGGCACGGAACACGAGCGTACCGAAAACGCGGCGAATAGGCTGGGCGAAGCTTCCGCCCGAATATTGAGCCGCGGGATTCGGATCAGAAAAGCCGCAGCCCCAGGCCGGACCCCGCCGTAACGCACGGGACGCAAAACGATGAATAAAGACGACGGCCGACGAGGCGGATATCGTGATGAACACCATCACAAGCAATCCATTGTATGAACTGCGGCCCTCAGCAATCGGCGCGATCGAAAGCCAGGGTTCGTTGATCTGGATTGGCATACGGCCACCGAGGATCTGTCGTGTGATTGGCGAAAGCGCGTCGATCACCACCCCCGGCAGAATTCCGGCCAGCAAGCAAAGTGCGGCGAGGACGAACATTGCCGAAAGCGCGTAGCGGTCGACTTCCTCGGCGGTTTCCGCCGCCAGGCTACGTGGTCGTCCGAGAAAGGTCACGCCGTAGGCCTTGACGAAGCACGCCGCTGCCAGCGCAGCAGCCAAGGCCAATAGCGCGCCGACCGCAGGCACCGTGATCTTCAACGCCCATTGCGGCAACTCCGGACTCTGCAGCACGGCCTGGAACATGAGCCATTCCGAGACGAAGCCGTTGAAGGGCGGAAGCGCCGAGGTCGCGACACAGCCGACGAGAACGGCGAAGCTCGTAAAAGGCATGCGGTGAATGAGGCCGCCCAGTTTGTCCATATCCCGCTCGCCGGTCGCGGTCAGCACCGCGCCGGCGCCGAAGAAAAGCAGGCTCTTGAAGAAGGAGTGATTGAGAACGTGAAACAACGCCGCGGTGAAGGCGAGCGCTGCCAGGAGCTTCAGCCCATTGGCCTGGAAGGCCAATGCAAGGCCAAGGCCTGCGAAGATGACGCCGACATTTTCGATCGTGCTGTAAGCGAGTAGGCGTTTCAGGTCCCTTTCCATCATGGCGTACAGAATCCCCATGACAGCGGTGATGCCGCCAAGGATGAGGATGACCACACTTGCCGGCCACGACGGCGGCCCCAGCAGATCGAACACGACGCGAATGAAGCCGTAAATCGCGACCTTGGTCATGACGCCGCTCATAAGCGCTGAAACGTGGCTCGGAGCTGCCGGATGAGCGAGCGGCAGCCAGACATGCAGTGGTACCAGGCCGGACTTGGAACCGGCTCCGAGCAACATCAGGATCAACACCAGTGTGGCCACGTAGGGCCTATGTTGAGCCGCGCGAATGGCTGCAAATCCGTAATCGCCCGCCGGTCCCGCCAACAGGCCGAAGGCCAGTAGAAGTGCGAGCGTGCCGAAGCTCGCCATCACCAGGTAGACGTAGCCGTCCTTTGTGTTGCCCGCTTCTCGGTGGTGCGCCATGACCAGCGCCCAAGAGACCAGCGACATGAATTCCCAGCACAGCAAATAGGAGAACGCATCATCCGCCAGCACCACGAGATTCATGCCAGCCAGAAAGGCGGGGAAAAAAGGAAGCACGCGGTGCGGCGCGGGCTCATGGTGGCCGTAGCCGAGACCATAAAGACTTGCCGCGGCTCCTCCTAGATTGACAACGATAAGGAAGAACGAGGCCAGCGGGTCGAGGCGGAAATGGGAGCCAAGCCATGGCAATCCGATCGGGAGGGTCAAATCGGAGGCGCTCGCCGTATCGCCAAGCAACCAGTGGACGGCCCCAGTCAACGCGATCGCAGACGCGGCCAACGTCGCGCCATAGATGATGGCCGTGGCCATCCTTGAGCGATTCAGAACAATCGCCAGAACTACCGATCCGAGCAATCCGGCAACACACAGCATTTGGACAACGACAGCTGACATTACGTACGCGCCTTCGTTCCGCTTGACGTTTTGTTTTCTATCCGATTGTTCAAATGGATTTTTGCCGAACCGGAGTTGAGTTTCAGCCGCACCCCGCGTCCCTCGGCGCTACTGACAGCCCCCTCGTCGATCAACTCAATGCCGGCGGCGTCGAGAGCTGTAATCAGCTTCACCAGCGAATCGACATTGCCCCGAACCATCGCCTCACTAGCCTCCATACGTTGGATGGTCGGCACCGAAAGCCCGGACATTTCTGCGAGCCGACGCTGATCGATACCGAGGAGCACCCTGGCCGCCCGCAGTTGAGCCGCTGTGATCATCGGGTCGCCCTATCACCCCATCTTCGAACGAAGACTAAACGTCATCCTTGCATCCTAACTAATCATGTTATATTGTCAATTAGTGATATTTAAAACATCTAATCTAAGCGTTCCGCGAATTGTCGGCATCCAATCCTGGTGCGTCGGGGGACAGCATGAGTTCGACACGCGCTTACGAATTTATCGACCATACATTTGATGTGGTCGTCGTCGGTGCCGGGGGAGCCGGTTTGCGGGCCACTCAGGGCGCCGTCGAGGCTGGCTTAACGACCGCCTGCATCAAGAAGGTGTTTCCGACGCGCAGCCATACGGTCGCGGCTCAGGGCGGCATTGCAGCCAGTCTCGGCAACCTCGGCGAAGACTGTTGGCAATGGCATATGTACGACACGGTCAAAGGGTCCGATTGGCTTGGCGACCAGGACGCCATCGAATATATGTGCCGTCAGGCCGTCCCCACCGTCATCGAATTGGAGCATGCGGGGATGCCCTTCTCCCGCACCAACGATGGAAAGGTCTATCAGAGGCCATTCGGCGGCCACATGAGCGAGTTCGGCAAAAACCCGGTCCCCCGCGCCTGCGCAGCGGCGGATCGTACGGGACATGCTTTGATTCACATGCTCTATGGGTAAGCCCAGCGCGTTGGAGCCGAATTTTTCATCGAATACTTCGTGCTCGACCTCATCATGGTGGAAAACGAGTGCCGCGGCGTCATCGCGTGGTCACTGATGGATGGATCGCTGCATCGGTTCCGCGCGCAGACGGTCATTCTGGCGACTGGCGGTTACGGGAGGATCTACTTTTCCTGCACGTCTGCACATACCTGCACAGGCGACGGAGGCGGTTTGGTCCTGCGCGCTGGCCTGCCGTTGCAAGACATGGAGTTCATGCAGTTTCATCCGACCGGCATCTACGGAGCGGGCTGCCTCATCACAGAAGGCGCGCGCGGCGAAGGCGGTTACCTGGTGAATTCCGAGGGCGAACGCTTCATGGAACGGTACGCGCCTTCCGCCGGGGATCTCGCGTCACGCGACGTCGTCTCACGTGCCATGACAGTAGAAGTTCGTGAAGGGCGTGGTGTTGGTCCAAAAAAGGATCACATTTACCTGCATCTTGATCACCTGGACCCAGCGATGCTGCATGAACGGCTGCCGGGTATATCTGAATCGGCACGCGTATTCTCGGGCGTGGACGTCACGCGACAACCGGTCCCTGTACTGCCGACCGCTCACTACTGCATGGGCGGCATCCCCGCAAACTATCACGGCGAGGCGATCCGACCGACTGACGGCAATCCGGACGCGACTGTGCCGGGCCTAATGGCAGTGGGTGAGGCAGCCTGCGTTTCAGTACACGGAGCCAACAGGCTTGGATGCAACTCGCTTCTGGATATCGTGGTATTCGGTCGCGCCGCGGCGCTCCGCTGCGCCGAAAAGCTGACCGCGAAAGCGGCGCAGCCTGAGCTACCGAGCGATGCCGGGGACACGACGCTGGGCCGGTTCGACAGCCTGCGTAACGCCAAAGGCGGGACGCCAACGGCCGTACTTAGGCTCGAGATGCAACGCGCGATGCAGACCTACGCGACGGTGTTTCGGACGGAGAGCATTTTGCAAGAAGGCAAGCAATCCTTGCGCAAGGTCTGGAGCGGAGTGTCCGAGATCGCGCTGTCAGACCGATCGATGATCTGGAACTCCGATCTGCTAGAGACCCTAGAGTTCGAAAATCTCGTTCTCCAAGCAACGGCGCTGGTGGATTCTGCGATCGCCCGCACCGAGAGCCGCGGTGCTCACGCACGGGAGGATTTCCCAAAGCGGGATGACCACAATTGGATGAAACACTCGCTTGCATGGGTGGATCCAAATGGGACCGCCCGCTTAGACTATCGGCCCGTCCATACATGCACCCTGAGCAAGGACATTCAGTATATTGAGCCGACGGCCCGCGTGTACTGAACCGCATCTTTTGGCCATATGACGGCTGACGAAGGAAGGCATCGATTTCTGGCGGACACCGCATCTGGGTGTTGGAACGGACCAGGACGGGCGATTTCACCTCGCGGGGGCTGGCGCCGAACTCGCGCCAAACCAACACCAGACTTGCCGCTACTTCCCTCGCGGAATTCTGGGCCACTCGGCAACGCTATATTCCGCTAGCTCATACTTTTCGGAGAGAGCAGGTCCTTTAGCCCGATCTATTCACGAGAGCACGGTCGTTCTTGACGTCTGACGGGGGCTGGCGGCTGGCGTGGGTGACCGTCCGGCCTTTTGTCACCGGGTTCTACATCAAGCTGTTTTGTACGCGTTGGAGGAGTGGGGCGGGTGAGCGGGCGCAGGCCCGGTCGGTTACGGGCCGAGCGGGAGCAGCGCGCCGGGCAAGCTGCGGAAGAGGTCGGCTTCGGGGCATGCCGCGGCGAACGCAAGGCGAATGCGGCTCGCGGTTTCGACGACCCGGGCTGCGATTTTCAAGAGACGAAGACGCAGCGTCGCGAACTCGGCAGTGGCCAATTCCCGGACTTTGGGAATGGCGCCGCGCACGGTCAGCATCAACCAATAAGCGGCGGTGTGGAGAACGAGACGGACCTGGTTGGCGAGCGCCGAACGGCAACTGGTGCGATCGGAGGCGAGCTGCGTCTTATGCAGCTTGATCAGATTCTCGGCTTGGCCGCGCGCGCAATACAGGCTGTCGTAGATCCACTCGGCCGAGCCGACATCGAGGCTGGTGACGACGAAGCGGATGTCGAGGCCGAGCATCGTCGCCTCAATACGGGCGACGGTGCGCCGTTCGCGATCCCAGGACTTTGCCTTGTGGCGCGTCTCGGTATAGCCGCGCAGAACAGCTAGGTTCTCGATGGCGCGTCGGGTGCGGATATCGTCGGCGACCTCGTCGACGTTTCTGGCGAGCGGCTTGGTGCCGGACAGACCGAAGATGTAGTCGATGCCGTTGGTCTCGCACCACGCCATTGCCTCCGGCCGGGCATAGTGCCCGTCGCCACGGAACGTAATTCGCGTGTTGTGCCACCGCGTCCGGATATGCCGTATCAGGCGGCGCAGATGGGCACGCACCTCGACCCCGCCCGGCGTCTTGCCGGGCCGCAGCACGACCGCCACGGGCCGGCTCTTCTCCGTGTCGTAGACGTGGATCGGCAGGAAGCAGCGTTCGTCATAATGAGCGTTGAACAGCGAGAGCTGCTGATGGCCGTGGACGACATCGCAGGTATCATCGATGTCGAGCGTGACGGATGCCGGCTCGCGCGGGTAGCTATCCATCCATGCGTCGACCAAAGTGTAGGTCAGTCGGATCACGTCGCGCAGGCGCGGAGCATTCTCCAGCCGCGACAGCGTCGGTTGGGAACACAGATCGCGACCCGTGTCCGGCAGCCGTCCGCAGGCCAGCTTGAATGCGGGATCGGACCGCAGATGATCGAGGTCGTCGGCGTCCTCGTAGCCGCAGCAGATCGCGAACATGCGCGCGCGGAACATATCGACAAGGCTGTGCACGACCCGCGTCGGATCGCGCCGATCCGGGAACACCCGGGCCAAATTGTCGGCCAAGCCGAGACGCCGCTCGGCCATCGCCAGAAGCATCACGCCCCCGTTCGAGGTCAGCCGACCGCCATCGAAGGCAGCTGTGACTTTCTTGGCGTGAACGGCTGGAAACGAGAAGGGCAGAATCGTATCATCGGTCATGGCGGGCCTGGCGTTCGCGGTTGAGGTGATGGGGTTGGCTTTGCAACCGAATCCTACGCCGCATCAGCGCTTTACACCACGCTCGCCAGCCTCTCAGGCGCCCTCTCGCGAATAAGACGGGTTAGCAACGCGCAAATAACGGTGAGGATTCCACCGCCGACGAGCGCAGCGACGATTTGACTGACGGTGGCACCCAGTGAGACGCTGCTGTCGGAACCTGCAAGGTTGGCAAGCGTCGTATGAAGCGAGTAGCTTACCACGACGCCGCCAAGGAGACCGACAATTGTGTCTGCCGCCTTGCCGAGACTTATGCTCTTCAACATTCCACTGGTTATCCATCCGCCGATGGCACCAGCTATCGCTCCGATTAAGAGAACAAATGACGTGTCCATGGTGCATCCTCCTTAACGCGTTTAACGCGGAAAAGTGGGCGTCGCCGCGCGGCCTTGTCCGCGCGCTTACGACGGGCCGGAGCTTGGCAGGCTCAAGACAGTCCTTCTTGCTCATTGTTGTGCTGGGCCAGTTCACCCAGCCGCCCTAATTGTACCATGTTTTCACTTGGGCGGCGCCGGCTGCATCTCGCACCTCTACCGCAGCATTGCTGCGCGTGGTCCCGGCACGATCTCGAAGGTCGGGCTACGCACCTTTGTCGATCCGCGGCTCGAAGGCGGCAAGCTCAACGAGAAGACCACCGAGGACCTGGTCGAGCTGATGACCATCGATGGCGAGGAATGGCTGCGCTACAAGGCGTTCCCGATCAACGTCGCAATCCTGCGGGGGACCACCGCCGATCCCGCCGGCAACATCACGATGGAGCGTGAGGCGCTGACGCTCGACAATCTCGCAATGGCGATGGCGGCCAAGAATTCGCGTGGGTTTGTCATCGTGCAGGTCGAACGCATCGCCGCCGGCAATTCACTCAATCCGCGCGAGGTCCAGATTCCAGGAATTCTGGTCGACTGCGTCGTGGTCGCCGATCCGGAGAACCATCCGCAGACCTACGGAACCACCTACAGCCACGCCTTCTCTGGCCGCCAGCGGGTGCCGATGGATCGCGTGCGGCCGCTCGAGCTCGACGAGCGCAAGATCATCGCGCGCCGCTGTGCGTTCGAGCTGCCGCCGGGCGGCGTTGTCAATCTCGGCATCGGCATGCCGGAAGGCGTTGCGGCGGTCGCCGCTGAGGAGCACGTGCTGAAGTACCTGACGCTGACGGCGGAGCCCGGCGTCATCGGCGGCATGCCGCAGGGCGGCCTCAATTTTGGCACCGCGCTCAACCCGGACGCCGTCATCCACCAGAATCAGCAGTTCGATTTCTATGACGGTGGCGGGCTCGATCTCGCCTGCCTCGGCATGGCGCAGGTCGATAGCGCTGGCAACGTCAATGTCAGCCGGTTCTCGTCGCGGCTGGCCGGTGCGGGTGGCTTCATCAACATATCCCAGAGCGCCAAGAAGATCGTCTTTGCCGGCACCTTCACCAGCGGCGGGCTCAAGCTCGCGGTCGAGGACGAAGCGCTCCACATCCTGCGCGAAGGCACGATGCGGAAATTCATTGCCGAGGTCGAGCAGATCACCTTCAGTGGCGACTACGCGGCTGAAACCGGCCAGTCGGTGTTTTACGTGACCGAGCGTTGCGTTCTGCAGCGGACACCTGCAGGGCTCGAACTGATCGAGGTGGCGCCGGGCATCGATATCGAACGCGACATCCTCGGCCAGATGGATTTCAAGCCGCTGATCCGCAACGTGCGTCCGATGGACGCGCGGATCTTCCGCAACCAGCCGATGGGGCTGGACCACATGCTGCTCGGCCGCAACCTCGCCGATCGCATCAGCTACGATGCGGAACGCAATGCGCTGTTTGTCAATTTCGAGGGTTTCGAGGTCCGCACCGTCGAGGACGTCGATCTGGTCCGGCGCGAGGTCGAGAACGCCTGTCGTACGGTCGGCAAGCCGGTCGCGCTGATTGCCAACTACGATGGCTTCCATCTCGAGCCGCAGGTCAGCGACACCTATTTCTCGATGATCGCCTATCTCGAGAAGCGCTACTACAGTTCGGCGTCCCGTTACACCACGAGTGCGTTCATGCGGATGAAGCTCGGGGAGGGGCTCGCCGAGCGGCATGTTGCGCCGCATATTTTCGAGACGCAGGCGGAAGCCCAGCGCTTCGCGCATTTTCAGGCAGGCGGCGATGCATCGGGCAGATAGATCGTGATGATGGGTCGTCATTGAGGGGGCTCGCGGATGGGCGACCGCCGTCGCTTGTCGGGAGAGACGGGATGTTTGACGGAGAATACCAGGTGACAGGGAGGGCTTCGGGCGGGACATCCGAAGGCCCGCAGCCGGATCGCGCGGGTCGGCTGCTTGGCCTTTCGCCGTCGGGCTTTCACGAGATTGCGTACGTCGATTGGGGGCCAGTCGACGATATCAGGCCGGTGATCTGTGTCCACGGCGTGACGCGGCAGGCACGGGATTTTGACCATCTCGCCGCTGATCTCGCGGCGAGCGGCCGGCGGGTGATCTGTCCCGATTTGCCGGGTCGCGGCCGAAGCGGGCGGATCAGCAATCCCGACGACTATTCGCTGCCGCAATATTGCTCCGATATGAATGCGCTGGTCGCACGCCTCGGCGTGAAGGAGGTCGATTGGGTTGGAACATCGCTCGGTGGCTTGATCGGGATCGTGATGGCCGGCTTTTCCGGAAGCATTGTCCGCAAGCTCGTGATCAATGATATCGGCCCGTTCGTGTCCGCGACCGGGTTGCGGCGGATCGGCGGTTACATCGCGGACATGCCGACGGCGTTCGCGACCATCGAGGACGGCGAGAAATACTTCCGCACAGTGCTCGCGCCCTATGGCTATCTCGCCGACGAGCATTGGCGGCATCTTGCGATCCACAGTCTGCGCTGGGAAGAAGCCAACGGGCATTACGCGGCGCTTTGCGATCCGGCGATCGCCAAGGCGTTCAAAACGCCCTGGTTCTACGCACCACTCGATCTCTGGAAGTACTGGGAAGCAATCAAGGTGCCGATGCTGGTGCTGCACGGCGCCAAATCGGACCTGCTGTCGATCGATCTGACGAATGAGATGAGACGCCGGAATCGGCGCGCCGATATTTTCCGGTTCGATGATCGTGGCCATGTGCCACCGCTGGTGACGCCGGACCAGATCAAGGTCGTAACGGATTTCCTGAAGGCCCCGCCACGTGATTTCTCGGAGGTTGGTTGATGACGACGAGCTTGGACAAGTCCGCAGAGCAGGTTTATCCGGTGTCGGCCGATTGGGCCAAGCGCGCCTATGTCAACGACGCCAAGTATCGCGAGATGTACGCGCACTCGGTCAAGGACCCCAACGGCTTCTGGGCCGAGCACGGCAAGCGGATCGACTGGATCAAGCCCTTCAGCAAGGTCGAGAACGTCTCCTTTGCGCCCGGCAACATCTCGATCAAATGGTTCGAGGACGGCGTGTTGAACGTCGCCTGGAATTGCATCGACCGGCATCTGGAGAAGCGCGGCGACCAGACCGCGATCATCTGGGAGGGCGACGATCCCTCCGAATCCAAGCACATCACCTACCGCCAGCTGCACGACGAAGTCTGCAAGATGGCCAACATCCTGCGCACCCGCAACGTCAGGAAGGGCGATCGCGTCACGATCTATCAGCCGATGATTCCTGAAGCCGCCTACGCCATGCTGGCCTGCGCGCGGATCGGCGCCATCCACTCGGTGGTGTTCGGCGGCTTCTCGCCTGACAGCCTCGCCCAGCGCATCAAGGACTGCGACTCGAAGGTCGTCATCACCGCGGACGAAGGCCTGCGCGGCGGCAAGAAGGTGCCGCTGAAGGCCAATGTCGATGCCGCCATCGCCAAAACCGGCGGCGTCGACTGGGTCGTGGTGGTGAAGCGCACCGGTGGCAAGATCGACATGAACCCGACCCGCGACCTCTGGTATCACGAGGCCGCCGAGATGGTGACGACGGAATGCCCGGCCGAGCACATGCACGCCGAGGACCCGCTGTTCATCCTCTACACCTCAGGCTCGACCGGCACGCCGAAGGGCGTGCTGCACACTTCCGGCGGCTATCTCGTGTTCGCCTCGATGACGCATCAATATGTGTTCGACTATCACGACGGCGACATCTACTGGTGCACCGCCGACGTCGGCTGGGTCACTGGTCACAGCTACATCCTCTATGGACCGCTCTGTAACGGCGCGACCACGCTGATGTTCGAGGGCGTGCCGAACTACCCGGACAATTCGCGCTTCTGGAACGTGGTCGACAAGCACAAGGTCAACATCTTCTACACCGCGCCGACCGCGATCCGCGCGCTGATGCAGGGCGGCGACGAGCCGGTGAAGAAGACCTCGCGCCAATCGCTGCGCCTGCTCGGCTCGGTCGGCGAGCCGATCAATCCGGAAGCCTGGGAATGGTATTACCGCGTGGTCGGCGACGAGCGCTGCCCGATCGTCGACACCTGGTGGCAGACCGAGACCGGCGGCATCTTGATCACGCCGCTGCCGGGCGCCACCAAGCTGAAGCCGGGATCGGCGACGCGGCCGTTCTTCGGCGTGGTGCCGGAGATCGTCGACGCCGACGGCAAGACCTTGGAGGGAGAGACCTCGGGCAATCTCTGCCTGACCAAGTCATGGCCCGGCCAGATGCGCACGGTCTATGGCGATCATGCCCGGTTCGAGCAGACCTATTTCTCGACCTACAAGAACAAGTATTTCACCGGCGACGGCTGCCGGCGCGATGCCGACGGCTATTACTGGATCACCGGCCGTGTCGACGACGTCATCAACGTCTCCGGCCACCGCATGGGCACCGCCGAGGTCGAGAGCTCGCTGGTCGCGCATGAGGCGGTGTCGGAAGCCGCGGTGGTCGGCTATCCGCACGACATCAAGGGCCAGGGCATCTACGCCTATGTCACGCTGATGAAGGGCACCGAGCCGACGGAAGCGCTGCGCAAGGAGCTGGTCGCCTGGGTCCGCAAGGATATCGGCCCGATCGCCTCGCCGGATCTGATCCAGTTCGCGCCCGGCCTGCCGAAGACGCGCTCCGGCAAGATCATGCGCCGCATCCTGCGCAAGATCGCCGAGGACGAGCCGTCGAGCCTCGGCGACACCTCGACCTTGGCCGATCCCGCCGTGGTCGACGACCTCGTCGAGAACCGGCAGAATAAGCGATAGGCGTGAGCATCCCATGAACATCGATGCGATTGCAATCGGCCACACGCCACCCGACGACGTCAATGTCGTCGTCGAGGTGCCGCTCGGCGGCGAACCGATCAAATACGAGATGGACAAGGCGTCCGGCACGCTCTTTGTCGATCGCTTCCTGTACACGCCGATGCGCTATCCCGGAAATTACGGCTTCGTGCCGCGGACGCTCTCCGACGACGGCGATCCGATCGATGTGCTGGTCGCCAATACACGCCCGATCATTGCGGGCGCCGTCATCAACGTGCGGCCGATCGGCGTTCTGAAGATGGAGGATGACGGTGGCGGCGATGAGAAGATCATCGCGGTGCCATCGTCACGGCTGACGCAGCGCTATCAGCACGTGCAGACCTACACAGACCTGCCCGAGATCACCTGGAAGCAGATCGAGCACTTTTTCCTTCATTACAAGGATCTCGAACCCGGCAAGTGGGTGCGGCTTGCAGGATGGGGACATGCCGACGAGGCGCGCACGCTGATTGAAACCGCGATAGGCCGCGCCGCCGTGCGCAAGCCTGGCTGACGGAGAAGCGATATGAGACTTGTGCTTTTGGGACCGCCGGGCGCCGGGAAGGGTACGCAGGCATTCAGATTGTCCCAGATTCTCGCGATTCCGCAGCTGTCGACCGGCGACATGCTTCGGTCGGCCGCGTCGGCGGGAACGACGGTCGGGATGAAAGCAGCCGATATCATGAAGCGGGGCGAACTCGTTCCCGACGACCTGGTGGCGAGGGTGATCATCGAGCGGATCGCGCAGCCCGATGCGGCGAGAGGCTTCATCCTCGACGGGTTTCCGCGCACCGTGTCGCAGGCCGAAATTCTTGACGGGCTTCTGGTCGCCGACGGGCACGAGCTCAATTGCGTCCTCGAACTCAAGGTCAATGAAGCGAAGTTGCTCGACCGGATCTTAGGACGTGCCATCCAGGCTCGCGCCAGCGGTGAAGCCGTGCGGGCGGACGACAACGAGGAAGCGCTCAGCGTACGTCTAACGGCTTATACAAACCAAACGAGCCCACTTACTCACTACTATTCCGCCAAGGGACTACTCAGGAGCGTTGACGCATCACAGCCGATCGACTGCGTAACAGCGGCTCTGATCGAAGCGATCGAGTGAAAGGGTCGAGCAACATCAAGCGACCAATTGGAGGAGATATCGCCGGTCTGCCTTTCGCTCGTCCGAGACGCTGGACCGGGTTGCTTTTGCAGATTGCGGGTTGCTTTTCGCATATAGGTCATTCCGCCGGTTGCGGAAACGACGAAAGTCATTCTCCGAGGGACCGTCGATCCGCAGCGAGTTATCGGCCTAGGTTGCTAAGCCTTCCATCGACTTGAGCCTCCGACATTCCTGCGATCAGGCGCGAGCGGGACGTTGGCACGCGCAAATGTCGACGTTTCCTAAGGTTTCCTACGACCTCCGTTGTTTGGCGGGAGGCTAGACCAAATTTGAGCAATGGGTCGGACCTGAACCCCGCTTCCGATCGGGAATGATGCTCTGGGTCGCACGCCGGTACGCACCTTTCCCAGCTCTGCAGCGCCGCCTCATTCCGCGATCGTTTTTGCATCATGCGTCGGAGCATGCCCGCGATTGCGGGCAGACTTTCGTCGACGCTTTGCTCCATCACTGTTCAGCGTCGGCTTCAGTCTGAAGAAAGTCGCGCCGGGCTCGCCATCACTGCGCTGACAGCCCGCCTTGATCGGTTGGAGCGACGTGTAAGGCGCTGGGCGAGGGGCAGGCGCGCGCCGAAGGACGGTTGACAGGGCGGCCGGCCCATCTTAATCACTCCGCCAACTAATTAATCAATTAATTAAGACAGAAACCCTAGGGAAAGAATCCGCCTGATGCTGGCCGGCCATAGATATCCGAAGCTGCTTGCCCCGTTCGGTGGCGGCTTCGCTCGGCTGGAACACCACGCGCTCACGGATTCCGTGCAGGCCGGCCTCGAACAGGCCGGGACGGTGTTGTCTGGCAGGTCGCATTCCTTGCCGAGCCTGCGCGGCACCGCGTCGGCACGATCGACACGGGCGCCATTCCGCCGAATGCCACCGGCGACCACGTCAAACCGTCGATCCCGGAACAAGCCGACCGGCATCGCTGGGACACCGATGCGGCGTCCGCCGATCCTTGCCGTCAGATCCTGCATGCTTGTCCGCTCGCGCGTGGGCCGCGCCACGTTGCGCGCCCGGCAGGGACATCTCGGATCGGCGCCCTCTGCCCGAATCAGCGTGGCTTTGTTCACCCGTACGAAAATGAGGATTGAGGCGTAAACGATGGGACGTCGATCTGAAGTACTGATGGCGCAAGAGACGGCCGGCACGGACAACCGACGCGTGATACAGGTGGTATCACGCGCATTCGACATCGTGCGTTGCTTCGAGGGTCGAAGCATGCGGCTCGGCAATCGCGAAATCGCCGATCGCTGCGGGCTTCCGCGATCGACGGTCTCTCGTCTCACATTGACCCTCACCCAGATCGGCCAATTGATCTACCTGCCGCACGAGCAGAAATATGCTCTGGCTCCCGACGCCAATGCGGCCGGCGCTCCGTTGCTCGCGGCGAGTTGCAACGTGCCGGTCTGTGCCGAAGAGCAGGAACTCGATGAGGCACAAGCGTCCATGCGGCGAGGGACGAGCTCGCGCTTCGAGTACTTCGAAGACCAGCGCAACGCGGTTGCCGAGCCGCTTGCGGTGACACCACCTTACCGCTGACGCCTCGGCCTGTTCCGAGGCAGAATGATCGCGACCATCGCCACGAGCTCACAGTCACGAAACATCTGAAACGAAGGGGAAACGCATGTCTGAAGCATACATCATCGACGCCGTTCGCACGCCGCGGGGCATCGGCAAGCCAGGCAAGGGTGCGCTGTCGCACCTGCACCCGCAGCAACTGGCGGCAACAGTGCTCGGCGCGCTCAAGGAGCGCAACAAGCTCGATACGTCGACCGTCGACGACATCATCTGGTCGACATCGACCCAGGAAGGCAAGCAGGGCGGCGATCTCGGACGCATGTCGGCGCTCGCGGCCGGATACGACATCAACGCCAGCGGCACGACGCTGGATCGCTTCTGCGGCGGCGGCATCACGTCGGTGAACCTCGCGGCAGCTTCGGTGATGTCGGGAATGGAGGATTGCGTCATCGCGGGTGGCACCGAGATGATGAGCTATCAGCAGACCCTCGCAGCCGAGCGCTCCAAGGCCGGACAGCCGGCGCGGATGATGGGTTCGGGCAATCCGGCGCTTGACGACATTCACCCGCAGTCTCACCAGGGCGTGTGCGGCGACGCCATTGCGACCCGCGAGAGGATCAGCCGCGAGGCCTGCGATGCGCTGGCCCTGGTCAGCCAGCAACGCGCCAAGCGGGCGATCGATGAAGGCCGCTTCGCCAAGTCGGTGATCCCCGTGCTCAACGACGACGGCAGCGTCGCGCTCAATCGTGAAGAATTCCCGCGCCCCGAGACCACGGCCGAAGGACTTGCGTCGCTGAAGCCGAGCTTCGAGCAGCTCGCCGATTTCGATCTCGGCAACGGGGTGACATTCAAGAAGCAGATTCAGCGCCGGTATCCGGACCTCGACTGGAAGGGCGTGCATCATGCCGGCAACAGCTCGGGCGTGGTGGACGGCGCCGCCGCGGTGCTGATCACCTCGAAGGAATATGCCGAGAAGCACGGCCTCAAGCCGCGCGGCCGCATCGTGGCCTATGCCAATCAGGGTGACGACCCGACGCTGATGCTCAACGCGCCCGTTCCGGCGGCCAAGAAGGTTCTCGCCAAGGCCGGCCTGACCAAGGACGACATCGACGTCTGGGAGATCAACGAGGCCTTCGCGGTCGTCGCTGAAAAATTCATCCGCGACCTCAAGCTGGATCGCGAGAAGGTCAACATCAATGGCGGCTCGATCGCGCTCGGTCACCCGATTGGCGCGACCGGATCGATCCTGATCGGCACGGCGCTCGATGAGCTCGAGCGGAGCGGCGGACGTTACGGTCTCGTCACCATGTGTGCCGCCGGCGGAATGGCGCCGGCCATCATCATCGAACGCATCTGAGCTCGAAAGGAACCTGCAATGAAACTCGATTCATCGGTCGCCGCCGTCGTCACCGGCGGCGCCTCCGGCCTCGGCGCAGCCACCTCGCGGGCGCTGGCTGCGCAAGGCGTGAAAGTCGCGATCTTCGACTTCAACGAAGAGAACGGTGAAGCCATCGCCAGGGAAATCGGCGGCGTGTTCTGCAAGGTCGATGTCACCTCCGACGAGCAGGTCGATGCGGGCTTCGCCAAGGCCCGCGCGGCACACGGCCAGGAGCGCATCCTGGTGAACTGCGCGGGCACCGGCAACGCGGTGAAGACCGCCGGCCGGGACAAGAAGACCGGCGAACCCACTCACTTTCCGATCGACGCCTTCAACCGCATCATCCAGATCAACCTCGTCGGCACCTTCCGCTGCATCGCCAAGTCGGCGCAGGGCATGCTGTCGCTGACGCCGCTGGAGCACGGCGAGCGCGGTGCGGTCGTCAACACCGCTTCGGTTGCGGCCGAGGACGGCCAGATGGGGCAGGCCGCCTATTCGGCCTCGAAGGCCGGCGTCGTCGGCATGACGCTGCCGATCGCGCGCGACCTGATGGCCGAGGGCATCCGCGTCAACACCATTCTGCCGGGCATCTTCAATACGCCCCTGCTGCAGGGCGCCCCGGAGAACGTCAAGGCCGCGCTCAGCGCGTCGGTGCCGTTCCCGAAGCGTCTCGGCATGCCGGAGGAGTATGCGCAGCTGGCGCTGACCATGATCACCAACGGCTACTTCAACGGTGAAGACGTCCGCCTCGATGGCGCCATCCGCATGGCCCCGCGTTAAGCAACTGCGCACGGCAACAGGAGACGAAAGCGATGTCCGAAGAAGCGCCGGTCCTCACTGAAGTCCGCGGACCGATACTGATCATCACCCTGAACCGGCCGGAGGCCAAGAACGCGGCTAATCTCGCACTCTCCAAGGGCGTGGCTGCGGCGATCGACCGGCTCGACGCCGACGATGCCCTTGGCGTCGGCATCATCACCGGCGCCGGTGGCACGTTCTGCTCGGGCATGGACCTCAAGGGGTTCCTCAAAGGCGAGCGGCCGTCGATCCCCGGCCGCGGCTTCGCCGGCCTCACCGAGGCGCCGCCGAAGAAGCCGCTGATTGCGGCCGTCGACGGCTACGCACTCGCCGGCGGGATGGAGATCGCGCTGTCGTGCGACATGATCGTCGCCAACCGCAACGCCAAGTTCGGGATCCCCGAGGTTAAGCGCGGGCTGGCCGCCGCGGCGGGCGGGTTGATCCGCATGCCGCGCCAGATGCCCATTCGCGTGGCGATGGAGTTTGCGCTGACCGGCGAGTTCTTCGGCGCGGCGCGCGCCTACGAACTCGGCATCATCAACCGCCTGACCGATGGCCCCGCGCTCGATGCCGCGCTTGAGCTTGCGGCAGCGATCGGCGCCAATGGCCCGCTCGCGGTGAAGGCATCCAAGCAGGTGATCGTCGAATCCCGGCTCTGGCCGGAAGACCAGATGTGGAAGAAGCAGCAGGAGATCGTCGGTCCTGTCTTCGTCTCCGAGGATGCCCGTGAGGGCGCGGCGGCCTTTGCAGAAAAGCGCGCGCCGAACTGGAAGGGCAAGTAAGGCGTCGACTGTTTCGACAATGGAGCGCCGGTTTTGATTGGATCAGTACCGGCGCTCCTAATTTTTTTGCGGGCCAGTATTCCACGTCGCTTGAAACGCTAGCTTCTTATTTTGACGCGTTTTCTTCACGCGAACCGGTGCCCACTTCGCTCAAAAACGCTCTATTGGGGGAATGATGCGCAACTTTACCGAAGATCAGGTCATTTTCCGCGACTCCTACCGCAAGTTCCTCGCCAGCGAGATCGCGCCCCATATGGAGGAGTGGCGGGAGGCCGGCATCGTCGACCGCAACGCGTTCAAGAAGGCCGGCGACCTCGGCTTCCTGATGATCTGGCCCGAGGAAAAATACGGCGGCATGGGCGACATGGACTTCCGCTATGAGCAGATCATCATCGAGGAGACTGCGCGCTCCGGCTGCAAGGGCTGGTACAACACGCTGCACAGCCGCCTGGTCGGCTCTTATTTCAAGCGCTTCGGCACCGAGGAGCAGCGCGACCGTTTCCTGCCCAAATGCGTCAGCGGCGAGACGATCCTGGCCATCGCGATGACCGAGCCCGGCGCGGGCTCAGACCTCGCGGGCATGCGGACGACGGCGGAGGACAAGGGCGATCATTTCCTGCTCAACGGCTCGAAGACCTACATCTCCAACGGCATCAATTCCGACGTGGTGATCGTGGCCGCCAGGCTCGCAGGTGCCGAGAAGAAGCATGCCATGGTGCTGCTGATCGTCGAGCGAGGCATGGAAGGCTTCGAGCGCGGCCGCAATCTCAAGAAGATGGGCATGCCGGCGCAGGACACCGCCGAACTCTTCTTCCACAATGTGAAGGTGCCCAAGGCCAACGTGCTGGGAGAACCCGGCAGGGGCTTCTACTACCTCATGGAAGGCCTTGCCGAGGAGCGGCTGATCTCCGCGGTCGGATCGATCGCCAATGGCCGCAAGGCGTTCGACATCACGCGCGCTTACGTGATGGAGCGCAAGCTGTTCGGCAAGCCTCTCGCCGAGCAGCAGAATACCCAGTTCCGCATGGCGGAGATGGATGCCGAAATCGATCTCGTGCAGGTCTATGTCGATCACTGCGTGGCCGAGCACAATGCGGGACGCCTGACCAGCAATATGGGCGCCAAGGCCAAGATGATGTCCTCGGAAGTCGAGTGGAAGATGCTTGACCTCGGCGTACAGCTGCACGGCGGTGCAGGCTACATGGATGAATATCCGATCAGCCGCATGTTCACCGACGCGCGCGTCAATCGGATCCTGGCGGGAAGCTCCGAAGTGATGCGGCTGATCATCGGCCGCGATGTCTTCTCGGAGAATTACAAGAGCATTCTGGATTAACCGGCCATCGCGGCCGGCCTTCTAACTCGCGCCGCGTCAGCCGCGCGCCTGGCGCAGCGGCTCGCGCACGTGTTCCTTCGAGCGCAGCAGCGCATCGACGAAGATCGGCTCCCAGGAGCGGATGTGGTTGCGCAGCAGGGTCGGCAGCGCCTCGGTCTCGCCGGCGAGCGCGAGTTCGATCAGCCGGTAATGCTCGGGCACCGACGCCAGCTGCCGCTCGTGGCCCGCGCGGGAGCTGATGCCGTAGAGCCGCATCTTGTCGCGCAGGCCCATCACCATGTCGGTCAAGAGCTCGTTGCCGGCTGCTGCGATGAACTCACGATGATAGTTGCGGTCGGCTTCCAGATAGAGCTGGACGTTGTCGGTCTCGACGGCCTTGGCGATCTGGTCGGCCCAGCCGCGCACCGCCGGAAGATCCCGCGGCGGATTGGCGGCGACCAGCACCGCGGCGTGCAGCTCCAGCACCTCGCGCATGTCGAACAGATTGCGCAGCTCGGTCAGCGTCGGCTCCACGACCTTGAAGCCGCGGTTGCGCATCGGCTCGACCAGGCCGCCGCGGCTGAGCTCGAGCAGCGCCTCCCGCACCGGCGTCGAGGAGACGCCGAGGCTCGCCGCCAAACTCGGCACCGAATACATCGTGCCCGGGAGGCTCTGGCCGGAAATGATCTCGGCGCGCACCCGCTGCAGTACCTGTTCGCGCAAATTCTGGTCCATGGGTGGTCGTGGTCGCCTCTCGCTCCGAACTCCGATTCGTCCCTGATTATTACTTAGCCTTGACGGGGGCGGTAGCGTATGACGTAAATGTGTAACGCGTTACTAAGATGCGCCACTATGGGTGACTGATCGTGAGATGGCGGTGAAACAGCGGCTACCCGGCTATTGCACGCTCTGTCGCTCGCGCTGCGGTGCCGTCACCGTGGTCGAGGACGGACGTCTCGTCGGTGTAGAGGTATTAAACAACCACCCGACCGGCGGCGCCCTCTGCGCCAAGGGCCGCGCAGCTCCCGAAATCGTCGCCAGCCCTCGTCGCCTGACCGTGCCGCTGAAGAGGACCCGGCCGCGCGATGCCGCCGATCCGGGCTGGGTCGAGGTGTCTTGGGACGAGGCGCTAACCGAAATCGCCGACCGGCTGGGCACGATCCGCGCCGAGAGCGGTGCCGAGGCGGTGGCGTTCGGCGTCACCACGCCGAGCGGCACGCCGATGGTCGACAGCTTTGAATGGGTCGAGCGCTTCATCCGCGGCTTCGGCAGCCCGAACCTGATCTATGCGGTCGAAATCTGCGGCTGGCACAAGGACTATGCGCATGCGCTGACCTTCGGCCGCGGCATCGGCTTTCCCGACTACGACAATGCCGATGCGATCATCCTGTGGGGCCACAATCCGGCCCGCACCTGGCTCGCCCAGGCAACGCGGATCGCCGATGCACGGCGGCGCGGCGCCAAGGTCGTGGTGGTCGATCCCAAGCCGAACGGCTCGGGTCAGCAGGCCGATCTCTGGCTGCGCATCCGCCCGGGCGCCGATGGCGCGCTCGCGATGGGTGCGATCCGTCATCTCATCGCGACCGGCAGCTTCGATGCGGCCTTCGTCAACGCATGGACCAATGGATCGCTGCTGGTCGATCGCGCGACCGGGCGCTTCCTGCGCGCCGATGCGTTGTGGGCGGATGGCGCGGCGGAGGCTTTCGTGCGTCTCGACGCGTCGGGCGCACCAGTGCCTTGCGACACGCGCTCCGCACCGGAGAGCGGCGGCCAGCTGCGCGGCGCGCTGTCGATCCGTGCGCGCGCTGGCCGGATGATATCGGCGGCGACCGCGTTCGAATTGCTCGCCGAGCGCGTTGCGCCTTACACACCGGCGCGCGTTGCGGAATTGACCTGGCTACGTATCGAGGACGTCGACGCGCTCAACGCGCTGCTCGCCGGTCGGCCGCGGCTCGCCTATCATTCCTGGACCGGCGTCGGCCAGCACACCAATGCGACCGCGGTCGAGCGCGCGATCGCAACGCTGTACGCGCTGACCGGCGCCTGCGATCGGCCCGGCGGCAATCGTTGGCCGGTGCCGCCGCCGACGCGTGCCCTCAACGACTACAACATCCTGCCGCCGGAGCAACAGGCGAAAGCGCTCGGCATTGCCGAGCTGCCGCTCGGACCGCCGGCGAAGGGATGGATCACGGCGCGCGATTTCAGCCGCGCCGTGCTCGAGGGCAAACCCTACCGGGTCCGCGCGCTGGTCGCCTTCGGCACCAACTTCGTCGTCTCGCAGGGCCATTCCGAGCGCAACCGCGCGGCGCTGAACGCGCTGGAATTCCAGGTTCATATCGACATGTTCATGAACCCGACGGCGGAGAGCGCCGATTTCGTGCTGCCCGCCAGCACGCCGTGGGAACGCGACGCGCTCAAGATCGGGTTCGAGATCACGCAGGAAGCTGTCGAGACCGTGCAATTTCGGCCGCGCATGCTCGAGCCGGTGGGCGCGGTGAAGGCCGATTACGAGATCGCCGCGGCGCTCGCGCTGAAGCTCGGCATGGGCGAGCTGTTCTTCGGCGGCGACATCAAGGCCGGCTGGAATTATCAGCTGGCGCCGCTCGGCGTCGGTGTCGATGAGCTGCGCGCGCATCCCGAGGGACGCCGCTTCCCGCAGGTCTTCCGCGATAAAAAATACGCCGTCACGCGCGACGACGGAACCGTGGCGGGGTTTGCGACGCCGACGCGCCGCGTCGAGATATACTCGGAGCTGATGCTGGGGCACGGGTACGATCCCTTGCCCGATCATGTCGAGCCGGTCGGAAGCCCGCTCGCCAGTGCCGCGGATGAGCGCTTTCCGCTGGTGCTCTCGACCGCCAAGAGCGGCTGGTTCGTCCACTCCTCCTATCGGCATGTGGCCTCGCTGCGGCGTAAGTCACCGGATCCGGCCGTCGAGATCAGCCCGCAACTCGCCGAGCGGCGCGGGCTGGTGGAAGGCGACTGGGCCGTGGTGGAGACCCAGGGCGGTGCCGTAGGCCTGAAGGTGCGTCTCAATGCGGCGCTCGACGATCGCGTCGTCGTCGCCGAATTCGGCTGGTGGGAGGATTGTCCGCCGCTCGGCCGCGATCGCTCCACGACGGCAGGCATCCGCACGCGCAACATCAACGCGGTGCTACACGACGATGCGCGCGATCCCGTCAGCGGCTCCGTGCCGCTGCGCGCGATCGTCTGCAATATCAGGCGCGACGCCGATGCAAGCCGCGGCGTCTGGAGCGGCCGGCGGCGCTTCGCGGTTGGCGAGCGCCGGGCCGAGGCCGACAACGTGGTCGCGCTCAGCCTGCGGCCGCTTGACAGTGGCCCGCTGCCCGACTTCCTGCCGGGCCAACACGTGATGATCTCGTTGCCTGGTGCGGCGGAGGCGCGGGCCTATTCGCTGACCGGATCGGGCGAACTGCCGCAAGCGCTGTCGATTGCGGTGAAGGGGCGCTTCTTCGACGAAGCACGGCGCGGCGAGACGCCGTTCTTCATGCCGGATCGTCTGCACGGTCTCGCGGTCGGAGATGAGGTTCTGCTGGAGCCGCCGGGCGGCATCTTCACGCCGCCATTGAAGGGGCCGCGGCCGCTGATCTTCCTCGCCGCCGGCATCGGCATCACGCCATTCATCAGCCATCTCGAGACGCTGCAACACATTGCGCCAGATGATCGTGTCGCCGAAATCCTGCTGCTGCACGGCTGCCGCAGCAGCCGCGAGCACCCGTTCGCGCGGCGGCTTGCGGAGCTGGAAGCCAGTACGCCAGAGTTGACACGGGTGACGTTCTATTCGGCACCGCCCGCGCAGGACCCGGTCGGTTCGCATTCGCTACGCAAGGGGCGGCTTGATCTCGAACAGGTCAAGCTGCTGTCGGCGCGCCGGCCGCTGGTCTACATCTGCGGCTCGCCCGATTTCGTCGCGGCGCAGATCGAGGCCGTGACGGCGCTCGGTATCCCGCGGTTCGACATCTTCGCCGAAAGCTTCGTGTCGCCGCCGGTGGTGCCGAGCAACCTTGCGCCACGTACCATCCGGCTTGCCGGCAGCAAGCAGAGCTTCTTTTGGAGACCGGAGCACGGGACGCTGCTCGATGCGGCGAGTGCGGCGGGCGTCGCGCTGCCGAGCGGCTGCCGTGTCGGGCAATGCGAAAGCTGTGCGGTCGAGGTCGTCGATGGCGAGTTCACACATCTCGCGCCCGTCGATGCAAGCGAGGGACAATGCCTTGCCTGCCAGGCGGTCCCTCTGACCGACCTCACGCTCGCGCTTTGATAACCAAATCACACTGAAGGCTGTCACCGCATCACCGAAGGGGGATCAGATTGATGACGAATGCGACGCATGATCAAACCGTGAGCCTGCGAAAACCTGTCGCTGACAACATCATCGCGCGATTTTCGCAGGCCCTGGTGGCGTTCGCGGAGCGCTGGTTTCCGGATGCCTATGTCTTCGTCCTGATCGCGGTGATTGCGGTTGCCGTCGGTGCGATCCTGCATGGCGGCTCGCCGCTCGCCGTCAGTCGCGCGTTCGGTGACGGGTTCTGGAACTTGATTCCTTTCACGATGCAGATGGCGCTGGTCGCGATCGGCGGCTATGTCGTGGCGATGTCGCCGCCGGTAGCGGCCGTGCTCGCGCGGCTGGCGAGCGTGCCGAAGACCGGGCGCGGCGCGGTGGTCTTTGTCGGCGTGCTCAGCATCTTCCTCTCGCTGCTGAACTGGGGCCTCAGCCTGATCTTCTCCGGCCTGCTGGTGCGGGAGATTGCGCGGCGCACCGACATCCGGCTCGACTATCGGGCGGCCGGCGCGGCCGGCTATCTCGGGCTCGGCTGCGGCTTCACGCTCGGCATCACGTCTTCCGCCGCACAGCTCCAGGCCAATGCCGGCAGCATTCCAGCGTCGCTGCTGCCGATCACCGGCGTGATCGGCTTCTCGGAAACCATTTTGACCTGGCAGAACATGGTCACCGTTGTGATGGTGACTGTCGTTTCCGCCGCGATCTGCTATTTCACGACGCCGGCGCCCGAGCAGGCCAGGACGGCGGAAGACCTCGGCGTTGCGCTCGGCGATGACCGGATCGAGGCCCCGAA
This sequence comes from Bradyrhizobium septentrionale, assembly GCF_011516645.4. Lineage (NCBI taxonomy): Bacteria > Pseudomonadati > Pseudomonadota > Alphaproteobacteria > Hyphomicrobiales > Nitrobacteraceae > Bradyrhizobium > Bradyrhizobium septentrionale. The sequence continues at coordinate 9,657,274 of NZ_CP088285.1, read as the reverse complement.
GCCGGCCCGTCCGGGCGACTGGCTCGAGTTCAGTCCGCTGCTGACGATCCTGATCGCGCTGCTTGCCGCCGGCTGGCTGTGGCAGACGTTCCAGTCGGGCAATCCGCTGATCACGCTGTCGGGGCTCAACACCTACAATTTCGTCTTCCTCATTCTCGGGATCGTGCTGCACTGGCGCCCGCGGAGCCTGATCGAATCCTTCTCCAAGGCAATGCCGAGCGTCTCCGGCGTGCTGCTGCAGTTTCCGTTCTATGCCGGCATCGCGCAGATCCTGACCAAGGTGCCGAACGGCAGCGGCACCACGCTGTCGGACACGATCGCGCACTGGTTCGTCGGCGCCTCCAGCAACTCCACCGTGTTCTCGTTCCTGGTCGGAATCTATTCGGCGCTGCTCGGCTTCTTCGTGCCGTCGGCGGGCGGAAAATGGATCATCGAGGCACCCTACATCATGAAGGCAGCCAACGATATCGGCGCGCATCTGGGCTGGACGGTGATGGTCTACAACATCGCCGAGACCCTGCCGAACTTTATCAACCCGTTCTGGATGCTGCCGCTGCTTGGCATTCTCGGCCTGAAGTCGAAGGATTTGATCGGCTACACTTCGGTGCAGTTCTTCATCCATTTCCCGATCGTGATGCTGCTGGCGGCGATCCTGATGGCGACCTTCAGCTATCACCCGCCGATCCTGCCTTGAGGAATCACGGCCGGGCACCATAGCGCTCGGTGCCCGCGTTGCTTTGCCAATTCAGCGGTCCGCAACCGTCATCACCAAATCTGTGCTGTTTTTCCGCCCGCCGCGAATGGATGCATCGCGCCGGGCGGTCAATTTTGGACGGCCATTTCATTGACCGCCGCGCGCTTCGGCTGGATATTGATGCGCGTTATCCCGCGATGTTCAAGGTCACCGCAATGAGACATGACGACCGCAGCCTGATGTGCGACATGCGAAGCCGCATGCAGCATCGCTGCGTCTCGGCGGCGACCGGCGTCTGTTGTTGATCGCTTCGACAAATCCAGAGTCAGCGACAATCAGACAGGAGCGCCGTCATCCGGCGATTGAGTACGCATGTCCCAAGCCCAGATATCCCAAGCTTACGTCATCGAAGTATCGGATCGCACAGCAGGAATCGTTGTCAGCGACAAGAGCGGCTTCTGCTTCTTCTCCTCCGATCGCGCCTTTGATGGCCTCGACGGTGGCTATTTCGGCTCTGCCCGCGCCGCCGAGCGTGCGGTGAGGGCGCTGTTGCAGCAGCGCCGCCAGTCCCGGCGCCAGCCATCGACCCCCAGCAATATCTGAAAGGACAATCATGAATACGAGACGCACCATCCTTGCGGCGGTGCTGGGGTTGTCGGCACTCGCGGTCGCGCCGGCGCAAGCCGAAAACAAGCCGGCGGAGATCCGCATCGGCACGCAGAAGGGTGGCTTGTTTCCTGCCGTCCGCCAGCGGCATACGGTCGAGGACGCGTTCAAGCCGCTCGGCATTGAGGTCAAGTGGATCGACTTCCAGTTCGGGCCGCCGCTGCTCGAGGCGATCAATGTCGGCAGTGTCGATTTCGGCTTTGTCGGCGATACGCCGCCGATCTTCGCGCAGGCCGGCGCAGCCAACATCCGATACGTCGCGGCGGTGACCTCGGACGGCAACAATCAGGCGATCATCGTGCCGGCGGACTCTCCCGTCAAAACGCTGGCCGACCTCAAGGGCAAGCGCGTTGCGTTCGGCAAGGGGTCGAGCGCACATAACCTGCTGGTCGCGGCGCTCGAGAAAGCGGGCCTCACCTGGAACGACATCACGCCGACGCCGCTCGCGCCCGCGGACGCGACCGTCGCCTTCTCCAGAGGCATCGTCGACGCGTGGTCGATTTGGGATCCGTACCTGGCGTTGGCCGAGATCAAGGACAATGTGCGCGTCATCGCCTTCGACAAGGACGTGCACAAGCCGAACGCATTCTACATCGCGGGATCGGACTTTGTTGCGAAGTATCCGTCCGTCGTTGCGAAGCTCAACGCGATCTTCGCCGCGGAAGGAAAATGGGCTGCCGGCCACCGCGAGGAGGTGGCCCGTGCGCAAGCCGAGGCGACCGGCGTCGACATCGAAGCAATCAGGCGCTTCGTGGCTCGTTCGAACTACCAGGTGGTGCCGGTCGATCCCGAGATCGTCAGGAGCCAGCAGGCGATTGCCGATCGGTTCAAAGGGATCGGGCTCATTCCGAAATCGATCAACGTATCGAATATCGTCTGGAAGTGGACGCCCGGCTCGTGAACCGTCTCGGCTGGCCGGCCGTTGCGGCCCGCGGATTGGCGCGAGCCGGCTGGTCGCGCATTCCGCACGATGCGCAGTTGGGCTCGGTGCTCAGGAGACGGCGGCGAGCGGCGGCGAGACCACCTGCGGCGCCTCGGACGTCTGCGTGGCAGTCGTCGCCAGCTGGAAACGGATGCCGTGCAGGGAAACGGTCAGCGGGATGCCGCGGAAATCGTCGTGGAAGGCCCGGATCCGACGCGCCAGCTCGCCGGCGCTGATGCCGGCGGGGAGTTCGCACATCTCCCGGTACATCCGCCGCGTGCTCTTGATGCCGCACCAGGCGATGTCCAATTCCTTCAGCGGCGAGGGATCGCAGGCGAGGTCGCGCGACATCCGCCAGAACAGATGGGCAAGCCGCACATAGGCAATCTGCTCGAGCCCGCGCACGCTGATCTTGTCGGGAATGATGAAGGACTCGACGCCGACGATCGGCCCGGCATCGACGGGCGCGGCCATCACATGGGCCGTCGCGCCGAAGGTGCGGGCACCGTCATAGAGCGCGAAATGCGCCGGCGCCCAGCCCGGATATTGCGGCGGGCCGGGGTGGAAATTGTAGGCGCCATGGCCGAACGCGGCCAGCATGCTTTCAGGCACGATCACGCTGGTGGTGAACGCCAACAGCCGGGCGTCGCGCAGGACCTCCGGCTCAATCGCGGCGAGGTCGTCAGCCGTCACCGAGCAGCGGAACGACAGCGAGGGATTGTGCGCCTTCAACAGCTCGGTGAGTGCGAATTGCTGGCTGGCGACGCCGGTGAGAAGGATGATGGTCTTCATGATGCGGATGTCCTTCCCTTGTTCAGCCCTTCAGCCGATATCAGCCGCGCTGACCGGCCATGACGACGACACTGCCGGCATCGCGGGATTGACCCACGGTGCGGAACAGATCGGCCGGCAGTGTCTGCCAGGGCGCAATCTCGATGATCCGGTTGTTCGCGCTCTTCGCTGCCGATTTCGCCGCGCGGATATCGTCCTGCCAGGGGCAGAGCGCGAGCTCGAGCCGGCCGAACCCGCCACAGTCGGCGGCGAACGCGCCGGTCACCGCCTCGATGCTGGCGGCCATCTCGCGCGCGTCGCTGGTCGCGATATCGCGCATGATCACGGTGATCGCGGCATTCGAAGCTGCCTGCGAGTTGATTACGATCATGGCGTCGCGGCCGCCGCTGCGGCAGGCGCGCCGCGCGGGGCGGATCGCAACGCCGAATTCGGCGTCGGGTCCATGATCGCTGTTATCGGTCGGTAGATTGTGAACGACCGTGGTGTGGCGGGGCGTGCCGACGTCCTCAGCGGGCGCGTGGTACGAGCGCGGCAGCCAGGCGGTGTCGAGCGCCATCTGCGACGACGTCAGGCTCCAAGCCTGGTCGAGCAGATAGCCCTCCCAGACCGCGGGATAGGCGGTCGCGATGTGATGCCAGTTGCGCAGCAGCGCTTCGGCGGCAGGCGACCGGCCGAAATAGAGCGTGCGCGCCGACATCTCCCATCGGTTCCATTTGTGGAGCGCGACGTCGCAATCGAGATATGACGGCAGCAGCGGCGGCTCGCTGAGCGTTGCATCGGCTTCGATGAAGAGCAACGGCTCGCGATGCTCCTCCCACATCCGCAGCATGAAGGCGGATTTCTCAGATGCGCGCATCTGTTCGCCGTCCGCGGTGTCGATCGGCACGATGTCGTAGGCGATCTGAAACTCGGCGAGCTTCTCCCGGAGCGTGCCGGCATGATCGTCGCCGAGGGCGCGAGGATAGCAGGAGACCACGCGCAGCGATGCGTCGGATCGGGAGCCCTCCTCGGGCGCGATCGGGCGCCAATTGAGGCCGCCCCACCACATCTCGTGCGGACCGTCGGAGCTCGGCCCGATCGTGCCGAAGTCGGTGAGCTTGGATTTGAGGAAGTCGAATGCCGGATTCTCGCCGAAGGGGATAACGACCGCACAGTCGGCGCGAAGCGACCGGTAAAGCATCTCGGCGGCCGGGCCGCTCGGCGGCTCAACGAGGATGACGACGCCATGATCCCGCGCCGGAACTGAACCGGGCTGATGGACGGCCGCGCGTCCGAGCCGCGCGGACAGCCATGCGAGCCGCCGGCGCTGTGCCGCGTTGACCCGGATGCCGTTTGCCGACAGCAATTGGTCGAAATTCGTCTGCAAGCCGTCCGCTTGCGCCGTGTCAGCCGATGTCATGCCCGCGCTACCCCTCGTTAACCTTCTACGAGCGGGGCGGTCAGATCAGGCGGACAAATCACTTGCCGTTGGTTGCCTGCGTGCGATTGGCGCCGCGCCAGGTCAGCGTGGCCGAGGGGGCCTCGTTGCCGTCGCGGTCCCCGAGCGCAAGGATGCGGTCATGGTCGAGCGCGGTCAGCGCGACCGTGTAGATCGCAACATCGTCTTCGAAGCCGTCGACCGGGATCAGCAGCATGCCGTCGTCACCGGCGGCACGGAAGTGGCGGCCGCTCCTCTCGATGCCGGCATCGGTGAGCCGTCCCTCGGCGATCGTCTTCATGTTCGAATTGTCCGCGGCCTTTGCGGCGCTCTCGCCGTACTGCACCGTGATGCCGTGGAGCATCCCGTTGCTGGTGAGCTTTGCCAGCGGCAGCGCGATGGTCGCCACCGTCATGCGGCGTGACAGCGGAATCCGTAGGCGAAGATCGCCGAGCCCGGAGTGATAGACGTTGATGGCCTCGAGCGACGCCTGGCCGTCGTGGCGGAACAGGCCGACCTGCAGCGTCCCGCATTGAGCTTCGCCGAACACGTTCACGGACAGGCGGTTGGCGCCGAACAGCGTGTAGAGATAGGCATGCGCCGGTGACAGGGCGGCAAAACTGCCGGCCAGCCACATCGGAGGTGCCGGGGCGGTGCAGGCGGACACGAGCCCGCGGGCGACGATGCAGTCGTTGACGAAGCTGGCGTCGAGCAGGGGCGCCAGCGCCTGGGTGCCGAGATTGACGTCATGTTTGATGCCGCCGAGCAGCACGAGCTCGTCGTCGTCTGGCAGCAGCAGCAGGCGTCCAAGCACAGCGGCGGCCCAGCGTGCCGCGACAGCGGGGTCCGCATAAGGCTGCAGCGCGTAGCGCGGTGCCAGCTCCCGGGCGCGCGCGGTATAGGCCAGCACGCCCGATTGCACCTCGGTCGCCAGCGCCAGCTGCGCGGCCGGACGCTGATCACCCTCGCGCAACACCTCGCTGCCACGATAGTCGCGCGCCGATCCTTCCGCAGAACAGCATAGCTGCTCCAATAGCGCGACGTTGCGGATCAGCATGCGCTTGACGTGCGGCGTGACGACCCGATCGGAAATCAGCCCCTCTGCGGAGTCGCCATCGGCGATGTCGTCGAAGGCATCGTCAAGCGTCAGCAGATAGGCGCCGTGCAGGCGGGTGCGAATGCCCTCGCGATCGAAGATCCGGCGCAGCGACTTCTGCACGCTGGCGGAATAGCCGAGATCGACGAGGATCAAGTCGGTGCAGTTGTCAAAATCCCGGATATGCACGCGCAGATAGGCGAGCAGCCGCGCGCGGACCCCGGCGGCGATATCGGTGATCTCGCGCGGATCCATCAGATCGGGCAGAGCGTCGGCGAGTTCGCGGCCGCTCGCGATACCATTGGGGTATTGCGCGAAGAAATTCATCACCGCGGGCGGCTGCACCTTGACGATATCGACAAAGGTCGCCGCATCGATCTTGATAATCCGGCTCAGGAGCTCGCAGAGCGGTTCGAGCGTATCGGCGGATCCGACCAGACTGACGCGGCGATTGATCTCGACATAGGCGCCGGTCTCGCCATGGTCTGCCTGCCAGACACGATGCGGCAGCAGGCCGTCCCGGCCGAGGAATCCGATCGCAACCCGCGCGCCCTCGCGGGCGAGCGCGGAGCGCCGCGCTTCGATGAACGCGTCGAACGCCGCCATCACCGGGCCGAGCACGGTGACGCCGAGATGGAAGGCGGGAGAATGCTCCGCGCTCTGCGCCGTCACCGCGCGCCGCAGCGTGCGGGCGCCACAATCGAGCCGCGACGGCTGATCGGGACACAGTAATTCGTAGATCGACGTCTCGCGCTGAAACTTGGAGGCCAATGCCGCGCTGGCCTGCGGATAATAGCGCGGGCGGATGCCATGACGGCGGGCACCCTTGATATCGGCGTTGTGGTTGTCGCCGATATGGAACGAGCTTGCCGCATCGATACCTTGCTCGGCGAGATAGGCCTCGAACAATGCTTCGCTCTTGCCGGAGCCGTGATCGCAGGATGCGTAGAGGAAATCCCAGGTCAGGCCGGGGCTGCAGCTGCGCAACAGCCGCGCGAGCTGGTCGGTGCTCCAGTAGGTGTCGGAAATGAAGCCAGTGCGAAAGCCGCCGCGCTTCATGTCCAGATATTGCTCGATCATTTCCGGATTGACGCGACACAGCTCGAGCTCGGCCGCGAACTCGATCTGCGCGAGATCGCGCAGCGCATCGCGGCTCAGGTCGAACAGCCTGAACGGAAAGTACTTATAGATGTCGGCGATGTGCACTTCAGTGGAGCCGCTGCGCTCCAGCGCAACCTTGCGCGCGCGCGCTTCGGCCTGGATTCGATGCTGAACGAAACTGACAGACATATTCGGAAATTTTTCAGCAATGCGCGAAAGCTGAAAAACCCTTTCAAATACGCCATCCGGCGTCGTGCACGCACGCAACAGAAATGTATCGAAAACATCGAATGAACATGCAGAAACATTCTGCGATCGACGCGTCGCGTCGACCGTCATGATCGTCATGCGCAAAATTCCCGCCAGTCCTCATGCGTTGAACGCGTGCGTGAGACAAATCAGGCGCGCTGATCCAAAAAAGTTGATGCGCGATTCAAAAACGCGCGCTTCGCGACTGACAGATTCAAAAAATCCGATAACGTCGAAAAGGTGATTCGGAAAAAATTGCCTAGTCGCAATCGTCGAATGCAAGATGGCGACCACCGGCGACGGATCACTCGCATGCTCCGCGCATGCATGTGTTCGCGTGGCGTTAGTTGGTGTGACAACAGCGTTTTCCGGCGCGACGATCTTTTCCCGCGGGCATGCAAAGCGATGCTGAACGACTGCTCCAGATCCCGTCGAACTTTTCCCTGCGCGCTGGCGCAGCGGCAGCTTTTGCCGGGCAGTCGGCAAAAATATCCAGCTAAGGATTTGAAAAATAACGAAAAAAGTGCGCCTGGTTTGTCCAGCCCCTCCGTTCAACGCTCAGAAGCCGCATGGGATGTGTGCCAGCGGCGCTGGTTGGAGAGCGGGGCATGAGTTACGCGCTTGATATGACGGCAGCGGCCGAGATCGAGGCCACGACGGCCGCGGTCGCGCCGATCGAGGCGGCTGCGCCGTGGAGCGACGTTCCCACGGTTGCCGATGCGGGCCCGCTCGACACCGTCGAGATCCAGGACGAAGACAAGGAATTGCTTGACCGCCTCGCCGCCGGCGACGAGGCGGCGTTTCGTGCTCTGGTCGAACGCCATGTCGATCGCGCCTACGCGATCGCGCTGCGCATCGTCGGCAACGCCGCCGACGCCGAAGACGTGGTGCAGGACACGATGCTGAAAGTGTGGACGCATCGCGGCCGCTGGCAGCACGGCCGCGCCAAGTTCTCGACCTGGCTGTATCGCGTCGTCAGCAACCGCTGCATCGATCTGCGCCGCAAGCCGCGCACCGAGAATGTCGACGTCGTGCCCGAAGTCGCCGATACCCAGCTCGATGCCTCGACCGTCATCGAGCGCAACGAAATCGGCAATCTTCTGGAGGTGGCGATGCAGCGGCTGCCCGAGCAGCAGCGCGTCGCGGTGATCCTCTCCTATCATGAGAGCATGAGCAACGGCGAGATCGCCGAGGTCATGGATACGACCGTGGCCGCGGTGGAGTCGCTGTTGAAGCGCGGACGGCAACAGCTGCGCGAAATGCTGAAGCGGCACGAGCGCGACCTGCGCGGCGCGTTTACCGACTGCTAACCATAAATTCCGGCTTCTGAAGATTTTGCGCCTGACCACCGGCGGCCGACCCGTTTGATCGGGCGGACGGGGGCTGGATCCGCGTCACCTCTCTTTTTCACGATGCGGCATGCCATGCCCCATCACCACAGGAGCTACTCATGCCGGCAATTTCCACCAACACCGCCGCCAACTCCGCGGTCCGTTACCTCAACATCAACTCGCAGCAGGAAACCAGCGCGCTGTCGAAGCTGTCGAGCGGCTCGCGCATCACCTCGGCCTCCGACGACGCGGCCGGTCTCGCGATCTCGACCCGCATCTCCTCCGACATCACGACGCTGCAGCAGGCCGCCACCAACGCGGCGCAGGCGACCTCGATCCTGCAGACCGCCGACGGCGGCGCGTCCAACATCTCGGACATCCTGGCCCGCATGAAGTCGCTGGCCTCTGAATCCGCCTCCGGCACCGTAGCCGACTCCAGCCGCGCCTACATCAACTCGGAATTCACGCAGCTCAAGGGCGAAATCGACTCCATCGCCTCCGGCACCCGTTACAGCAGCCAGAGCTTGCTCGACGGTTCGAGCGTGTTCTCCTCGGGCGTCTCGGTGCTGGTCGGCTCGACCTCAGCCGACACCATCTCGATCAAGCTGACCAGCCTGACGGCATCTTCGCTCGGCGTGACCTCGCTCGACGTCTCCAGCCTGTCGAGCGCCACCAGCGCGATGTCGGCCCTCGACAGGGCGATCGACACCGTGTCGTCCGCCCGCGCCGAGATCGGTGCCCAGGAGTCGCGCTTCAACTTCAGCGCCGACTCGATCTCGACCCAGACCCAGAACCTGCAGTCCGCCAATTCGGCGATCAAGGACGTCGACATCGCTGCCGAGCAGGCGACGCTGTCCTCGGCCGAAGTGAAGACCCAGGCCGCGGTTTCGGCGGAAACGGCGGCGAACCAGATGCCGCAGTACCTGCTCAAGCTGCTCGGCTAAATCGAAGGATAGATCGGGCCGGCATGATGCCGGCCCGATTCCCATTGCGGCGGAAGTGTCGACATGACGGTTAGCAGCGCCACTTCGAGTACATCCGGCACGACGTCGTCGAGTTCTGCCAGCTCTGCCAGCACGGTGACCACGACCGGCACGACCAATTCGACCAGCATCGACTGGGACGCCCTGATCGAAGCCGAGGTCGACGCCAAGCTCGCGGCGGCAACCTCGATCACCACGACGATCACCGCGAACCAGGCCAAGGTCACGGCCTACCAGTCGCTGCAGACCGAGCTGTCGACTTTGGCAACCGGGTTGTCGTCGCTCAGCTCGTCGATCATCAATTCGATCGCCACCAACGCCTTCGCCACGCGCACGGCGACGATTTCCTCCACCGGCGACGTCAGTGCCTCCTCGGCGCTCAACATGAGCGTGAACAGCGGCTCGGCGACCGGCGATCACACGCTCCAGATCACCCAGCTCGCCACCGCGCAGAAGGTGATCGGCTCCTCGCAGTCGAGCTCGTCGACGGCGCTGGGTCTCGCCGGCACGTTTTCGCTGGGGCTCGCGGGCGGCAGCAGCACGGCGATCTCGATCACCAGCGGGATGACGATGCAGGATGTCGTCGACACCATCAACGCCCAGACCTCGAGCACCAATGTCCAGGCCTCGATCGTCCAGGTGTCGAGCGGGTCCTATGAGATGGTGCTGACCGGGACCGAGGACGCCGCCGACATCACCTATTCCTCGACCTCCGGCGACGACATCCTGAACAAGCTCGGCGTCACCGACACGTCGGGTGCCTTCACCGACGTGCTGCAGAAGTCGCAGTCCGCGGAATTCACCCTCGACGGCATCGGGCTCACCCGCAACACAAACGACATTTCCGACGTTCTCTCCGGCGTCACCTTCGACCTGCTGCAGCCGACGCCGAGCGGCACCAGCCTGAACATCAGCATCCAGACCGACACCAGCCAGATCACCTCCGCGCTGCAGACCTTCGTCACCAATTACAACGCATTCCGCGATCAGGTCATCGCGCAGTCCGCGCAGAATTCCGACGGTACGGCCTCATCGAGCGCGGTGCTGTTCGGCGACAGCACGATGCGCGATATCATGACCCAGCTGCAGCAGGTGCTCAGTGGCTCCGTGGGCGGCATGACGATGGCCGACCTCGGCCTGTCCTTCAACGAGAACAACGAGCTGCAACTCGATACCGGTACGCTGTCGACCGTGCTGACGCAAAATCTCGCCGGCGTCACCCAGCTGCTGTCGGCGCAGACGACTACCTCGTCCAGCCAGCTCAACGTCGTCAACACCGGCACATCGCCGCAATCGTTCACGCTCGACGTGACGGTGGATTCGACCGGCACGCTGAGCGGCGCTTCGGTCGGCGGCGACAGTTCCGGCTTTTCGGTGGTCGGCAACTCCATCATCGGCAATGCGGGCACGATCTATGCCGGCATGGCATTCACCTATACCGGGTCGACCTCGCAATCGATCAGCGTGACGTCGACGTCCGGCCTCGCATCGCAGCTCTATCAGCTCGCGCATACCAGCTCCGGGACCAGCGGTCAGTTGCAGACCATGATCACCAATCTGCAGTCGCGCGATACCGATCTGCAGTCCCAGGTCAGCGACATTCAGAGCAATGCGGCGACGTTCAAGGCGCAGCTGCAGGTCCAATACGCCAATTATCAGGCCGCCATCGAAAGCGCGAACAACACGCTGGGCTACCTGAAAGCACTCCTGGATTCAGCATCGAGTAACTGATGACACAGAACGCTACTGCCTACCTCGCCAACAATGCCTACCGATCCGCCGCTGTGGCGGTGCCGCCGCTGAAGGCGGTGGTGATGCTGTGCGACGGCGCGATCACGCTGTTGCAGAAGGCGCTGGACGCGCACGAGGCGAAGCGCTTCGAGGAAGGCCACACCTATCTGACGCGGGCGACCGCGATCCTGCGCGGACTGAGCCACAATCTCGACTTCACCCGTGGCGGTGCTTTGGCCGATCGTCTCTACAAGACCTACAACGCCCTGATTATGGCGTGCCTGCGTTCCTATGGCCGGCCGCAGGCCAGGGACAATTTCCGGCGCATCATCGCCAGCCTGACGGAACTCCGCGACGCCTGGAAGTACGTCGAGGCCACCGCCGGCAAGGCCGCCAAGGCCAAAACGCTCGAATCAGCCGCCGGCCGCTAGCCGCGGCTGAGGCACGAATCGCCCGGCGAGACCGCTTCGCCGGCGGTGCAGGACGCCCGGGGGAAGGCGTCCTGGTGGGGAAAATAGCCTCCGGACGGACACCATGCTGGACCTGGCGCCACGCCGGCGGAAATTGATTTCCGCCGTCCCGCGAATGCTTTATGACAGCCTTGGCGACGAGGCTGGATCTGCGCGCGCGATGGACGTTGCGACATTCGAAGACCTGATCGACCGGCTGGGGGAGGATCTGTCCCGCTGGCCCGACGATCAACGTCTTGCCGCCGTCCAACTCCTCGCATCCTCGGCCGAGGCGCGGACGCTCTATGAAGAGGCGAGCGCGGTACGCCGGGCGCTTGCCGCGCCGCCGGTTCGCGCGCCCAAGGGGCTTGTCGACCGCATCGTGACCGCCGCGGCGAAACTGCCCCAAGAGACAGCACAAGAGACGGCCTCCGAGCCGGCCGCGCCGGCGGATCAGCCGAACGATGCGCAAGCTCCGGGTGATGCGGCACAGCAGGGCAAGGTGTTGCCCGCGCTGTTGCTGGCCCTCTGCCTGTTGCCCGCATTGGCGCCGCCGGCATTGATGCTCGGCGAGTCGGATCTGCCGATCAGCCTCTCGCTCTAGGCTCTCCACATTTCTCTTGCGCCCGCGGCCCGGTGTCCGCGGCAGGTCGCTTGCGCGCGCTCGGCGCGCCGTGAAGCCGCAGCCGACGCGGCAAATTCTGCCGATTAATCAAGTGATTCCGCGCGGATGAATCCGCGCCTGAAATCGGCGCGTCGTCCGTTTTATCTGCGAACGACTTCACGATCCCAATGTTCCAACGCGTTCCGCCGCCTTAGCCCGCGGCGAAGAGAGCCTTGTCATGACCGTTTCCTCGGCAACCTCTGCTGCAGCCTCCGCCGCCTCGAGTTCGTCGAGTTCATCGTCGAGCGCATCGATGGGGATGAGCTCGACCGATTTTCTCAACCTGCTCGTCAGCGAGCTGCAGAACCAGGATCCGCTGAACGCCACCAGCACGACCGACTTCATCAACCAGCTCACCTCCTACGCCAACTTCACCGAGCAGCAGTCGACCAACGCCAGCATGACGTCGCTGGCGAGTTCATTCTCGAGTCTCGTGACGCTGAACTCGGTCAACTATATTGGCCACACCGTCGAGGCGAAGACGAGCACGGCGGAATTGACCAATGGTTCGGCGACCTTCGGTTACTCGCTCACCTCGGCCGCTTCCAACGTGGCGATCACGATCCAGGACTCTTCGGGCAACACGGTGTGGAGCGGCAAGGGGACCGGAAACGCCGGCTCAAACAGCTTCACCTGGAATGGTCAGACCACGAGCGGCACCCAGCTCAGCGATGGCGGCCAGTACACGATCCAGGTGACCGCGACCGACGCCGCCGGAAACTCGCTGCTCAGCTACACCACGATGACCGGAACGGTGACCGGGATCGATGCCTCCGGCTCGACGCCCTCGTTGCTTGTGAACGGCGTCCCCGTCAGCGCCGCCAACATCATCGGCGTCACGTCCTGATTGCTTCCGGAGTATTATCATGAGTCTCACTGGTGCACTTTCCTCGGCGATCTCGGCGCTCAATGCGCAGAGCCAGTCGCTGGCAATGATTTCCGACAACATCTCCAACGCCGATACCACGGGTTACAAGACCACCTCGGCGATGTTCGAAGATCTGGTGACGGCGTCGAACAGCGCCACCTCATATACGTCCGGCGGCGTCACGGTGTCCGGCCGCGCCAACATCACCCAGCAGGGATTGCTGGCCGCGACCACCAACGCCACCGACGTTGCGATCCAGGGCAGCGGCTTCTTCGTCACCACCAACGCGACGTCGGGCGGCACCACCTCCTATACGCGCAACGGCGCGTTCACCACCGACAACGCCGGCTATCTCGTCAACAACGGCAATTACCTCGAGGGTTGGCGCACCGACGCTGACGGCAACATCGTTGGCAATGCCTCGGCCGCGAGCCTCGGGCCGATCAACACCCAGGTGGCATCGACCAGCGGCAGCGCCACCACCAAGACCACAGTCGCGGCGAATCTGCCGGCCGATGCGGCCATCAACGCGACCTTCAACAGCTCGATGACGGTCTACGATTCGCTCGGCACGGCGAGCACGATCCAGATCGACTGGAAGAAGACCGCCGACAATACCTGGCAGGCCAGCTTCGAGCAGCCGAAGCTTGCGTCGGACTCCAGTACGGCCAGTGCCAACGCGATCACCGACACGGTGGATATCACCTTCAACAGCGACGGTTCGCTCGCCTCGACGGTGCCGAGTCCGCCAACAATCTCGGTGACCGGCTGGAAGGATGGTGCGGCCGACAGTTCCGGCACCACTGCCATCGCGCTCAATCTCGGTACGGCCGGCAAGACCGATGGCCTCACGCAATATTCGTCGGGCGAGACCACGCCAGCGGTCGATCTCACGAGCATCACGTCGGACGGCCTGCCTTATGGCAAGCTCAGCAGTATCTCGATCGGAAAGGGCGGCGTGGTCGACGCGACCTATTCCAACGGGCAGACGATCGCGATCTACAAGATTGCGGTCGCGACCTTCAGCGATCCCAACGGATTGAGCGCGGCCAGCGACGGCATGTACTCCGCGACGGCAGCCTCCGGCAACGCCACGCTGCAGACTTCGGGGAGCAACGGTGCCGGAACCATCTACGGCAGCGAGCTGGAATCCAGCACCACCGACACCAGCGGCCAGTTCTCCAACATGATCTCAGCGCAGCAGGCCTATTCGGCGGCATCGCAAGTGATCACCACCGTCGACAAGATGTTCGATACGCTGATCTCGGCGGTGTCGCGATGATGACCGCAAAGAATGACCGCTTGCTGGTCCGGCTTCGGCGGCTAAAGGCGAGGGCCGCTTCGGTTCGGCCGAACGACCGGGCGCAGCTCACTGCGCTGCTCGACGATGTGGAGACATTGCGCGGCGAGCTGATGCGCGAATGCGCGCGGCTCGACCAGGAACTCAACCGGGCCACGGTCCGGGTAACGGCGATCACCGCGTACGGGCGCAGCGCACAATCGGTCCGCGCCCTGCGTCGCGGACACTAGCTTGAACGGGAGCGATGACATGACACCGGAACGCAACATCAAGATCAATCCCGCGGGCAATGACGAGCGCGCGAGGTCGTTGATCGCGCTGATCGACAATCTGATCGCGATCGTCAACGAGGAGAACGTCGAGCTCGCCAAGGGCCTGCCGGCCTCGCGCCTGAAGCAGGTCGACGAGAAGAACCGGCTTGCCACTTTGTTCGAGCAGTGCGTGGCAGAGGCCGTCGGCAAGACCGCAAACCTCAACGTCCAGGATCGCGTGCTGCGCGAGCAGCTGATGGACCGGATCCTGAAGCTCCGCGGGGCGATGGACGAGAACGTGATGCGGCTGCGCGCGGCGATCGATGCCAGCAACCGCCGGATCGAGGCGATCATGCAGGCGATCCGCGAGCAGATCGCCAATGTGTCGCCCTACGGGGCCGGCGGCCGTCGCGTCACGCCCGCGATGTCCTATGGCACCAACGTGCGGGCCTGATCTGGTCCGCGCCGGAGGGAGTTAGCCGTGTCGTCGCTCGATATTGCACGAAGCATTGCATTCAGCGGGCTGTCGGCCACGCAGGTGCAGATCAGCGTGACCTCGGCAAATATCTCGAATGCCGACACCAAGGGCTACACCGAGAAGACCGCCAACCAGAGCGCCAGCGTCACCGGCGGCGTCGGTACCGGCGTCACGATCACGGGGATCACCAGCGCCGTTGACAAGCTGCTGCTGAAGTCGTTAGTCGGGGCCGATTCCGATCTCGGCGCCGCCGACACCACCAACAGCTTTCTGACCGAGCTCCAGCAGCTCTATGGCAGCACCTCGAGCGGGGACAGCTCCACCACGGGCACCTCGCTTGCCAACACGCTCGCCGCCTTCGAATCGGCATTGTCGTCGCTGGCGAGCACGCCGAGCAGCGCGTCGCTGCAGTCGAACGCGGTCAGCGCGCTTGCCGCGGTCACGACACAGCTGCAGCAGACCTCGAGCGGCATCCAGACGCTGCGCTCCAATGCCGACCAGGATATCGCGTCGTCGGTCACCGACATCAATTCCGATCTGCAGCAGATTTCCGACCTCAACAAGCAGATCAAGCAGCAGGCCGCAGCGGGGCAGTCGACCGCCGATCTGGAGGACCAGCGCAACAGCGCGCTGCAGGACCTCGCGTCGATGATGAATGTGAGCTATTTCACCACGTCGACCGGTGATCTGCAGGTTTACACCGGTTCGGGGCAGGCGCTGGTCGACAGCACGGCGCATCCGTTGAGCTATACGGCGCTGCCCAGCGTCACGGCTTCTACGACCTACAGCGCAGGATCGTCGAGTGGCTTCAGCGGTATCACCGTCAACGGCGTCGACATCACCTCGCAGATCTCTTCCGGCAAGGTCAGCGCGCTGATCACCTTGCGCGACCAGACGCTGCCGGCCGCACAGTCGCAGCTCGATCAGCTCGCCCAGCAGCTTGCCGCGAGTGTCAACACCGTGTCGAACCAGGGCACGTCGGTGCCGCCGCCGTCCAGCCTGACCGGCACCGCCACCGTGAGCAGCGCGACGCCGCTGTCGGCGACCGGCACGGTGCGCGTCGCGGTTGCTGACAAGAGCGGTAATCTCGTGTCCTACAAGGACCTTGATCTGTCGTCCTACGCGACGGTCGGCGATCTTGTCACCGCGATCAACGGCATCTCGGGCCTGTCGGCGTCGGTCGATGCCAACGGGCATTTGTCGATCTCGGCGACCGGGTCCGGCAACGGCGTCGCCATCAACGAGATGACGAGCTCGGTCGGCAGTTCCGGTGATGGGTTTTCGGATTATTTCGGGCTCAATGACCTGATCACGGGGACTGGCGCGTCGGATATCGCGGTCCGCAGCGACATCCTCAACGGCACGGCGGCGCTGCCGACGGCGACGCTCGATGCGTCGTCCACGCTGACGGTCGGAAGTTCGGTGCTGTCGCCGGGCTCCGCGACGGTGGTGAACGCGCTCTCGAGCGCGTTGACGGGGTCGACCAATTTCGCCATGGCGGGCGGGCTCGGCGCCACCACCGGCTCGTTCACCGATTATGCGGCCGCGATCGTCGCCAACGTCGCAAGCAAGGCGACCCAGGCGTCGGCGACCTATACCGCCAAGCAGACCGCGCAGTCGACCTATGCGAGCTCGCTGTCGTCGCAGTCCGGCGTCAACCTCGACCAGGAAAGCGCGAATCTGAGCTCGTTGCAGAACAAATACGCTGCCGCGTCCCAGATCATCACGACCATCAACGCCATGTTCTCGGCGCTGATGACTGCGATGAGCGCAAGCTGAGTGTGAGGGCGTTATCATGATGATGCGTGTTGCTACCTTTGCGCAGTCGGAACAGATGATCACCAGTGCGCTGCGGGTGCAGGCGGTGATGGCCAACGAGCAGGTGCAGGAATCCTCGGGGCTGCAATCCGAGGATTTCGGCGGTTACGGCTCCGGCGCCGGGCGTGTCATCAATCTGCAGGTCTCGGTGACGCGTGCCCAGTCCTATATCGATGCCAGCAATCTCGCCGACAACAAGGTGCAGGCGATGTATTCGGCGGTCGGCTCGGTGACCGATATCATCACGCAGCTTCGGACCCAGCTCAGTGCGGCGACCACCGGCAGCAGCACGGCGACGGCGTCGGTGATCAACTATGCCCAGCAGGCGATCTCGCAGATGCAGGGATTGCTCAACACGCAATATGACGGCGAATATGTCTTCAGCGGCGCCCGCACCGACACCGCCCCTGCGGATCTGTCGACCTTCGACACCGGCACCGCCTCGCTGACGACATCAGACGCCAGCTACTACAAGGGCGACAGCGAGATCGCGTCGGTGCGCGTCTCCGACAGCCAGTCGATTTCCTACGGCGTCACGGCTGACAACCCGGCCTTCGAGCAGGTGATGCGGCTTCTGAAGTACGTCGGCAACAGCACGACGCTGTCGTCGAGCGATATCTCGCAGGCGCTCGACCGTGCCAGCGATGCGCTGGATGCGACGTCAACGGTGCAGGCGAAGCTTTCGACAGCGGCGTCGCAGATCGAGACCGCCAGCACCAACCAGAGCGACTACCAGAATTTCGCAAAGACCCTGTCGACCAACCTCACCAGCGTCGACGTCGCGGCAGTGACGGCGCAGCTTTCGACCTATCAGGCGCAGCTGACGGCGTCCTATTCGGCGATCGCCAAGATTCAGGGCCTGAACCTGGCGAGCTATCTGCGATAGCAGGCCACAGATCGCATCAGCGGTTCAGGATCTTCAGCCAGACATCGCCGAGGATGATCGGTTCGCGCGGGGCGAGCCAGGTGAGGCCGGCCGCCTGGCCAAGCTCGGCGATGCTGCCCTTGCTTTGCATATCCTCAAGCACCTTGTTGACGGCATCCAGCAGCGCCTTGTCGGTTTCGAGCGCAACGTAGCCGCGGTTGGCGCCGATCGGATAGTAGTAGCCGGAGGCCGTGATCACGGTGTCGGGATGCTCGGCGCGATAGGCGTCGAACCGGCGCAGGTCGAGCAACGTGGCGTCGAATTCGCCGCGCTCGAGCTCGCCCAGCAGGTCGCTGCGCCCCGGAACGAGGTGGGTGATGTCGTCGATCAGCTTGCCCTTGTCGAAGGTCATCAGGATGGCATCGCCGAGCGTGCCGCTTTCGATCGTGAGGCGAAGCCCGGCGAGATCGCCGATATCGGTGATCTTGCGGTCCTTGAGCTTGTCCTTGGCCTTGGGACCGAGCACGACGGTCATCGGCGAGTAGATGTAGGGCCGGCTCGGCACCAGCACGCCGATCGGGATCCGCCGGCGCCGATCCTCGCGGGTGGCGCCGTCGAAGTCCGGCAGCTTGGCCGTCGTGACGCCGGGCACCCTCAGCGAGTCCGTGGTGAGGGCGTAGCCACCGACCAGCGAGCAGCGTCCGTCCGACAGCAGCGCGTTGGCTTCGAGTGCGGGACTCGAATCCTCGTCGAGCTTGCTCTCGAACCACTGGATCTTGAGCGGCCGTCCGAGCCGCTCGGCAATGGCCTGCGCGAGCGCCACGTCGAAGCCGGCGTCCGGCTTGCCGCGATGATGCGCCGACAGCGGCGGCAGATCCTCGTCGAGACATACCTTGAGCGGGTCGCCGGCGGCATGCGCCACCGGCATCGCGGCGAGCAGTAGAGCCGCCGCCGCGCCCGCAAGCAGAGCCCTCATGGCGTCCTCCGGCTCGACACGAAGGCCCAGACGTCGGCGATCTCCTGTTCGTTCAGGATGTCGACCCAGGGCGGCATCTTGCCGTTCTTGCCTTGCTTGACGGTCGTCACGAAGCGCGTCTTGTCGTCGGGGAAGGCGCGCAGGTCCGGCGTGATGGTGCCGGAGTTGACCATGTTGGGGCCATGGCAATGCGAGCAGTTCTTGGCGTAGGTGACCTTGCCCTGATCGGCCTGACCGGAAAGATCGATTGCACTGGTTTGCTGTGCGGCAGCCGGGATCAGCATGATCAAGGCCGCCGCGACGGCGGCGAAGATCGCCGCCGTCAACAGGGTTACTCTTTCAGTCACGTGCGCTCCGCGCTCAGTTCTTGACCGCGAAGACCCACAGCGACCCGCCGGGCGGCACTTTCGCCAGCCGCTCGTCGCCGGAGAACAGTGCGTAGACGCCGCCATAGCCCGAGGTCACAGCGACATACTGCACGCCGTCCTGCTGCCAGGTGACGGGCTGCCCTTCGATGCCGGAGCCGGTCTGGAACTGCCAGAGCTTCTTGCCGGTGTCGGCGTCGAACGCCTCGAACTCGCCGGTCAGCTGACCGGAGAACACCACACCGCCGGCGGTGGAGAGCACGCCGGAGAAGCGCGGAATGTCGCTCGGCGCTTCCCACTTGGCCTTGCCGGTCATCGGATCGATCGCCTTGAGATGGCCGCGCGGTCCGGTGCCCCATTCCCAGGGATCAGTGAGGTCCATGCCGAGATACCACTCGCCCTGCTTGAACGTCACCGGCTCGGCCTTGTACTTGCCGCCGAACGCCAGCGTGTTGGCGTAGGCGAGGCCGGTCTGCGGATTGTACGACATCGGCTCCCAGTTCTTGCCGCCGAGGATCGACGGATAGACGGTGACCTTCTTGCCGTCACGCGCATCCTTGCTGACGTCGGTCTCGATCGGGCGTCCGGTCTTCATGTCGATGCCGGTGGCCCAATTGACCTTCACATAGGGATTGGCCGCGAGCAGCTTGCCGTTGGTGCGATCGAGCACGTAGAAGAAGCCGTTGCGGTTGGCATCCATCAGTACCTTGGTCGGCTTGCCCTCGACATTCATATCGGCCAGCACCATCTCGGCCACCGAGTCATAGTCGAACGGATTGTTCGGCGAGAACTGGTAGTGCCACTTGATCTTGCCGGTCTTCGGGTCGAGCGCCAGCACCGAGCAGGTGTAGAGGTTGTCGCCCGGACGCACCGCCGAATTGAACGGGCCGGGATTGCCGATGCCCCAATACACAGTGTTCAATTCGGCATCATAGGAGCCGGTGATCCAGGTCGATCCGCCGCCGAGCTTCCAGGTATCGCCCTTCCAGGTGTCGCCGCCGGGCTCGTCCGGCGTCGGGATCGAATAGGTACGCCAGAGCTTCTTGCCGGTCGCGGGGTCCCAGCCGTCGATGAAGCCGCGGGTGCCGAATTCGGCGCCCGAGATGCCGGTGATGACAACGCCGTCGGCGACCAGCGGCGCCACCGTCATCGAGTAGCCTTCCTTGATGTCGGCGGCCTTCTCGCGCCACAGCTCCTTGCCGGTCTTGGCATCGAGCGCGATCACGTTGGCGTCGAGGGTGGTGCGAAACACCTTGCCGTCATAGAGCGCCGCGCCGCGATTGATGATGCCGCAGCAGACGATACGCGGCGTCTCGGCGGGATACTCGACCTTGGTCTTCCAGATCTGCTTGCCGGTCTTGGCGTCGACCGCGATCGTGGCGCTGTGGGTGGTGACGTAAAGGACGCCCTGGTAGACGAGCGGCTGCGATTCCTCGCTGCGATCGTCGTTCAAACTGTAATTCCAGACCGGCACCAGATTCTTGACGGTGTCCTTGTTGATCTGGTTCAGCGGCGAGAAGCGCTGAAGATTGTAGCCCATTCCATAATTGAGAACGTTCGATGTATCAGTCGCCCCCTTGACCAACTGTTCGTTGGTCTGCGCGCTTGCACCATACGATGCAAGAATCACGAGGCTTGCGGCCAGCGCAATGCGTCTCATCATATCTCCTCCCAATGAACCTTTTTGCTGCACGCCTATTCCCTGACGTTGCGGATGCAACCATCGGCCTGAAAGCAAAACGGGTCAATACGAAAACGTGAACGAACCCCAGCGAACGCCCCGGGGGCGGCCGAAGCGTCAGGTTTTTCGCAGATGCGTCCGTAGCTTACCGCGGCGTGGAATACACAACACCACGCGTGGCCCGCGGTTATGTCGCAGCGCGGACGGTTCGATCAGCTTGACGGCGAATGGGGACAGGCACTCGGGCGCGACTTCGTACCCCGCTTGTCCGGCGGCACATTGCAATTGTCGATGCGCTGCTCGTCGGTCCATTTGCGGCCGAGCCGCTCCTTGCCGGTGAGCGTGCGTTGCTGGACCGCCTCCACGGATCGGGCAGGGGCTCTATTCTGTGCCGACACCGGCGCGATCAGGCCAAGCACGACAAGGCAGCCCAACGCATTCCTGCAAATGCCGCTCATGGATGACCTCGTTCATTCGGGTGCGATGCGTCAGGACTCCAGAAATGACCGGTGGGAAGGTCTCGTTCCACCCGAAACCCGACGAGGGCTTACCGGCTGCGCAAACTGTACGACGCGTCTCCAAAGCTGTTATGCTTTGTCTCGATTTGCAGCGCGCGCTTCGTCACTTCGCCGGAGCGGCACGCAAGGGAGACGAATGATGATTTCGCGCCGATCGCTTGTTTTGACTTTGGCCATGGCCGCCCTCGCGGGCCCCGCTTTGGCGGCATCCGGCCGCGGCAGCGTGCTCAAGATGCTCGATCCCGACAATGACGGGACGGTCGACCTTGCCGAAGCCAAGAAGGCGGCCGCCGTCCTGTTCGCAAAGCTGGATCCTGACCATGACGGCACGCTCGACGTGCGCGAATTGCGTGGACGGCTGACCGCGAAAGAGCTGGCGATGGCGGATCCGGATCACGACGGCACCCTGACGCTCGACGAATATCTCGCGGTCGTCGAGCAGCGCTTCAAGGCCGCCGATCCCGACAATGACGGAACGCTGGATGCGAAAGAGCTGAAGTCGCGCGCCGGCCGGGCACTGCTGCGCCTGCTCAAATAGCTTCCAGCAGCACCCTCCACGGGGCCGATTCCGGTCATTGACGCTGGAATCCGCCGCATAACAAAAAAAGTTGCGATTTCGCTCTTGGGCAAGACTCGGCCGCCGTGATCGGGGCTCCTTATCCGTGCGTCGCTGCCGGGCAGCCGGAAAATGCCTGACAGAACAGTGTCGGAATTTCCCAGCCGTTCCTAAGCCAGGCAGGAGTCAGCGAGCCGTCGTCCGTTCCGGCATGTCCAGCAGCGAAGTCGGGTCCTTAACCCCCCAGCTTGCGCCCTGGAAAAGCCAGCCCTAGCTTGCCGCGCGGCGCGAAGCTAGCGCCAACTTATACTTGGGAGAAGGAAATGGCCTGGAAAACACCGAAGATCGTCGAAGTGCCGGTGGGCATGGAAATCAACATGTACGCCTGCGCAGCGCGCAAGTAACGTGAGACAGCCTGCCCGGCTGGTGCAGCTTGCTGCATCGGGCCGTGGCAGGCGTCTTTCCCGCAAAGTACTTTCGCGGCTCTGACGCAGTCGCTCGAACAGCTTCCCTCACATCCTTCCCACAGGACCTTGAGATCGACATCGCCCGCGCGATTGGCGGGCCGTACTGCTTTGTCCTACAGTGCGGTTCAAGGTGGTGCTACGGGACGATGAATCTCGCAATCAAGATCGGGCGTCGGGTAGGCGTGGTGTGCGCGGTGGTTGCCGGCGTCGCCGCGGTGTTGCCGCTCGGCGCCTATGCCGAGGGTTTTGATACCGAGCACATCTTCGGCTTCATGATCGGCTCCGATGTGGGCGAGGTCGGCGAGCGCGAGTTTCAGACTCAGGCCACCGGGCGCTTCGCGAAGGACGGCGGCCGGTATCGCACGCTCAATCAGGAATTGGAGCTCGAGCTCGTTCCGGCGCCGAATTTTCGTGTCGAGCTCGGAGCGTCGTTCTCGGCCTACGACATCAGCCGCGTCCCGGGCTTTGACGATCGCCGCCAATTGTCGTGGCAGGGCGTCTCGGCCGATTTTCGCTATCGCTTTCTCGATCGCGAGACGGCGCCATTCGGCATGACGGTCGCGTTGGAGACACGTGCCGACCGCGTCGACGAAGTGACGGCCGCGGCCGTCCGCAGCTACGGCACCGAGCTCACGCTGGCGTTCGACCGCGAAGTGATCCCGAACTTTGTGGTGGCGGCCATGAACGTCAGCTATGAGCCGGAATGGACGCGGATGCCGCGCACCGGCACAGCAGAGCAGGACGCCACGGTCGGCGTCGCGTTCGGGCTGATGGCCAAGGTGAAGCCGGATATCCTGCTCGGCGCTGAAGCGCGCTATTTCCGGAAGTATGAGGGGATCGGCCTCGATGAATTGTCCGGGCAGGCGCTGTTCATCGGGCCGACGGCCTATTTCCAGCTCTCCGAGCGCTCACGCCTGACCGCGACCTGGAGCGTCCAGGCCTGGGGACAGCACGCCGGGAGCAGCGGCGCCCTCGATCTGGTCAATTTTGAACGCCATCAGGCGCGGCTGGTGTACGGTCTCAACTTCTAGGTTCCCGCGTCCTCTCACGGGGCTGTGAAACTCTGTCCTGGCTGATTACGTATTCCGTCGTGTTATCTACTTCATGAGCACGCTTAGGGATCGCGCATGAACCCGATTGATCTGATCGTCACTGTATGTGCCGTGCTGTCGCCCGCCACGTGCGAGGAGCAGCATCTGGTGTTCAACTGGAGCGGCTCGCTGCAGCAATGCGCCATGGCCGCGCCGCCTTACATCGCGCAATGGGTCGGCGAGCATCCGAAATGGACCGCGGTGCGATGGCGCTGCGAATATCCGCACAGCAATGACCGCGCTGGCATCGGCGGCAAGCCGCCGACCGGCTAGGCACTCTACTTGTTGCAATCCTTCAGGTCCTTGTCGGAGACCGAAAACACGGCGTCGGCCTTGATCTCGATGTCGCGGACGAAGCACTGTTTGGCGCCGCTGTAGCCGACCTTGGCGTCGTAGCGGCCGGGCTCGACGCCGGTGATGCGCAGGCGCTCATCGTGATCAACTTCCTTGTCCTTGTCGTTGAGCGTCTGGTTGGGACCCCACTCGTTCTTGCCCGCCGGCGACAGCTCGAAGCTCGAAATCGTGGCGCTGGTCAGATTCCACAGCCGGATGCCCTTGCCCTTGCTTTGGGCCAGCACCGCGCCCGGCAGCACAAGCAACGCAACCCCAGCCGCAATCAACGCGCGCGACATCCAATTTCTCCCTTACGCTTTGTCCAAGGATGACGGCGTCTCACATATTTGCAAGGTCCAACTGTGAGAGCTGCCGCTTGATTTCGCCGATCTGGGCTTCATCGCGCGACGCGCGCGGCGCGGTGATGGTCTCGACGTGAAGGATACGTGCCGGCCGCGGCGACAGGAAGAACAGGCGGTCGCCGAGGCGGACCGCGTCGTCGAGATCGTGGGTGACCAGGAGCGTCATCATCTTCCGGCTTGCCACCAGGGTCGCGACCTGATCGCGCAGCCGCCCCGCGAGTGCATTGTCGAGCGAGGCCAGCGGCTCATCGAGGATCAGAAAATCCGGCTCGATGGCGAACGCGCGGGCGAGCGCGACGCGGCGGGCGAGGCCGAGCGACAACTCGCCGGGGAAATGGTTGCGGTGCACGGTCAGTTCGAGCACCTCGAACAGCGCCGAGAGTGTACTGTCGTCGACATGCGGTGTGGCCAGCCGCACATTCTCCTCGACGGTGCGCCAGGGCAGCAGCCGTGGCTCCTGGAACACCATGCCGAGGCGCATGCCGGGCGAGCACGCGACGTGGCCCTGGTAGTTGCCGTCGAGCCCGGCGAGGATCCTGAGCAGGGTGCTCTTGCCGCAGCCCGACGGGCCGAACAGCACACCAACCTCGCCGGCGTTCAATGTGAAGGTGACGTTGTCGAGCACATCGTGCCGCTTCCCGGCCGCGCTCGCAAAACTCTTGCCTGTGATATTGACCTCAAGCTGCACGGAGCCGCCACCGCGTTAGCTTGGTTTCAAACGGCTGCACCAGCAGGGTCTCGATGACCAGCACGACACCGGCAAAGCTCAGCGAGTAGGCGAGCAGCAAGGGGATATCGAACAGCTGGAAGGCGACGCCGATCTCGAAGCCGACGCCGTTCGGCCGGCCCAGATATTCAGCAACCAGAACGATCTTCCACACCAGCGAGAGCCCGGAGCGCGCGGCGGCCGCAATGTAGGGCGCAAGCTGCGGCAGGATCACATGCCGGAAGGCGCGGCCGCGCGGCAAGGCAAATGCCGTTGCCATCTCGTCGAGCGCGGGATCTAGTGCGCGGGCGCCCTCACGTAGCGTGACGACGGCGGTCGGCAGTTTGTTGATGGCGATCGCCGCGATCGCGGCGACCTCGGTCAGCCCGGCCCAGATATAGGCGAGCACGATGACGACGAGTGCCGGCAAATTGAGCAGCAGGATCAGCCAGGGGTCGCCAAGGCGGTTGGCCAGCGAGACGCGGCCCATCAAATAGCCGATCGCCGAGCCGAGCGCCATCGCGAGCGTGAAGGCCAACGCGACGCGCGCCAGCGTGGCGCCGAGATTGACGAACAGCGCCCCGGATCTGGCTTCGGCGATCAGCACCGCCAGCACCACCGGCGGCGCCGGCAGCTTTGCATCGCCGATCAGCAGCGAGGCAATCCACCAGGTCGCGATGAACAGCGCGAATGACAGGAGACGCAGCACCGCTAGTCTCCCGGGATCGCTTGATAGAACGTGCCCGGATCGAGCTCGGTTGCCGTGCCGACCAGCTCGCGGCCGCCGAGCTGCGCCAGCACCCGGTAGAGTATGCGCGCATCCGCTTCTTCATCCGCGATCGAACGACGCGGAATGCCTTCGCGGTAGCGGTCGCGATAGGCATGCAGGGTTGCTGCATCCTGCGCACCGGTGAGCGGCGCAATCGCATCCCATTCGGCGTCCGAAGTCGCCAGGATCTGCTTTGCGGCGCGCGTCACCGCGATGAAGCGGGCCACCAGATCCCTGTTGGCGTTGGCCCAGGCTTCGTCGAACACGTAGCCGATCATTGCGATGCGGCCCTTGCTGCCGAGCTTTTGCAGGATTTCTTCCATGCCGGCGAGACGGCGGAAGCCCTTGGCTTCAAGCGCGGCGCAGAAATTCCAGTAGTTGAGCGTCGCGTCCATCTCGCCGTCGAGCGTCTTGGCGGTAAGCAGCGGCGGCGCGCCATAGACGATGGTCGATTGCGACTTCAGGTCGACGCCGTCCTGCTTCAATGCGGCCTGCAGCAGCAGCCAGTTCTTGTCGATCGCGCCGCCGGCGACGGCGAGCTTGCGTCCCTTGAGATCCGCGAGCGTCTTGAGCGGCGAGGAGGCCGGGATCATCACGGCCCCTAGTGCGCTCGAATAGGGATAAAACTGCAGCTTGGCGCCGAGCGAGCGCTCGCGCGAGACCCAGGGCCAGTCGGATACCATCACGTCGGCGGAGCCGGCGCGTAGCGCGATCTTGCCGGCCTCGGGGCTGGCGAGCTCGGTGACGTCGATCGTCAGATTGGCCTTCTTGTCGAGGCCATGGGAGCGAATGACGGCCAGTTCCCAGGCCAGCGTTCCGGTCTTCTGCGCTGCAATGCGGATGGTCTGCGCATTGCACGAGGTGCCGAACTGCACGACCGCCAGAACTGCCGCAGCCAACACCGTGCGTACAGAGATGATCATCGTTTCTTGAGCCACTTCCCCGAATGTTTTCTTTTCTGATCAACATCCATAGCATAGCTTGCGGGAAGAGAAGAGGAAGCAGGACCATGGCAGGAGCTGGCATGCTACGACCGATTGTCGCCGTCCTAGTGCTCGCCGGGACGGCCATCAGCGTGCGGGCCCAGGAAGTCAATGACTATCCGACCTCGGCGCGGGCCGAATATGTGTTCGGCTGCATGAAGGCCAATGGCGAGAGCCGGCAGGCGATCGAGCAATGTTCCTGCTCGATCGACGTCGTCGCCTCGCTGGTACCCTACGATCGCTATGTCACGGCCGAAACCGTGTTGAGCCTGTCGCAGGTGCGCGGCGATCTGGGTAGCCCGTTCCGCACGTCCGAGCAGGCCGCCAACGCGCTCAATGACCTCAGGCGCGCCCAGGCCGAAGCCGAGGTCAGGTGCTTCTAGCGTCTGTCGTGGACGGATGGCGCGTCAGGTCCCGGGATTGTCGACCTTCCATTCGTGCTCGAAGATGTGTCCGTCGGTGTCCTTGGCTTCGGCACGGAAACGCTTTGCGCCGTTCGAGACGTAGGTGAAGCGGATATTGGGATCCTCGGAAATCGAGATTCCTCCCTCCATCGCCAGCACCGGACTGTCATCCTGCCAGATGTGCAGTTCGTTGACGAAGAAGGCCGGGACATAGAGCTGCGTGACCTGGTCCATCTGCAGGCCTGAATTGTTCGGATGTCCGATCATGATCTGGGCTTCCCGCGTGCTGCTCGCGGGCCCCTGTTCGGGCCTTGCGAATTGCCGGTAGCGCATCTGGCCGAGCCGGTTGTTCGCTTCCTCGGCGTTCTTGGCCGCCGGCGCCGAGCAGCCGCCGGAGGCCTTGACATAGACCTTGCTGACATAGAGCTTGCCGTCGCTGAGTTCCGCAACCGCGTGCACATTGGTGTAGTTGTTGACGCGGACGCGGGTGGCGATCTCGGTGACGTTGGCGCTCGGCCCCAGCGTGAATTTCGCGGCCATCGGCGCCGGGTTCTCGTCGATGACAAGCGTGATCGCGACGACGCGGCGGCTGTCGCTGGGCGGCAGTTTAGTGCGCAGCGTCACCGGAACGATCGCGGCGTCTTCCGCGCGCGCCGGCATCTCGATGCCGATGACGTCGCCGCCATCGTTCATCGGGCGGTTGCTGAAGATGTCCTGGACCAGGCCCGGCCAGGGATCATAGGGCTCTGCGGCGGGCGCGCTCGGTGAGCCAAGCGCGATCGTAAAGAGGCTGGCGATGCAGAGCAGGCGGGCGCGATGTCGAGGCATGTTCGCGAGATCCTATCCAAGCCGCGCCAGTATAGGACGAACCGCTACTCCCATTCAATTTCCGAGAATGCTGCAGTTGCGTTGCGGGCGTTGTAGTCGTCGAACAATTGCCAGCGTGGCCGCTCGGCTGCGGCGGCATGCTCCGCTGCGGCCGTGATCGGCTTGCCGCCTGCGACGAGCGCGCGCACATCCGCGGCCAGCGTCTGGAGATAACGCCGCTCGTCGGCGAGCGCTGCGGGCCATGCGCTCACGGGTCCGTGACCGGGAACCACGCGCTCGGCGGGAATCGCCGCGAGGTCGTCGAGTGCACGCAGCCAGCCCTTCAGGCTGCCGTCGACCACGGGAATATGCTCAAGAAACACCATATCGCCGGCGAACAGCGTCCTCGTGCGCTCATCGAAGACGGTCAGGTCGTTGTCGCTGTGGGCGGGTGGCCAAGCCTTCAGGGTGAGGGTTCGTCCGCCGAGGTCGAGCTTCAGCGTGTCCTCGACCAGCACGGTCGGGGGAACGATGCGGACTTCGTCGATCAGCGCATCGCCCATCGTGCGGCGAAAGCCGTCGAGATAGAATTGCCCGCGGGCCGCCAGCGCGCGCGGCAGGCTCTTGTGGCCGACGAAGCTGGTGCCGTCGCCGACGAACGCCGCGTTGCCGAAGCTGTGATCGGGATGCGCGTGGGTGTTGATGACGTAGCGGATCGGCCTGTCGGTGCGGCTGCGAACCGCCGCGAGCAACTGCCGCCCTTCGCGAACGCTGCCGCCGGTGTCAATCACGGCGACCGCGCTATCTCCGATCACGAATCCCACATTGGCGATGGCGCCTGCGTTGTCGCGCGTCATCAATGCGGTGAGCCCGGTGTGCACGAATATTCCGGGAGCGACTTCGCTCACAGGCAATTCCGCCTGTTGCGCCCGCGCTATGGTCGGCGCCCAAAGCATCAGGAGCAGCGTAAGCACCGAACCGCCATGAGCCATGTTTCTGCCTCAGTTTCTCCGGAACGCGCGATCGATATAGCCACGCACCAGTTTGCGCTGCAGCAAGCAACGCGGCGCCGTCACGATCATTATTCCTGTTGCACGTCATGGTGCGACGGGCAATTGGTGGGCCCATCCGATCAAGAGGAGACCGCGTGATGAGAATTGCCGGATGCCGTCCTGTACTGTTCGCGCTTGTCGGCTTGATCGCCTGCTTCGGCGGCCGCGACATCGCGCGCGCGCAGGTCAACGATCAGGGCGAACTCTCCATCGAACTCGTCGATGCCAGGGTGCTACGCATCTGCGCCGATCCGCGCAATCTGCCGTTCTCGAACGACAAGGGCGAGGGGTTCGAGAACAAGATCGGCGAGCTGCTCGCCGAGAAGCTGCAGAAGAAGCTCGACTACATGTACTTTCCGCAAGCGACCGGCTTCGTGCGGATGACGCTCGCGGCGCATCGCTGCGACGTCATCATGGGATTTCCGCAAGGCGACGACCTCGCGCAAGGCACCAATCCGTATTACCGTACGGCCTATGCGATCGTCGCCAAGGCCGGCAGCGGCCTCGACGAGGTCACGACGCTGGAGGACGCGCGGTTGAAGGGCAAGCACATTGGCATCGTCGCGGGAACGCCGCCGGCGACCAACATGGCCATCAACGGCCTGATGACCAACGCAAAGCCCTATCCGCTGATGATCGACACGCGCTACGATTCGTCGGCCGAGGCGATGATGACCGATCTCGCCAAGGGTGAGATCGACGCCGGCATCCTGTGGGGGCCGATGGCGGGCTTTTATGCCAAGAAGGCGAACCCGCCGCTGCATATCACGCCGCTGGTCAAGGAGACCACGGGACCGAAGCTCGTCTATCGCATCGGCATGGGCGTGCGTGGGTCTGATCAGAACTGGAAGCGGCAGCTCAATCGCCTGATCCAGGAGAACCAGCCGGCGATCAACAAGATCCTGCTCGACTACGGCGTTCCGCTGCTCGACGAGAACGACCGTCCGATCGGGCCGGAGACCGCGACCAAATCGCCATGAACAGGCGCGCGGCCATGCTTGCGGTGATGTTGGTCGCCGCTTCGCCTGTCCGCGCGCAGGACCATCCCGCAGAACCCGAGGGCTATCGCACCGAGGACTATCGCGCGCCGGTGCCGACAACGCTTGCCGGCGCACAGGTGCTCACGACCGCGGAAGCGGAAGCGATCTGGCGCGAGAAATCCGGCGCCTTCGTCGACGTGCTGCCGCGCGCGCCGAAGCCAAATCTGCCCGCCGGCACGGTGTGGCGCGAGCGGCCGCATCAGAATATTCCGGGCAGCATCTGGCTGCCCGACACCGGCTACGGCAGGCTCGCCGCGCCGACGGAGGAGTATCTGCGACGCGGACTGGCCCGCGCCTCCGGCGACGACAAGGCGGGGCTGCTGGTGATCTACTGCCAGGAGAATTGCTGGATGTCGTGGAATGCGGCCAGACGCGTGCTGTCCTACGGCTACCGCAACGTGGCGTGGTATCCGGATGGAACCGACGGGTGGGGGCGCGCCAAACTGCCGCTGGCGGAAGCGGAGCCCGAGCCGCGCGAAGGCGAGCAATAAGCCCGCGCTCACGCGCGCTTTGCGAGCTACTTCTGCTTGTCGAGCTTGCTGATCGTCTTGCCGCCGTCGCCGTCCGCGGTGGTGAACGTCACCTTGTCACCGGCGTGAAGCTCCTCCAGCGACTGTCCCTTGGGCACCTTGTATTCCTGAACCGCGCCGCCGGCCGCGCCGACCGTGCCGCTTTGTGTCTGCTGGATCGAGATGGTTCCGCTCAATCGGTCAATCTTGGTGACCATTCCCGACATGGGTTGCTGGGCCAAAGCCGCTGACGTGACCAGGCTCGCGGCCGCAAGGCCGGTCATGACGATCTTGGCTGCTCTCATCGAGGCCTCCCAACTTCAGATATAGTTGGAGACAACGAGCGGAGCGCGCAGTTTGTTCCGGATCGGCGCCGCCCAAGAGAACACATTGGGAGGCATGTTCATGATCGCCGGGTCGATTGGTCGCAGGCCTCAATCCAGCTCCTGCTGGATGGCCCGGCCGAGCGCGAACAGGCGCTGGTCGATGGTGGTCGGCACCTCGCAGACGAATCGCACCACGCGTCCGCGGTCCTCGAAAATCCGCGTCTCCCAGACCAGCTGATTGCCGAGCTCATCGACCTTGGCCTGGTCCGGCGGTGTGGCGTCCTGCAGCGCCTGCAGCGCAAGCGTATCGGCGCGGATCTTTTCCGCGGCCTCGCGCTGCTTGCGCATCACGCGTTCGAGCCCGTTCATCACCGAGGCCCGCTGCCCGTTGAGCGTATTGAACAGGCCTGCGAACAGCAGCTTTCCCGCATTGGCCTTGTCGGCCGCGGCAGCCGACAGGAACTCGGTGATCTCCTTCTGCGCGTCCTCCAGCGGAATGCGGCGTGCCGCGAGCTTGGCCGCCAGCGCGCTGATCTTCGGATCGTCCTTCCATTTGGTCTCGGCATCGCCGAGCGGCGGCCCGGCCCAGACGGCGGCAAGCGAGATCTCGGGCACCTTGGCCTGTGCGCAGGGCCAGTCAGGATAGCGCGGGTCCGCGGCGGACGCGACCTGGTTCGACAGAACCATCGCGCACAGCGCGCCAAGTGCTGTTAGCCAAGGTCCGATTCGTAGACCTCTCATGCCTCGCCTCCGCCGGGTCCGCGGCGCACAAGGCCGCGCGAGGGATCGTAAGCCAGGATCGCGCCGATCATGAACACCACCGTGCAGCCGCCGACCACCGCGAGCGAAACCCAGTTCATCTTACCATACAGCGCAAACCGGATCAGCTCCACCGCATGGGTGAACGGATTGCACTGGCAGACATAATACAGCATCGGGCTGCCTTCCTGCACGCGCCAGAGCGGATAGAGCGCCGACGATGCAAAGAACATCGGGAAGATCACAAAGTTCATCACACCGGCGAAATTTTCCAGCTGCTTGATGCTGGCCGAGATCAACATGCCCAGCGCGCCGAGCATGAGGCCCGACAGCACCAGCGCCGGAAGCACGGTGAGATAACCGATCGTCGGCGGCGCGATATCCCAGAACCACGCGATGACGAGGAAAGCGTAGACCTGCAGCAGCGAGACCGCGGTGCCGGCGAGCAGCTTGCAGAACAGGAGATAGCCGCGCGGCAGCGGGCTGACCAGCAGCGTGCGCATGTTGCCCATCTCGCGGTCATAGACCATCGACAGCGAGGATTGCATCCCGTTGAAGAGCTGGATCATCGCCATCAAGCCGGGCGCGATATAGACCTCGTACAGGATATAGGTCTCATAGGGCGGGATGATCGAGATGCCGAGCACCTGACGGAAGCCGGCGGCGAAGATGAACAGCCAGACCAGCGGCCTGACCAGGGCCGAGACGAAGCGCTCGCGCTGATGTAGGAAGCGCAGCGCCTCGCGCCACACGATGCCGTTCAGGCAGACGATGTATTCGGACAGCGAGAAGCCGCTTCGCTCGGGCGTCACCGTCGTGCTGCTCATGACGGCGGTCTCCCCGAAAGTGTGGCCGTTCCGGTCAGGCGCATGAAGGCGGTGTTGACGTCCTGTGCACCGGCCTCCGCGACCACGCGCGCGACCGGGCCGTGTGCCAGCATCCTGCCCTGATGCAGTACGACAAGGTCGTCGTTTGGCATGATCTCGTCGAACAGATGCGTCGCCCAGAGCACGCCGATGCCCTGTTCAGTGACGAGCTGCCGGACATGGTCGAGAATGTCGGCGCGCGCCTTGACGTCGAGCCCGACGGTGGCCTCGTCGAGCAGCAACAGCCTGGGGCGGTGCAGCAGCGCGCGGGCGATCTCGAGCCGCCGCATCTGGCCGCCCGAGAGATCGCGCACCTTGCTGCCGGCGCGGTCGGCCAAGCCGATGCGGCCGAGCACCTCGGCGCTGCGCGCCCGTGCCTCGCGCCGCGAGATGCCGTGCAGCGCGGCGTGATAGAGCAGGTTTTGCGTCAGCGAGAGATCGAGATCGAGCGTACGGGACTGGAACACCACGCCCATCAGCCGCAGCGCTTCACCGGGCGTCCGGCTGATATCGTGGCCGAAGATCTTGATCTGGCCGTGCTGGATGCCGAACAGCCGCGTCACCAGCGAGAACAGCGTGCTCTTGCCCGCGCCATTGAGGCCCAGCAGCGCGGTGAAGCTTGCCGGCGCGACGGTGAAACTGACGTCGATCAGGGCGCGCCGCGGCCCGTAGCTGTGGCTGACATTGCCGATCGACAGTGCCGGCTGCACCGCCGCTTCTGTTCCGGGAGCTGAGTCCGGCGAGGGCTGGCTCGCGATATGGGCGTCGGTTGCGGTCATGGCTGCGCGATCGTGATCCCCCAGGGCAGTTCGCCGACCTGAATGGTCTTGATCACTTTCTGGGCCGCGACGTCGATCACCGAGACATCGTTCGAGACGCCGTTGGTGACCAGCAGATATTTTTCGTCGGGGGTGAAGTCCATGTGCCAGACCCGTTGGCCGACCAGGAGATATTTGATCACCTTGTGGCTGCTGGCATCGACCACCGCGACGCGGTTGGCCGGGCCAAGTGCGATGAACGCGGTCTTGTCATCCTTGGTCATGCCGATGCCGACCGGCTGGATCGCCTCGCTCCGCAGGCCCGGAATCTCGAAATTGATCTTGCCCGTCACCTCGTGCTTGACGGGATCGATGATCGACACCGTCCCGCCGATTTCGGACGATACCCACAATTCAGAGCTGTTGTGCTTGAACTGGGCAAAGCGCGGCCGCGAATCGACCAGCACATTGGCGACAATCTGGCGCGTCGCGGTGTCGATGAAATGCGCCATGTTGGTGGTTTCGGAGGTGTTGATCAGGATCTTGCCGTCCGGGCTGATCGTCATGCCCTCGGGCTCGACGCCGACCTGGATGTCGCCGATCCGGGCGCGCTTTTCGAGATCGATCACGGTGACCGTGTTGTCGTTCTCGTTGGCGACATACATGGTCTTGCCGGCGGCATCCTGGGCGAACAGTTCAGGGTCGGGGCCGGAGGGCAGGGTGTCGACGATCTCCTGGGTCTTGGTGTCGATCACCTGGATCGTGTCGTCATCGCCGACTGCTACCATCACGAACCTGCCGTCGCGCGAAAACTCGATGCCGCGCGGCCGCTGGCCGACCTTGATGGTTTTTGTCACCGTCCAGCTGTTGGTGTCGATCACCGTGACCGTGTTGCCCTTTTCGTTGGAGACATAGGCAACGAAAGCGGACGCCGGCGCCGCGGCAAGCCAAATCAGCATCCCGGTCAACAGACAGCGGCGCCACATGCGTTCATTCTCCCTCACTGCAGCTTGCACTTCGTTTCGGGCCGGTCAACACCGAGCGTGTCGAGTTCGGAGACCTGATGCAGGAAACCTTCCTGCGGCGAGACCGAGACCACCATACGACCATCGGCCAGCAGGATCGGCTGGCGCAGCTGCAGATTCCAGTTGCGCAGGGTCAATCGCGTGCCCTTGAAGGCGGCGATCGAGAAGTCCGGGCCCTTGAGGAAGGCGATGACCTTCTTGGGATCCCCCGAATTGGTGCGCGACGTGGCCTCCCCGATTATGCGCGCGGCGGTCCATGCCTGCATGTCGATCGCCGTCATGCGGCGCATGTTCAGCTTGATGAAGCGGTTCTGAATCTGGACGGCGCCCCATTGGTCATGCGCCGCGTCCCAGCTGGTCGGCACCAGGCCGGCCGAGCCCGCCACCGGCCGCGGGTCCCAGGTCCGGTATGGCAGATAGTTCGCGAACACCTCGCTCTCGTCGGCCGCGACCAGCACGTCGTAAGCCGGCGCCTGCTGCGTGAACACCGGCATCTGGCGCTGGATCAGCGTGACGCCAGAGTCGGTGCGGCGTGCGCCGCCGGTATCCTCGAATGTCCGTTCCTGGACGATCTTGGCGCCAAAACGCGTGGCCGCGCGGCGCAGCGCGTCGGCATAGAGCTTGTCCTGATCGTGCGAGCCCACCACCAGGAACCAGCGCTTCCATTGCTTCCAGACCAGGTACTGGCCAAGCGCGTCGGCCAGCATCGAGCGGGTCGGTGCCACGTGGATGACGTTGCCGCGGCAGTCCTGCTCGCGCAGCCGATCGTCGATCGCGCCTGCATTCAGCAGCACGGTGCCGCGGTCGCGCAGCGCATCGGCGACCTTGAGCAGGGCATCGGCGGGCAGGTCCGTGATGATGTAGTCGTTGCGGCTGGCGAGATCGGTCGCGACCTTGGCGACGTCGTCGCTGTCCTTGACCTTTACCTCGTCGAGCATGAAGCGCTGGTTGAGGAATTTCCCGGTCGTATTGTTGTCCTCGATAGCAAGCCGCGCGCCGGCGATGCCGTCATTGTCGGCCGGCTGGTCGAGCAGCGAGAGCGTCGATTTGACGCCGGCATGGCCGAGATAGCCGATATGGACCTCGACGGGATCAGCCGCCAGCGCTCCGGTCGTCATCATGCTGAGCGCGATCGTGCCGATCAGCCATCGGAACATAACTCCTCCCGCAGTCTTTCTTCACCGGGCATGGCGTTGTCGGACCATGCGTTGATGTGCAAGATGACCGAATTGGCCTAGCTTGCAACCCCGCTTTTTGTCGTTGCGAGGTTACAAATTCGATTGGTTCACAATCATGAGATCAACGTTCGCCTTCGTCGTCTCATTGCTGGTGATGTCTGCGGCGGCCGCGCGCGCCGAGCCGCCCAGGCTCGCGGTGTTCGACCTCGAGATGATCGACACCAGCCTGCAAGGCGAGGTCAACGGGCAGCCGACTGACGAGCAGGCGCGGCTGCTCCGGGCCGGCGATCAGGTACGCAAGGAGCTCGCGGAATCAGGCAGGTTCCGCGTGCTCGACATCGCGCCTGTCAATGCTGCGGCACACGGCAGCAATCTTCAGGCCTGCGGCGGGTGCGATGTGAAGCTGGCCGGCGAGCTGGGCGCCGATCTCGTGATGACAGGCGTGGTGCAGAAGGTCTCCAACCTGATCCTCAACATCAATCTCTATCTGCGCGACGTGCATAGCGGGCAATTGCTGGCCGCGGCGAGCGCCGACATGCGCGGCAATACCGACGAATCCTGGTCGCGCGCCACCAACTACCTCGTGCGCAACCGCCTGCTCGCGCCGAATTACGGCGCGCCGCAGGCGCGGTAGCTCGCGCACACGGATTTTTCCCCGTCATCCTGAGGAGCGCGCGTCTCGAAGGATCGACGGCCACCAGCCGGGCCGTGCATCCTTCGAGACGCGCTGCGCGCTCCTCCAGCGACAACGGCAAAGCCGTTGCGCGGGGATGACGGGACGGACTGGATCACGCCTTCAGCCGCGCGGCGTGCCAGCGCAGGTGATCGGCCATGAAGGTCGAGATGAAGTAGTAGCTGTGGTCGTAGCCTGGCTGACGCCGCAAAGTGAGGGGAATGTTGGCCTTCTCGCAGGCCGCCTTCAGGAGCTCGGGCCGCAGCTGCTCGGTGAGAAAGCCGTCTGCATCGCCATAGTCGACCAGCAGATCGGAGAAGCGGGCGCCGTCCTCGATCAGCGCCACCGCATCGTGCTTCCGCCACGCCTGCTTGTTGTTGCCGAGATAGCCGCCGAGCGCCTTGTTGCCCCATGACACCTGCGACGGCGCCACGATCGGCGCAAACGCGCTTGCCGCGCGATAACGATCGGGATGGTGCAGCGCCACCGTCAGCGCGCCATGGCCGCCCATGGAATGGCCAAGGATCGATTGCCGCGTCGTGTCGACCGGGAAGTGCTCGGCGATCAGCTTTGGCAATTCCTCGGTGACGTAGCTCCACATCCGGTAATTGGTCGCGAACGGCTGTTCCGTCGCATCGACATAGAAGCCCGCGCCGAGGCCGAAATCGTAAGCATTGGCGGGATCGCCGGGGACGCCTTCGCCGCGCGGGCTGGTGTCGGGCGCAACGAAGATCAGGCCGAGTTCGGCGCATGCCTGGCGGAATTCACCCTTCTCGGTGACGTTGGCGTGCGTGCAGGTCAGGCCCGACAGATAGGTGACGACGGGCAATTTGGCGCCGGCCGTGTGCGCCGGGACAAACACCGAGAAGGTCATATCGGTCCTGGTCTCGCGGCTTGGATGCCGGTACACGCCCTGCGTGCCGCCATGCGACTTGTTCTGGGAAACCGTCTGCATTGTCGTATTCCTCTGGGTTGGAGTGCTGCGTCAGCCGACGCCGCTCTCGATCGCGAGGCGCACGAGCTCTGCTGAGGTGCGCACGCCAAGCTTCTGACGCATGATCGATGACGTGTTCGCGACCGTCTTGTATGACGAATGCACCAGCCAGGCGATCTCCGACAGGCTCTTGCCGGAACTGAGCAGGCGCAGGATCTCCATCTCGCGCGACGTCAGCTTGGACAGCGGATTCTGCGCAAAGCCCGGCCGCGCAAAGGCGACATTACGTGCGATCGCTGGCGGCAAATAGACGCCTCCATTGCCGACCTCGCGCACCGCCTCCACCAGATCGTTGGGATCGCCGGTCTTCGAGACGTAGCCCTTGGCGCCGATATCGATGGCGCGGGCGGCGAACACCGGGTCGTCGTTCATGCTGAACATGATGAGGCGCGCCGACGCATCGTGCGACAGGATGCGGCGCGCCAACTCGAAGCCGGAGACCGTCGGCAGGTTGATGTCGATCACGCAGAGATCGGGCTTTTCAGCGACGAAAGCCCGTTCGCCGCTCTCGGCATCGGCCGCTTCCAGCAGGATGATCTCGGGATCGTCGGCGAACACGGTGCGACAACCCGACGCGACGATGGGATGATCATCAACAATCAGAATGCGCATGGCGTTGTTCCGCGACCTGCCTTGATTCACTCATCATCACATCGGTTTGCACCAGGACACGTCGGTTCCGACCGCTTGTGCACCTCGCGCGAGATTGCGATAGGCTGCGATTAGATAGCCGGGCAAATTTGGCTGTCAACGATCCTCTCGGAGGAGGGATCGCGGGTCGGGGGCAACGTCATGTGGCAAAAGCTATCCTTGCGCGCACGGATCAACCTGCTGTTGGCGCTGATACTGGCGCTTGGACTGGGCATCAATATTGCGCGGCTCGTACTGGAAGCGGGGCCGCGTGTCCAGGCCGAGGACCAGAGCGTGATCCGGCTGGCGCGCGAGTTTGTCGCGACGATCGTGGCTGGTCTCGACGAGGCGCCCGATCCCGATGCGCGGCTCGATCAGATCGTCGAGGATTTGAGCCGGCTGCGCCATGTCAGCATCTCGCGGCAGGATGACGCGACCGCAAAGCCGGCGGAGCGGGCGGAGGAGGCCGGCGACCCGCGCGCCCCGCCCGAGTGGTTCGTGGCGCTGGTGCATCCCGAGCAGACCTCGGTGCGGGTGCCGATCTCGGTTCACGGCAAGCCGCAATCGCTGGTCATCACCTCGCATCCGGACGACGAAATGGCCGAGATCTGGGATGGCATCGTCACCCAGCTCGAGGTCGGCTCTGCGATCGCGGTGGCGCTGCTTCTGGTGACCATGCTGGTGGTCGGCCGCGCATTGGCGCCGCTGGAGGCGCTGTCGCAGGCCATGACCGGCATCGAAGCAGGGGATTACGATGCGCGCGTCGAGCCCGGCGGATCGCCGGAATTGGCCGCAATCTGTGCCAAACTGAACCATTTGGCGGCAACCCTTGGCGACGCCGTGGACAGCAAGCGGCAGCTCGCCGAACGCGCGGTGTCGCTGCAGGATTCCGAGCGCAAGGAGATCGCGCGCGAACTGCACGACGAGTTCGGGCCGTATTTGTTTGCGCTGCGCGCGCATGCCGGCGCGCTGAACCGGCTGTCGGAGGTCGAAAAGCCCGATCCCTCGGCGCTGCGCAAGCACGGCAACGCCATCCTCGAGCAGGTCAATGCGCTTCAGCAGTTCACCCGCCGCATCCTGGAGCGCTTGCGGCCGGTCGGACTGGCCGAGCTCGGGCTTGCGGAAGCGCTTGGAGCGCTGGTGCGGATGTGGGGTGAGTCGCACCCCGAGGTGGAGATCGATAGCCGCATCTCGCCCGATCTCGGCGAGACCGGCGAGATGGCCGAGTTGACGATCTATCGCATTGTCCAGGAGGCGCTCACCAACGTGTTTCGCCACGCCGGCGCAACTGAAGTCGACATCGTGATTGAGCCTGCGGAGCGGCAGGCAGGCCCGCGCGGCAGTCGTGGCTGCGCGCTGGTGCGGGTTCGCGACAACGGCCGCGGAATGCTCGGGGATCACCGGCTTGGGCGCGGTTTATCCGGCATGCGGGAGCGAATCCTCGCGCTTGGAGGCACGCTCAATATCACTTCAGGCGATGACGGCGTGACGGTCGAGGCGCTGGTGCCGAAGGCCGCACGCGCCTAGGGCTTCGGTCCTGATTGAATCAGAACCGAAGCTCGAGATTCTTGTTTTGACTTCGTTTTCTTCACGCGAACCGGCCTCCACTTCGCTCGAAAACGCTCTAGGAGGCGGATCGCGGCCAGTATGCGAAGGTCGCCCAGACAAGCGCCAGTGCGCCGGCGATCCAGAGCACGATGATCGCGATCATGCCGGCCCGGCTGGTCGGACGCTGCAGTATGGTGCTGGCCCTGGCGCGGCATTCCACCATCACCTCGTCGGGAACGAGCGCGATCGCAAGCCAGATGCCGAGCGGCAGCAGGATCAGGTCGTCGAGATAGCCGATGACAGGGATGAAATCGGGAATCAAATCGATCGGCGACAGTGCGTAGGCGGCCACCGCGACCGCAACGGCCTTGGCGTACCAGGGCACGCGCGGATCGCGCGCTGCGAGATACAGCGCGACGCTGTCCCGTTTGAGGTTGCGCGCCCAGGTTTTGAGTGAATGCTTGATCGAGGAAATTTTGGTCGCGGACAGCATGGCGTGACGCCTGCACGCCAGGCGGAAACGCTATTCCAGCACCACGTCGGCCGGCATGCCGCCGTGCAGGCCCTTGTGGACGGAGGAGGGCGCGATGCCAAAATACTTCCGGAACACGCGGCTGAAATGCGAGGAGCTCGAGAAGCCCCAGGAGAACGCAACATCGGTGATGGTCTTGCCGTTCTGTGATTCCAGCTCCTGCCGGCAATTCTGCAACCGGGCCTTCCAGATGTAATCACTGACCGTCATACCGCGATCGCTGAACAGCATGTGCAGATAGCGCTTCGAACAGCCGAGCGCCGCGGAAATGCGGTCGATGCAGAGATCAGGATCGCGCAGATGCTCGCGGATGAAGCCCTGGGCCCGCACATAGGTCGCCTCCGCGCTGCCGCGGTCGAACATGGCGCCGGTCTCGCGCAGCGGCAGCAGCAGCAGGTCGATCAGCGCATCGGCGACGCCGACCGCGTTGACCGGGGTCAGCGTCGGGGCCTCGCCGAACGCGGCATGGACGAAATCATAGGCGATGCGGCCGGTGCCGTTGCGCGCCGACAGCTTGCACGGCGCCATCTTGGAGAGCTGGAAGCCGCGCTCCTTCAGCAGGTCCTTCGGCACGATGACAACCTCGTGACGGGTCAGGGACGGGCTGATGATCGTATGCGGGCAGGACACATCGTAGGCGAAGCAGTCGCCCGGCATGATGTCGAAGTGCAGGCCGTCCTGCTCGAAATGCGAGACGCCGTGGGTCTGGAACACGATCTTGATGTAGGGGTGCTCGCTCAGCTTGATGCGCGAGATGGTGTGCGCGATCCGGTGCTGGCTTGCCTCGATCTGGCACAGCTTCAATCGTGAGACCGTCGTGAAATTGATCCGGCCCTCGAGCGAGGATCCCTCGAGCGCATCGACATCGAACTGACCGCAGAGGTCAGTGAGCGCATCCGACCAGCGCTGGATTTGACGCTTGGGCGTCAAACCGTTCGTGCTGAGTGAATGGACTGTATCGGACATCTTTCCAGCCACCGATTCGATCCCCAACGTGACTGCTCACCGAGCTTAGTTCTGGCCCGGGACGATGCGCCTTCTCCCTGATTCTGAACAGCTTAGGGAGGCGGCGGGATTTCTTCCCGGTTAATGTCGGGTGATCCTCCGACTTAGTTCTGGGCGCGTCAAGCGCAACCTTGGGCCGCTTCCATCTGACGCTGGAACGGCACCGAGGGCGTTTGATGCCCTGCAACATGAGGCGGCCTTTCCTGCCAACTGGGGCCCGACCGCAAAAATCTTACAAAGTTTCGCTTCTGAGCAAACGGCGCTTCGCTGCTGGGCAAGTCAGCGCGGTTCGATCGGACTACGACTGGGACACCAAAATGGAAGAAGTGGGGCCGTTTCGGCGGAAACCCTTGAGCTCTTGAACCCTGGGAGGAAATCCACGATGCGCAAGCTGCTTTACGCGACCAGCCTTGGGGCAATGGCGGTGTTCGCCGCCGGTGCTGCCAATGCCAATGACGAACTCAACAAGATGGCGCAGAACCCGAAGGATTGGGTGATGCCCACTGGAGACTACGCGAATACGCGTTACTCCAAGCTGAATCAGATCAACGCCTCGAACGTCGGAAAGTTGCAGGTCGCCTGGACATTTTCGACTGGCGTGCTGCGCGGCCACGAGGGCGGCCCGCTGATCATCGGCAACATGATGTACGTGCACACCCCGTTCCCGAACAAGGTCTACGCTATTGACCTTTCGCAGGACAACAAGATCGTCTGGAAGTACGAGCCGAAGCAGGATCCGAACGTCATTCCGGTGATGTGCTGCGACACGGTCAACCGCGGCGTTGCCTATGGCGACGGCAAGATCTTCCTGCACCAGGCCGACACCACGCTGGTGGCGCTCGATGCCAAGACCGGCAAGGTGGAATGGTCGGTGAAGAACGGCGATCCCGCCAAGGGTGCGACCGGCACCTCCGCACCGATCGTGGTCAAGGACAAGGTCCTGATCGGCATCTCGGGCGGCGAGTTCGGCGTTCAGGCACACATGACCGCCTACGACATCAAGACTGGCAAGCTGGTCTGGCGCGGCTTCTCGGAAGGTCCGGATGACCAGATCTTGGTCGACGACAAGACCACCGAGCTCGGCAAGCCGGTCGGCAAGGATTCGAGCCTGAAGACCTGGCAGGGCGATCAGTGGAAGATCGGCGGCGGCGCGACCTGGGGCTGGATCTCCTACGATCCCGAACTGAACCTCGTCTATTATGGGTCGGGCAACCCCTCGACCTGGAATCCGAAGCAGCGTCCCGGCGACAACAAGTGGTCGATGACGATCTGGGCACGCAACCCGGATACCGGCGTCGCCAAGTGGGTCTACCAGATGACGCCCCATGACGAATGGGACTATGACGGCATCAACGAGATGATCCTCTCGGATCAATCGATCAACGGCACGCCGCGCAAGCTCTTGACGCATTTCGATCGTAACGGCCTCGGCTACACGCTCGATCGCGCCACCGGCGAACTGCTGGTCGCCGAGAAGTACGATCCGAAGGTGAACTGGACCTCCGGCGTCGACATGAACAAGAGCTCGCCGACCTATGGCCGGCCGAAGGTTCTTGACGCGGCTTCGACCGACAAGGCCGGTGAGGACGTCAACGTCAAGGGCATCTGCCCGGCGGCGCTTGGCACGAAGGACCAGCAGCCGGCAGCCTACTCGCCGGAGACGCAACTGTTCTACGTGCCGACCAACCACGTCTGCATGGACTACGAGCCGTTCAAGGTGAGCTACACCGCGGGTCAGCCCTATGTCGGCGCGACGCTGTCGATGTATCCGCCTCCCGGCGAGACCAACATGGGCAACTTCATCGCCTGGGATGGCAAGGCCGGCAAGATCGTGTGGTCGAACAAGGAGCAGTTCTCGGTCTGGTCGGGAGCGCTCGCAACGGCCGGCAACGTGGTGTTCTACGGCACGCTGGAAGGCTATCTGAAGGCGGTCGACGCCAAGACGGGTAAGGAGCTTTACAAGTTCAAGACTCCGTCCGGCATCATCGGCAACGTCACCACCTACGAGAACGGCGGCAAGCAGTACGTCGCCGTGCTGTCGGGTGTTGGCGGTTGGGCGGGCATCGGCCTTGCGGCTGGTCTGACCGATCCGACGGCCGGTCTCGGCGCAGTCGGCGGCTATGCCGCGCTGAGCAACTACACCGCACTTGGCGGAACGCTCACGGTGTTCGCGCTGCCGCAGCAGTGAGCTGAGCAACGCTCGTTCCGGCGCATGGGGCAATCTCATGCGCCGGACCGTCTTCAATCCGCACGCGAGGATAGGCTTTTGCGTAAGATCTGGTTTGTGACTGCTGCGATCGCTGTCGTGGCAATGGGAGGAGTTGCCTCCGCCGAGGACGCGGGTGATCCGACCGCCGTCAAGTCCGAAGACGGCAAGTATCTCGACAAGGATGGAGACCCGACGTTCAAGGTCGCGCCCGACGGCACGGTGGACTGGTACACCTACTCCGGATACCGCCGCTATCACTCGGAGTGCCACGTCTGCCACGGCCCTGACGGGATGGGATCGACGTATGCGCCGGCGCTGGCGACTTCGCTGAAGACCATGAGTTACGCCGACTTCATGGGCGTGGTCGCGAGCGGCCGCAAGAATGTCTCGACGTCGCAGGAGAACGTGATGCCGGCATTCGGCGATAACCCGAACGTTGCCTGCTACATGGACGACCTCTATGTGTACCTGCGCGCCCGAGCCAATGATGCGGTCGGGCGTGTTCGGCCGGCCAAGCACGAAGACAAATCGGAAGCCTACAACAAGGCGGAAGACGCCTGCATGGGCAACAAGAAGTGAGCGTGTCCGGCGCGAACGGCAACCTGTTTAATATTTGTTGGAGACCAAGATGAAGACCCGCGCCGCAGTCGCATTCGAAGCAAAGAAGCCGCTTGAGATCGTCGAGCTCGACCTGGAAGGCCCCAAGGCCGGCGAGGTCCTTGTCGAGATCAAGGCGACGGGTATCTGTCATACCGATGCCTACACGCTCGACGGCTTCGACAGCGAAGGCATCTTCCCGTCGGTCCTCGGGCACGAAGGCGCCGGCATCGTTCGCGAGGTCGGCGCCGGCGTGACATCGGTGAAGCCGGGCGATCACGTGATCCCGCTCTACACGCCGGAATGCCGGCAGTGCAAAAGCTGTCTCAGCCAGAAGACCAATCTCTGCACCGCGATCCGCGCCACCCAGGGCAAGGGCGTGATGCCCGACGGCACCTCGCGCTTCAGCTACAAGGGCAAGCCGGTTTTCCACTACATGGGCTGCTCGACCTTCTCGAACTTCACCGTGCTGCCCGAGATCGCGGTGGCCAAGATTCGCGAGGACGCGCCGTTCGACAAGAGCTGCTACATCGGCTGCGGCGTCACCACCGGCGTCGGTGCGGTGGTCAACACCGCCAAGGTGACGCCAGGCTCCAACGTCGTCGTGTTCGGCCTCGGCGGCATCGGCCTCAACGTGATCCAGGGCGCCAAGATGGTCGGCGCCGACAAGATCATCGGCGTCGACATCAACGACTCCAAGGACAATTGGGGCCGCCAGTTCGGCATGACGCATTTCGTCAACCCGACCAAGGTAAGCGGCGACATCGTCCAGCACCTGGTTGGCCTGACCGACGGCGGCGCCGACTACACCTTCGACTGCACCGGCAACACCAACGTGATGCGCCAGGCGCTGGAAGCCGGCCACCGCGGCTGGGGCGTCTCGGTGGTGATCGGCGTCGCGGAATCCGGCAAGGAAATCGCGACCCGGCCGTTCCAGCTCGTCACCGGACGGGTCTGGAAGGGCACCGCCTTCGGCGGCGCGCGCGGTCGCACCGACGTGCCGAAGATCGTCGACTGGTACATGAACGGAAAGATCCAGATCGATCCGATGATCACCCACGTGCTGAAGCTCGAGGAAATCAACAAGGGCTTCGACTTGATGCACGAGGGCAAGTCGATCCG
Source organism: Bradyrhizobium septentrionale (assembly GCF_011516645.4). Lineage (NCBI taxonomy): Bacteria > Pseudomonadati > Pseudomonadota > Alphaproteobacteria > Hyphomicrobiales > Nitrobacteraceae > Bradyrhizobium > Bradyrhizobium septentrionale. Next base: position 9,612,758 of record NZ_CP088285.1, on the reverse strand, counting down.
TTCGGTCGTCGTATTCTGAAATCAAAACACCAAGCACTAGGAGGATAGGTCAATGACTGTTCATATCCACCCGTCAATCGACAACGGCGTCAAGCAAGGCTCCGGCAGTTTCGCCGGCGGCACGCTTGTCTGCAAATGCGCGGACAAGAAGGTCAAGGTCGGGGTCAAGGGCGACGTCGCCCATAACCACGCCTGCGGCTGCACCAAGTGCTGGAAGCCTTCGGGCGCCACCTTCTCGGTGGTCGCGGTGGTGCCGCGAGAGAACGTCACCGTGCTGGAAAACGGCGACAAGCTGAAGATCGTCGATACGGCGGCGGTGATTCAGCGCCACGCCTGCTCGGGCTGCGGCACTCACATGTACGGCCGGATCGAGAACAAGGGCCATCCGTTCTTTGGCCTCGACTTCATCCATCCCGAGCTGTTCCAGGAGTCCGGCTCGGCGGCTCCGGGATTTGCCGCTTTCGTGTCGTCGGTGATCGAGTCAGGCGTCAAGCCGGCCGACATGGCCGGGATCCGGTCGCGGCTGAAGGAGCTTGGGCTCGAGCCCTATGACTGCCTGTCGCCGCCACTGATGGACGCAATCGCCACCCACGTGGCGAACTCCAAGGCAGCCTGATAGAGGCGGCTTAAGGCAGCCTCATAGAGGCGGCCTGACGGGGGCGGCCGAACGGTCGGGCCTGACGAGATTCTGCGCCGGCAGAGGGCTGCCGGTGTCGGATATGCTGGTAGTACCCGTGACCTTGAACCTTGCATGCCCTGCGGGCGACCACAGGGCATGCATTTTATTTTCCGCCTTGCCCTCGCGCTTTCCCCGATCCTGGTCCTTTCGCACGCCCACGCGGCGTCGCCGGAAGACCGCTACATTGCCGCGCGTGACGCGGCGATCGCCAAATTCGCCAAGCAGGCGAACGACGGCAAGACCGGCGAGGCCGTCGACAAGGCCGAGGCGGCGGCGCGCGATGAGCTGAAGACGCAGCTCGCCGCCATCCTGTCCGAGCCCGCCCGGCCGGGCTTTGCACCCGCCCAGCTCAACCTCGACACTCTCTATAAGGGCGATATGGGGTTTGGCATGCTGGACGGCCTGCGCTTTGATGCCGACAAGGGCAGGGACGGCGGCAAGATCGGCGAGCAGCGCCCAGACGGGAGCTTCGTCGAGCCGAAGGCCCATATCATCGTCACCACCGAAGCCCTGTTCACCCGCTGGCTGCACGAGCACAAGGCCTGGTGGGACAAGGGCAGCAAGAACGTGCCGCAGCAGATCGAAGCGGCCCTGAAGTTCGAAGGCCTCTACACCCAGGCGATCTCGACCGATGCCGCAGTGATCAATTTCGACGAGCTCCCGGTCGCCAAGCCGGCCTCGGCCACCCTGACTTACGGCTTCCTGGCCGGCCGCACCCAGGATTCGACCCCCGAGGCCGGCGATGAGGTGTTCGTCGCGGCGCTTGCTGGCGGCAGAATGTATATCGCCTATGGCGAGATCGAGCCCGCCGTGAAAGTGCCAGCCTGCGCCACCATCCGCGCCGACTACAACAAGAAGGCCGACGCGGCGGCCGAGAAGCTCGATCGCAAAGAGATCACGAAGAAGGCCTATGACAAGCTCGGCGACCTGCGGCAGCAGGGCGAGGACGCCTTCAAGCGCTGCTTCACCGAGCGGGCGCCGCAACAGCCGGCATTCGCAGAGGCCACCAAACAGGCCCAGGCGCTGCTTGAGACGGCAATCGGCAGGTAATTTGACCGATCTATTCCCACTCGCCAAACAGAAGACACATCCACACGACCTGGAAGATCGGCCAGGCGGCGAATGCGCTACATAGCAGTCCATTGCCGAGCGGTGCTCTCCGTCGGCGTACGCGCACGAGGGAGATGATTGCGAATGGAAGCAGCAGAAGAAATGTCGGTGCGAAAATCGCGCCGTATAAAATGACGAGCTCCGCGTGAGCGGCAATGCCTTCCTGCATGACGGATTGCAGCAGCAAGAAGTACATGACGAGGAGTACAGGGGCAAACAGGGCCGACGACGCTGCCGGCGAAAAGCCTGACGAATCGATGCCAGACCTGCTCACCCATGTCCTGATGATGATCCACCCCGACAAGAACATGATGACAAGCGGCACGCCCAGCTTCAACAGAACGTCCTGGGCGTTCATGATGCTCGTCAAATAGAGTGCCACATCAGCTCCATGCGCTGCGCCACGCGTGCTTCGATCGTCCGCGATTGATGTCGATCGATCGCAGCCCCCGTCTTAACAACACGGCGACGCCGATGATGGATTTTGTCGTGCAGAATTCGCGGTTTGTCGTGCAGGGTTCATGCAGAGGACGGCTAGGGTCGCGGCAATTGGCGCGGCGCGGGTTTGATCGGCGGCCCGCGCGCGCCTATCTTCCCCGGAAAGCTGCATCCCGGGGAGACGCCATGACGACCGCCATCAGCCCGTTTCGCATTGCCGTCACTGACGACGTCCTCGAGGATCTGCACACCCGGCTGCGGCGGACCCGCTGGCCGGAGGCCGAGCTGGTCGACGACTGGAGCCAGGGCGCGCCGCTGCAATGGATCAGGGATGTCTGCCACTATTGGGCGGAGACCTATGATTGGCGGCAGCGCGAGGCGCGGCTCAATCGATTCAGCCAGTTCACGACCGAAATCGACGGGCTCGACATCCACTTCATCCATGTCCGCTCGAAGCATCCGGAGGCCCGGCCGCTGATCATCACCCATGGCTGGCCGGGTTCGGTGGTCGAATTCCACAAGGTGATCGAGCCGCTGACCGATCCGACCGCGCATGGTGGTGTCGCGGCCGATGCCTTCCATGTGGTGTGCCCGTCATTGCCGGGCTTCGGCTTCTCCGCCAAGCCGGCCACGACAGGCTGGGGCGTCGACCGGATCGCCAGGGCCTGGGCCGTCCTGATGGAACAGCTCGGCTACACCAGCTATTTCGCGCAAGGCGGCGATTGGGGCTCCGCGGTCACGACCGCGATCGGCGGTCAGGACGCGGCGCACTGCGCCGGCATCCACATCACGCTCGCGATGTCGACCCGGCCCAATGTCGAGGGCCAGCCGACGCCGGAGGAGACCCGCGCGCTCAACGGCATCAAATACTATGCCGACTGGGATTCCGGTTATTCCAAACAGCAGTCCACCCGGCCGCAGACGCTTGGCTATGGCCTGACGGATTCGCCGAGCGGGCAGGCGGCCTGGATCCTGGAGAAGTTCTGGGCCTGGACCGACTGCGACGGGCATCCGGAAAACATCCTCAGCCGCGACGAGCTGCTCGACAACGTTATGCTGTACTGGGTCACCGCGACGGCCGCGTCGTCGGCGCGGCTCTACTGGGAAAGCTTTGGGCCGGGCAAGCGAACCGTGCACAGAGTGAGCGTGCCGACCGGCGTTGCGGTGTTCCCCAAGGAGATCGTCACGCCGGTCCGCAAATGGATGGAGACGAGCTTCGCCAACATCCAGCACTGGAGCGAGATGCCGAAGGGTGGCCATTTCTCGGCGTTCGAGCAGCCTGAACTGTTTGTCGGTGAGGTCCGGGAGTTTTTCGGCAAGCTGCGCCGACGATAGGCTAGCCGTGCACGATGGGTGGAACGCAGCGATACCCATCGTTCGCGCCGCGAATCTGAGTTGATGGGTATCGCTGCGCTCCACCCATCCCACGGAGGGACGTCAGCGTGCTGCTTGACCCCCGCGACGGTGACTTCGAGGACGATGCCGCCAGCCCCGAACAGCGTTCGTTGTTCGCGATCGTGGGCAGCCTTCTGGTTGAGATCAGTCCGGCGAAGCTGTTATTCGCCTGGACGGTTTCGCTTCTGCTTCCGGGCGTGCTGCTCGGCCTTGCGCCGCTGGTCGCGTCCGCCTGGATTTCGGGCCTTTCCCAACACGTTCTTGCACTGTCCGAAGCGGGCGCCGTGTTGGCGCTCATTGTGATCGCGGCGTTAGGATGGCTCGGCGGGCGACCGCTATTTCAAATCGTGGAAACCAGCTTCTGGTCACTTAACGCGCTCGCGGTCCAGCCGAGTTACGCGTTCGCGCGCGAGGCGCTGGGCCATCTGGCCGAGTTGTTCTGGCGCACCGGCGCAACTCCTGCCTCTCGCATGCGGCTGCGCCGCAGTTGCTCCGTCGGCGCCGGCCTGCTGCTCTCGGCAGGTGCCGCATTGATCGCGGTTATGGTCTGGCCTGCCTCGCAATGGAAAGCGACCATCAATGACCTTGTTCTGATCCATCATCTTGTGGTGCCGACATTCGCGAACGCCGTGGTGCTGGTGTCCTGCTATCTCGCAGTCGCATCACTGGCCTGGAGTGTGGCCGACGCCAGCATGGATCAACCGGCCGACCTTGCCGCGTTTGACGCGACGCCGTCAGGAGGCCGTGTCTGGCGCGTTGCACATCTGTCTGATCTTCACGTGGTCAGCGAGCGATACGGCTTCCGCATCGAAAGCGGGACGGCCGGTCCGCGGGGAAACGAACGCTTCAATCGCGTGCTGGCTCGGCTTGCCGAAATTCACGCCGTTGATCCGCTCGACCATGTGTTGATCAGCGGCGATATGACCGATGCCGGCCGGCCGGGCGAATGGGCGGAATTTCTCGATGCATTGGCAGGTCATCCGGACCTTGCTGCACGCATCATCATGCTTCCGGGGAATCATGACGTTAACGTCGTGGATCGCGCCAACCCCGCGCGCCTCGACCTGCCGTTCAGCCCAGGCAAGCGGCTGCGGCAGATGCGTACCCTATCGGCGATCGCGGCCGTCCAGGGCGATCGCGTGCGCGTCATCGATGGTTCCGGCAAACCATCGGCGACGCTGAACCAGGCGCTGGCGCCCTCCCATGATCGGATAACGCAATTTGCGCAGCACGGGGGCGTGCGCCGCGCAGCGGCGCTCCGCGGCCTGTTCGATGATCAGTTTCCGATGATCGTGCCGCCGGACGGGGACGGCGGCCTCGGGATCGCCGTTCTCAACTCCAACGCCGAAACCCACTTCTCCTTCACCAACGCGCTCGGTTTGGTTTCGGAGGCGCAAACGCGGCGATTGGAGGCTGCGATCCGTCATTTCCCGACGGCGTACTGGACCATCGCCCTACACCATCACCTGATGGAATATCCCATGCCGGTGAAGACGTTCGCCGAGCGCATCGGGACGGCGTTGATCAACGGCAGTTGGTTTGTACGCAGGTTGCAGAGGTTTTCCGATCGCTCGGTTGTGATGCACGGTCACCGTCATATCGATTGGATCGGTACATGTGGTGCGTCGAAGATCGTCTCGGCCCCGTCGCCGGTGATGGGGGCCGATGATGCAGTCAGCTATTTCTACATCCACAGAATGATGGTCGGGCCGGACCGGAAGCTCTGCCTCGCCGAGCCCGAGCGGGTGGAGATTGCCAAAAGCTAGAGCGTTTTCGAGCGAAGTGGATACCGGTTCGCGTGAAGAAAACGCGTCAAAACAAGAATCTAGAGCCGTTCCGGTTCCGTCGGAACGGCTCTAGGCCGTTTTCGGCTTGTCTTCGTGTGATCCGCCGAAGAGATCGGCGATCCAGGCGGCCGGGGGATACTCGGCGCAGAAGGTCAGAATAGCGAGTGTGATCGGCACGCCGATGAAGGTCCCGAACAGGCCCCAAAGCGAGCTCCAGAAGAAGATCGCAAACAGCACCAGGAAGGGCGAGATCGACAACGTCGAGCCGGCCACCCGCGGTTCGATGTAGCTGCCGACCACGAACTGGATGACGTTGAGACAGGCGAACACACCAAACACCGCGGGCCAACTGTCGAACTGCGTCATGGCCAGCAGGGTGGGGAACAGCGTCGCGATGAAAGGGCCGATGAAAGGAATGTAGTTGAGAACAAAGGCGATCACGCCCCATTCGAACGCGAACGGCAATCCGGTCGCGGCAGCGAACAGGCCGACCAGCAGACCCGTGACCGCGCTCATTTGCGTCCGCACCAGCATATATTTGCGGAACTTCGCGGCCGTGGCTTTGCTGCCCTTGAGCAAGACGCGCGCAGCTGTGCGATTCTCCAGCCGCCCAATTCGTCGACCAGCGTCCTCGACCTCGAGAAGTCCCAGCACGACATAGACCAGCGCGATGAGCCAGAAACTCAACGTGGTGTTGATGCGGCCCGTGACATATTGCATGGTGCGCAGCAGCCAGCCGACATTGAAATGCTCGGCCCAAAGGCCGGCGAACGAGACGCCGTGGCCGTCCAGCCACATCACTGCGGCGTCGTAGAAGGCCTGATACCGCGCCGCGTCCGCCATCAAATTGCGCCCGACGCGGCCGAATCCCCACGCCGCCAGCGAGGCAAACGCGGCGCAGGTTGCAGCCGTAACAACGACGGTAATGGCGAGCGCGAGGAGTTTCGGCAGCCACGACTGAAGCCGCTCCTGAATGGGCCAGACGATCGCAATGATGAACAGCGCGGCCGCAAGCGGGGCGAGCACACTGCGCGCCTGGGCCACCGCCGCTGTGACCAGCACCGCGGCGATGATGCCGGTCGTGATCTTCAACCCGCCACCCATCCTTGGATTCTCCCAGAACACAAAGATTGTCAGTCTGTCTCGCAGTGCGACGAGACCGGCGCCTCCGTCAAGCTGACAGAGACCTCGCGAAAGGTACGATCCATCGCAAGTGTGCCATGTTCCAACGTACGTTGCCAGATGCGCAGGACCGCAGTGATCGCCAGGCGTGTGCAATTGAAATCAGAAGGGAAGATCAAACATTCAACGGTCGGCGCGCGGTGCGGATCGTCGGTCAGTGCTGCGGCTGCCCTGACAACACTACTCCGCGAGGTCGCCGACGAACTGCCTGACGTTGTCAAGCACCGCTTGCCCATCGCCGGCGAAAGCCCAGTGATCGGCGCCGTCGAGCTCGACGAATCGCGCGTGTGGGATGTTGTCGGCGAGATGTCTCCCGGCACCGATGCGGACGGCTCGGTCGGCGCGGCGGTGCAGCACCAGGGTCGGAACGGCAACCCGCCCCAGAAGATGTCGCACATCCGTGTCGCGCAGCGTCTCCAGCACGCCCCTGATGGCGCCAGGACTTGAGGCCGCACGAAGCAGGCCGGCCCACCAGGCCCTCGCCTTGGCATCGCCGGCCAGACTCGGCGCAAAAGTTTCGATACCGGCAGGGCCGCCCCAGGCCGAAACGAGCTGCTGCAGCCACGCATCATACTGCTCGGCGTGCAACGCATGCGGATAGTCGGGCGCGGCACTTCCCTTCGCGAGCGAAGCGAACAGGATCAGTCCGGCGACGCGGTCGGGATGATCGGCGGCGAACCTGATGCAGGCCGGTCCGCCTTCGGATGCACCGAACAGCACGACCCGGCGCGAGCCTGTGGCATCAAGCACGGTGCGGATATCCTGCGCAGTTGCCTCGGCGTTGGGGGTGAACCCGACCCGGTCAGACAGGCCGACGCCACGGCGATCAAGCAGGACGAGACGGCCCATCGCCGCAAGCGAGGAAAGGAAGGCCCGGCACCTTGCGTCCTCCCAGACCCGTTCGACATGAGACACGAAGCCGGTCAACATCAGAACGTCGGTAGGCCCTTTGCCATAGGTCTGGAATGCGAGATGCACGTTGCCTCCGCTGACATATTGCGTCGTCGGTGGCTCCGCGGCGCCGGCCTCGAGCAGCGCGCTGGTCTCGGCTTCGGGCGCCACGTCGAGTTCGTTGCGCAGACGCTGCGTCAGCGCCTTGAGCTGGCGCTCGGCCGCGGCCCGGTCGCCTCCCAGCAGGAGATTGCGGATGAAGTGGCGGGAATAGATTTCGCTGAGCGGATCGAGTGCCACCAGACGGCCGGCATGCGCGGCGGCGGAGGCGTAGTCGCCCGCCGCGTGCTTCTCCTGCACAACCCGCTCGAGCGCCTGGATCGCGCGGCCACGCAAGGCCTCCCTTCGAAAGAACGCCCATTCGTCGAATTGCGGACAATCGCCGGGTGAGAAGCCGTCGAGGAAATCGGCTTGATAGAGACCGCAGGCGCGCTCGAACTCGCCGCGATCACAAGCCTGTTCAAACAGGCGTGAATCGACATCCAGTTTGATCCCCGCCGATAATCGAACTGTGGATCTGTCGGATGCGATGACATCGCCGAGCGCGAGCTGCAGGCGATGCAACAGCCGACGCAGCCGGGCTCTTACCACCTCGGCGGGGCTTTCCGGCCACAACATCGTCGCAATCGCATCGCGTCCGGCCGGGCCCTTCGCCTCAGCCAGATAGACCAGCAGTGCAAGTCCCTTGCGCAGCGCCAACGGGCGCAGGCGGTCATCACAACGAACCTCCGGAAATCCGAGCGTCCGGACGCTGAACGAAGCCATACCGATGCGATCTTCGATGAAGGCGTCCGGGGACGCTCAAGGGACGCCGCGATGCTAGCACCGGGGGCATTGCGCCGCCACCTTCTGGAGAAACGTCATGACCGGACGCGCCGCCGCCCTGATCTATGGTCTCGCGAGTTACCTCGTCTTCTCGGTTTCATTTGCCTATGCGTCGGCCTTTATCGGCAATTTTGTTGTCCCGAAGACGATCGATGTCGGACCGGACAGCGGGTTAGCGCAAGCGCTCGCGATCGACGCGATTTTGCTCGGGATATTCGCGATCCAGCACAGCGTCATGGCGCGTCAGGGCTTCAAGCGCTGGTGGACGCGCATCGTCCCGGCTTCCTGTGAGCGCAGCACCTATGTGCTGATATCGAGCCTTCTGTTGATCCTGATCTTCTGGCAGTGGCGTCCGATCGTCGCGACAGTCTGGCGCGTCGAGGGTTGGCCGGAAGTGATGCTGACATCAATCTTCTGGATGGGCTGGCTGATCGCGCTGATGTCGACATTCCAGATCGATCATTTCGAGCTGTTTGGATTACGCCAGGTCGTCGACGTGCTACGCGGAGCAGCCGATAGCATGCCAGCGTTCAAGACGCCGCTATTGTACCGGCTGGTCCGTCACCCGCTGATGCTGGGTCTGCTGATCGCCTTTTGGGCGACGCCGCACATGACCGCCGGGCATCTGTTGTTTGCCGCCGCGACCACCGGCTACATCCTTATCGGCGTCAGGCTCGAGGAACGGGACCTGGTTGCAGCATTCGGCGCCAGCTACGAGCAGTATCGCCAACGCGTTCCGATGCTGCTGCCGCGTCTTCCTGGCGGTGCCCCGATCGCTCCAGAAACCCGCCACGGAGGCTGATATGCGCGCCATTGTTTGCAACGCCTTCAAAGGTATCGAAGACCTGAGCTTCACCGAGATCGCCGAACCGCGCCCGGCAGCAAACGAGGTTCTCGTCGATGTCCATGCCGCGTCCGTCAGCTACATGGATTATCTGATGAGTTGCGGCGGCTATCAGATGCGGCCGGCGCTTCCCTACGTACCGGGAACGGACGCTGCCGGAATCGTGCTGGCTTGTGGTGACCGGGTCACGCGCTTCCGGCCCGGCGACCGTGTCAGTTGCGGAAATTGGTTCGGTGCATTTGCGGAGCGGATGGTTGCCAGGGAGAGCAGCGTCGCATTGCTGCCGGCCAACGTTGATTTCACCGTGGGGTCAACAGTGCTGCACACCTATCTCACGGCCTGGTACACCCTGATCGAGCGGGCGCGTCTGCAGGCGGGCGAGACGGTGCTCGTGACGGGCGCTGCCGGCGGAGTCGGCCTCGCCTGCGTCGAGATGGCGCATTTGATGGGCGCGCGGGTCATTGCCGTCGTGGGCAGTGCTGCGAAGGCGGCCATGGTGCGCGCGCATGGCGCTGCCGAGATCGTCGACCATTCGCGCGAAGATGTGCGTGAACGTGTGAAGGCTCTTGCGGGGGACAAGGGCCTCGACATTTGCGTCGACAATGTCGGCGGTGCGCTGTTCGCCACCCTTGCAAGGTTTATGGGCTGGAACGGTCGGCTGCTCCCAATCGGATTCACCAGCGGCGAAATCCCGTCGCTCGCGATGAATCTGCCTCTGCTCAAGAACTATTCGGTCGTCGGCGTCTTTGTCGGCGCCTGGATGGAGCGTTGTCCGGAACAAGCGGCCCGTGCGGCGGAAGCCGTCATGGCATGGGTCGGCGAGGGCAAACTGCGCCCGCAGGTTGACCGGGTGCTTCCGCTCCAATGTGCCGGTGAGGCGATGAGCCTGGTTGCGAACCGGCGCGCGATGGGGCGAATTGTGCTGCAGGTCAGACAAGACCTTTGACCGATCTCAGCGCGAACTTCGTAGAATGGGTGGCGCGCAGCGCTACCCACCAGGCCGCATCGGAGGCGGGAACGACGGGTATCGCTTCGCTCCCCATCCGGGCTGCGCGGCGCGTGGTGCTGATCGCCGGTCACCGCTGCGATTTCCGCTGTTGCTTGTTCGAGGTCCTGGCTTCACGCGCAATCGCCCAAAAATACCCGCCGCAGAACGCAACGATCGCGACGATCACACTAGCGGCGATAATCTCTTGCATGTCTGCGGTTCTCCAAGTACACGTAACACGTCTACGTGGGAAATATACCCACGTAAGGCCGAAATCGGTTTCGAGATGTATCGTGCTGGAGCGAATGCATGGTGAGAGTAAGTGCAGCGGGCGGGCGTCTTCGGGCGATCGTCGCTCTCGTCGTCCTTGCCGGCATCGGTTCGGCACAAGCCGCCCGGACTGCCGATAAATCGGATGCCAGCGGGGGCACCGTCTCCATTCCGACCGAGACGCGGAGCCAGACCTCCGCGGCGGATGGCGTGGTCCGCCCCGTCCAGCTTCCCAAGGGTGCTTCCGCAATCAGCGAGACCTATGGAGACTGGATCGTCAAATGCCAAGCTCGATGGCGCTGCAAAGCTGTGCCCCCTGGGTCAGACACAGCTCTCCAAGGAGACCAATCAGCAAATCTTCGCCATCGAACTGATTCACAGGGACGGGAAAGCCGAAGGCAACATATTGATGCCGTTTGGGCTGAGGCTCGACACCGGGGCCGTCGTCAAGCTTGACGGCAGGGATCTGGAGCAGACGCGCTTCTCCACATGCACGGCGCAAGGCTGTTTGCTTCCGGTATCATTTCCAACAGTGGTTACCGACACCATCAGCAAGGCCAAGGCGCTCACAATTGCCGCGCAGAACATCAATGGCGGGCAGGCTGTCGTCTTCAATGTCCCCCTCAACGGCTTCGCCGCGGCGCTGGAGCGCACCATTCAACTTGGAAGCTGATCGACGCGCGCGCTGCGCGCAGGCGCAGCTACAGCAGTCCCCGATAGATTCCCGGCGCGGAGCCTTCGATGGCCACCGCGCCGACGGCCTTCGCATAGAATTCCGCCGGGCCGACGCCGCCGATGATGGCGTAGCCAAAGCCCTGGTGTTTCATGTCCTCGAGACACGCGAACAGCAGCGCCTTGCCGATTCCGCTGTGCTGCGCCTTCGGCGCGACACCGGTCGGACCGAAGAAGTTGCGACAGGCCGCGTCGTGGCAGGCGAATCCCACGATCTTCTTTTGCTGGATCGCGATGAAGCAGGAGACCGGTTGGCAGCTGAACGCGACCTCGGTTTCGCTGGCCCATGCCTCGCTGAATGTCTCCCGCACCCAGGCCACGACCTGGTGCTTTTCGGGGGCAAGCGCACGGCGCATCACAATTCCGGCCTTAAGCAATCGATCGTAGGCGGGCCGGGAATCGGGCAGGGCATAGAGCTTGACGAGCATGTCCATCCGGCGACCTTAGTTGAAAACGCGCCCCGCAGGCAAATCACGCGAGGACGTCGGGCGGGTTGGCGATGGCGTAACCGGTCCTGCGACAAATCAACCCGACGGGCAAATCGGCGCTTCCGTCGTCGGGCAACTCAGTGGTCCAATTCCGCCCGTCTCACCCGATCGAGGGGCGCTTCGCGGTCGTCACGAACGCGGTGTGAGATGCGGTGGACGCCGAGTGCGCAGTCGACGAATGCGCATGAAGCGGACGGCGAAGTCGTGTGGTCCTGACGCCCTAGCGGCCGGTGTCCTCTCGTAGAACGCGCAGCGTTCTTACGAAGGCGGTGACAAAAAAGCCCAGTCTCGCCGGGGAGAGCACGAAGTAAGCCGTAACCCATCGCGCAGGGAAAGCCGGATTGTTCGGTTACACCTGTGGTCCTACCCCCGAGCTTTCTACCCATCGCTCGGGGCCCATGGGTGCAATCGGCACCCGACTTTCCCTGCGCCCTCTGTTCAAGGAGAGGGCGGAACGAGATGAAAAACTCGGACGATTCATGTCGCGAGAACGCGAAGTTGCGTCCCCACCCTCACTGTCATCGCCCGGCTCGCCGCCTTCGCTAAAGCTTCGGCGTGCCAGGGATTCGTGGCCTCGTCGAAGCCTTGGCGTAGACGGGACCGGGCGATCCAGTACGCCGCGGCCTCTCGGCTCACGCACAGGCGTCTCTGGAATACTGGATCACCCGCATGCGCGGGTGATGACACCGAACAAGCTGTTTGACAGTAGAATCAAAAAGCCAATTCCGTCATCCTGAGGTGCGAGCTCTTGCGAGCCTCGAAGGATGCACGGCCACCGGCCGGGCCGCGCATCCTTCGAGGCTCGCTACGCGAGCACCTCAGGATGACGGTGAGGAGCTGTGTCCGCGCGGCGGACGATCCTTCCAACCCCTAAAGATACCAGGCCAGCACGGCCTTGAGCCGGGCGCTCTCGATCACCGGCAGCGCCACCACCTGGTTCATGCCGGAGGTGCGCGCCAGTGCGGCCGCAATCGATGGATCCTGCTTCAGATGTTCGGTGAGCGCGGGCATGCCGGTTGCCCATACGCCGCCGATAGAGCCTTCGCCGCGGCCGATCGTCTTTGCCGCATAGAGCGCGGCGAGGTCGGACTGCTCGCTGCAATCGCCGGAGTGGAACACCAGCGCCGACCGCGCTTCGTTCGGCACCCAGATCTCGAACCGGCGTGCGATCGGCGTCGCCTGGGCCGACAGGAATGTCACCACCCAGGTCTGGTCGCCGGTCGTGTAGGGGATGCCGACGCCGCAATTGATGCCGATCTCGGATGCGTCCTCCCAGCGCAGGAATCCCTTGGCATTGTGCAGGTCATTGATGATCAGCGGCATGCCGGCCTTCCAGGTCCGGCCAGGCAGGCCGAAGCCGCGCGGGAATTTGGTGTGGCGCGAGTTGAACTCGAACATGTCGGCGGTGCCGTAGTAGCCGTCGACCAGCGCCATCTCGTGGGATCGGTCGGGATCGTTGTGCCAGAGTTCGATCGCGCCGACATGCTTCCTGTCGTCACCGCAGAGCAGCACCATCACCGCCATCAGGAATTCGCCGGCAAACACCGGAAGCGCGACGCCGCAGGTCAGGCCGGCTTCGCGCGCCTCGTCGGTTCGCTTGAAATAGGAGTTGGCGAACTCGGTCAGGATGACCGGATGGCCGCTCGCCCAGGCCTTGCCGGGAAGGCCCTCGTCATAGGCGAACAGCGCGTTCTCGCTGACCTCGTTGAACTCCGTGAACTCGCCGCTGTGGAGGCTGCCGCCGAATTCCAGCCGCGTCCGGGTTTGATCGGGCACCCACAGTTCAACAACGCGAATGAAGGTTTTCATCGCACGCACCTGCCGCCTCGCCGACGGCTAGCATCGGCGATCTCGCGACAAAGCGTGCGCTCAAATAGCGGGCAAGCGACGCCCAAAGTTGATGCGAAGGCGCGATTTCGCCTCAGTCCCGATACGACGGATCGGCGCGGTCGAGCTTGCGCAGCAAAGCGGGCCAGGCGAGCTCACCGTTGCGCGCGGCGCGGCCGGGGTTCGGCTGCATCCGCTCATAGGTGTCTTCGAGGATATTTTGCGGCGGATAGATCAGCTTGGTGTTGCAGGACAGCGCCATCACCTGGGTCTGGCAGGCGCGCTCCAGCCGGAACAGCACGTTGAAGGCGGCGGGCACAGTGCGGCCGACGACCAGCAGGCCATGGTTGCGCAGGATCATCGCCTCGTGGTCGCCGAGGTCGCGGACCAGCCGCTCGCGCTCGTCGACATTGTCCGCGATGCCTTCGAAGTCGTGGTAGGCGATGTGCAGGAAGCGCATCGAGGTCTGCGCGAGCGGCAGCAGGCCGCATTCCATCGCCGAGACGGCCATGCCGGCCGGGGTGTGGGTGTGCGCGACGCAGTCCATGTCGTGCTTGGCCATGTGGATGGCGCTGTGAATGACGAAGCCGGCGACGTTGACGTCATAGTCGGTGGCGTTGAGCAGCGTGTTGCCCTCGACGTCGACCTTGATCAGGCTGGAGGCGTCGATCTCCTCATAGAGCATGCCGTAGGCATTGATCAGGAACTGGTCGGTGGTGCCGGGCACGCGGCAGGAGATGTGGTTCGCGATCATCTCGGTCATCCCGTACATCGCCGTCAGCCGATAGCAGGCGGCGAGATCGACACGGGCCTGCCACTCCTCGGCGCTCACCTGCTCGCGAACCGATTTGACGACCTTGATCGCGGGCGAGCTGACGGGGGGATTCATGGCGTTCTCTCCTTGAGACATCTACGGACCCGCGGCCCGATTGTTGGCGTGGACCATAGCAGAATCGGCGCGGCGGCAAGCTGTGCCGCGTCTGCGTATTTGCAGGGCTGGCGGGCAAAAACCGAATGCGGCATTGGCGCGCCGCGCCTTCGATGTCAGGATACGGAAAAACAGCCGAGGCGCACAAAATGAGCGAACGCAAGATACGTATCGCCGTCCTGCATTTCTCCCACGAAACCGTCTCGTTCCTGCCGAACGAGACCACGCTCGACGACTTCATCTATCCGGGCTCGCCGGCCAGGGGCGAGGCGCTGCTGCAGTTCGATCCCAGGAACTACATGGGCGGCTTCGTGCAGGTGGCGCGCGAGTTCTCCGAGGTCGAGCTGGTCGGCATCGAATCCCCGCTGTGGCCGAAGACCGGGACTGGATCGGGCTGGATCACCGAGGGCGCCTATCGCAGCTTCGTCGGCAAGATGATCGCGGGACTGAAGGATGAGGGGCCGTTCGACGGTGTCTATCTGTGTCTGCACGGCGCCATGGCCGTGCGTGGCGTGCCGCGGCCGGAGGCCGATCTGGCGCGGCAGGTGCGCGAGGTGGTCGGCCGCTCCGCCTTCATCGCGGCAACTTTCGACCTTCACGGCAATGAGGACGAGGCGTTCCTCGAACCGGCGGACATGGCGTTCACCGTCAAATACTTCCCGCACTATGACGCCCATCTGCAGGGTGAACGGGCCGCGCGCATGCTGGTGCGGGCGATCCGCGGTGACTACAAGCCAACGCACCGGACCATCAAGGTTCCCGTGATCTCACCCACCGTGCTGCAATGGACCGGGGCGCGGCCGTGGATGGATCTGGTGCAGCGCGCGCTGGTCTGGGAGGCCCGCGAGGTCGACGTCTATGTCAACATCTTCTTCGGCTTCCCGTTCGCCGATGTTCCCGATGTCGGCATGACCGTGCAGGTGCTGACCAACGACAATCCAAAACTCGCCGAACAGGTCGCGCGGGATCTCGCCGGCACGATCTGGCGGCTGCGCGAGGCGCTGCTGCAATCGACCAAACTCCACAGCATCGCCGAGGGCGTCGCGCTGTCAAAGCAGGCCGTCGCTGATGGCAACACGCCGGTGGTGCTGGCCGATCACAGCGATCGCTCGGGATCGGCGACCTGGCTGCTGCGCGAGATCATCGCGCAGGACCTCGCCAACACGGTGATCGCGACCATAGCGGATGGCAGGGCGACTGCAGCGCTGAAGGCCGCCGGCGCCAAGGCCGGCGATGCCTTCGACATGGAGATCGGTGGTCGTGCCGACGAGTCGGCGGGCGATCCGGTTCGCATTCAGGGCACCATCTCGGCTGCGGGTGAGGCGTACGGGCAGTTCTGGGCCTGCGTGCGCTTCGGCCGCAACAATGCGCTGATCCTCTCCACCTACCTGGTGCAGGTCATGGAGCCGTTCTCGCTGAAGGCACTGGTGCCCGACATCGGCACCTTCGATGTGATGGCGATCAAGTCGCGGGTCCACTTCCGGCGCGGCTTCGACAACGGTTTTGCCAAGACGATCCTGCTGGTCGAGCCTGACGAGCCTTTCCTTGGCACGACGCGTCTCGACAAGCTGCCTTACAAGAATGTTGATCTCACGCGGTTCTATCCGTACGGCAATCCGGCATTTTCGGAGTTGTCGTCATGACCGAGGGGCGCTATCGCCTGATCGGATCGACGGCGTCGCCCTATGCGATCAAGCTGCGCGCGCTGCTGCGCTACCGGCGGATTCCGCACGACTGGGTGATCATGACCAAGGCCCTGCGCGCGGCGACCGCGCATCTGAAGCCGTTGTTGATCCCGGTGCTGCAATATCCCGACGGCAGCTATCGCGGCGAGACCACGACGCTCGCCTATGATCTGGAAGCGCGCCATCAGGGGCGCTCGGTCATCCCCGAGGACAAGGCCGTCGCGTTCGTCTGCGACCTGCTTGAGGACCTCGCCGACGAATGGGCGGTAAAGCCGCTGTTTCTCTATCGCTGGTGGGATCCGGAAGATCAGGCCTATGTGTCGCGCTGGGCCGGCGAGGAATGGTCGACGTCGGACGCTAAGACCGGCAGCCGCGAGGAGATCGAGGAGTTCCGGCAGCGGCAGATTTCACGCATGGTCATTCTCGGCGCGACCGAGGAGAACAGGCCGCTGCTGGAGCAGAGTTATCGCCGGACGCTTGCGGCGTTCGAGCCGCATGTCGGCATGACGAATTATCTGTTCGGCAGCCGGCCGTCGCTGGCGGATTTTGCCTGGTTCGGCCAGCTCAGCGAGATGGCGACCGATCCGACCCCGATGCGGATCATGCGCGAGCGGGCACCGTTCACCGATCACTGGGTGCGGCGGCTCGATGACGCGTCCGGCGTCGAGGGCAAATGGTATCCGCGGGAGCAGGCGCTCGGCGGGTTCGCCGAGGCGCTGCTGCGGATCGCGGGCGAGCTCTATCTGCCGTTCCTTGCCGCCAATGCGGATGCGTTCGCGAAAGGCCTCGAGCGGCTCGAGATCAACGTCTTGGGGCTGCCTTACGCGCTGGCGCCCTTCAAATACCAGGTCAAATGCCTGCAGCAGCTGCGCGAAAAGTTTGCCGCGCTCGATGCCGGCGATCGCACCGCATTGAAGCCCGTGCTGGAACGCACGGGATGTTGGGCCGTCCTGGATGGAGGCTGATCGATCAGGAGACAGATTCGAAGTAGCGGATGCCTAGGTCCGGTGCCTGCTCCCAAGCGCAACCGCGATCGTCTCCGGCCGCTTGATTCTTTCGATCAGCATGTCGATGCGGTCGCCGCCCCAGAACAGCTCGCCGTTGAACACCATGCTGGGCACGCCGAACACGCCGAGCGCTTCCGCCTCGTCGATGATGCGATCGTGCTCCGCACGGGCAGGGCCGCGAACATAGGCCTCGAACGCCTCAGCGGAGCCGCCGACCGCGGCAATCACGCCGGAAATCTCCGACAGCTCGTCGATCTCCAACTCGTGGTTCCAGAACCTCTGGAACACCGTGTCATGATAGGGCCGGAACAGCCCATGGCGCTGCGCGAACAGCATCCCGGCGCTGGCGTAGAACGCGTCGTAGATTCGGCGCGGGCCCTTCATGGTGAGCCCCTGCGCATTGGCGAACCGCCGCGCATCCATGTAGGCGTAGCGCACCTTGCGCCAGAAGTGCGGTGTGCGCGCCTCGACCGTGCCCATGAATTCGGGAATGCGCAGCGTGTAGGGCAGCCATTCCAGTTCGACGCCGCAGCTCTCCTCGAGTTCGAACAGCCGCTTGTTGGCGACATAGGCGTAGGGAGACTTGTAGTCGGTGTAGACTCGCACACGCGGCTTTTCCATCAGCGTTCCTCATCGCGTCACGACAATTGTTCCCGATCCAGGGCCGCGGCGCAATGCGGTGCGACGAAGGGGAGGTGGCGGGCAAACGAATGGGCCCCGGTGCATTCAAGCATCGCGGGGCCCTGCTACTTCGTTTTAGCGAAGGATCTCTGGTGTAGACCAGTGGTGATTCTGGACCTAAAAGCGCTTGGCCTTTGCGCTCTCGTCCTGCGGATATGTTCAGATTGTCGGCGGCACACGCGGCTAGCAGCTGCTGTTCGCCTCACGTGCACCGAGACCTTGCCGAGCAAGGTCGCTGGCTTTCGCCGGTGGCGTCATGCTCCTCTCCAAGGGTGGGCCGACGGACATCTGTCCGCTTCTGCTGCCTGGCGGCCGATCCCGTAATCGTCCGTCAATTCCTGCGACGCGAGGAGCAGGCGCTCCAGCACTCCAACAGGTGCAGTCAGCGAAATGCTGCGGCAGTTATGGCCACATGTCAAGTTAACGAGAGGGGTAATTCAGGTCAGGCGTCCTGTCGCGCCTTGGTCTGGCGATACTGCGTGAAGTCCGGATCGTGCGTCATTTTCCAGTAGTCGACGAACCGCCACGGCATCGCCGAGAACACGCGGCCGCTTCTGTTGCGGTAGTAGGTCGTCATGCCCGGATGTGTCCAGATCAACTGCTCATGCTCGGCATCGACCTCGCGGATGTATTGATCATGGGCTTCGGGATGCACGTCGATCGCAGCGATGTCGTTCTCGATCATCTCGACGAGGCAGGCGGAGATGTAGCGGCTCTGACATTCGGACTGGAAGATCACGCTGCCGCCATGCGCAGGTCCCGAATTGGGCCCGAGCATCAGGAAGAGGTTGGGGAAGTCCGGCACGGTGAGACCGAGATACGCAGTCGGATTGTCGTGGTCCCACGCCTGCCTGAGAGTCTTGCCGTCGCGTCCCGTGATGTTGAGACGCGCCGCCATCTCGGAGACCTTGAAGCCGGTCGAGATCACGATGACGTCGTGCTGCCGCGATTTGCCGTCAGCCGTGACGATTCCTTCTGCAGCGAAATGGTCGATCTTGTCGGTGACCAGCTCGACATTCGGCCTGGTCAGGGTCTTGAACCAGTTGTTGTCGAGCAGGATGCGCTTGCCGTAGGGCGGATAGGTCGGCATGCATTTCTCGATCAAATCAGGGCGATCCTTCAGCTCGGACAGGATGAAGTCGGCCAGCTCCTGGCGATGGCGGTCATTGCCCTTGTTGACAGCGCGGTCCGGATGCGGCCAGGCCGGGTCCTTGCGCAGGAACGGCAGCAACCCGTCGCCGTAGCGCCAGAACATGTTGAAGCGATACCACTGCACATAGAACGGCAGATGCGCGAGCAGCCACTGCGCGCCTTCGGTGATCGGATCGGAATAGCCCTTCACCGGACGTGCCCATTGCGCGGTGCGCTGGTAGACGGTCACCGAGGCGACGCGGTCGGCGATCGACGGCACCAACTGCATCGCGGTTGCGCCGGTGCCGATCACGGCGACATGCTTGCCGTCGAGCTTGATGTCGTCGGACCACAACGCCGAATGAACCTTCAACCCGGTGAAATTCTCGTCTCCCTCAAAGCGGGCGGGCAAGGGATCGTTGAGCTGGCCGATCGCGCTGACCAGCGCGGTGGACTCGAAGGTCTCTTCGCCGTTCGCGGTCTTCAGGGTCGATATCCAGCGACGCCTGGCTTCGTCCCAGTAGGAGGCAACGAGTTCGGTAGAGAGGCGGACGTGCTTGCGGATGTCGTGTTCGCGCACGACCTTGAGCAGGTAGTCGAGCAATTCCTGGCGTTGCGCGAAATAGCGGGTCCACGGATTGCGGGCGCCGAACGAGAACGAATAGGAGTGGTTCGGCGTATCGACGCCGCAACCGGGATAGCGGTTGACGTACCAGGTGCCGCCGATCTCGTCCTGCTTCTCGACGATCGTATAGGGAATGCCGAGCCGGCCGAGCGCAACGCCAAGCGCGATCGCGCACACGCCGGCACCGACGATCAGCACATGCTGCTGCGCCAGCCGCTCGCCGGAGGGGCGCTCGCGCCAGCGCGCATCGCGCGGGGTGAAGGCCATCTCTTCGCGCATCAGCGGGGCGTATTCCGCTGCGACGTTCTCACCGAGCGTCGCGCGCATCATCCGCAGCATCAGCTCGTTGCCGGGATCGGTGATGACGGGCTTCGGCGTGCCGTTCGCGAACAGGTTGAGGACGGCGGCGCGAATCTCGTCCTGGATCTCCTTCGGCACGCCGGCATCCGGATCGGGGATCAGGCGGACGTCGCGCTTCGGCTTGTAGGGCGGCTCCAGCCATTTCTCGTCGCCGGTCAGGTGCACCAGCACCATCAGCAGCACGCGGATGTCGCCCTCGGCGATGGCGGAGGACAGATCGAGGTGTTTGCGCGGAAGCTCGATGTTCATGCGTTGTCCTCAGCTGGCCGGCGCGTCCGGCAGACCGCCATAGGCGGCCCAGGTGGTGCCCACGATGTAGCCAGCATCGACCGGGAGGTTGATGCCGGTGATGCCGCTGCTTTGCGGCGAGAGCAGCCAGGCGATCGCCTGCGCGACCTCCATCGGCTCGACCAGCCGGTTCATCGCGGTCGGGCGCGCCAGCAACTCCCTGTTCAGGGCGCCCGACGCGATGCCGGCCTCGAGCGCCGCTGTGCGGGTGAAGCCGGGCGACACCGCGTTGACGCGCACGCCGGAACGGCCCCATTCGGCGGCGAGCGTCTGCGTGATCTGGATGACGCCGGCCTTCGCCGCGGTGTAGGCGTGGATCGGACCCGACGTCATGCCGGCCACCGAGGCGACATTGACGATCGCGCCATGCCGCCGCTTCGCCATTCCAAGGCCGACGCTGCGCGCGACCAGGAAGGTGCCGCGCAGGTCGATGTTCACCTCGCGGTCCCATTGCTCCATCCGCACCCGCTCGATCGTGTGCATCTTGCCGAACACGCCGGCCGCGTTGACGAGGCCGGAGATCGGGCCGTGCGCCTTCTCGATATCGGCAATGCCCGTGACCACGGCGGCTTCGCTCGCGACGTCGAACGGCACCGGCCAAAGGATGGCGTCGGTTCCAACCAGCGGCTCGGGCGCGATATCGACGATGACGACGCGGTGGCCATGATCGGTAAGCAGCGTTGCGGTCGCCGCGCCGATGCCGCGGCTGCCGCCGGTGACGAGGATGGTGCCGTCGGCGCTCATGACTTTCTTCCCTTGTCGCTCGTGGTGAACAGGCCGCGCGTAACCAGCTTCTGGTAGGCAGTGATGACGTAATCGGGGACGGCGGTGACGCCTTGCTCGGAGTAGGAATAGCGGCGGCTGAGATAGCCGCGGGCGCCCATCAGCACCTGGACGATCGCCTCGAATTCCTCGTCGCTGAATGTGTTGGTAGCTCCCGCGGCGCGCGCGCGCTGCAGGATCCGCACATAGGCGCTCGAGATGTTGTCGAAATGCTTCTGGTAGCCGATCGGTGCGAAGAACTCGGCCTCGTTGAGGATGCGCAGGAATTCCGGTACCTCGCGGATGAAATCGAAGAAGGCGCTGAAGCGTTCGATCTCCTGACGGGCCTCGCTGGCGGTGCCGGTGCGCGCATGGATGAAACGGACCATGTCGAGGCCGATCTTCGGCAATAGCTGGTCGAGCAATTCCTGGCGGTTCTCGAAATGGTTGTAGAAAGTGCCCTGCGCGACGCCGGCAGCCTCGGTGATGCGGGCGACGGAGGCTTCGGCATAGCCGTATTTGCCGACGATCTTGGTCGCGGCATCAAAGATCTTCTGCTTGGTCCAGGCGTTACGCTCGACCCGGTTGAGCTTGGTCACCTTGGCGGAAGTCGCTTGTGTCATGCGATGGCCTCGAGTTCGGCGCGGAGCACGCGTTTGAGCACCTTGCCGGATGGATTGCGCGGCAGGCTGTCGCGGATGATCAACTGCCGCGGCACCTTGAAGCCGGCGAGCCGCGGACGGCAGAAATCGGTGAGATCGGGCAGGTCGAGCTTTGCGTTATCGGCCAGCACCACGATGGCGACCGGTTTTTCGCCCCAGCGCCCGTCCGGCAGGCCGATCACCGCGACCTCGCGCACCTCAGGCATTTCGTAGATGACGCGCTCGACCTCGGAGGAGGCGATGTTCTCGCCGCCGGAGATGATCATGTCCTTCTTGCGGTCGGTCAGATAGAGGAAGCCGTCCTCGTCGAGATAGCCGACGTCGCCTGTGCGAAACCAGTCGCCGAAGAACGCGGATGCGGTCTTCTCCGGGTCCTTCCAGTAGCCTTGCGTGACCTTCGGACCGCGCAGGCAGATCTCGCCGTTCTGGCCGGCGGGCAGGCGCTGGCCGGCATCATCGCGGATCTCGATCTCGACATGGGCGATGGCGCGGCCGGTCGAGCCGATCTTCTCGATCTCGCGGCCTGCCTCCATGAAGGTGTCGCCGCCGCAGCTTTCGGTCAGGCCGTAGGCATCGATGTAGCGCGCATTCCCAAAATAATCCGAGAAGGCGCGGATGCGGAGCTCCGGCGTCTTCTCGCCGCCGCCGATCGCCCATCGCAGGCTGGAGACATCGTAGCGGTCGCGGTTCGGGCAGGTGAGGAGGGCCGTGGTCATCACCGGCGCGAACCACGCGGCGTTCAGCTTCTCCCGCTCGATCGCGGCCAGCGCCGGCTCCGGTTCGAAGATGCGGTGAATGCACAGCATGCCGCCGTGCCAAAGCACCGAGATGCCGGGCAGGTCGAGCCCGCCGACATGATAGAGCGGGCCGACGACGAGCAGCCGCGTGTCGGCGTTGAGCCCGAGCACCAGCGTCTGGTCGGCGGATTTCCAGTAGATGTTCTCGTAGGTGAGCATCACCCCCTTGGGGCGGTCGGTCGTCCCCGAGGTGTACATCAGCCGCATCAGGTCGCGTGGCTGGCGTACATGGATCGGCGCCGGCGCGGTGTCGGGCGCGAGATTGGTGATGCTGGACTGCGCGCCTTCATCGAGCAGCACGATGGGTGCATCGCCGGCTGCGATCGCGGCAAATTCCTCGTCGGCGACGAGCAGGCGCGCGCCGGAATTGCCGACGATGTAGCCGACCTCATCGGCCGACAGGCGATAATTGATCGGCAGGAACACCGCGCCGATATGGCTGGTCGCGAACACCAGCTCGAGAAAAGCCGAGCTGTTCTTCATCAGCACCGCGACGACATCGCCGGGCGCGATCCCGCGGGCCGCGAGCCAGCCGCCGACCTGGCGGATGCGTAGATCAAAGTCGGCATAGGAGACATCTTCGCCGCGATATTTCAGCGCACAGCGGTCCGGAGTCCGCTTGGCGTGAAATGCGATGAAGCTGGAAAGATTGATCATTTGCCGCCTGTCGGGCCGATTTCCGGCGCCGTTTCTCCCTAGATGAATTATGAGTCGTAATTCATCTTTGGCTTGACGTCACCCCCCCTGCTCTGAAAACATTGCGGTCACGGAGACGGAACGATCTCCGACAGGGATTTTGGGAACGCCAACACCCGACAGGGAGGGGAATATGAAGAGGACCCGGAAACCGGGCATCACCCGGCGCTCGACGCTTGCGTTGATGGGTGCCGGCGCGGCGAGCCTTGCCGCACCGTGGGTGGCGCGCGCCCAGGCCAAGACGATCAAGATCGGCATGCCGACCATTCTCTCGGGCCGCGTCGCGCAGCTCGGAACCTCCTCGCGCAATGCGGTGATGCTGGAGGTCGAGAAGGTCAATGCCGCCGGCGGGCTCGCCGGGCGGCAGATCGAGATGGTGATCCGCGATTCCAAGGGACAGCCGCAGGAAGCCGCCCGCATCGCGCGCGAGCTCGTCAACACCGACGGCTGCGAGATGCTGCTCGACGGCGAGGCGTCGTCGGGATCGTTCGCGGTTCACGAGGTGGCGCGCGATCTCGGCGTGCTCTGCATCCACACCTGCTCGGAGGCGTCGTCGCTGACCGCCGATCCCAAGCAACACATCCCGAACGCCTTCCGCTGCGTACGGCAGGGCATTCATGACTCGATCGTCGGCGCCGGCTACGCCGCAGGGATCGCCAAGGCCAAGGGCCTGAAGAAATGGGCGACCTGTTCGCCCGATTATGCCTATGGCCGCGACACCACGGGCGAATTCGTGCTGTATCTGAAGAAGTTCGCGCCCGATGTCGAGATCATCAGCGAGTCCTGGCCGAAGCTGTTCCAGCCCGACTACACCGAGGTGGTGACCAAGATCCTGCAGGCCAAGCCGCAGGCGCTGTATTCCTGCCTGTGGGGCGGCGATCTCACCTCCTACATCGACCAGGCCAACATCTATGCGATGTTCACCCAGATGGAGGTGTTCGCGGTCAACATGGCCGACTACACCGCGCTCACGGTGGTGAAGAACCTGCCCAAGGGCATCCACTCCGGCGACCGCTACATCAAGACGTTCCCGCCGACCCCGGAGAATGCCGCCTGGGGCGACGCCTACAAGGCGAAGTACAACGAATATCCGACCAACTGGTCCTGGCAGAACGCAACGGCGGTGATGTTCCTCAACGAGGCCGTCAAGAAGGCGAACTCGACGGACGGCAAGAAGGTCGCGGAGGCCCTCACCGGGCTCACCATCAAGTGCCCGTTCGGCGCCGACGGCACCGTCACCATGCGGGCCGACGATCACACGCTGGTCGGCTACGCGATCGGCTGGGGCACCACGATCCCGCAGGAGCCCTACGTGCCCGACGTGAAGGCCGGCGACTGGAAGACCATCTTCGAGCTCGAAGCCGAGTGGAAGAAGAGCAAGGGCTACACCTGATCCGCATGCGGGGCGGAGGCAGCAGCGTGCTGTCTCCGCCTTTCATCTGAAGTTTGTCGCGCGCCGGCCCTGCGGCTCGCCGTAATGGATGATTTCCCGTGGACCTCGACGCGCTCGCCAGTTGCCTCGCCAGTCCTGCATGCCTGGTGACGCAGACCACCAGCGGCCTGATCATCGGCATGCTGCTGTTTCTCGTTGCCGTCGGGCTGACGCTGATCTTCGGCGTCCTCAAGGTGGTCAATTTCAGCCACGGCGCCTTCTATATGTTCGGCGCCTATTTCGCGATGACGGCCTATCAGTTCACCGGCAGCTTTGCGCTGGCGATACTGAGCGGCGCCGTCGGCACCGCGATCCTCGGCCTGATCTTCGAGCGCGTCTTCATGAGCCGCGTCTACGGCCGCGACGTGCTGATGCAGCTTCTGGTCTGCTATGCCTTCGTGCTGATCTTCGACGACGTCGTCCGCATGATCTGGGGGCCCGAATTCAGGTCCATGGGCATGCCGGCCGCATTCCAGGTGCCGCCGCTGTTCATCGCCGGCGGCGTGGTGCCGCCATATTACCTGCTGCTGATCGGCGTGGCGCTCGCTGCGGCCGTGGTTCTCGGGCTGGCGCTGGCGCGCTCCAGGATCGGCAAGGTGATCCGTGCGGCTGCGCATAATCCCGGAATGGTGTCGGCGCTCGGCATCAACACCGGGCTGATCTATGGTGGCGTGTTTGCGCTCGGCGGCATGTTGGCGGGGCTGGCAGGAGCGCTAGCCGCGCCGGTGCGCTCGCTGACGCCGGGCATGGGGTTCTCGGTACTGATCGAGTCCTTCATCGTCACCGTGATCGGCGGCATGGGCTCGATCCTGGGTGCGCTGATCGGCGCGCTCCTGATCGGCCTGATCCGCTCGTTCGGATCGCTCGGCTTCCCGCTGTTCACCGAGGGGCTGATGTATCTCTTCATGGTGATCGTGCTGGTGTCGCGCCCGACCGGGCTGTTCGGCAAGGAGGTCGCATGACCGAGTTGCAGGCCGGGCAGAGCGCGCAGCCGCTCGAGGTTCCCCGGATCGATGCCAGACCGCAGCGCTATCGCGATGTGCTGATCGCGTTCGCGGCGTTTGCCGTGCTCGCGCTGCTGCCGATGCTGTTTGGCAGCAAGCAGCTGCTCGACTTCGTGATCCGCTGCGCGGCCTACGGGCTTTTCGCGACGTCGCTCAACCTTCTGGTCGGCTACACCGGGCTGATCTCGTTCGGGCATGGCATGTTCTTCGGCCTCGGCGCCTATGGTTTCGGCCTCATGATGCAGAAGACCGGCGTGCCGATCCCGGTGGCCTTCGTCGGCACGTTGGCGATGACGCTGGTCGTCGCCGTCGTCATCGGAGCGATCTGCGTGCGGCTGAAAGAGATCTACTTCGCCTTCGTCACCCTGGCGTTCCAGATGCTGATCCACTCGACCATCCTGTCGTGGCAGTCGCTGACCGGCGGCGACCAGGGCCTGCGCGGCGGCATTCCACGGCCGCCGTTCCTCGGCATCGACCTCTCGAACCATCTGCATCTCTACATCGCGAGCTGCGCGCTGCTGGTGATCGGGCTGCTGTTGATGCGACAGATCGCACAGTCGCCGTTCGGCTACACGCTGCGCATGATCCGCGACAACGCCACGCGGGCGAGCTTCATCGGAATCGACGTCTGGCGCGCCAAGCTGACAATCTTCGTGCTGGCGGCGCTGTTCGCCGCGACCGGTGGCATGATCATGGCGCTGTTCGTCTCCGGCGCCTATCCGGAATTCGCCTATTGGACGATTTCCGGCGAGGGCATCTTCATCAACATGCTCGGCGGCGTGACAACGTTCCTCGGGCCAATGGTCGGCGCCATGCTGTTCCTGATCCTGAATGATACCGTCACCCGCCTGACCGAGTATCACGGCATCGTGCTCGGCATCGTGATCCTGTTCTTTGCGATCGGCCTGCGAAAGGGCCTGATGGACTTTGTCGTCGAATGGTTCGCGCAGCGTCGCGGAGCTGCCGGGGAGCGCGCGCCATGAGTGCCAAAGGACGGATCAGCGTCGTCACCGGCGGCGCCAGCGGCATCGGCGCGGCCTGCGTCCGCGAGCTGGCGGCGGCGGGCGATCTCGTAGCGGTCGTCGACCGCGACCTCGTCAAGGCGCAGACGGTTGCAGCGGAAGTCGGCGGCAAGGCGTTTGCCGCCGATGTCGCAGACGAGCGCAGCGTTGAGGCCTGCGCCGGGGCGATCGAGCGGGACTGCGGCCCCGTCGATGTGCTCGTCAACAGCGCCGGCATCATCCAGGTGCCGGTCCGGCCGCAAGATCTGCCGATGTCCTCCTGGGACGACGTGGTGCGGGTCGACCAGCGCGGCACCTATGTCGCCTGCGTCGCCTTTGCGCGGCAGATGATCGCGCGCAAGCGCGGCAGCATCGTCAACATCGCCTCGATTGCCGGCATGCGCTCGATGCCGCTACACGCCTATGCGCCTGCCAAGGCCGCGGTGATCGCCATCACTGAGTGCCTGGCGGCGGAGTGGGGACCGTCCGGAATCCGCGTCAACGCCGTGTCGCCCGGCTACACGCTGACGCCGGCGTTGAAGAATGCCATCGATCGCGGCGAGCGGGATGTCTCCGCGCTGGCTGCCAACGCAGCGCTTCGCCGTCTCGTCGATCCCTCGGAGATCGGCCGCGTGGTCGCGTTCCTGGCGTCCGATGCGGCCTCCGCGATGACCGGCGCCAATGTGCCGGTCGATTGCGGATGGCTCGTCGCCACGTCGTGGAACAGCTATGGCGGCCTGCGGGAGGCGAGCGGTTAGCCATGCTGGAGATTCGCGCCCTCTCGAAATCCTTTGGCGGGGTCAAGGCGACCGACAATGTCTCGCTCGACTTTGCCGATGGTTCGCTCACCGCCGTGATCGGTCCCAACGGCGCCGGCAAGAGCACCTTCTTCAATCTGATCACGGGCGCGCTGCGGCCGGACGCAGGCCAAATCCTGCTCAACGGCGTCGACATGGCGGGCAAGACGCCGCCCGAGATCGTCCGTCACGGCATCGGCCGCGCCTTCCAGGTCGCGAGCATCTTCCCGTCGCTGACGGTCGAGGAGACGATGCTGGCAGCGGTCTGCGCCGACCAGCGCCGCGCCGGCGTGATGCATCGCCGTTTTCCACTGGCCGAGACGCGCGACCGCGCCGAGCACGCGATGGAGCTGCTCGGCCTCGCCAGCAAGCGCAACAGGACCGCGGCGACGCTGTCGCATGGCGACCAGAAGCTGCTCGATATCGCGCTCGCGCTGGTGCTCGAACCCAAGGTGCTGCTGCTGGACGAGCCGACCGCGGGCATGGGCACCGAGGAGCGCTGGCGCATGATCGACAAGGTGCGCGAGCTTTGGGAAAAGCAGAAGATCACCGTCGTATTCATCGAGCACGACATGGATATCGTGTTCAAGATCGCGCCGCAGATCGTCGTGCTGTGCTACGGCCGGATCCTTGCGACCGGGACGCCGGACGCGATCCGGCGAAACGATGCCGTGATCGAAGCCTATCTCGGCAGCGACGACCACGCGGGAGCGGTGGCATGAGCGCGCAGCCCGTGGTGCAGGTCGAGGACCTCGACGTCTACTACGGCACCAGCCAGATCCTGTTCGGTGTCGGCCTTTCGGTGCGGCAGGGCGAGACCATGGCGCTGCTCGGCCGCAACGGTGCCGGCAAGTCGACCACCATGAAGGCGATCATGGGGCTGGCGCCGGCGCGCCGCGGCAAGGTGACCTTGCGCGGCCGCGTGGTGTCCGGGATGAGGCCGCATCACATCGCGCGGGCCGGGCTCGGCTTCGTGCCCGAGGACCGCCAGATTTTTCCCGAGCATTCCGTCGAGGACAATCTCGTCATCGGCCAGAAGAAGGGGCCTGATGGCGAGGATGAGTGGTCGATCCGTCGCGTCTATGACGTGTTCCCGCTGCTGGAGCCGCTGCGGCACCGGATCGCCGGAAGGCTCTCCGGCGGTGAGCAGCAGATGCTGGCGATCGCCCGCACGCTGATGGGCAATCCGGTGCTGCTGCTACTGGATGAGCCGAGCGAGGGGCTGGCGCCGATCATCGTGCAGCGCATCGGCGAGCTGCTGAGGCAGCTCCGCGGCACCGGTGCCACAGTGTTGATCGCCGAGCAGAACATGCATTTTTGCCTTGGCCTTGCGAGCCACGCGACGGTTATCGACAAGGGACGGATCGTCTACACATCCTCCATCGAAGAGCTGAAGGCCAACGACAACATCCGGCAGCGCTATCTGGCGCTCTAGGGCCCTTCGAAAGTCATGGGAGGACTAATGACGGGCGAACGCAGGCTGACGCCGACGCACGAGGCGCCGTATCGCGGGCTGAAAGTGCTCGATTTCGGGCAGGGGATCGCCTCGCCCTATTGCGCGATGCTGCTCGGGGTCTATGGCGCCGACGTCATCAAGGTCGAGCCGCCGGAAGGCGACTGGTCGCGCTATCTCGGCACCACCTACGGCAATCACACGACGTTGTCGGCGGTCTACAACCGCGGTAAGCGCAGCCTGTGCCTCGACATGAAGCACAAGGATGGGATTGCGATCGCGCAGCTTCTGGCGCGCGAGGCCGACGTGCTGATCGAAGGATTTCGCCCTGGTGTCGCCGAGCGGCTCGGGCTCGGCTATGAGAGCCTGTCGCGGGACAATCCCGGCCTGGTCTATCTGTCGGTCAGCGGCTTTGGGCAGAGCGGGCCATACTCGAAGCGGCCCGGCTCGGATTCGGTCGCGCAGGCGTTCTCTGGCCTGGTCTCGGTCAATGTCGGGACCGATGGTGTGCCGCATCGGGTCGGCACCACCATCTCCGACGTCGTCACCGGCGTGTATGCGTTCCAGGCGATCGCGACGACGCTGTTCGCGCGCGCGACGGTCGGCACCGGCCGCTGGATCGACGTCAATCTCTGCCAGTCGACGTCGGCGCTGCTCGGCCACAAGGTCGCGGAGTTCATCCTCGAGGGCGGTGCGCCGCGCGCGCTCAACGTGCCGGCTGGCACCTACCAGACCCAGGACGGCTGGATGATGGTGACCTTGGTGAACGAGCCGCAGTACAAGCGGCTGTGCACCGTGATCGGCCGCGAGGATCTCGCCAGCGATCCGCGCTTCGCCGATTTCGCCCGGCGCGCCGATGCGGCCGACACGCTGATCCCGCAGCTGTGCGAGGTGTTCCTGACCCAGCCGGCTGACGCCTGGCTGACGCGACTGCACGCCGGCGATATCATCGCCGAGCGGATCCTCAGTCCCGGCGAATGGCTGCGCAACGCCCATGTCGAGGCGACCAGGGCGTCGGTGCGACACGATACGCCGGGTGTCGGTGCGGTCTACACCCCACGCACGCCGGGGATCGCGACCCTCTCCGAGGATCACCTCTGTCCCGCGCCTGATGTTGGACAGGACAGCCGCGCCGTGCTGATAGAGGCTGGTTTCGGTTCCGCAGAGATCGACGGCCTGCTGCTGTCAGGCGCGGTGCGGCAAGCCAAGCGATAATTGGAGGCAATACATCATGAGCACGGACCTCGTTCGTTACTCGGTCGCTGATCAGATCGCGGAGATCGTTCTGGATCGCGCGCCGGTCAATGCGCTCAGCATCCCCCTGATCGACGCGCTGCTGGCGGCGCTGGCAAAAGCGCGCGATGATCAGGGCGTGCGCGCCGTCATCATCAGCAGCGCCCACAAGGTGTTTTGCGCCGGCCTCGACCTCGACATCGTCAGGGGCAAGCCCGCCATCGAGACCAAGACATTCCTCGAGCGGCTGTATTTCGCACTGAACGATACCCAATATCGCATGGGCAAGCCGACGATTGCGGCGATCGATGGCGCGGTGCGGGCCGGCGGCATGACGATCGCGATTTCCTGTGACATGATCATTGCGGGCGACGGTTCGACCTTCGGCTATCCCGAGATCGATGTCGGCCTGATCCCGGCGATCCACTTCGTGCAGCTGCCGCGGCTGGTCGGAAAACACCAGGCGTTCGGCCCGTTGTTCCTCGGCGAGCCCTTCGATGCGGCGACCGCCCATCGCATGGGGCTGCTCAGCGAAGTGGTGCCGAAGGGCACTGCGCTGGAGCGAGCGCGCGAGATCGCGCGGAAGTTTGCGGCGAAGTCGCCGATCGTGATGAAGATCGGCCGCGACGCCTTCATGCGCGCAGTCGATGCTGATTTCCGACGTTCGGTCGAGAATACGGCGGAGAGCTTTGTGGTGGTGGCGTCGACGGAAGACTGCCAGGAAGGGCTGAATGCGTTCGTCGAGAAGCGGACGCCCAACTACAAGGGACGGTAAATGGCTGGATTGTATTTCGAAGAGTTCGAGGTCGGGCAGGAATTCCATCACGAGTTCAGCCGGACCGTGACGGAGATGGACAACACCCTATTCAGCCTCCTGACCATGAACCCGCAGCCGCTGCATCTCGATGCGCATTTTGCCGAGAAGACCGAGTTCGGCCAGCGGCTGTTCAACAGCCTCTATACGCTCGGCATCATGATCGGCATGAGCGTGTACGACACGACGCTGGGGACCACGGTCGGCAATCTCGGCATGACCGACGTCAAGTTTCCAAAGCCGGTGTTCCATGGCGACACCCTGAAGGCGCACACCAGGATCATCGGCAAGCGCGCCAGCAAGTCGCGGCCGACCCAGGGCATCGTCGAATTCGAGCACACCATGACCAATCAGCGCGGCGAGGTGGTGGCGAGCTGCCGCCGCACCGGCCTGATGCACTGCAAGCCGAAGGCATAGACAATGCGATCGTTCCTGTTCGTTCCCGGCGACAGCACCCGTAAATATGAGAGCGCGAAGAAGACCGCGGCCGATGCGCTGATCCTCGATCTCGAGGATTCCATCGCACCGGACCAGAAGGTCGTCGCGCGGGGCATCACGCGCGAGATGCTCGATGCGCGCAATCCGGACCAGAAGCTCTATGTCCGCGTCAATGCGCTGGACACCGATTTGACGCTCGGCGATCTCGCCGCCGTGATGCCCGGCAAGCCCGACGGCATCGTGCTGCCGAAATGCGCCGGCGCCGCCGATGTCAACAAGCTCGCGCTGTATCTCGACGCGTTCGAGGCCGCTTCTGATATCGCGCAGGGGTCTACGCGGATCGTCACGGTCGCGACCGAGACGGCGCGGGCGGTGTTGAAAATCCTCGACTTCGAGAATATGAGCCCGCGTCTCTGGGGCATGATGTGGGGCGCCGAGGATCTCGCGGCCTCGCTCGGGGCAACGCGCAACCGGACCGACGGCCGCTATCATTCCCCCTTCATCCTGGCCCGCGATCTCTGCCTGATCGGCGCGGCCGCCGCCGGGGTGGTCGCGATCGATACCATTGCCACCGACATCAACGATCTCGATGCGTTGAAGGCGGAGGCCATTGCCGCGCGGCAGGACGGCTTCCTGGCCAAAGCCGTGATCCATCCCAAGCATGTCGACGTCGTCAACGCGGCCTTCATGCCGACGGATGAGGAGATCGCGTGGTCGGAGCGGGTGGTTGCCGCGTTCGCCGGCAATCCGTCCGGGGTCGC
The DNA here is from genome assembly GCF_011516645.4 of Bradyrhizobium septentrionale. Taxonomy (NCBI): domain Bacteria; kingdom Pseudomonadati; phylum Pseudomonadota; class Alphaproteobacteria; order Hyphomicrobiales; family Nitrobacteraceae; genus Bradyrhizobium; species Bradyrhizobium septentrionale. Next base: position 9,580,687 of record NZ_CP088285.1, on the reverse strand, counting down.
CAAAATGGACGGCAAGATGCTAGACAAGCCGCACCTTCGCGCCGCCGAGAAGATTTTGGCGTCGCGCAGGAAATAGTCGGGAAGTTGGCTCGATCGGCGCGCCCTCGGCGATGAGGGCGGCGATCATCATCAAGCGGTTCTGACCGGTCAGACGGCGGGAAACTGCAACTCGAAGGCTGCACCCCGGCTCGAGGGCAGGAGACGGATCGAACCGCCATGGCTCACCATGACGGCTTGCGCGATCGCCAGCCCCATGCCGGTGCCGCCGCTGTCGCGGCGCGTGGTGAAGAAAGCGTCGAAGATCTTGTCGCGGTTGGCGTCGGAGATTGGGGCGCCATCATTGCTCATCGTCACTCTGACGCTGGAGGCGTCACCGGTCGCTTCGATCTCCACCGACTTGGCATTGTGACGGAACGCGTTGTCGGCCAGATGCGCCAGCACGATCAGCGCCTTCTCGCCGGACATGCCGATTGAACGGTCGAGGCAGCCGCTGGCCGCAATGGTACGGCCTGCAAAGCGGCCCTTCAGGTTTTCGATGACGGGAGAGAGCGGGGTCTGCTCGTTCTGTGGGGCGCCCTCCGCACGGGCCAGTTCGCGCAGCCGCTGGCTCATCGCATCGAGCCGCTCGACGTCGCCAAGGATGTTCGAGATGAAGCTTTGTTGCTCGGAGCGGGTCAGCGTACCCGATTTGCTCTGAAGCGAATCCTGCAGCAGCTCGGCTGCGCCCCTGATCGATGTCAGCGGCGATTTCAACTCGTGCGTCAGGTGTGCCGAGAAGGTGGCGATATAGTCGGACCGCCGCGACAGTTGCTGGGCCATGTCGAGGAAACTGTCTGAGAGCTGGGCGAGCTCACGGGTGCCATAGTGCTGCAGCGGTTGGAACGCGTTGCGGTCGCCACGGCCGATCCGCACGGCTCGATCGACGAGCTCGCGCATGGGGCGCGTGACGGTGCGTGAGAACATCAACCCGATCGCAATCGTCGCCAGCAGCACGGCCAATGTGGCGAGCAGGAACTTGCCACGCTCCTGATAGAGATGGTCGAAGATGTTGCTCGGCGTCCGCGACGTGTAGATCACGCCGGCAACGTGGTCGTTGACGATCACGGGCATCGCGGAGAAGACGTGAACACCGACGCCGCGGCTGATCGAATAGATCGGTGGTGGGGGCTTGTCGGGCATGCGGATGCGCAATGCGGCGCTATACTGGCCGTGCAACGCCGCGGCCACCTCCTCGATATGGGAAAGCGACTGTCCGACCTCCTGGCGTCCGGCGATCACCACGCCCTGCGGATCGAGAATCCGGAAGCCCGCAAGCGTCACCTTCTGGGTCTCCAGGATGATGGGCATCAGCCTGCTGCCGATCTCGACATAGGCCGGATCCGCGGGCCTGGCCGCCGGCAGCGCGTCGGGCCGTCGCCGCAGCAGGTCGTTGCCGGCGAGGTCGAGCGCGGGCCGGATCGGCGTCACCTGGTCGCCGGGATCAGGCAGCGCCTCCGGGGGGACCGCGGCGCCGAGCGGGATGCCATTGCCCAATCGTGCCTTCACTTCTTCGGCGTAGATCGCGGCAAGGACGCGGCTTTGCGCGATCAGCTCGGCCTGGGTCTGGTGAATCAGCTGGTTGTCGTAGAGGCGGAAGAAGAACAGACCCACCAGCGGCAGCAGCGCGACCAGGGCAAGCACTGTGAAGATGACCAGACCAAGCGACGGTCGCCACTTCTGGCGGGCGCGGAACGATGTCATGCCTGCAGCTCGCAGCGACCGAGCTTGAAGCCGACGCCGTGAACGGTCTCGATAACGTTGTCGCAGTTCACGGCTGCGAGCTTGGCTCTGATGTTGCGGATGTGGCTGTCGATGGTGCGGTCGGAGACCTGGATGTTGAGCTGGTAGGCCGCGCTCATGATCTGTTCGCGGTTGAACACCACCGTCGGTCGCGTCAGGAAGGCGCGCAGAATTCCGAACTCGATTGCGGTCAGGCGCAGCGGCACGCCCGCGAACGTCGCGATGTGCTGCTCGGGATCGATCGAGAGCTGCCCCCGCGAGAGCACGGCGGCCTCAGTCCTTGCCGCCGCTATCCGTGGGGTCAGCCGCCGCAGGATGACATTCACCCGCGCGACGAGCTCGCGCGGGCTGAATGGCTTGGTTACGTAGTCGTCACCGCCGATCTCGAGGCCGAGGACGCGGTCGATCTCGTCGTCGCGGGCAGAGAGGAACAGGATCGGCACATCCGATGATTTGCGGATCTCGCGGCAGACATCGAGGCCGTCGAATTCCGGCATGCCGATGTCGAGCACGATCAGGTCCGGCCGCTCGCCGGCAAACCGGGTCAGCGCCTCCTTTCCGTCGCGGGCCTCGGCCACGCTCATGCCGGCTTTCTTGAGGGCGACGCGGATGACCTCGCGGATATGCAGGTCGTCGTCGACGATGAGGATGCGGTGCGTCACGAGTCGTCTCCGAAAACCGGCGCTTCGACTATCCCGGCGCATTGGTCTGCTGCCTGTCCAGGAAACGCTGAAGCCGCCAGCCGCGAAAGCCCCAGCTGCGCCATGAGGCCATCTGCTGGCGTTGCTGTTCTACAAGGCTATTGCGGCGCGAGACAAGGACCGGGTTGGCGTAGCGGAGCTGGATCGCCCGGTCGATGGCCGGAAGGGCTTGGGGGCCGAGCTGGATCAAGTAGTCCATATCCAGATTGACGCCACTGCCCGAGGCTTCGCGACTGTGGCTGACATTGTAGTCGGCGATGACGGCGGCGAAATTAACCAGGGAGCAGACATAGAGCACGATGGTCAGTACCGACAGGTTGGTGCCGACCAGCCATTCATTCGATGCCCGCAGGACGATGCGCACCAGAATCAGGATCAGCCCGACGGCGACGAGCAGCATCCAGACGAATGCCGCGACCCGCCAGTAGGTGAGCAGGTAGGTTTGGACGTAGAGATCAAGCCGGAGCATCGAGGAGATCACCAGCAAGACATTCTGTCCGACCCAGACGTAGACGAGCGGTCGGATCACTCGCGATTGTTCGGCCGGACCGCCCGGCCGCATCGCGAGCAGAACGAAGGCCGCGGCCAGAAGCGCCGTGACGATCAACGGATAGGCGCCACGATGGGCGTAGGACGCGTAGGTGATGGCGGCAGGAAGCGTCGCGTTGCCCCAGAGATAGATCGCATCGAGAATGGTCTGAATCGAAAACAGCAGGTTGAACAGGATCAGGGAGCGCAGGATGGAGCCTGCGCCGAACAAGTCGATGAAATGATCGGGTTCGGCCGGATCCTTCGCGGAAGATCGAGGTCCGTTGGGCACGACGTTGGTGTAGTGCCGCCATTTGACATGGATGAAGGGCCAGAGCAGCGCCAATGCGAGAATCCAGAACAGCGTGCGACCGAGGCTGAGGCTGGCGGCGGGATTGCCCGGGTTCAGCTGGCTGATCCATATTTCCAGCACTGGATTGGCGGCGACGAACAGAGAGACAAACACGGTTCCGAGCAGCAATGGTACGAACCATAGGATGAAACCCCTGGTCAGGCCCGGCAGGCTGAATGCGCTGACGACATCCCGGAACAACCTGAAAGGGCTGACCAGAAAGAGGTCCACCAGCGAGGCAGCTCCCTTGGCCACACTGTCGAGACAGGGATTGGTCGTGAGAGTGAGCGCGGTGCCGAGCGTAAGAACGGCGAAGGCCAGCGAGGCTGCGTTGAACTCCTCCAGGGCAGGGAGCAACCCGGCCACAACGATCGCGCCGGCCATCAGCAGCCTGCGGCGAGCGAGGTGACCAAAGTTGGCGGCCAGTGACACGCCGGCCAGCGCGACTGCGAACAGGACCACCGAGAGTCCGGCATTCTGATCATAGAACAACCAATCGGCCAGCGCGGCGAGAGTAAGCGCGGCGGCGGCCTTGGCCGGCGGCAAGCCGTTGGCAATCGATTGGGTCTCGGTTTCCGGTGACTCAAGGCTTGTCATTGTGACCTCAGGATTGAAGGACGTTTGGACTCCGGCGGTCGCGCTGACGTCATCGACAGGTGTGCGAACGCGATCCCGGCTGCGGCATGGCGAACCTTGGGTTGGCTGCGTGCAGACAGCGGAAAGGCGATCAGCAGGAGTTCAGGATTCTTATGCAGATTGCGTGCAGAGGGGTCTTATCCGCTCGCTGCGGCGAATCCGGTCTGATACGGACGACACGTTCGGTTTGTTCACCCCCTCGTCTCCATGCAAATCATCAAGCGAGTCGGCATTGCCATGGCCTGGATCGTCGGGCTCGCATTCGTCTTTGCCGGCGTCAACCACAACGATCCCTATCTGGTCCCGCTACGCGGGACGGGCAACCTGCTGCTCGTGGTCGCAAGCGTCGCCGTCGTGCTCGTGCTGGTCTGCCGCGGCGCCCGGCGGGCATGGGCCGGGAGGCTTCTGGTCATCCTGTGGTGCCTGCCGCCACTGGCGATGCTGGCCGCGCATGGTGTGTTCGAGGTCCGCATGCACCGCATAATGCAGACTGAGCCGCTTCTTGCGCGGTCCCTTGGGCAGCATTTCATCGTCGGCTACCGGTCGTTCGACGAGGTGGCGCCGCTGGCGGAGAGCGGGTTGATTGCGGGTATCTATGTCACCGGGCGCAATGTCGCCGGCAGGGCGGTCGATGCACTGAAGGCCGAGATCGCTGCGCTCCAGGCGAAGCGGCGCGCGGCCGGGCTGCCGCCGCTGCTAGTCGCGACGGATCAGGAGGGCGGCATCGTTTCGCACCTCGCGCCGCCGCTGACGAGGCTGCCCGCGCTTGCCTCGCTGGCCGAATTGGCGCCGGAGGAGCGAACGGCAAAGGCCGAGGAGTTCGGGCGCATCCATGGACGCGAACTGGCGTCGCTCGGCGTCAACCTCAATCTAGCTCCGGTGCTCGACCTTCGGCCCGAGGCGACGCGCAACCGATTCGATTTCAATACGCTGACCAATCAGCGCGCGATCTCAGACGACCCCGCCAAGGTGAGCGCGATCGCGGGCGCCTACATCCACGGCCTCGAGTCCGCGGGCGTCAACGCCACCGTGAAGCACTTTCCCGGATTGGGCCGCGTGCGCGCCGACACGCATCATTTCAACGCCGATCTCGATACGCCGGTCGGCGAACTGGAGGCGACCGACTGGCGTCCGTTCCGCGATGTGCTGTCGACCACCGGTGCGCGCCTGATGGTCGGGCATGTGGCGGTCAGCGCTCTCGACCCGGCGCGGCCTGCCTCGCATTCGAAGGCCGTCATCGATGGGCTGATCCGGAAAAGCTGGAACTACCAGGGCCTCGTCATGACGGACGATCTGGTGATGGGCGCGATCTATCAGCACGATGTCTGCACCGCCGTCGTGGAGGCATTGAACGCGGGCGTCGATCTCTTGCTGGTCGCCTATGATGGCGCCCAATTCTACCGCCTGTTCGCCTGTGCAAGCGATGCAGCCGGTCGGGATGCGCTCGACGCCGCGATGTTGCACGACAGCGAGACGCGGCTTAAGCGGTCGCTGGCGATCGATTAGATCACCGGATTCACGAATGGGCTCCGACAGCCGATTTATGATCCTGCTGCTTCGACCACGAGACGTAGTAGGCGACTGCAATCATCGCCGCGATGCCAGCGATGCTGACCGCAGCTTGCCTCGCCACCGAGTTCGGGCCGGTGATCAGGATAAGGTGCGCGGCAAAGGAGAGGAAAACGCCCGCGCAGAATACCGCGAGCCACTCCTCGCCGCATTTGATGATCGGCTGCAAGGCGTGTGATCGCAGGTATCCCCAGTCGCGCGGCACCAGCAAGGTGAACAGGAACGTCAGGGCCAGGAAATGCAGGATGCGATGGGGTGCAACGTCCTCCTGATCGCTTGGCAGGAGCATATCGCTCAGTCCATCCGGCATCATCTGGGCGAGGGCCGGGATATCGCCAACTGAGACGATCGTCAGCGCGAGCACCAGATACGACAGGGCCGCGGCGCGCAGCGCGGGAGTGGCCTGCAGCGAGCGGATCTCTGAAGCGTACCGCCTGCCGACGAGCGCGAGCCAGCCGCCCATCACAAACAGCAATTGCCAACAGAACGGGTTCAGATACCAGTGTCCTTCCGGGTATGATGACAGATTCCAGTCGAGTACGCGGGCGGTCGCATAAAGCGCAACGGACCCGGCGAGCGTCGCGTTCGGCACATAGAGCAATCCGCACACGATAATGGGCTGGAAGGCCATCAAGGCGATAATGAGTTGCAGCACATCGAGATTGAGCGGCTTGGCTTGCAGGAACAGGCCGTAGATCAGCGTTCGGATACCGTGGTCGATGAAGCCGGTGATGTTGAACTCGCTGATGATCTCGGGCGCCGCGGTCCGGGCTGCGACATAGCTGATCAGCTCGACATAGATCACGAACAGGACGATGTAGGCAGCATAGAGCTGCCACACACGCCTGAAGATGCGGGTGGCCGCCACCAGAATTCCGCGCTCCACCGCCATCCCACTGTAGATCAGCGTCGTTGCGTAGCCGCCGACGAATACAAACAAGTCGGTGGCGCCGCTGAAGCCGAAGTTGCGCATGGTCAGCGTGTTGACGACGTTGTGCGGAATATGATCGAGGAATAGAAACCAGTTCGCGATGCCGAGCAGCAGCGCAATCCTGAGATCGCCATCGCCTGCCGCGATCCCGGCATTTTTTGTCGGAGTCATTTGAAGCAGAAATCTACCGGCCCGAGAAACGAATCGCTAATCTAAAGGGAACCCACGCCCGGTCCGAATAGACTTTGCGTGAACCCTATCTAGTCCGTTTCCGGTTCCGGCCAAGTGGCCGGCTCAAGAAAGATCACGTTTTCGAAATCACCACGTGAGCGATCTCGACGTCAGACCGTCTCGTGCTTGCGCAAGTCGCTGATGTGATCGAGCGTATTGGCTTGCATATCGGCGGCGGTGAGGGGGACCTCCGGCAGGGCCGCCTCGGCGAGGATGTCGTTCGTGACATCCTCGACCGAGCACTCGGCGATCTCGTGGATGAAGCTGATGTTGGTATATTCACCCGACGCGATGCGCGAGACGACCTCCCGCCGGGTCATTTCGGGGTCGACGATCGCTTCCCGGCCGCGGCGGCCATAGTCGATCATCACGACAAAATACTGCATGCCTGATAGTTCGATGCCTTGACTGTCATCGGTCATTATTTCCGATAATCGGAACCATGTCAAGATAAATTGCCGATAACCCGAATTCCGACGCCGCTGGTCCGGCCGATTCGGTCTGGAGGTATCCGAATCGGCCTGGTCGGCCCTGAAGTCGCGCCGCTATTTCTCCGATCGCCCCTGCGTCCGGGCAGATTTGCGGCCCTTCGCCGTCTTGCCGCGCAGCCGCTCGATCTGGCTGCGGGGCAGGGTGACGCAGATTTCCCCGATCCATTCGAGCTTTACGCCGTTAATCGGCTTGGCATTGAAGCTCTTGAGGTTGACCAGGCCGGAAGAGCTGCCGCGTTCGATCGTCTTCAGGTAACGCTCGCCGCTCTTCAGCCGGACCGCAGCTTCCTCTCCGTAGAAGCTCGACAGCGGATGGCGCTGCTCGCGATAGACCACGATGACGTCGCCGTTCTCGTATTTGGGCAGCATCGAATCGCCTGAGACCTCGAAAGCGATGGTCTCCTCGTTCATCGGAAACGGAAGTTCGACCTCGCCGAGACCCTCCGGCGGGACCTGCTCGAGTTCCGGCTCGATCGAGGCGCCGGCGCCGACCCGGCCCATGATCGGCACCGAGTTCAGCTCCAAATATTCGATGATCGGGGCGATCTCCGATGCCTTGATCAACCGTATCCCCGACAGAATCTCGGATACCGCCCCGGCCCGTACCCCCATTGCGCGGGCAAGCCCGCCCTTGCTCTTGCCTGTCTTTTCCAATGCTCGTTCGATCAGTGCCGCGTCCAGCATGTTTCATCCTCTCCAAACCCTGCTGTATCCATACCGTTACGATTATCAGAATTCAAGCTTGACTTTTCCTTCGGAATATCGGAAGTTATGCAAGGCGCCGGCGGAATGACAAAAATGGGAATCTGGAATGGAAATGACGAACTGGCTGCCGGAGCATTCGGCAGCCCTGCAGGACCTGCGCGCCCGCGGCTTGTCCTACTCGGAGATCGCTGACACCATCAACGCAACCTTCAACACGGCCTACACACGCTACGCGGCCCTCAGCCGGGCCCAGCGCATGGGGTTGGTGGGCCTCGAACGGCTAGAGCCGTCGCTGCCGGGGGGCCTCGACCCGCCGAAACCGTCCCTGCCGAAGCTCCCGGGCATCGGGCGCCTGCGGGAGGGGCGGGCCGAGCTGAAGCCCGATCTGCTTCGCTGGCCAAAGATCTTCGCCGAAGCGGTGGAGATGCCCCAACTTCGTTGCGCGGCGGTCGTGCCGCGGCACCTTTCACTGCTCGACCTGAAACGCGGCGACTGCCGCTATCCCTATGGCGGGGATGCCGAGGGCGAGACGGTCACCTTCTGCGGTCATCCGTGCCGGCCGGGTACGAGCTACTGTGCACCGCATTTTCACCTGAGCCGCGATCCGGAGGCCTCGGCGAGGCCGGTATTGAACGACGCCTGGCTTCAGGCCGTCGGAGCCATCTGAGGCGATTCACCTCCCGACCGCCGGACTTCGGTCCGCAACCGCAATCGCGCGGATGACTCCGCGCGCTCATCACCAGACATTTTGGCGACCAGCAATGCCGCGAGCCAAACGACGGAAACCGTACGATCCCGCCGGAGCGCACGATCGACGCTCCCAGGATCTGCCCTTCAATGCCGAGGTGGCGACGGTCGAGATCGACGACCCCCTTGCGCTCGAGCCGGGCGACAAGATCGTTGCGTTCCGCTCGATAAGCAACGATCCGCTCGGCCGGTTGCACGCGCATCGACAGATCGACGATACGCAGTATCGGAGCGGCAGGGCCTTCCAAAACGATTGGGAGAAGGCCGAGCGTGGCCCTCGCGCGGTGGACACGACGCGCGAATACGTCGACGGCGGTCAGCAACGCGAGCCGATCACGGAGGGGCAGCGTCAGGCGACCCTGCGGTTGAATCGTGCCGAGCATGAGCTCGGCGCCGACGGCTCGGCGCTGGTGCACGACGTCCTGATCCTCGGCATGACCATGGAGCAGGTTGGGCAGCGGCGCGGGCTGCGCACGCAGCGCTGGCAGGACTATTTTGCGCGGCGTCTCAAGGAATGCCTGGATCGGCTGGCGCTGATGTACGGGCTTGCCACGCCGAACAGGGTTCCCGTGAAGGACCATCGATGCTGATTTGAAGTGAGGTTGCTTACGTGCCGGTTGCGACGCAGGCGTCCGGCACGGCAGCGCGTCATCACATTGCAGGACTGTGCCTGGCCTCACATTGCGCACCATCCTTCGTGTATGATGGGCGTCGTATTCGGCCAGGCCGTGAAGAAGGTCGACAGCGGCGCGGACTCTCATGTAACTTCGCCCACGCCTATGACCTGCCTGCATTCGAGCGAAGTGTGATGGCCTCGGGTGCCGGCAATGGGTCTGGCGCGTCACCTCAAGGGAGTTCGCAGCGGCTACGCCTCTCCATATCTTCCTCCTGCATCACGAACATCACGAGCAACGCAACGTGGGTCGATGCCGGCGCGGAGCCCCAATCAAATTCACCCAAGGAGAACCGACCGATGAATCACACTGGAAACTGCTTTTGCGGCACCGTCGAACTCAAGGTCACGGGAGAGCCCGAGGCGATGGGCTACTGCCACTGCCGCTCGTGCCGTTCCTGGTCCGGCGGTCCGGTGAATGCGTTCAGCCTCTGGAAACCTGAGGCGGTTGAGGTCACCAAGGGCGCCGACCATATCGGGACATTCGAGAAGACGGCGATGAGCCAACGCAAATATTGCAGCAAGTGCGGCGGTCACCTGATGACCAACCATCCGACGCTTGGGCTCGTCGACGTCTTCACGGCAACGATCCCGACGCTGAAATTCAGCCCTGGCGTGCACGTCAACTATGCCGAGGCGGTGCTGCCGATACGCGATGGTCTGCCGAAGTTGAAGGATTTTCCGGCCGAGTTCGGCGGGTCCGGCGAAATGATTGCCGAATAGCACGATGGTTCTCGATGACGAAAGCGGGTGGCGGCCGGACGCCGCCACCCGCTCATCTACATTCCGTCACTGCCAGGCGCCCTGACAAATCCGGTATCCGGCAGGTTTCCTTGACATTCGAGTCGTCCGACCGTGTCGGCACTGCCGGCACCGCGGCAATCCTCGTGGCCGATGACAGCCATGTCAGGCGAAGGTCCCGCCCTGCAAAATCCGGGTTTGGTTTTGGTGACGGGCTTCCGCTAAAAAGGCGCGCAGCGCCGGTCCTGGGAGGGCCGTCGTATTTCGCCTGACAAAATAACAGAGGAAGCGTCAGATCATGACCGGACCAGAATTGCCAGGGCGCGCGCCGCGCGGGGAGGGAGTTCCGACGGCGCTCGATGGGCTGCTGGTTGTCGATTTCACCCGCGTTGTCGCCGGTCCGGCCTGCACGCAAACGTTGGCAGACTTCGGGGCCGAGGTCATCAAGATCGAGAACCCGGACGGCGGAGACGATACGCGCGCTTACGAGCACGCCGAAATCGGCGGAGAGAGCGCAGCTTATCTGAGCCTCAATCGCAACAAGCGCGGCATTGCGCTCGATTTCAACAATCCGTCCGCGCTCGAAGTCGCACGTGCGTTGATCGCCAAGGCCGACGTCGTGGTGGAGAATTTCTCCGGCGGCGTGATGAAGAAATTCGGGCTCGACTATGCGTCGGTGGCGCCGACCAATGCGCGGCTGATCTATTGCTCGATCTCCGCTTACGGCCGCAAAGGCGATTTCGCGCTACGTCCAGGTTTTGACCCGATCACCCAGGCCGAAAGCGGCTTCATGTCGCTCAACGGCTTTCCGGATGGCGAGCCGGTGCGCACCGGGCCGCCGATCGTGGACATGGCAACGGGCATGTCGGCCTGCAACGCGATCCTGCTGGCGCTGATCGCGCGCGATCGGCTCGGACGCGGTCAGCAGGTCGAGGTTGCGTTGATCGACACCGCGGTCTCAATGACCGGCTTCTACGGCATGGCCTATCTCATCAACGGCAACAACCCCGGCCGTTTCGGCAATTCTCCGAACGGTTCGCCGACCGTCGGCGTCTATCGCGCGTCCGATGGTCCGCTTTACATGGCCTGCGCCAATGACCGGCTCTATCGCCGGTTGGTCACCGACGTGCTGGAGCGTCCGGATCTCGTCACTGACCCCGAATTTGCTCACCGCAAGGCCCGGACGGCCAACAAGGAGAAGCTTCGCGCCATCATTGCCAGCGTGTTCGCGAGCGACACGCTCGAGCATTGGATGGCGAAGATGAAGAAGGCCAACATTCCGGTCGGCTATCTGCGGACGGTCGAGGAAGGGTTCAACGCACCCGAGGTGCGCGATCGGCATCGTCTGAGCAGAATCGCGCATCCGACTGCCGGTTCGGTTCCGAACATCGAGTCGCCGGTCAATATGAGCCTGACGCCGGCGGTTGATCCTGTTGCGGCCCCGCTGCTCGGTCAGCACACGCGGGACGTGTTGAGCAAGACGCTTGGCTATGACGACCGGCGCATGGCCGCCTTAGCCGAGGCGGGCGCGTTCGGCAACGCCGGGAATACCGGCTAGCGTGATTGGCCTGCACCGAAGATCGAACATTCGCAAAGCAACCTGAGCGCAGGCGAGAGGCAAGCCTCTCGCCTCGCAGGACGTCGTTCAGACGTCACAGGCTTCCGGCGCATGCCGGCGGCCTCGGAGCCGGAACCGGTCCGTTTCGCGAGTTCAGTTCGGCTTGCTACGCAAGTTGTTCCTTGGCATACTTTCAACTTCCTCGGGCTCCGCCCGATCAATCTCGAGGCGGGCCATCCGGAGTATGAGGGTTGCCGTGGTCAGGCCGAGGCGTTCAGCCTCTTGCGCTGCGGTGTCGACCTTCTGGGCCAAGCCTTCACGTTTACCTGGGTATGCCATTCGTAATCCTCACTTAAGGTGCGAGATGAAAAATCCCACATATGTTGCAGAGCTGCAGAACAAGCTCGGAGCTCCATCGAGCGAAACACTGGAAAGCCTGCGACTGTTGAAGGCTTTCCTTCGGCTTGCGCCCGACCAGCGTTCCGAGGTCATCGAGCTGGTCGAACGTTTGGCGGTTGAACCGCCGCGCGATCCTTCACTTTCCTGAGGTGTTCGCGTTTTCCCTGGATGTCAGTTGTTCATTGGCTTGGCCGGCGGCTGCGTCGCGATCACGTAGATCGCGCCGCCCTCGAGCGCCTCGGATTGATGTCGGGTGCCGGCAGGCAGCAGGATGGTGTCGCCGGCGCCGACGACCCGTTCGCCGCCATCCCAGATGAAGTTCAGCCGGCCGCTGATAATCATCAGGATTTCATCGACCGGATGGGTATGGAAGTGATGGACCTTGCCGGTCGCATCATGCTGCAGCTCGACGGAGCCCTGCGCCGGGAGCAGGTTCAGGATCTCCGGATCGATGGCAAATTCGGTCTTCGCGCCTGCGATGATCTGGGTCATGCTGCCTGTTCCTTGTTCGCGATCGGTGGCGTCTTGTTCTGTGCGAGCTTGGCGAAGGGGCAGCCGGCGCTCGCATTGTTGTCGTCGTCCAGGAAGTACTGCAGGTACTCGCGGCCGTCGGACGCGCCGTAGCGGCCAAGCAGCGGCGAGGGGCTCGCGCTGTCGTAAGGGATCAGGCGCTTGCGCACTTCGGCGAACGCGGCGTTCGCCGCCTTCTCCGTCCCGAGAATCTTCTCGAACACCCAGCGCGGCTGGAAGGTGAGCATGAAGGCGCTGGACCGGCGGCTCTGGCGCATCACATGCGCGGGCGTCGTGCACACGACGAAGATCGGCTCGCCCGCAAACGAGAACTCCCACATCGGATGGTCGATCTGCTCGGGAATCTCTGATGGCCAGGGGTTCTTGTCCAGCCGCGCAAGCTGGTCGAGCGTCAGCCACATCTTGCGATAATAGGCGTCGATCGTCTGCACCGGGCGGGGCCGCGTGAAGACGATCAATGAGGTGTTGGGGCCGAACGAGCGCGCCTCCGAGACATATTGTCCGAGCTGTTCGCCAAGCACCGCCACATCATACGGATCGAGGAAGAGGTAGCGGAGCTGGTCCTGGCGATGTCCGGTCACCCCGAACACGCAAGGGAACGGCCTCGCCTCGCTGCTCATCTGCGCTTCAAACTCGGAAAACATCACGCTTTGCCAGCTGCTGACCGGAAAGTTTGACGCGACTTCGCCTTTTCTCAAAAACAAGCGCTCCATAACACCCCCTCGACTCCTAACGACACTAACGAGCTATCAACTTGCTTCTCATCAGCAGCGGCCCGGCAATGCCCGGCAGCGACATGAGAAGCAGAATGGCAATCAAGGCGCTGTAGCCGCCATCACCGATCACGGCCGTGTTGTGCACGGCGTCGGTCCCGGAGGCGCTGCTGGCCGCAAGCATCGCGAAGCCGATGATGGGCTGCGCGACGCCGGCGAAGATGCCGGCAGCCGTGGTATTCACGGAGGCGCCGACACCGATCAGGTCCGCCGTGTACAATTTCTTGACGCATTTCAGCACCAGCGGAACCGTGCCGCCGGCGACGAGGCCCAATGCCGTGAACACGACGGTGACGTAGGCAAGACCAAACGTTTGGGCGATCGGCGGCAGCAGCATCGCAATCAGGAGCATGCGCAGCGCGCAAATGCCGATCAGCGCGCGGTCGAGTACCGCGGCGGCACGGTCGGCGGCATGACCGAGGAAGATCGATCCGAGCGCATTGCCGATCATGAAGGCCAGCAGCGGCGTGCCGGCGGCCGTCGGTGAGATATGGAAGAAGTGCGCGACCATCGGAATGCCCCAGACGCCGGACAGCGTCGTCACGACCGCGAAGTGCGAGGCAAACGTCATCGCGCAACCCCAGTTCGCGACATGGGCCAGCGCTTGCCGTGCCGCAATGGCAACGCCCTTCAGCGTCTTGTTGCTGTGCGAGACCGGATCCGGCTTGAGCGCAAGCTTGGCGAAAGCGAGATTGGCAAGTCCGATGCAGGCGATGAACAGGAAGCAGGACCGCCAGCCAAAGCCCGAGACCGCGGCCGCAAGCGGCGTGGTCGCGATCACGCCGCCGACATAGCCGGACACCTGCGAAATGCCGGACATCATGCCGAACCGCTCGTCGGCGAAGCTCTGCGCGACGAGCTTCAGCAGTGCGGTGAAGACCAGCGCGTCGCCGCAGGCGACGATCAGCCGAGCGGCAAAAACGTCGAGCAGGTTCGGTGCGAGCGCGAATGCGGCGCTGCCGAGCGACGAGGCGATCATGCTGGCCAGGACCACGCGCTTGACGCCGAAACGGTCGACCAGAAGGCCGGCCGGAATCTGCATCAAGGTGTAGCCCCAGAAATAGCTCGAGGCGAGCATCGCAACACCGGCCGCGTCGGTGTCGAAGTCGTGCATGAAGCTGAGGCTCATCGATTGCGGCGACACGCGTTGCAGGAAGGCGATGGCATAGGCGATCGCCACCGCCGTCCAGGCGAGATAGGCGCGATCGGTGAAGCGCGACGTCGGGACGTATACCGCCTGTTGTCCGAGCATCGACATCAAACCCTCGCGTAACCGACAGAGAAAAGGGCATCCGCTGAATTCGGAATCTTGCGCGACATCGCGGCGTCGACCAGCGATGCGGTGCCATGGTAGGTCTGCCGATGGTGCTTAATGTGGCCGTAGGCGCCGCGCATGATCATGTCGGGAAGTTCGAGCGGCTTGCCCGGATAGAGCGAGGTGCACATCTCGACACAGGCCGCCTGCAACGCGGGATCCTGTGCATCGTCGAGCAATGATGGAGACACTTTTTCGCAAATCTTAGCGTTCGCTGCCCACACGATCGGATTGCGGGTCCGCCAGCCGTAGAGGACGTTGCCGTCGGCTCTCGCAGCGGCGCCCGAACATTTCAGGACTTCCGACGTGAAGAAGCCGTACAAGCCGCGACCCTGGTGCGCCGGCAGCACTTCCGTGCCGCTGCGGTAGATTCCCAGTCCTGCCGACATCTGCAGGATGCGGTAAACCGAGAAGGCCACGAGGCTCGAGCCGTCATACACGAGGATCAGGCTGTACCTCTTGTCGAAGGGCGAGGAGGTTGCGGTCCAGTGCGGCTCGCGGGCTTGCCAGTTGATGGCAATGATGCCGTTCATGGCGTCCATCAGCGGCTGACGGTCGCAGGCTTCGATCCGCGAGGCGTCGGGTAGATTGTAGATCGCGTAATCCGCCCAAGGCGATTTGATCGCCTCGTATCCGCTGCCCAGATTTCGCGACATGGCAGAACTCCAGAATTCCATCGCGACCTATACAGGGCAGCCTCGAATGGCTTAAAGGACAATATGCCCTCGAAAGCTGCCAAAGCGCCCCGGCCGGAGCCGCGCGACACGAAAGCCACGCGGCGGATCGCAATCGTCGCCTTTCCGGGCGTGACCTTGCTCGACATCTCCGGGCCCGCCCAGGTATTCGCGGAGTTGGAGGCGATCGAGCTGCCCGGGCCGGACTACTCGCTGTCCTACCTGTCGGCGTCCGGTGGGTTGGTGCCGACCGATGTCGGCATGATGATCGACACGGCGCCGATCGACAGTGTTGCGCCCGCCGAGGTCGATACGCTGGTGATCCCTGGTGGGCCGGGCATCTGGAAGCTCCGCAACGACGCCAAGTTGATGAACTGGATTGCGGAGGCGCTGCCGAAGGCGCGCCGTATCGCATCGGTATGCCTCGGCGCGTTTGCGCTGGCCTGGACCGGAATCCTGGACGGCAAGCGTGCTGCAACGCACTGGCGGTATTGCCCGCGCTTGCAGGACAGCTTCCCCAACATCCGTGTCGAGCCCAACGCGATTTTCGTCAAGGATGGGCGGGTCTGGTCATCAGCCGGCGTCAGCGCCGGTATCGACCTCGCGCTCGCCATGATCGAAGAGGATTTCGGCCACACCACCGCGCTCGATGTCGCACGCCGGCTTGTTGTGTTTCTCAAGAGGCCGGGCGGTCAGAGCCAGTTCTCGACTGTGCTCGCGGCCCAGGCGTCGGACGTCGAGGGGCGCTTCAGCGCGCTGCACGCCTGGATCATCGAGAACATCACTGACGACCTCAAGGTCGAGACCCTCGCGGAAAAGGCCGGGATGACGCCACGCACCTTTGCCAGGACCTATGTCAGCCGCACCGGCATGACGCCCGCAAGCGGCGTCGAGGCGCTGCGCGTGGAGACCGCGCGCCTGCTGCTCGAAAGCCGCCAGATCGGCGGCGTGGTCGAAGTCGCCAAGCGCGCGGGATTCGGCGATGACGAACGAATGCGGCGGGCCTTCCTGCGCCACCTCGGCGTGTCACCGACCGAGTACCGAAACCGGTTTTCGGGCAGCTAACTCGCCTCCGACTGGCTCAGTCCGGACGCCGGGCGCTTGGTGTCGAAATTGATCTATCTCACGAGCGAATAGCTGGCCTTCGCTGGCCGGAGTCGATGTTCAAGGTGGTAGCTTTTCCGGTTTGTCTGCGGCTAATGTGCCGGCCAAAATCGGGAGAAGAAACACCATGAATGACGGGACCCCCATTCGACAGACGCGCAATGTCGAGCTCGGCGCCAGCGGCGAGGAATTCCAGAACCTGCACGAATTCGCGCAGAAGGCCCGCGCCAAGCTGAACCAGAACGCCTGGGATTATATCGTCGGCGCCTCGGAGACCGAGACCACGATGCGCCGCAACAGAATGGCCCTCGACGAGATCGCGTTCCGGCCGCGCGTCCTGCGCAACGTCATCGATGTCGATCCTTCGGTTGAGGTATTCGGACGCAAGCTCCGGCTTCCCGTGATGATCGCCCCGGTCGGCGCGCTCGAGATCTTCGATCCCGATGCGGGCGCAGCCGTTGCGCGCGGAGCTGGAACGTTCGGCGCGGCGCATATGCTGAGCTCGGTGTCGGAGCCGGGTCTGGAGAACACGGCCACGGCCGCGCCTGACGCCTTGCGCATCTTCCAGCTCTATGTTCGTGGCGACGACGCATTCGTCGAGGACACGGTCAGCCGTAGCATCGACAACGGTTATGCCGCGTTCTGCCTCACCGTGGACACCGCCCATTACAGCCGGCGCGAGCGCGACATCGCCAAGCGCTACGTCCGTGAAAGCCGCATCCGCGCAACCGGCGGCGATTTCCAGAAGGGTCTGGAATGGCGGACCGTGAAGTTGATCAAGGACAAGTTCAAGATTCCGCTGATCCTCAAGGGCATCGCCACCGCCGAAGATGCAAGGATCGCCCTCGATCACGGGGTCGACTGGATCTACGTCTCAAATCACGGCGGACGGCAGCTCGACCACGGCCGCGGCTCCATGCATGTGCTGCCTGAGATCGTCCAGGCCGTCGCGGGGCGAGCCAAGATCATGGTCGACGGCTCGTTCTGCCGCGGCACCGACATCGTGAAGGCCATCATCTCGGGCGCCGACCTTGTCGGGATCGGTCGCCTGCAGTGCTGGGCGCTCGCCGCGGCCGGCGAGGCGGGCATTGTCCGGATGCTTGAATTGCTGGAGGATGAGGTGATCCGGTGCCTCGGGCTGCTCGGCGTCACCAGCTTTGCCGAACTGGACAAATCCTATCTTCACCCGGCGCTGCCGACCAATCTGCCGAGCGTGTTCAGCGCATTCCCACTGCTTGACATCGATCCCTACCGCTACTGAACCACCGCGAGGGACGTACGAAGCGATAGCGCGATTGGGGCCCACGGGCGCCTCGGTCGCGCCAGGTGTCATCAATCTGTGGTGTCCATGAAGCCGCCGCGGCAAAGACAAAGTCTGATCCAAATGCCGCACTAGTCGAGGCGGATGGCAGATAATCCATTCGCTGAGTTTTCACTTGAACGCGCGATCGGCTTGCGCTGGACCCTGCGGGATATCCAGGCCCGCCGGCTCGGACTGTCCCCGATCAGCGACGAGGATTTGCGTGTCCTGACCGAGCTTGGTCTGGTCGAACTGCATGACGACGAGCCCGTGCTGACGCCGACGGGAGCTGCGGTGTTGAGCGACTGAACGGGTAGCCGCGTAGCGCCTTATCCCTTCCGATGGAATCGGAACGGGGCTCTAGATTCTTATTGTGACGCGGTTTCTTCACGCGAACCGGTATCCACTTCGCGTGAAAACGCTTTATCGCGCGTTCAGGAAGCTTTCCCCGGAATTGCAGGGCGTGCACTGATAGGTCAGCACGTCGTAGACTTGGTCGCGCGGCTCGATCAAGGTCAGCCGCATTTGCGTGCCGCATTTCATGCACGGCATCTCGATACTGGTCTTGAATCGGGTGCAGGTCGGTGTCGGACGAACGGCGCGCAGCATCGGATCCCCTTATTCCCCAAGAGACGCGGACGCGACCAACGAAGAAAGTCGAATCACTATGCCACAGTGCTGACATGATTGGAATCGGCTACGTATGCGTCTGGCCCCGGCTAGGTAAATTTTCCTCGGAGGCTGGAACGAGCGGGCCTGTCATGGCTGGCGATCCGGCGCTGACGCCGTCACAAACTATGCTAACCTTGCCCCACGCTTATTTCAGGGGGCGCGATCATGATTGAGCCGAAGCTTGAAGTTCCCGCCGAGTTGCGCGATCTCGCGGAAAAGACCATCGACCAGGCCGAAAAGGCCTTCAGCCTGTTCTTTGACGCCGCGAGCAAGTCGATGACGGCGATGCCGGGCACCGGTACCGAGATTTCCAAACAGGCGCTGTCGTTCACCGAGCAGAACATGAAGGCGGCGTTCGAGCATGCGCGCAAGCTCGTGCACGCGACCGATCTGCAGGAAGCGATGCGGATCCAGTCGGAGTTCCTGCGCAGCCAGTTTACCAACGCAGGCGAACATATGCGGCAGATCAGCGGAAGCGTCATGTCCGCAACCAAGGACGCCACCAAAGGCAAGTTCTAGGGCGGCTTTCGCGGCGCATCGAGCCTATTGCTTTGACGCGTTTTCTTCACGCGAACCGGCATCCACTTCGCTCGAAAACGCTCTAGCGCCGGCGCGCGACGGCAACGCCGAGCAGAAACGCGACGAACAGGCTGGCGAGCGGCGCTTCGCGCGTGACCGCGCTCACCGTGGCAAGGGCTCCGCCTGGCCGGCGTGAGCTTGCGATCGCATCGCTGAGCCGATCTGCAGCCGCTCGCAGTCCGTCCGACACCTCCGTGATGGTGCGCGAAACGTCCGTCGCGGTGTCGATCGCTCGCTCACCAAGCGTGGGCTGCAGCGGGGACTCGGGTGTCTCGGAGCTCATGTGCGGTGCCGCGATCTCACTAAAGGTCAGGTGGCCGCCACCTCTTCTATCCGCGCGTGCGCATGTTTTGAACAGCGGGTCGATGACCTCGGGCTATCCGCGACAGGCGCCGTTTTGAATTGCGGGTGGCAGCCGCACATCGTGCAAATGCCACAGCCGTGGATTGGTTCCACCGACATGCCGTCCTTTCACGTCAGGGAACCGGAAACTTACGCGCGGGTCGCGGCTTGTCTCCGGGGAGGAGACGATGATGACAATGCAAGCGCACGGCATAATGGAAGGTGGTTCGCTCAGGCATCGCAATCGGCACGGCGGTATGCCGCTGGTGGTTGCAGCCGTGGTTGCGATCCTTGGCGTGTTGGGGATGCTGATCGTCGACCACGGTCCATGGAATAAGCCGAAGGTGCAGCCGGCCGCCTCCGCCAACTACTCGACGACCGGCGAGGCGGCGCGTGCGGCCGGCGCAACGGTCGTGCCGACCGAGCCGAAGGCGCCGATTGAGCCCGTTCCACCTGGCCCCAAGCCAGCGCAACCGGCAAACCCTATCCCGCCGCAATAGAAGCGGCGTTCGTGGATATGCGTCCGATGACGCGGAGCGCAGAAATTGACTCGTCGGGCAACTCAGCGGCACAAGAACACTGTCGGCAGTATCAACCGATGATCAGCGAACGCTGACGAGCATGCCCCACGCCGCGGCGAACCCGGCGCCGACGAGAACCAGCACCGGAGTGTCGCAAAAGAAACCGCCATACTGGCACATGGTGGTACCGAGCGAACCGATCTGATGATGGCCTGCGGCATAGAACAGGCCGGACAGGACCGCGAGCACGGCAGCAACGAAATACATCGACGCTTCCTCCCTGCAATCAACATGCGGCGCGGGCCGGTTCGACCGGCGCGAGCCGAAAACCGCAATTGATGTCGGTCCAAATATGAACCGCTTGTCCCTCTTGACGCGTCGGGCAACTCAGCGGCACACTGACATCATCGCAACAAGCATACGGCCGATCGACGCCAGCTCATGTTGCGATTCCCGATCATGCGCAAACTTTCGATCAAGGCGGTTTCCCACCGTCGAAGCCGACGCGTTGCATTTTACCAATCGCATTCAGCTCGTAAAAAGGTTTGACACGTCGGGCAACTCAGCTGCATAATTCAAAAATTCCGAAATTGTTGAGCCCGCGCGGAGCAATCCGCGGCGGGCTTTTTCTTTGCCGTTTCACCAATCGGACGGCGGCCGCAACGTCACGACGCCACATCCTCCCGCCCATCGCCTGAGCGTCGTCAGCGCGCGCCGCCGTCCGAACCCTTGAAGCGAGCACGAAATTGGCCGGTGCGCGCGAACGCGCCGGTCCTGCGGCGCGGCGCAAGCCGGCGCCGCCCGCGGCCCCATTCGTCAGGGATAAGGTTCGCGCCCCAAACGGTCGCAGCATTTTGCGCGACCTGCCGCATCTTTAATTCGATGGCCGCACCGCGCGCTTCCGGCCGATCAATGAGGTTTGCAATGACCGCCTATCTGATCTCGCTCGCACTCGCGGGCCTGGTTGCCCTCGCTCTGTGGGAGGCCACATGAGCGCCGAGATCATCCAGTTCATTCCGCGACCGCGTCGTGAGTGTGAGCGAACGGATTTTCCCACGATCGCATTTCGCTCGGTGCTGCCCGATCCCGACACGGATCACTCCGACACGGCTCCGAGCGAGTATCTCCCGTCCGATTGGGAGGAGAAATAGGTTTGGCGAAGTCGATCACCCAGATCCGTTCACTCGCGCGGAGTCATACGCGAAGCGCGATCAATTGTTTCTCTGCCAATAACTTTATCCGGCAGGGATATCGGCTCTTCGAACCTGTCTCGCCCTGGGCATGGCAGCACACACTGTATTGGCGAAAGGGGCTCGTCTAGATCCTGCAAGGCGGTTCGGGCGGTTGCCAACAATTCGACGACCTAGAGCGCCGCCCGGTGGCCGAATGGCTACCGGGCTTTTTTGCGTTTCCGCACCGTTGGTGGTGCCTTCGGTAAGCAGCGGTCGCTAGCCGGGAACCAGACCACATCTCGAATCTTGGCGGGAAAATGCTAGAGTGGCCTGGCCCGAGCGGACGGGGCATTGTTGGAAGCGTTCCCTCAATAGGCCCCGCCGCAGTCGTTAGTCCTGGGCGTTGAATTCGCGGGACGTAGGGTTGCGCGGCTTGATCTCTGGTGATCGATCGATAAACTAAGTCGTACGGCTCGATCGCACGTGCAGATGTCTTGGAGATCGAACGAAGGAAGAGACCATGGTTGAGGTTGACCGCGGGCTCGACGCGAAGGTGCCGCCAGGCCCAGATATAGACCGCTATTCGGTCATGGTCGCACGAGCCAGGGCGCTTGTGCCGGCCTTGCGTGAGCGGGCTCAACGGACCGAAGAGCTGCGCCGATTGCCGCCGGAGACCGAACGGGATCTGCACGATCATGGGCTTTTTCGGATCCTGCAGCCCAAGCGCGTCGGGGGAAGCGAACTCGACTATGTTGCACTGGTCGATTGCGCCGATGCCCTGGGGCAGGGCGACGCCTCGGTCTCCTGGAATTTTGCCAATCTTGCCAGTCACCACTGGATGCTCGGCATGTTCGCGCCCGAGGCGCAGAGCGCGGTGTGGGGCAAGGATCCGGATACGCTGATCGCGTCTTCCTTTGTTTTCCCGGCAGGCCGTGCAAGGAAGACAAGTGGCGGATATGTGCTGAATGGTCATTGGCCGTTCTCGTCCGGGGTGGAAGCGTGCGGGTGGAACATGCTCGCGAGCGTGGTTGCCTCTGACGATGAAGCCGATGGCGTCGAATATCGGTTGTTCCTGCTGAACAGGCGGGACTACTGCATCGACGATACTTGGAATGCGGCTGGTTTGCGCGGAACGGGATCAAACGACGTTCGGGTAACTGACGCGTTCGTCCCCGAGCATATGACGGTTGCCGTCAGCGATCTCGCGGGCGGTGCGACGCCGGGCAGTGTTGTCAATCCGAATGCGCTCTACATGCTTCCGGTCTTCTCGTTGTTTCCTTATGTATTGTCAGGGGTCGGCTTGGGGAATGCGCAGGCTTGCCTTGATGATTATGTCGAGATCGCGCGACACCGCGCATCGACATACAACCGGGCCAAGATCGGGGACCTGCAGAGCACACAGATCAAGATCGCTGAGGCGTCGGCGAAGATAGATGCCGCGCGTCTGATCATGCGCACGAACAGTGTTGAAGTGTTAGCGGAAGTTCGGCGTGGCGACATCCCGAGCATTGCCGCGAAGACGAAGCTCCGACGTGACGGCGCGTTTGCGGTCAATCTGTGCACCGAAGCGGTGTCTCTTCTGTTCGCGGCGAGCGGGGCGCGCAGCCTGTTCACCTCGGGCGCGTTGCAGCGCCAATTCCGCGATGCGCATGCGGTGAACTCGCACCTCGCCTTCAATTTCGATGCGGCGGGTACCAATTACGGGCGGGTGGCCCTCGGGCTTCCGTCTGAAAACCTGACGCTTTGAGGCCGATCGGATGTCTGACTTACCCAAACATCCGCCGGATCCGGCCAGTGAGTTCGCAAGCGACAGTTCGACGATCGACCCCCGTGACTTCCGCAACGCGCTCGGCACGTTTGCGACCGGCGTGACGATCGTGACCGCGATGTCTGCCGAAGGGCGGCCGTACGGAATTACCTGCAATTCCTTCGCGTCGGTGTCGCTCAATCCGCCGCTGGTGCTGTGGAGCCTGGGCATGTTTTCGCAGGGGCTGCCGATCTTCCAGAATGCCAGCCATTTCACGGTCAACGTTCTTGATGCGTCGCAGCGGGCGTTGGCGCTGCAGTTCGCCAGGTCATCAGGCGATAAGTTCGCAGGTGTGAGCTGGACGCCAGGTCTCGGTCAAGCTCCCGTGCTTGCCGACGTGGTTGCAAATTTTCAATGCCGTGCTGCCAACCGCTACTACGGCGGAGATCACGTCATTTTTCTAGGGGCGGTGGAAGCCTACGCTTATAACCGGAACAATCCGTTGCTGTTCGCGCGGGGAGGTTTTGGCCGATTCCAGCCTGACGATGGTGACAGGACATCATGAATCGAAAGACGCCCGTCAAGCGAGCTCGTACCAAGCAGAGGCGACTATCAGCTGACGACCGGCGCAGCGAATTCGTCACCAAGGCGACTGAGCTTTTTGCGGAAGAGGGATTCGGCGGCGGTACACGTACCCTCGCGCGCAAGCTCGGCGTAACCCAGCCGCTGCTTTACCGCTACTTTCCGAGCAAGGATGATCTCATCAAGGAGGTCTACCGCAAGGTATATCTCGAACCCCTTGAAATCGGCTGGGAGAAGTTGCTCGCGGATCGCTCGCGTCCGCTTCGCGTGCGCCTGCAGGAGTTTTACGAAGTCTACACGGATGCGATCTTCAACCGCAAATGGCTGCGGATCTATCTCTACTCCGGCCTGAAGGGCCTCGACATCAATCGCTGGTATGTCGGCATGGTCAAGGACAAGATCCTGACCCGAATTCTCAGGGAATGCCGCCACGACGCCGGCCTCGCGACGCAAAGCAGGCCCAGCGCCGCCGAACTGGAATTGGCCTGGGTGTTTCACGGCGGCATCTTCTACTATGGTGTGCGGAAGTACATCTACGAAGCGCCGGTCCTCGAGGACAAGGCACGAATGATCAGCGATGCGCTGGATATCTTTCTCGCAGGATTCGAGAGGATGGCGGAGAGCGCGACCGATCGTCGACGGGTACCGATCAAGGTTGTGGGCTGAACCGCACTACTTTGTCGCCATCTGACCTCGATACCAATCTCCGATCTCACTCGCCGTCATCAAGGCCACGCCGTCATGACCAATGACGTAATCGAGCAGGACCTCGAGGTACTTGATTCGGTGTGGCACCCCCGTGATGTAGGGATGCACCGAGATCGCCATGATCCGCGCATTCTCTGCGCCTTCAAGATAAAGCCGATCGAACTGGTCGGTGCAGCGCGTCAGGAACTGTTCTGACGGAAGGTGCTGCAGCGCGTGGATAACGATGTCGTTGGTCTCGACGGAATAGGGAATTGTTGTCACCGTCCCGTGCGGCGTGGCGATGTCCTGCGGGAGATCGTCGATCACCCAGTCGGCCACGTATTCGATGCCGTTGAGGCGCAGGAGATCGAGCGTCTCCTCGGTCTCGGTCAGGCCCGGGCTTTCCCACGATCGCGGCGGCTTGCCGGTAAATCCAGCAATGGTATCGACCGCGCGTTTGATCGCGTCCGCCTGGTTCTCGACCTTGTGCATCGGTCCCTGGACAAATCCGTGTCCCATGAATTCGAAGCCCGCCTCAAGCGCTGCCGACGCCACCCGCGGATAGGTGTTGCAGACGTTGGCATTCACGGCCAGCGTCACTGGGATATTTCGGTCGGTGAGGGCCTTGAATTGCCGCCAGAAGCCGGCGCGCATGCCGTATTCATGCCACGACCAGTTCGGCACGTCGGGCAGCAGGGGCTGGCCCATCGGTGGGCTCAGCACGGTACGCGGCATCGCGTTCCCGATCCGCCATTCCTCGACATTGAGGATCACCCACACGGCAAGTTTCTTGCCGCCCGGCAATGTCAGCTTCGGGCGATCGACCTGGGCCTGGTACGGAATGCGATCAGTGAAGGCCATGTCGAAACTCCTTGATCACGCCGATGATCCGGCAGCGGTGGCATTGATCCGCGGCAAGACCTTCTCGGCCATCAGGATCATCGATTGCCGGCCAAGCTCGCGATCCTTCCAGTCCTTGCCGGCGTACAGCAAGGTTCCGAAAGTGCCGATCTCCGCCTGGAACGTCAGCAGTTGATCGGCCACGCTTTCGGGCGTGCCGTAGATGATGAGCTTGTCGCAGATCTCTTCCAATGTAACCTCGGCGTCAGGTTGATCCCGCCGCGTCTTGAACAGTTCGAGCCGGCCGCTGCGCTTCAGCTTCGTGAACAGCTGGTGATAGTAGTACACGTAGGGACTGTCGGGGGACGTGGCATAGGCTTTCGCGGTTGCAGCGTCCTTTGCCACGAACACGCTCTTGGCGACACGCCAATTGGCGCTGTCGATCGCCCGGTTTGCGCGCTCGCAGCCCTCGACATATTTGGGCCAATGGCTCTTCACCCAGGCTGGCATCAGGAAGTTTGCCGAGATCGGGTCCCAGCCGCGTGCCGCGGCTTCCGTGACGCCTTTTGAGAACGGCGCGACCGCAGTCACCACGATCGGCGGATGAGGGGTCTGCAAGGGGCGCGCGACGATGCCTTGGCCAATATCCTCAATCAGAGTTCGTTTGACCGAGACATTCCAATATTTGCCCTGCAGATCATAGGGCGGCTTGCCGGCCCAGATGTCGAGAACCTGATTGATCGCTTCCAGGAACATCGCATTGCGGTCGGCATCGAGATTACCGAAGACTTCCGCATCGGACAGCAACCCGCCCGGGCTGATTCCGAATATGAAGCGGCCATCAAGCATGTGGTCGAGCATGGCGACAGATGCGGCGACCGCAGCCGGATGGGTGTTCGGCATGTTGATGGTGCCGGTTCCAAGCCTGATCTGCTTGGTCGCGGCCGCGAGCCAGGCAATGAACGCGATGCTGGAAGTGATGTTCTCGGCCTTGTCGGTGACATGCTCGCCGACATAGGCTTCGGTGAAGCCGAGCTCGTCCGCAAGCAGGAAAGCCTCCCGATCCTCCCGGAGCGATTGCCGCCAATCCTTGTCGAGAGGATGGATCGGCATCGTAAAGAATCCGAGCTTCATGATCCGCCTCCCCTGCGAGTAGAACTTTAGTTGGCGAGGAACCTGCGGCCTTCCTGCGACGAAGACAAGCCCCGCCGCACAAATAATCACTCGATAAACAAGCTTGACCTTTGAAGAGGGCGGCCCTCTAATCGGACAAACCAAAATTGGGCCCGGGAGGCCACGCCCACATGAAAGCTGCGGCTTTCGCCTATGCCCGCGCGACCAGCGTCGTGAATGCGCTGGAATTGCTCGCTGCGCATGGCGATAAGGCGAAGGTTTTGTCGGGTGGTCAAAGCCTGATGCCGGCGATGAACCTGAGGCTCCTATCTCCGGACATCGTGGTCGATATCGGCGGCCTCGCCGAGTTGCGCGGCTTCGCGGTGAAGGGAGATGTGCTGGTCATTGGTGCGTTGACCCGGCATGTCGACCTGCTCGGTTCGCCGGAGGTTGCTCTGCACGCGCCGTTGTTGCGCGATGCCGTTGCCCATGTTGCTCATCCCGCAATTCGCAATCGCGGAACGATTGGCGGTAGCCTCGCCCATGCCGATCCTGCGTCGGAACTGCCCGCCTGCGTCGTAGCACTTGACGCCACGATTATCGTTCGCGGCCCGGCCGGCGAGCGCCGGATTGCTGCGACCAGGTTTTTCAAGGGAATCTACGAAACGGCACTATCTCCAGACGAGTTGCTTGTCGCAGTCGAGGTGCCTGTCGCGGGCCAAGGCTCGACGTTTTTCTTTCAGGAATACGCCCGGCGGCATGGCGACTATGCCATCGTTGGCCTCGCCGCTCGCGCTGTTGTGGCGGGCGGCAGGTTCACGGATTTTCGGCTCGGCTTCTTTGCTGTTGGCGACCGGCCTCTGCTCGCGACTGCCGCCGACAAGCTGATCAATGCATCTGTGACCGCCGTCTTGCTCGCAGAGGCTGCGACCGCGTTGGCCGATGAACTCGATCCACAGGAGGATCAGCAGGCGAGCCCAGCCATGCGCCGACATCTCGCCGCAGTCTTGCTCCGGCGCTGTGTGGCCGCGTTACTCGCGCGACCTGAACTGGAAGCGGGAGCAACCAGGTGAGCGTTCCGGTATCGATCTCGCTTCTGGTCAACGGCGAACCTATCGATGCCTTTGTCTTGCCGCGGCTCAACCTCGCTGATTTCCTTCGAGAGAATCTGAAGCTGACCGGCACTCACGTCGGTTGTGAGCACGGCGTCTGTGGCGCCTGTACTGTCCGGGTCGATGGCGAGATCGTTCGCTCCTGTCTGATGTTGGCGGTCCAGGCGCAGGGCGCGTCGGTCGAGACAATCGAGGGGCTGTCCGACAGCGGAGAAGTCGCCGATCTCCAAGCAGCGTTTCGCGAACGCAATGCATTGCAGTGCGGCTATTGCACGCCTGGGATGCTGATAACGGCGCAGGATCTACTCAAGCAGGTGTCCATGCCCGATCGGCAAGCGATCCGCGAACATCTTTCTGGCAACTATTGCCGCTGCACGGGCTATCAGGCCATCCTGGATGCTGTGGAGGCGACAGCCAAGACGCGCGCGGAGCGCCGCGCATGACAGCGACCCATGCGCCAGCCGACACACTTTCGGTGCTCGATCGCCCGAATTCCTACATCGGCAAATCGGTGCCGCGTCCGAATCTCGACAGGCTGTTGCAGGGGCGCGGACAATATGTCAGCGACCTGGAATTGCCGCGTATGGCGCACGTGGTCTTTCTGCGGTCGCCATATGCGCACGCCAAGATCGTGGCGATCGATGCCGCCGCGGCAAGGCGTATGTCGGGCGTCATTTCCATCGTCACCGGGCGTGAGCTTGAGGACGTGATTACGCCTTGGGTCGGTGTGCTCTCGCATCTGAAGGGATTGAAGTCTGCGCCGCAGCACGCGATCGCGGTCGACCGGGTCTGCTGGCAGGGTGAGGCGGTGGCGGCGGTTGTGGCAACCAGCCGTGCGGCCGCTGAAGATGCCATGGAGCACATTACCGTCGACTACGAGGAGCTCGAGGCGGTCACGGACATGCGCGCGGCACTCGATCCGGCCACTCCCGTCATCCACGCCGCGCTCGGTGACAATCTCGCCTTTGAACGGACCATCAACGCCGGAGATGTCGACCTCGCATTGTCGGAGTCCGAGGTGGTCGAAGCCGACTTCGTGTTCGGGCGCCACACCGGCGTGACGCTTGAACCGCGGGCCGTCGTTGCCGACTGGAACGCAGCCGAGGCGCGGCTCACGATCTATCAGGGCACGCAGGCGCCCCACATGGTGCAGAACATCGCGGCGCTCCATCTCGGGCTGAGGGAAGCGCAGGTCCGGGTGGTCTGCAAGGATGTCGGCGGCTCGTTCGGCATCAAGGTCCACATCTACGCCGACGAAATGGCGACCTATGCGCTGTCCAAGCTGCTGCGGCGGCCGGTCAAGTTCGTGGCTGACCGCGTCGAGAGTTTCAACACGGACATTCACGCCCGCGATCATCGATGCAGGGGACGGATCGGCGTCCTAAAGGACGGCACGATTACGGCATTCGAGATCGATGACCTGACGGGAATCGGCCCCTATTCGATGTATCCGCGCACCAGCGCCATCGAGGCAAATCAGGTGGTCAATCTGGTCGGAGGGCCATATGTCACCCCGAACTATCGGGCGCGGGCGCGGGTCGTGTTCCAGAACAAGAACGTGATGTGCCAGTACCGGGCGGTCGGACACCCGATCGCCTGTTCGGTTACCGAGGGCTTGGTCGATCTGGCCGCGGCGAAGATCGGCATGGACCCCGTCGAAATCCGCCGGCGTAATCTGATCGCCGACGACGCCTATCCCTGCGCATCACCCTCGGGCATGAAGTTTGAGCAGCTTTCGCATCACGCCTCGCTGACCAAGCTGCTTCAGATGATGGACTACGACGCATTGCGTGCTGAGCAAGCCGCCTTGCGTACCAGAAACGTTCACCGAGGCATCGGGATCGCCAGCTTCATAGAAGTGACCAATCCCAGCGCCGCCTTCTACGGCGTCGGCGGCGCGCGGATCTCGTCGCAGGACGGCGTCGCGGTTCGGCTCGACGCCCAGGGCTCGGTGATCTGCCAGACCAGCATCACGGAGCAGGGGCAAGGGTCGGAATCGCTGACGGCGCAGATCGTCGGCAGCGTGCTTGGCGTTTCGATGGAGCGGGTCCGCGTGATCCTGGGGGATACCGACAACACGCCCTATGGCGGCGGTACGTGGGCCTCTCGCGGCGCCGGCATCGGCGGCGAAGCCGCGCTGCAAGCCGCCAAGGCCCTGCGCAAGAATATTCTCGACGTTGCTGCAGCCATCCTGCAATCGACGCCGACCGGGCTCGATATCGTCAACAACAGCATCGTCAATGCCGACGACGGTGCGCCGCGCATCGAGCTGAATGAGCTGGCGCGGATCGTCTATTTTCGACCAGACACCCTCCCGCCAGGCATCCAGCCCGAGTTGATGGCCACCCGGCATTTCGTTCCACGCCAGTATCCCTTTGCGTTCACCAACGGCGTTCAGGCCTCGTGGCTTGAGGTCGATACCGAGACCGGGTTCGTTACGCTGCTCAAGCATTGGGTTGTCGAAGATTGCGGCACCATCATCAACCCGCAACTGGTCGACGAGCAGATCCGGGGCGGCGTCGTGCAGGGGCTCGGCGCGGCGCTGTTCGAGAAGTGCATTTATGATGAACGCGGTCAGCTGACCAACGCCAATATGGCGGACTACCTGGTCCCGATGTCCGGCGAGATGCCCGATATCGAGATCGGCCACGTGGTCTCTCCGACGTTAGAATCGGAGCTGGGCGCCAAGGGGGCGGGCGAGGCGGGGACAGCCGGTGCGGCAGCTGCGGTCGCCAACGCGGTCAATGACGCGCTCCGGCAGTTCGGCGCAATAATTACCGAGATTCCGCTGACGCCTCAGGTTATCCTGACGGCCCTGGGACGAATCTGAGGTGGAGACGTTCCGGGCAAAGACAATACGATAAGCAAAACACAGACAGTTCTTGGGGAGGAATGGTCATGACGAACAAGGTCACCAAAGCTGGATCGATATCGCGGCGTCGTCTGCTGACGACGGCAAGCGCCGGCGCCGCTCTCGCCGTCTCGCCGTTTCGCATCAATCTGCTGCAGGCCGAGGAAGCGCCGATCAAGATCGGCTTCCCGGTTCCCTTGACCGGCCCCTATGGCGCGGAGGCCCAGGACCAGGTGCGGGCGGGGCAGCTGGCCGTCGCCCAATTCAATGATGCCGGCGGCCTCAACGGCCGCAAGGCCGAGCTCGTTGTGCGCGATGACAAGCTCAATCCCGGCGAGGCGGCGACACGGACATTGGAGCTGGTCGAGAAGGAGAAGGTGAATTTCGTCGTCGGAAGTCTCTCGGCGGCGGTTCAGCTCGCGATCAACAACGTCACCAAGGAGCGCGGCGTCATCTTCAATTCGATCAGCCAGTCCGACGCCATCAACGAGGCGGCAGATTTCAGCAAATACACATTCCACGAAGCGCTGAACCCGCACATGACATCAGGTGCGGTCGGCCGCTACGCCTTCACCAAATTCGGCAAGAAGGTTGCGTTTCTCACGGCGGATTATGCCTACGGTCACGAAATGGTTCGCGGCTTCCTCGAGGTCGGCAAGGAGTTCAACATCGAGAACCTCGGCGACATCCGCCATCCGCTGGGAACGACCGATTTCTCGACCCTGCTGCCGCGTCTCCAGTCGCTGAAGCCCGATATTTTGTGCATCAGCAATTTCGGGCGGGACCAGCAAATCGCGCTGAAGCAGGCGACGGACTTTGGCATCAAGAAATCGATCCAGATCATCGCGCCGCTGCTGTCGCATGCCAGTCGCGTCGCGGCGGGCCCGCAGGCATTCGAAGGCGTCGTCGGCGGCTGCTCGTTCTACTGGGGTATCGATGACAAGTTCGCCTCGACCAAGGCGTTCAACGATGCTTTCCGCAAGATGTATGATGGCAAGCTGCCCACCGATTACGGCGCGCTCGGCTATGGCGGTGTTCGGACCGTGCTCGAGGCGGTCAAGGGCGCGGGCAGCGTGGAGACCGACAAGGTCGTCACCGCATTGGAGGCTCTGAAGTACGACTACTACAAGGGACCGCAATATTATCGCAAATGCGATCACCAGTCGGTGCAGTCGGTGCTCGTGATCAAGTCGAAATCCAAGGACATGAAGAACGAGTCCGATGTGTTCGAGGTTCTGTCGACCGAAGAACCCAACGAAAAGAACCTGCGTACCTGCGAAGCGCTCGGTCACAAGAGCTGAGCTCGTGCGATGGCGCGCGGCGTGGAACGGTGCGCGCCACATTGGGGTGATGAGATGGCCGGCCTGAGCTTTGACCTGATTGCGCTGCAACTGTTCGCCGGGCTGGCGCTCGGCGCGATCTACGTGCTGTTTGCGATCGGCCTCTCGCTGATCTTCGGGATGTTGACCGTCGTCAACTTCGCCCATGGCGCCTTCTACATGGTCGGCGCCTATGTCGGCCTTTACCTGATCTCGATCGGCGGCAATTTCTGGATCTGCCTGGTGGCGGTGCCCCTCCTGATCGGACTGTTCGGCCTTGGGGTCGAGCGCGTGCTGATCCGGCCGCTCTACGGTCGCGGCATCGACTATCCGCTGCTGCTCACCTTCGGGCTGAGTTACGTGATGGTCGAATGCGTGCGCATTTTCTTTGGCAAGACCGGTTATCCCTTTGACACGCCCGAGATCCTGCAGGGGGCGGTCAACATCGGTGTCGGCTATTTCCCGCTCTACCGCCTGTTTGTCATCGCAGCGACGGCCGTCGTCCTGCTGGCGCTCTGGTTGTTTCTGGAGAAGACCAGCTTCGGCCTCATTATCCGCGCCGGCGCGCGCGATCCACAGATCGTCCGCGTCCTTGGGGTCGATGTTTCCAGGGTCTGGTTGATCGTGTTCGGGATAGGTACCGCGATTGCGGGCTTGGCCGGGCTGTTGGCGGCCCCGCTGCAGGGCGTCATCCCGGAGATGGGCGGCACGATTCTCGCCGAAGCGTTCGTGGTGACCGTCGTCGGCGGAATGGGGTCGATCGGCGGCGCCATATTGGCAGGCCTGCTGGTCGGTGTGGTGGTCGGCATGACCTCGCTGTTTGCACCAGAGATGGCCAAGGTTTCGATCTTTGCCCTGATGGCGATCGTGCTGATTGTTCGTCCCCAGGGCTTTTTCGGCCGCGCCGGATTGATGAGCTGAGCCAGGCATGACCGACGCCACCGAATCCATCAAACAGCCCGATACCACGACGGCCAGCTGGTACGAGTTTGCAACGAAGCATCGCGCCAGCATCGTGGCCGTGGTGATCCTGGTTTTTCCGCTGGTGATGCCGTTCACGGCGCTCGCCGTGAACATCCTGATCTATGGCCTGTACGCCCTCGGCTTCAACCTTGTGTTTGGCTATCTGGGCCTGCTCTCATTCGGTCATGCTGCGCTGCTTGGAACTGGTGCCTATGTCTGTGGCATCGCCATCGTGCACTTTGGCTGGTCATGGTATGCGGCCATTGCGGCGGGCCTCGCCGGCGGCCTGTTGATGGCGCTGGTGATTGGCGTACTCGCGATCAGGACCCGCGGCATCTACTTCGCCATGGTGACGATGGCGCTGTCGCAATGCGTCTACTACCTTTTCTATCAGGCGGTTGACCTGACCGGCGGCGAAAACGGCCTGCGCGGCATCAACGTCCGCACCATCGATCTGTTCGGCCTGCGGATTGATTTCATCAACCCAATGGTCCGGTACTACGTCATTGCGGCCTTCGTGATCGCTGCATTCTTCGTGATGTCGCGCATTCTCGCGTCGCCATTTGGGGCCGTCATTGAGGCCGTGCGCGAGAATGAGATGCGGGCCCGCGCGTCGGGCTATGACGTGACCCTGACCCGGTTGCTGACCTTCGTTTTGTCGGGCGGCTTCTGCGGCCTCGCGGGTGCCTTGCAGGCCCTGCATCTGTCGATCGTGCCGATCGAGATCTTGCACTACGAGACCTCGGGCCTCGTCGTGATGATTGCTCTGCTGGGCGGTATGGGGACATTCTTCGGGCCGATGATCGGCGCCGCGGTCTTCCTGGTGCTGGAGAACATCGTCTCCGTCTGGACCGTGCACTGGCAACTGATCGTTGGTGCCATCTTCATTGCATGCGTGCTGTTCTTCCCTGCCGGCATCTGGGGCACGCTGATCGCGCGGGGCAGGCGATGACCGCGGCGGCAGACCAGGCGGGAGAAATCATTCTGCGCACCAGGGGCGTCGGCAAGACGTTCGGCAAGTTTGTCGCGCTCAACAACATCTCGGCCGAGTTTGCCAGGGGTGCGATCACCTCCATCATCGGTCCGAACGGCGCCGGAAAGAGCACCTATTTCAATCTGCTGTGCGGCGCCTTTCCGCCTTCGAATGGCAGCGTTGAGTTCGAGGGCAAGGATGTCACCGGTCTGCCGCAGCACCGCTTTGCGCACATGGGTATCGCAAAGTCGTTCCAGATCACCAGCGTGTTTCCGCAGCTCACGACGCGTGAGAACATCCGCGTCGGTCTGCAGGCCTTGGTGTCGAGATACGACATCTGGCGCCCACGCGCGCGGCTGACCGAACTGGTCGAGCGGGCGGACGCGCTGCTTGCCCTGGTCGGGTTGTGGGAGTCCCGCGAACGCGCCGCCAAAACGCTGGCTCATGGCGAGCAGCGGGCGCTGGAAATCGGCATGGCGCTTGCCAGTCAGCCTCGCTTGCTGCTGCTGGACGAGCCGACGGCCGGCATGAGCCCGGAAGAAACCCGGACCATGATGGATCTCATCGTGAAGCTCGCAAAGGAGCGCACGGTCATCCTCGTCGAGCACAAGATGAAGCTCGTGCTCGGGATCAGCGATCGCATCCTCGTGCTGCACCATGGCGAGCTCCTTGCCGAGGGAACACCGCAGGAGGTCCGGCAGAACGAGGCCGTGAAGCGTGTCTATCTCGGCCAGCGGGAGCATTGAGGTGATGCTGCAGATCAGCAAGCTCAATGCCTGGTACGGCGCAAGCCACGCGTTGCAGGACATCAGTCTCGAGGTGAGCAGAGGCGAAATCGTCTGTCTGATCGGCCGCAATGGGGCCGGCAAGACGACGACGCTGAAATCGATCATGGGCTTGATGGGGCGGACGCGCGGCTCGGTCACCTTCAAGGGTGAAGAGCTGCTGCGCCAGCCGGCGCACGTTCGGTTCGCGCTGGGGCTTGCCTATGTTCCCGAAGAGCGGCGGATCGTGCAGGGGCTGTCCGTGCGGGAGAATTTGCGGCTCGGCCTGGTCGCGTCGAAGCAGAAGAAGCGGGAGGCCGAGCTGATCGAAGAGATCGCCGTGATATTCCCACGACTGGCCGAGCGCATGGATCAGGAGGCGGTCACGATGTCCGGCGGCGAGCAGCAGATGCTGGCGATCGCGCGGGCGATGATCGCAAAGCCTGACCTGATCATGCTCGATGAGCCGTCCGAAGGCATCATGCCAGTCCTGGTCGACGAGATGTTCGAGCTATTCCGCAGCATGAAGGCGCAGGGAACGACGGTGCTGCTGGTCGAGCAGAACGTCGAGCTCGCGCTGGGTATCGCGGATCGTGCCTATGTGCTGGATCAAGGATCCGTGGTGCATCAGGCATCTGCGCAGGCACTGCTGGCCGACAATGAGATCAAGGAGCGATATTGTTCGGTGTGAGCAGGCCCCCAAGCCGGCGCAGTTGCAACCGGCGCGGTCGCCATCTTACTCCGCGGCGCTCGCGATCTTTTCGGCTCTACGATTGGTCACGACGACCTTGATCGCGTCGTCGACGCGATCCCGCGCATATCTGAGCGCCGTCGGCAGATCTGCCAGCGGAAAGGTGTGCGTGTGAATCCTGGTCGCGTCGAACCGCTTCGCTGCCATCAGTTCCATGGCGCGGTGGGTGGCGCTGCGGCCCTCGCCGCGGATGCCGTAGGCGTAGATGTTGTTTCGCACGAGATGCGCAATGTCCAGCGTTGCAGCCTCGTGCGGGAAGGCGGCCAGACAAATCCTGCCACCACGGTTGGTCATGTGAATCGCCTGGTTGAGTGTCGCTTCGGTGCCGGCACATTCGACGACATAGTCAGCGTCGATCCCCCCTGTTAGTTGCCGCACAACCTCAACGGCGTCCTCATCGTTGATGTTGATGACCCGATCGGCCCCCAATTCCCCGCCGATCGAGAGCCGCTTGTTGCGTGTTCCGGTCAGGATGACCGGGCTTGCACCAAGCGCTTTGGCCACCGCCACCGCGAGCAGTCCGATCGGCCCGGGGCCGATCACCACGACGCTCTCACCGGCAACCAATCCCCCCAATTCCGTCAGGCCATACATCGACGTACCGGCAGTCACGACAAGCGTCGCTTCCGCGTCGCTCATCGCATCAGGTACGCGCGCCAGCGTGTTGATGTGATTCACCGCGTATTCGGCGAATCCGCCATCGGTCGTAAAGCCGTTGGCGCGGTGGCCCTTCTCGGGTTTTCCATAGTTGAGACAGGACGTGTACATGCCCTGGCGGCAGCGTTTGCATTGGCCGCAACCGGCGTGAATCTCCACGCTGACCCGCTCACCGATCCTGAATTCGTCAACGTCCGGGCCGAGCGCGGCGACCGTGCCCATGTATTCATGGCCGGGCGTAAAGTTCTTGTTGAAGGGCAGGCCGCCCTGAATGTTCGCCGGCGACCCGGCATGGATGATCTCGAGATCCGTGGCGCAGATCGCAATCGCATCGATGCGGACCAGCACCTCGGCACGCGATGGGACAGGCGTCGGCTTCTCGCCCAGCAGGAGCTGATCGGGGTCGCCAAGGACCCAGGCTTTCATGCGGTCGGGGACGGGAAGGTCGGGCGATGTCTTGACGCCGGGCGGCTGGTACATGGTCGCCTCCTCTTTTGGTTGGCAGCCTAGCGCAAAACGGCCGGCGGCCGCGAGCAGCCGATGGTTGGCATCTCGGCTCCGCCATTTGCTGCACAGCAGCGGGCGCGTCGCAAAACCTTCATACGCGGACTATACTTGATCGCCCGGTTGATGTTGAAATCCTCATCGCATCCCGCCAAACCGGAGCCTCCCATGAAGACCGTCCGCCTTGTCCTCGCGTTGCTGGCGCTGACGCTGATCGCGCCGTGGCAATCGGCCAGGGCGGCCGACGTGATCTGCTACAATTGCCCGCCGGAATGGGCGGATTGGGCCTCGATGCTGAAGGCGATCAAGGCCGATCTCAACTACGACATCCCGCACGACAACAAGAATTCCGGCCAGGCGCTGGCTCAGATCCTGGCCGAGAAGGCCAATCCCGTTGGCGATATCGGCTATTTCGGCGTCACCTTCGGCATGAAGGCCAAGGCTCAGGACGCGCTCGAACCCTACAAGCCGGCGCATTGGGATCAGGTCCCCGCCGGCCTCAAGGATCCGGACGGCTATTGGACCACGATCCACTCCGGCACGCTCGGCCTGTTCGTGAACAAGGATGCGCTCGGCGGCAAGCCGGTGCCGGCCTGCTGGAAGGACTTGTTGAAGCCCGACTACAAGGGGATGGTCGGCTACCTCGATCCGTCGTCGGCGGCCGTTGGCTATGTCGGTGCAGTCGCCGTCAATCTGGCGCTGGGCGGCTCGCCCACTAATTTCGATCCGGCGATCGGCTTCTTCAAGGAGCTGCGCAAGAACGATCCGATCGTGCCGAAGCAGACGTCCTATGCCCGCGTCGTCTCCGGTGAGATGCCGATTCTGTTCGACTATGACTTCAACGCCTACCGCGCGAAATATTCGGAAAAGGGC
The DNA here is from genome assembly GCF_011516645.4 of Bradyrhizobium septentrionale. NCBI lineage: Bacteria > Pseudomonadati > Pseudomonadota > Alphaproteobacteria > Hyphomicrobiales > Nitrobacteraceae > Bradyrhizobium > Bradyrhizobium septentrionale. Next base: position 9,543,927 of record NZ_CP088285.1, on the reverse strand, counting down.
AACTTCGAGTTTGTGATTCCCTGCGAGGGCTCGGTGGTGTTCCCCTATGTCGTCGGTCTCGTGAAGAACGCGCCCGACAAGGAGAAGGCCAAGAAGGTCATGGACTATCTGCTGTCCGACAAGGGCCAGGCGATCTGGACCAATGCCTATCTGCGTCCGGCTCGCCCGATCGAGCTGCCGGCTGCCGTGAAGGGCAAATTCCTCCCCGACAGCGACTACGCGCGCGCCAAAAGCGTCGACTGGGGCGAGATGGAAAACGTGCAAAAAGCTTTCGTCGACCGCTATCTCGCCGAGGTCCGCTGAGGCAATATGGTGCCCTTCGCCAGGGCACCAATCTTCCGATGTCGCAAAAGTCCTTTGTTTGGCTCTGTCTGCTGCCGCTTGCGGTCGTGACGACGGCATTCTTCCTGTTGCCGATGGCACGGCTGGTGATCGCAGGTGCCGAAGGGCCGCACGGGCTCGCCGGATATCTCGCGATCCTTGCGGAAGGCCGCTATCGCGCGACGTTGATCAACACCGTGCTTCTCGCGGCGGCAACCACGGTCGTGACGCTGATCGTGGCGACGATCGCCGGAATGTTTCTGCAGCGGCACCGCTTTCCCGGGCGGGCCGTGCTGATCGCAATGCTGACCTTTCCGCTGGCGTTTCCCGGCGTGGTCGTCGGCTTCATGATCATTCTGTTGGCCGGACGACAGGGGCTGATCGGCGATCTCTCGAACAGGATCTTCGGCGAGAAGATTGTTTTCGCCTATTCGATCTACGGGCTTTTCCTGGGTTATCTCTATTTCTCGATCCCGCGCGTGATCCTCACCATCATGGCGGCCGTACAGAAGCTCGATGTCGGTCTGGAGGAGGCCGCACGGTCGCTCGGCGCCAGCCCATGGGCGGTGCAGCGTGACGTCGTGTTGCCCGCGCTGGCGCCGGCTTTCGTCGCTTCCGGTGCGATCGCCTTTGCCACCGCGATGGGAGCGTTCGGAACCGCTTTCACGCTGGCGACGAACATCGACGTGCTGCCGATGCTGATCTACACCGAGTTCACGCTGGCCGCCAATTTCGCGACTTCGGCAGCGTTGTCGGTGGGGCTTGGCCTGATCACCTGGCTCATCCTTGCGCTCGCCCGCACGTTCAGCGGCAGCGCGGTCGCGGCGGCCGGGTGAACGCATGCGCGACCGCCTGATCTTCGCCGGCCAGTTCATCTTCACGCTGCTCGTTGCGGCATTCCTGGTGGTGCCCGCGGGGCTTTCCATCTCTGCGGGCGTTACCGTCAATTACTTCCGAGGCATCCAATCCGGCGTGACCCTGCAATGGGTGGCGCAGGTCTGGGAGCTCTATGCCGGCACCATCCTGCTCTCCTTTGTGATCGCCTTCGCGACCCTTGCGGTCACGCTGGTCGCCGGCGTCCCCGCCGCCTATGCGCTGCATGCGCGCGGCGGCCGGCTCGCGCGCATCGTCGAGGAGACCATCACGTTGCCGCTGGCGATCCCCGGACTTGCGATCGCGCTTGCACTGCTGCTCTCCTATGGGAGCTTTGGCGGCTTTCGCCGTTCCTGGCTGTTCATCCTGGTCGGCCACGTGATCTTCACCATGCCGTTCATGGTGCGGTCGGTCATGGCGGTGTTTGCCACCGTGGACATCAAGACGCTCGATGAAGGTGCCGCCTCGCTCGGCGCATCGCCATGGCGGCGATTTTGCGATGTCATCGTGCCGAATGCGTTGCCGGGAATTCTGGCCGGCGCATTGATGGTGGTCACGCTGTCGCTCGGCGAATTCAACCTGACCTGGATGCTGCATTACGCCGTTGACGAAGACGTTGCCGATCGGGCTCGCCGACAGCTACGCCTCGATGCGGCTCGAAGTGGCGTCGGCCTACACCCTGATCTTCTTCGTGATGATCATTCCGCTCCTGGTTGCGATGCAGCTGCTGGCCGACAGGGATCACAAGCGATGAATACGGCCGGACACGGCGCAGCGGTGCGGATTGAGGCGTGCGGCAAGACGTTTGCCGACGGTACCCGAGCCCTCGATCCCGCGACGCTCGACATTGCGCGCGGCGAGACGCTGGTGCTGCTCGGGCCATCCGGCTGCGGCAAGACCACGATGCTGCGGATCATTGCGGGCCTCGAGCTGCCCGATGCCGGCGGCAAGGTCCTGTTCGACGGCAAGGATATGACCTCGGTCCCGATCGAGCGGCGCAATGTCGGAATGGTGTTTCAGTCCTACGCCTTGTTCCCCAACATGACGGTGGCGGACAATATCGCCTACGGCCTGAAGGTCCGCGGTGTCGCCAGGAGCGAGCGGACCGCGCGCGTCGCCGAGCTGGTGACGCTGACGAACATCACGGGATTGGAGAACCGCCGCATCGACCAGCTTTCGGGCGGCCAGCGTCAGCGCGTCGCATTGGCGCGCGCGGTTGCGATCCGGCCCGGCATCTTGCTGCTCGACGAGCCCCTGACCGCGCTTGATGCCGCCTTGCGGGACCGCCTGCGTAGCGAACTCAACCGGCTGCTGCGCGCGCTCGGAATCACGACGATCTATGTCACGCATGACCAGGCCGAAGCCATGGAACTGGGTGACCGCATCGTGGTGATGCGGAAGGGTGCGATTGCCCAGATCGGCACGCCGCGCGAGGTCTACTTCGCGCCGAAGGATCGGTTTGTGGCGGAGTTCATCGGCGCGGCGAACATTGTGGAAGCTCCGATCCAGAACGGTGTATTGCTGCTGCCCGGCGGGCGATTGCCGATCGACGGTGGCGCGACGATTGCGAATGCAACTGTGATGATCCGCCCCGAGACCATCCGCGTGACGGAGACCGGCGCGGGCGCGGGGGTGCTCTCGGGCATCGTCGATTCCGTCAGCTTCATCGGCGACCGGCAGCGGATCGTCGTGAGTGGTGCATCGGGCAAGCCGCTCAATGTCGATGCGCCGAACACGATTCAAGCCAAAGCCGGCGACCGGATCGGACTTTCGATCGCGCCCGATGCCCTTCGTGTCCTGCCCTCCGAACCCTGAGCTCCATCGATGCCGTCGAAACCGGTCCTCATCGCCCAGATCTCCGACCTCCACATCAAGCCGCCCGGCGCGCTGGCCTATGGCCGCGTCGATACCGCCAGGGCGCTTGAACGCTGCGTGGCGGCGCTCGGCGCATTCGAGCCGGCGCCGGATTTCGTCGTCATCTCGGGCGACCTTGTGGATACGCCTTCCGTCGAAGAATACGACTATCTCAAGCGATTGCTCGCGCCGCTCCGCCTGCCGCTTGCCGGCATTCCTGGGAATCACGACTCGCGGGAGTGGATGCGCGCAGCATTTCCCGCAGCGCCTTATGCTCACGCAACGGGACCACTCGACCAGAAGATCGAGGTGAACGGCCTCGATCTCCTGCTGCTTGATTCAAGCGTTGCCGGGAAGCCGCATGGCCTGCTCGAAGCGTCGACGCTGCAATGGCTGGATGCGACGCTGGCGACGGCGGCCGACCGGCCGGCGCTGCTTTTCCTGCATCACCCGCCGTTCAAGGGCGGGATCTGGCACATCGACCGCCAGGACCTCTTCAATGCCGAGGAACTGGCCGCAATCGTCAGGCGCCACCCGCGTGCGCAGTTGATCGCGTGCGGGCACGATCACCGGGCCATGCTGACCACCCTTGCCGGCATTCCCGTGACAATATGTCCTGCGCCGAACCATGCGGTCGACCTGGATCTCGGACAGCTCCGAGAACCGTCGTTCAAGGTGGAACCGCCTGCGTTTCATCTGCACGCGTGGTTTCCCGGGCAGGGTTTTGGGCAGTTGGTCACGCATCAGGTCCCAATCGGTCAGTTCGACGGGCCGCATCCGTTCTTTGGGCCTGACGGCAAGCTGCTGTGAGCCGGGCCGGGCGCCGGCCGGCACAGAGGCGTTTCGCCACGCGGGATTTGCGTTGCCGGACCGGGTTTCCGGATCGGGTGCCGCTGTCGGGTACAATTGAGCGTTGCAACTAGGTGTTTATTTATTCCAAATTGTACTTTGAATCCCTTGCACGGACCTTTGTTGCTGTAGGTCCCCGGCGGGGTTATAATCCCCTCCGCTTTCATTGATCGATGGCTTTGTCGGCGTCCGCTCTGGCGGCCGATTAAACGCAACACAATCAGTCTGGATGACAATGACCGGTGCGTCGCCCATAGAACGAATTGCCGGTGCGCCGTCGTTTCCGAACAACAAGCTTTCGGTGCTGCGCAAGCATCCCTATTTCTCCGATCTGGAGCCCGAGGCGTTCGATCAGCTCTGCCGTTACGCCAAGCACACCACGCTGAAGCGTGGGACGACGATCTTTTCCAAGGGCGATCCCGGCACGAGTTTGATTGCGGTGATTTCGGGCACGGTGAAGATCAGTATCTCATCGCCGGATGGTCGTAACGCTATCCTGAACCTGATCGAGGCAGGAGAGATATTCGGGGAGATCGCGCTGCTCGACGGCTTGTCGCGGACGGCCGATGCCACCGCCAACAGCAATTGTGAGCTGTTCGTCATCGACCGGCGCGAGTTCATTCCCTTCGTGCGCAGCCAGCCGACGCTCGCGATGAAGTTCATCGAACTGCTTTGCGAACGATTGCGCCGGACCAGTGACCAGGTCGAGCAGGTGATCCTGCAGGACTTGCCCGGTCGCTTGGCCAGCGCGCTGCTGCGCCTCAGTGACAAGCACAAGCGCGAGCCGCAGGGGCGCACCATCTCAATCACCCAGCAGGAGATCAGCGAGATGGTCGGCATGACGCGCGAGAGCATCAACAAGCAGCTCCGCGCGTGGGCGATACGCGGTTGGGTCAGGCTTGAGCATGGCGCGATCGTCGTGCTGAAGCCCGAGACGCTTCAAGCGTTGGTCGAGGCCGGAGCTGATGACGGCGAGTAGTCGCTGCGGCGGCCGACCAGTCAGGCATGTCACGAAACGGTGAATTTGGTAGGCCCTGTGAAATCAATCACATCGGCCTTGCATGCGTTGCGGTAAGTGACGCTTCGGGGAGCACACTATGGAGGAATCCATGCAGGGCTCTTTCGACAAGCGACGGCAGGACCCGCAGAGCAACTACCGGAGCTTCAGCATCAAGCTGATCGCTCTACCGGTGCTCGTCATCGTTGCCTTGATCGGGATGCTGGTCAGTCGCCCGGCGGCGGTCAAATGGATATCGGACGCGGCGCAAGCCGAGTTCGCTGGAACTAATGCCATCGACGCCGATCCGGTGCCCAGCATCGCGCAGCCGGCGCCAGCGGCCCGGTCGGGCAACGAAATACGGACAGTGAAAGCCTACTGATCGTTGACGCCGTCGTCGCGTGCCAAGCTCGCGTGCTAAGGCGCGCGCCAAGGTTCGCGTGCCAAGGCGCGACGTCGGCAATTCAGATCGTCCAACGCTCCGCAGCCATCCTCACGCGGCAACACCGAGCAGCTTTGCTGCGGTCTGGCCGAGAATATTGGCCTTGTCGTCGTCGCTCAGCGACGCGCACGCGAAGATGTGGTCGACCGGTGCCAGTTGCCAGGGATAGGGATAGTCGCTTCCCAGCACGATCTGACCGGCGCCCACCTGGGCGGCGAGGTGCCGGATGGCCTCAGGCGTGAAGATCAAGGAGTCGAAATAGATCTGCTTGAGATATTCCGTCGGCGCTTTCTGGAGCTTGACGTCCGGGCTGCATCCCTTGGGTCCGACCAGGCAGGGATGGTCCGAGCGGTCGGCATAGGATGGGAGGTAGCCGCCGCCGTGCGCGGCGATGACCTTCAATCCCGGGAAGCGATCGAGCGTACCCTCGAAGATCAGGTGAGAGAGCGCGATTCGTGGTCTCGAGCGGATTGCCGATCGTGTTGCCGAGCCAGCCATTGCCGGAGAGCCGCTTGTTGAGCTCGGGCACGCCCTGCGGATGGATGAACAGGGGGACGCCGAGTTCCTCGGCCTTGGCCCACACCGGATGAAACCTGGAATCGGAGAATTCGACGCCGTTGACGACGCCGCCGATCGCCGCACCCTTCAGGCCCTGCTTCCTGACCGCCGTCTCCAGCTCCTGCACGGCGAGATCAGGCGCCTGCAGCGTCAGCGAGGCGAAGGCCGCAAACCGCTCGGGCTTTGAAGCGCAGAGTTCGGCGAGCTTTTCATTCTGGATTTTCACGATCTGCCCGGCAAGCTCGCGATCGCGGTCGTACCAGTATGGGTTGATCGACAGCACCTCCATATCGACCGCTTGCGCGTCCATCGCAGCCAGGCGCTTGTCGATCTCGACGAAGGCCTCAATGGCGCCGTTGACCGGCGGCACTTGCAGTTTCCCGGCGTCGGCGCCAAGCAGGGCTCCCGCCTCGCGGAAGTGGCAATGCGAATGAATGTCGATCGTCTTGACGCGTTTGCCGTTGACGGAGACCGGCAATTTCTGGCGCGATTGCTGTGCGCTCGCGTTGTGCACGAGCCCGCAGCCGCAGAACACGATGCCGGCCGCCGCCGTTGCTCCCGCCTTCAGGAAATCCCGCCTTGTAGCCATGACGATCGCCTCCCAAGTGTTGTTTTGTTATGGAGGGCCACCGTAAGGATGCACCTTGGCGGTCGCAAGGCCACACGCTGTGCGTGTCGCGCAATGTTGATCTGCTCAGACCGGCTTGATCCCGGCCTTTGCGATGATGTCGCGCCATTTCGGCACTTCGTCCGCAATTCGCCTGCGCATGCCGTCGGGGCCGTTTGCCAGCACTTCGAAACCGTCATTGCGCAGCTGTTCGGAGATATTCGGTGTCTTCAGGATCGCGATCGATTTCGTCGACAGCAGTGCGACGATGGGGGAGGGCGTGTTTGCGGGCGCGAGAAACCCCTGGAAGGTGTCGGAGACGAAATCCTTGTAGCCGAGCTCGATCATGGTCGGCACGTCAGGCAAATCGAACCATCGATGGGTTCCGGTGACAGCCAGCGCCCTTAACGCGCCCGACTCGATGTGCGGGTGGGCTGGTGGCAGTGCCGCAAACGCGACCTGGGTCGTTCCGCTCAGGATCGCCTGGATGGCGGGACCGGCACCCGAGAACGGCACATGAGTGATCTGGATATTGCCTATGATCTTGAACAGCTCTCCGGCGAGATGCGGCGTCGTCCCGAGGCCTGGGCTCGCATAGTTCAGTTCGTCCGGGTTGGCCCTGGCACGCGCGACCAGGTCGGCGACCGAATTGATCCCGAGCTTCGGATTGACCAGGATCACGTTGGGCGAGGTACCAAGCTCGGCAATCGGTGCAAAGTCTTTCGCCGGATCGTACGGGATTTTGGCGTAGAGGCCGGGATTGACGACATAGGCACTCGACGTGATCAGCAGGGTGTAGCCGTCTGCGTCGGCATGTGCCGCTATGCCGATCCCGATATTGCCTCCGCCGCCCGGCCGGTTCTCGACTACGATGGTGCCGCCGAGTGCTTCGCCGAGGTGAGTACCGAGGATGCGGGCCATGATGTCGGTGGGGCCGCCCGGCGCGAACGGCACGATGACCTTGATCGGGCGTTCCGGATAGCCGGCCGCCCTGGCTTCCCCGGCGAGACCCGCGACCGCGAGCACGCCACCGGCCTTCAAGATGGCACGACGCGAGGGCGAGGCTGGCCTGCTGCCCGTCATCGGATATGCCTCACCCGCATCACGACTGCTGCAGGCCGAACACCGCCACCGCGCGGATCGGCGACGCCGTCCCGTCGCGCCATTTCATCGGCAGGCCGATGAAGGTGAACTGCCCCTGGCCAAGCAGGGCCTCGAGATTGCACAGGCTTTCGATGTGGGTGATGTCGAGGTCGAGGCAGGCCTTGTGAACCAGCAGGTTCTCGTCGCTATCGGGACCCGGGCGCATCGAATCGATGCCGAAATGCACGATGCCTTGCTTCGCAAGCCACTCGGTGGCGGCGACATTCACGCCTGAATTGTCGGTCGCATATTCCTTGCGCGGAAAGGTTCGCGCATGGTGCCCGGTGCAGAGCAGGACGGTGCCGCCGTTCGGGATCGGCCGCCCGGCCGCCTTCACGGCGGCGGCGAGGTCGGATGGGGTGATCTCGGCACGCGGCGCAATATGGCGCAGGTCGAGACAGATGCCCGGCACGATGCACTTTTCGAGCGGATATTCGTTGATCGGGATGCCGCTCGGGCCGAAATGCCGGGGCGCATCGATATGGGTTCCGCCATGGTCCGGCATCGAAATGAACATCGATGCCAACCCATAGACATTTCGCGAATCCGCAAGGGCTTCCGCGTGGTTCTTCCACATCCCGTGGATGATTGGCGGATGACCGGGATAGCTCGGCGTGCGGTGATAGAGCTCTCGGCTCAGGTCGACGATCCTCACGACGGGTGCCCTTTCTTGACGGAGCTGGCGCAGGCGCGCTTCTACCCACAATGCTGACGCGTTTGTCGCGCTTGCGCAAGATGCGGCTTGCCCTCAGTGCAGAACCTGACGCAAATCGGGAAAGTGTTACATTCCGGCCTGCGTTGCCGAAGGGAGGGTTCGCGTGACCGACTATCGCAAACTATTTGATCTCACCGGCAAGACGGCCGTGGTGTTGGGGGCCGCCTCAGGGATCGGCAAATCCTCGGCCGAAGCGCTGGCGTCGCTCGGCGCGCGCGTGCTGTGTGCCGATCGCACGGTGGAAGGTGCGGAAGCAACCGCCGCGGCGATCCGGCAACAGGGTGGATCAGCAACGGCTGCCAGCTGCGACGCGGCTGATCGGGCTGATGTCGAGGTGCTGGCGGCGAAGGCGCTCGCGGAATTTCAGCGCATCGATATCGCGGTGACGACGCCGGGGCTGAACATCCGCAAGACCATCCTCGACTACACCGGGGAGGACCTCGACCGGGTCATCAACCTCAACATCAAGGGCACGGTCTGGTTCTTCCAGGCGTTCGGCCGCATCATGGTCAAGCAGCAAGGCGGCAGCCTGATTGCCTGCTCGTCGGTGCGCGCGGTGACCATCGAGCCGGGGCTTGCGGTCTATGGATCGACCAAGGCTGCGATCGGGCTGCTGGTCAAGGGCTTCGCGTCCGAGGTCGGCCGATCTGGCGTCCGGGTCAACGCGATCGCGCCGAGCATCGCGGAGACCGCGCTGACCGGCCCGTTCAAGCAGCGGCCCGACATCTACAATCTCTACGCCGGCCACACCGTGTTCAATCGCTGGAGCAGTGCCGATGAGGTCGCGACCGCCGTCGCTTACCTCGCATCGGATGCGGCGAGCTATGTCAGCGGCAGCACGCTGTTCGTCGACGGTGGCTGGACCGCGGTCGACGGGCCACCGACGGGCCTCACGCAGTTGGCGCGCTAAGGGATCAGACTAAGTCGAATAGCACGGGCGGTGCGCTCCCTCGCCCCGTTCTTACGGGGAGAGGGTTGGGGTGAGGGGTCGCCTCCGCGTAAACGGCGATAGCTGCGTTCGCGGAGACTCCCCCTCACCCGGAACGCATCTGACGATGCGTTCCGACCTCTCCCCGCACGCGGGGCGAGGTGAGGCGGAGGCGCCGCTCGATTCGAAGTAAGGTCATCTCGCGCAAGGTCGAGCCATCTACGACGTCACGTCGGAGACGAAGCCCGCTTTGCTGCGCAGCTCCGATGCATCCGACGACGTCAGCAAGGCGATCAGGCGTAGCGCCTGCGGTGCAGAGGCTGCCTGCGTCGGAACGGCGGCCGTATACATGGTCGCAAGGTCGCATCCCGGCGGCAAGATGCCCGATAGCACGACGCCCTGGGTGCTGATGATCTCGGTCGATTGCGTGCAGCCGAGCGGCCGCCGGTCATTGGTGGCAGCCAGATGCCGCATCGCGGTCGCGCCGTTTGGAAAGATCTTCAGCCGGCCGGCAACATCGTCTGCAATGCCGAGCTCTGCGAGGACCTTGGCGACGTGAATTCCGGCCGTCGAGGCCTTGATATCCGGCACGAAGATCGCGTCCGCAGCGAGCAGCACCGCGCGCAGGCTCGTCGTATCCTTTGCGCTCACCGGCGGATCGCCCGCCCGGACCGCAAGTGCCGTCTCAACGCGGCCGATGTCGGCAATCGAACTGCGCAAGACCAGCCCGTCGTCGGCAAGCTTCGTGATCAGCGCGGCGGTGAGGATGACGATGTCGGCCGGAACGCCGGTGCGCAATTTGTCGGCCATGGCGCCGACCGCGCCAAAATCGCCGGCAATACTGAGACCGGTTTCGGCTTCAAACGCCGGCGCGATGCTGTGCACCAGGCCCTGCGCGGCGCCACCGCTCAGGATGTTCAACGTCTTCATTCGCACTGTTCCTTCGCCGCGGTCTTTTCCGGTACGTGCCTATTGGGTCTTGTCCAGTCTTTTGACGACGTCTGCCCACTTCACGATATCGTCGCGCAGGAATTTGTCGAACCGCTCCGGCGTCATCGTCATCGGTACCGCGCCCTGCGCGGCCCAGAGCTTCTCGACCTCCGGCCGCCTGGTCGCGGCATTCACGGCCGTGTTGAGTTTGTCGATGATCGGCTTCGGCGTACCCGCCGGCGCCATCAGGCCAAGCCAGATCGTCGCCTCATAGCCGGCGACACCGGCCTCGATCACCGTCGGAACGTTGGGCAGCACCGCTGAGCGAATCTTGCCGCTTGTCGCGAGCGCACGCACCTGGTTTTCGGCAACATTTGGCGCCATCGCCGGCACGGCGTCGATCATCATCTGGACCTGGCCGCCGATGACGCCGCTACGGGCTTCGCCACTGTTGCGATAGGGCACGTGCACGACGTCGATCCCGGCCATGGCTTTGAACAACTCGCCCGCCATGTGATAGGGCGTGCCCTGACCCGACGAGGCGTAGTTCAGCTTTCCGGGCTGGGCTTTCGCGAGTGCAATGAACTCCTGCAGCGTCTTCGCTTGCACAGAAGGGTGGACCACGATCACGAGGTCGGAAGTGTTCAGGGACGCGATCGGCACGAGGTCGCGCATCAGCTCATATTTGCGCTGCGGCACCAGCGATTCATTCGCGGTCTGGGTGTTCGACATCATCAGCAGGGTGTAGCCGTCGGCCGTCGCCTTGGCGACCTCGAGCGTGCCGATCACGCCGCCGGCGCCGGTGCGGTTCTCCACCACGAACGGCTGGCCGAGGTTTTCCTGCAAGATGCTGCCGATCTGTCGCGCGACGACGTCGGCCGGGCCGCCGGGACCGAAGGGAACGATGATCCTGACCGGCCGTGCAGGGTAGTCTTCGGCGTTAGCACGTGAGCCCGGCATCGACCCGGTCAGCAGCGCCGCGACAAGCACCAAGGCGTACCGTAAGCCCGCCATTGATCCTCTCCCCCAACTTTAGTCTTGTTTCTTGGTTAGAAGTCTAGCTGCAACCTGAAGCATCTGTCGACGACAGACTCCGTCCTTGCGCATCGGAATATCAGCGGGTGGACGGTGTATCAACTTCGCCATCGCGTGCGGGGAATCATATGAGGAAACATCCTGGGCTATCGCGCCGCGCTATGCTGAAGGGCTCGGGCGCAGTGCTGGCAGGGGCCGCTCTTTCGACGCGCGTGGTGGCCGCCGCGCCACCTGCCGAACCGGTCACGCCGACGCTGATCGAGGCGGCGAGGAAGGAGGGCCAGGTCGTCTACTACACCTCGACCGATCTGCCGGTCGCGGAAAAGCTGGCAAGGGCGTTTGAAGCGAAATATCCGGGGATCACCGTGCGTGTCGAACGCACCGGCGCGGAGCGCGTGTTCCAGCGGGTCGGCCAGGAATATTCCAGCAACATTCATGCGGTCGACGTCGTCAACTCCTCCGACGCCGCACATTTCATCGTATGGAAGCGCGACGGCATTCTGGCGCCCTATGTTCCGGAGGAGGTCGCAAGATACTATCCCGACGAGCATCGCGATCCCGACGGCCAGTTCGCAAGCTTCCGGGTCTGGCTTTCGATCATTGCCTACAACACCAATCTGGTGAAGGCCGAGGAGGCGCCGAAGAGCTTTGCCGATCTGCTCGATCCGAAATGGAAGGGCAAGATCGTCAAGGCGCATCCCGGCTATAGCGGCACCATCATGACCGCGACCTATCAGATGCAGCGCGACCTCGGCTGGAGCTTTTTCGAGCAGCTCGCAAAGCAGAACATCATGCAGGTGCAGTCCTCGACCGATCCGCCGAAGAAGCTCGATCTCGGCGAGCGCGCCGTGATGGCTGACGGCAACGAGTACAACATCTTCCAGATGAAGGAGGCCAGCCGCCCGGTCGAGCCGGTCTACGCCACCGAAGGGTCGCCGCTGATTGTCGGCCCGAACGGGATCTTCAAGGATTGCCCGCATCCGAACGCCGCAAGGCTGTTTCAATCGTTCGCGCTCGGGCGCGAGGGGCAGCAGCTCAACATCGAGATCGGCGGCCTGCGCTCGGTCCACGCGCAGGCCCAGGAGAAGGCGGGCCGCAAGCCGCTGAAGGACATCAAGACGATGAAGGACGATCCTGCGGCGGTGGAGCGGGAAGGGGAATCGATCAAATCGCGCTACACCCGCATCTTTCGCGTTTGACTGACGCCGTGGGCTCGATCGCCGAGCATTTGGGCGCCAGCCGCATGGCATATGCGCGGTTTTCGCCGAGACTGGGTCAATAATGCCCCTCGGCGGAGGGGGCATTTGATGTTACCAATTTGGCCATGAACCAGCATGCCAAGGTCGACATCCGTCATTCCACCTGTCCGCACGACTGCCCCTCGGCATGTGCGCTCGACGTCGAGGTGATCGACGGACGTTCGATCGGCAGGGTACGCGGCTCCAAGCAGCAGACCTATACGGCCGGCGTGGTCTGCGCCAAGGTCGCGCGTTATGCCGAGCGGATTCATCATGCCGAACGGTTGATGTATCCGCTGCGCCGGACCGGTCCGAAAGGCTCCGGCCAATTCGCGCGGATCTCCTGGGATGAGGCGCTGGACGAGATCGCCGCACGTTTCGATGCTGCCGAGCGGGAGTTCGGCGCCCAGTCGGTCTGGCCTTACTATTACGCGGGCACCATGGGGCTCGTGATGCGCGACGGCCTCAACCGTCTGTCGCATGTGAAGAAGTATTCGCGCTTCTACGGCACGATCTGCGCAACCATCGCGCGCATCGGCTTTGCGGCCGGGACCGGCAAGATCGCCGGCGTCGATCCCCGCGAGATGGGCGTCTCCGACCTCGTCGTGATCTGGGGCACCAATCCGGTCAACACCCAGGTCAACGTGATGACGCATGCATCGCGGGCGCGGAAGGAGCGTGGCGCGAAGATTGCGGCGGTCGACGTTTACAACAACGAGACCATGAAGCAGGCCGACATCAAGATTCTGCTGCGGCCGGGAACCGATGGCGCCTTCGCCTGCGCCGTGATGCACGTGCTGTTCCGCGAGGGATTTGCCGATCGCGATTATCTTGCGCGCTATACCGATTGCCCCGACGAGCTGGAAGCGCATCTCAAGACCCGCACGCCGGAATGGGCGTCGGCGATCTCGGGCGTGCCGGTCGAGGAGATCGAGGCATTCGCGCGGCTGGTCGGGACCACCAAGCGCTCCTTCTTCCGTCTTGGCTACGGTTTCACCCGCAGCCGCAATGGCGCTGCGCAGATGCACGCCGCGACGTGCATTCCCGCGGTCACCGGCGCCTGGCAATATGAGGGCGGCGGCGCCTTCTTCAACAATGCCGGCATTTGGCGCTTCGACGAGTCGATCATCGAAGGCCACGACGCGATCGATCCCTCTACGCGCGTGCTCGATCAATCGAAGATCGGCCGTATCCTCACCGGCGATGCCGAGGCGCTGCGCGGCGGCGGGCCGGTCAAGGCGATGCTGATCCAGAACACCAATCCGATGACGGTCGCGCCCGAGCAGGCGCTGGTGCGCCAGGGCTTTGCCCGCGAGGATCTGTTCGTCGCGGTGCACGAGCAGTTCATGACCGAGACCGCCCAGATGGCCGATATCGTGCTGCCGGCGACGATGTTCATGGAGCACGATGATCTCTATTACGGTGGCGGCCATCAGCACATTTCGGTCGGTCCCAAGCTGATCGACCCGCCCGGCGAGTGCCGCTCCAATCACGAGGTGATGCAGGGGCTCGGCCGCCGGCTCAATGCCGTGCATCCCGGCTTCGACATGACGCCGCGCCAGCTGATAGACGCAACTTTGAAGAAGAGCGGGCACGGCGATATCGAGGCGCTGGAAGCCGATTTGTGGCGCGATCTGCAGCCGGATTTCCGCACCTCGCATTATCTCGATGGATTTGCCCATGCCGACAAGAAGTTCCACTTCAAGGTCGATTGGGGCAAGGTCCCGGTCGGGACCGGCGGGCTGATGGGGGCGTGGGACAAGATGCCCTCGCTGCCCGACCATTGGAGGATCATCGAGGAGGCGGACGCGCAGCACCCGTTCCGTCTCGCGACATCACCGTCGCGCAGCTTCCTCAACACCAGCTTCAACGAAACGCCGTCGTCGCAGGCCCGAGAGGGCGCGCCGACCGTGATGATTCACCCCGACGATGCGGCTGCGCTGTCGATCGCCGACGGGGAAGCCGTCACGCTCGGCAACATGCGCGGCGAGACCACGCTGACCGCGAAGCTGTTCGATGGCGTTCGCCGCGGCGTGCTGATTGCCGAATCGATCCACCCGAACAAGTCCCACATCGGTGGCCGCGGCATCAACATGCTGACCGGGGCCGAGGCCGTCGCACCGCTTGGTGGCGCCGCGTTCCACGACAACAAGGTCTGGATCAGGAAGGCGTCGGCCGCCGGCTAAATCCTGCTTGCAGTCGGCGCCGATCCTGCCGCAAATGTGGGCTGACGACAGCACACGGGCAGGAAAGCAGGCAGGAAACATGACCGACAACAGCGTTCTTCTCGAGAAGCGCGGGCAGGCGTTCTGGATCACCATCAATCGCCCGGACAAGCGAAACGCGCTCAATGCCGGGGTGATCGCCGGCATCGCCAAGGGCTACCGCGATGCGCATGACGACAAGGACGTGCGCGTCATCGTGCTGACGGGCGCAGGCGACAAGGCGTTCTGCGCCGGCGCCGATTTGCAGAACAGCGGCGCGGCGTTCTCGATGGATTTTTCGCGCCCCAATGTCGACTATGCCGACCTGTTGCGGCTGTCGCAGAACGCGACCAAGCCTGCGATCGCGCGGGTCGGCGGTGTCTGCATGGCCGGCGGCATGGGGCTGTTGTGCATGACCGACATGGCGGTCGCCGCCGATCAGGTGATCTTCGGCCTGCCCGAGGTGAAGGTCGGGGTGTTTCCGATGCAGGTGCTGAGCCTGCTGCAGTCGATCGCCCCGCCGCGCCTTGTCAACGAATGGGCGCTGACCGGCGAGCCGTTCGACGCGAGGACTGCGCAGGCTGCCGGCCTTCTCAACTATGTCGTGCCCGCGGCCGAGCTCGACGCCAAGGTCGATTGGCTGATCGGCCGCATCGTCGACAAGTCGCCGACCGCGATCCGTCGCGGCAAATACGCCATGCGCGCGATCGCTTCGATGTCGTTCGACGAAAGCATCGCCTACACCGAAAGCCAGATTGCGCTGCTCGCGATGACCGAGGACGCCAAGGAAGGCCTCAAGGCCTTCGGCGAGAAGCGCAAGCCGACATGGACCGGGCGCTAGAGCCGCGCACCGCGCCGCTGACAAAGCGCGCGGTGCGCGATAACTAGCCCGCGTTGGCCTTCAGGCCGGCGGCCTCGATGCCGGCCACGGCGCAGATCTCGTCATTGTCTGACGTGTCGCCGCTGACGCCGACGGCGCCGAGCAGGGTCGAGCCGTCCATGATCAACACGCCGCCGGGGACCGGCACCATGCGGCCTTGCGCCAGCGTGTTCACCGCGTCGACGAAATAGGCCTGCTCCTGCGCGCGCTGAAACAGCGCGCGCGATCCCATTCCCAATGCCAGCGCGCCATGGCCTTGCCATGGGCGATCTCGGCCCGCATCAGGCTGGTGCCGTCCTGCGCGGCTGTCACCTTCACCGCGCCGCGGGCGTCGAGGATGGTGACGACCAGCGGCTTGAATTTCTTCTCGACCCCCTTGGTCAGCGCGGAATCCAGAATCTTGCGGGCAGTGTCGAGAGTGAGATCAGCCATGGGCCTCTTCCTTTATCGATTGAGCTGAACCGGATTTCGCACACTTCAGGCTCATCGCCAATACGCTGGCGACATGCAGCGGCGTCCGCCCGCTGCCGTCCTTGATCTGGTGCCGGCATGAGGTGCCGTCGGCCACGATCAGCGTGTGCTGATCGGCGCTCCTGATCGCCGGCAGCAGCGACAGCTCGGCCATCTCAATCGAGGCCTGATAGGTCTCCGCGCTATAGCCGAACGCGCCGGCCATGCCGCAGCAGCTCGACTCGATGGTCTTGACCTCGAGGCCCGGCACCAGGCGCAGCACCTTCTCCACCGGCTTGAACGCACCGAAGGATTTCTGGTGGCAGTGACCGTGCACGACGGCCTTGCCGGCGACCGTGCCGAGCGGCAAAGCGAGCCGCCCGGCCTCGGCCTCGCGCACCAGAAACTCCTCGAACAGCAAAGCGTGCGCGCTGACGGTCTTTGCGGTGTCATCCGAACGCAGCGACAGCAGCTCGTCACGCAGGGTCAGCAGGCAGCTCGGCTCGAGACCGATGATCGGCACGCCGCGGGCCGCGAACGGCGCGTAGGTCGCAACCAGCCGGTCGAGCTCGGCCCGGGCCTGCTCGACCAGTCCGGCCGACAGGAATGTCCGCCCGCAGCACGGCGGCCGGCCGCCGTCCGACGGCCTTGGCAGATGGACGCGATAGCCGCCCGCGACCAGCACCTCGATCGCCGCGTCGAGATTTTCCCGCTCGTAACCGCGGTTGAACGTGTCAGCGAACAGCACCACTTCGCGGCCGTCAGGCAGACCGAGCACCTCGGCGTCAGGCCGGAAGGTGTCGCGGCGAAACGCCGGCAGCGCGCGCTTGGCGCTGATCCCGGCAAGCTTCTCGAACAGCGCACGCAACAGCGGACTGCGGTTGCGCCAGTTTGCAATCGGCGCAAAGCGCGAGGCGAGATCGACATAGCGCGGCAGATAGCCGACCAGCCGGTCGCGCAGCGACAGGCCGTGCGTCGCGGCGCGCGCGGCCAGTACCTCGATCTTCATTTTGGCCATGTCGACGCCGGTCGGGCATTCATGGCGGCACGCCTTGCAGGATACGCAGAGTTTCAGCGTGTCCATCATCTCGTCGGAGGCCAGCGCGTCCCGACCCAATTGGCCCGAGATCGCCAGCCGCAGCGTGTTGGCGCGGCCGCGGGTGACATCTTTCTCGTTGCGGGTCGCGCGATAGGACGGGCACATCACGCCGCCCTCGAGCTTGCGGCAGGCGCCGTTGTTGTTGCACATCTCGACGGCGCCCTGGAAGCCGCCGCCGGCGCCGGGATAGGCCGACCAGTCCAGCGCCGTCTTCAATTCGCCGACGCGATAATCCGGCGAGAAGCGGAACAGCGAGCGGTCGTCCATGGCAGGCGGATCGACGATCTTGCCGGGGTTGAGCGTGTTGGTGGGATCGAAGCGCTGCTTGACCTCGCGGAAATCGGCAACGATGCGCGCGCCGAACATCGTCTCGTGGAATTCCGAGCGCACCAGGCCGTCGCCGTGCTCGCCGGAATGCGAGCCCTTGTATTCGCGCACCAGCTCGAAGGCTTCCTCGGCAATGGCGCGCATTGCCTTGACGTCCTTCTCGAGCTTGAGATTGAGCACCGGGCGCACATGCAGGCAGCCTTCGGATGCGTGCGCATACATCGTGCCGCGGGTGCCGTGCCTGGCGAAGACGGCGTTGAGCCGTTCGGTGTAGTCGGCGAGATGCGGCAGCGGCACCGCGCAATCTTCGACGAAGGAGACCGGCTTGCCCTCCTGCTTCATCGACATCATGACGTTGAGGCCGGCGGCGCGGAAATCGGCGATCCCGGATTGCAGCGCGGGCTCTGTGATCTCGACCACGCCGCCCCATTTGCGCTGAGGCCTGTCCCAGCCGAAGCCGAGATCGGCCATCAGCTCGCCGAGCTGCTTCAGGCGGGCGAGGTTGTCGGCCTGATCTTCCTCGGCGAACTCGACCACCAGGATGGCGTCCGGATCGCCGCGCACGGCTGCTGCGATGATCGGCTGGAACATCACGATCTCGCGGCCGAGCGCGATCATGGTGCGATCGACCAGCTCGACGGCGATCGGCCGCAGCTTGACCAGGTGCTGGGCCGCGTCCATCGCCTCGTAGAAGCTGCCGAAATGGCAGACGCCGAGCGCCTTGTTGCGGATCACCGGCCACAGCTTCAGCTCGACCTGGGTCGTGAAGGCGAGCGTGCCTTCCGACCCGACCAACAGATGCGCCATGTTGTTCGGCGCGTTGCGCGGCACCAGCGCGTCGAGATTATAGCCGCCGACGCGGCGCTGCACTTTTGGGAATTTGTCCGCGATCTCGGCCGCCTCGCGCTCGCCGAGATCGAGCATGTCGCGGAACAGGCTCGATCCGCTGTCGGGAGAATTGATCCGCGTCAGATCGCGCGGCACCTCGCCGAAATGCAGCAGCGTGCCGTCGGCAAGGGCTGCATCCATCGACAGCGTGTTGTCGCGCATCGTGCCATAGCGCAACGAGCGGCCGCCGCAGGAATTATTGCCGGCCATGCCGCCGATCGTGGCGCGCGACGCGGTCGAGACATCGACCGGAAACCACAGTCCTTGCTTCTTCAGCTGGCGATTGAGGTCGTCGAGCACGATGCCGGGCTCGACCACACAAGTCCGATTGTCGACGTCGAGCGAGAGTATCCGGTTCAGGTGCTTGGAGAGGTCGACCACGATGCCGTCATTGACGGTCTGGCCGCATTGCGATGTGCCGCCGCCGCGCGGGGTGACGATCCACCCGTCGTTGCGCGCGATCGCGAGCGCCCGCAGCGCCTCGTCGATGGTTCGCGGCACCACCACGCCGGCCGGCATGATCTGGTAGAACGAGGCGTCGGTCGCGTAGCGGCCGCGGTTGAAGGCATCGAAAAAGACGTCGCCGGTCATTTCGGACCGCAGGCGCTGTTCGAGCGATGAGGTGTTCTTCATCCCAGATCCGATGTGATCCACGACGCAACCGATACTGTCCGTGAATTATTCATTCTATTACGCTCAGAATTACATTATGAATTCATTATGAGCAAGACTTACGGCCTCAAGGTTAGTCGCCCTGAGGCGTCGCCTCGTCGGCGGCGTCCGGTCCCTCGGCGAGGTGCTCGATGGCGGCGGTCCGCTTGTTGCGCAGGTGCGCGAACAGGATGTCGCTGAGCTCGCTGCCGGCGCGGCGGCGTAGCGCATCGAGGATCGCTTCGTGCTCCCGCATCGCCTCGGCCCAGCGCTGCCGCTTGCGGGCGAAATTGGCGGAATAGCGCACCCGGCGGATACGGCCCGCGAAGTTGGCGTAGGCGGTCTTCAGGGTCTCGTTGCGCGCAGCCGTCACGATGCTCTCGTGAATGCGCTGGTTGACCTGGAAATAGCCGTGCATGTCGCGATGCAGATAGTGGCCGTACATCTCGTAATGCAGCCGCTCGATCGCGGCGATTTCCTCATCGGTGACCGCTTCGCAGGCCAGTCGTCCGGCCAGGCTCTCGAGCCCGGCCATGACGTCGAACAGCTCCTCGAGGTCGCGCGGGCTGAGCCGGCGCACCCGCGCGCCGCGATTGGGCAGGAGCTCGATCAGGCCTTCGGCGGCCAGCACCTTGAGCGCTTCGCGCAGCGGCGTCCTTGATATCCCCAGCATGTCGCAGAGCTGCCGCTCCGGAACGCGCCCGCCTTCGGGGATGTTGCCCTCCACCACGTAGTCGCGAAGCCGCAACAGGATCTCCCCGTGCAGCGAGGCTTCCTGGCGGTCGCCGCCATTGCCGGCGGCTGGTGGGGTGATCGGAACCCCGGTTTCGGGAATCGCAGATTTCATATCCGGGACAATAATTTACCCACAGGGTCGCGTCGACGTCTCCAATCGAATACCAAATATGCGTTGAAAAGACAAAAAATGAATGCAAAATAGTCGACCAGCAGAGCGAAGCAAGGCGATTGGGAGGTTCTCATGCATCAAGGGCGCCATTTTCTCCAGATTCCGGGACCGAGCCCGGTCCCCGATCGCGTTCTTCGCGCGATGGACATGCCGGTCATCGACCACCGCAGCGCCGAGTTCGGCGAACTCGGCCGGGCGGTGCTTGAGGGCAGCCAGAAGGTGTTTCAGACCGCAGGGCCGGTGGTGATCTTCCCGTCGTCCGGGACCGGCGCCTGGGAGGCCGCGATCGTCAACACGCTGTCGCCGGGCGACAAGGTCCTGATGGTCGAGACCGGCCACTTCGCCACGCTGTGGCGCCAGATGGCCGGCCGCTTCGGCATCGAGGTCGACTTCGTTCCCGGCGACTGGCGGCGCGGCGCCGACCCCGCCGAGATCGAGGCGAGACTCGCCGGTGACACCGCCCACAGCATCAAGGCGGTGATGGTCGTCCACAACGAGACCTCGACCGGCGCCACCAGCCGCATCGCGGATATCCGCGCCGCGATCGACCGCACCGCGCATCCGGCGCTGTTGATGGTCGACACCATTTCCTCGCTGGGCTCGGTCGATTACCGGCACGACGAGTGGAAGGTCGACGTCAGCGTCAGCTGCTCGCAGAAGGGTTTCATGCTGCCGCCCGGTCTCGGCTTCAACGCGATCTCCGACAAGGCGCGCGCCGCGTCGCGCAGCAACAGGATGCCGCGCTCCTATTTCGATTGGGAGGAGATGCTCAAGCCCAATGCGAAAGGCTTCTTCCCCTATACGCCGGCGACGAACCTGCTCTATGGGCTGCGCGAGGCTATCGCGATGCTGCTGGAAGAGGGGCTCGACAATGTGTTCGCGCGCCATCGGCGGCTCGCCGCCGCCACGCGGGCTGCCGTCAGTCATTGGGGGCTCGAGAATCTCTGCGAGGAGCCCTCGGAATTCTCGCCGGTGCTGACCGCAGTGATGATGCCGCCCGGCCATGATGCCGATCAGTTCCGCAAGGTCGTGCTCGACAATTTCAACATGTCGCTGGGCGCCGGCCTGTCGAAGGTCGCCGGCAAGGTGTTCCGCATCGGCCACCTCGGCGAGTGCAACGAGCTGACCTTGCTTGGCGCACTCACCGGCGTCGAGATGGGGCTGTCGGTCGCCGGCGTCCCGCATCGCCCGGGCGGCGTCGAGGCCGCGATGCGGCTTCTCGAGCAGCGCGATCAGCGCAACGCGCCATCGCATCTGAAAGTGGTCAGCACCTAAAGCGCGATGAGATTCATCGCGCTTTAGGTTTTCGTTTGAGCATGATCTTTCGGAAAACCGCTTCACACTTTTCCGGATCATGCTCTAGCAGCCACTTACGGCAGCCCGCAGGCCAACGGCTCAGAAAAATCGCGGACGAGGGAAGGGGAGGAGATGAGGCTTCGGTTCAAGGCCACCCATGTCGTGTTGGCCATGCTCTGCGTGATGTACTTCATCACCTATGTCGACCGGGTGAACATCGGCACCGC
Organism: Bradyrhizobium septentrionale; assembly: GCF_011516645.4. Taxonomy (NCBI): domain Bacteria; kingdom Pseudomonadati; phylum Pseudomonadota; class Alphaproteobacteria; order Hyphomicrobiales; family Nitrobacteraceae; genus Bradyrhizobium; species Bradyrhizobium septentrionale. The sequence goes on along the minus strand of NZ_CP088285.1, from coordinate 9,522,508 downwards.
GGCCAGCGATATCCAGAAGGAGCTCGGCCTGTCCAACACCGAGCTCGGCCTGGTGTTCTCGGCCTTTGCCTATCCGTATCTGCTGTTCCAGGTGATCGGCGGCTGGGTCGGCGATCGCTTCGGGCCGCGCCAGACCTTGTTCTGGTGCGGCATGATCTGGGCTGCGGCGACCATCATGACCGGCTTTGTCCATGGTCTCACGGCGCTGTTCGTTGCCCGCTTCGCGCTCGGATTCGGCGAAGGCGCGACCTTTCCCACCGCGACGCGCGCGATGCAGTACTGGACGCCGGCCAAGCGGCGCGGCTTCGCGCAGGGGCTGACGCATTCGTTTGCGCGGCTGGGCAATGCCATAACCCCGCCGGTGGTCGCGCTGCTGATCCTGTGGCTGACCTGGCGCGGCGCGTTCATCGCGCTCGGTTTTGTCAGTCTGATCTGGGGCGTCGCGTGGGTCTGGTACTTCCGCAACGAGCCGAGCGACCATGGCTCGATTACCGCAGCCGAGCTTGCGACGTTGCCGCCGCGTCCGCAGGGCGAGCGGCCCAAGGTGCCGTGGGGGCCGCTGCTGCAACGCATGTGGCCGGTGACCTTGACCTATTTCTGCTACGGCTGGTGCCTGTGGCTCTACCTCAACTGGCTGCCGCTGTTCTTCAAGAACAACTACAGCCTCGATCTGAAGAACTCGGCGCTGTTCGCGTCCGGCGTCTTCTTTGCCGGCGTCGTCGGCGACAGCATCGGCGGCGTCATCTCCGACCGCATCCTGGAGCGTACCGGCAATGTGCGTCTGGCGCGGCTCAGCGTAACGATCGTGGGATTCGCCGGCGCGCTGCTGTCGCTGATGCCGATCCTGTTCGTTCACGACATCACGGTGGTCGCGCTTTGCCTGTCGGCCGGCTTCTTCTGCGCCGAGCTCGTGATCGGCCCGATGTGGTCGATCCCGATGGACATCGCGGCGAAATATTCCGGCACCGCCGCGGGGATCATGAACTCCGGCTCGGCGTTTGCGGCCATCGTCTCGCCGCTGGTCGCCGGCTTCGTCATCGACGCGACCGGCAATTGGTACCTGCCGTTCCTGATGTCGATGGGGCTCTTGCTCGTCGGTGGCTTCTCGGCATTCCTGATGCACCCGGAGCGGCCGTTCGAAGAGACCAGCGAACTGGTGGCACCGGGAAAGGTGGTGGCCGCCGAATGAGGGGCGCCGGCCCCGGTGGAGCGCCGTCAGATATGCATGACGGCCCCTCGCCGGGCCTAGGACAAACCCGGCGAATAGTGATATGCGAGCGGCTCACCACGACCAAGACAAGACCGGGAAGACGCTCATGACCGTGCATACTGGAAGGCATTTTCTGCAGATTCCGGGACCGACCAACGTGCCGGACCGGGTGCTGCGGGCCATGGACATGCCGACCATGGACCATCGCGGTGCCGAATTCGCCGAGATCGGTTTTGCCGTGCTTTCGGCAATGCAGCGGGTGTTCCGCACCAAGCAGCCCGTGATCATCTACCCCTCGTCCGGGACCGGCGCCTGGGAGGCCGCGATCGTCAACACGCTGCAGCCCGGCGACAAGGTTTTGATGTGCGAGACCGGGCAATTCGCGGTGCTGTGGCACGGCATCGCCGACAAATTCAAGCTCGACGTCGATTTCATTGCGGGCGACTGGCGCCACGGCGCCGACCTCGAACAGATCGAGGCCAAGCTTGCCGCCGACAAGGCGCACAAGATCAAGGCCGTCTGCGTGGTCCATAACGAGACCTCGACCGCCTGCGTCACCTATCCGCGCGACGTCCGCAAGATCCTCGACACTTTGAAGCATCCGGCGCTGCTGATGGTCGACACCATCTCCGGCCTCGGCTCGCTCGAATATGAGCATGATGCCTGGGGGATCGACGTCTCGATCGCCGGCTCCCAGAAGGGACTGATGCTGCCGCCCGGCCTCGGCTTCAACGCCGTGTCGGAGAAGGCGCTGGCAGTGGCCAAGGCCAATCCCGCGATGCGCTCCTATTGGGACTGGCAGGAGGTCATCAACATCAACAAGGCCGGCACCTGGCCGTACACGCCCGCGACCAATCTCCTGTTCGGCCTCAGGGAGGCCGTGAAGATGCTGGAGGAGGAGGGGCTCGACAACGTCTTCGCGCGCCACAAGCGCCACAGCGAGGCGACGCGCGCCGCGATCAAGGTCTGGGGCCTCGAGACGCAGTGCCAGGAGCAGGGTGCGCATTCGCCGGCGCTGACCGCGGTGCGGGTGCCTGATGGCCATGACGCCGATCATTTCCGCAAGGTCGTGCTGGAGAATTTCGACATGTCGCTCGGCACCGGCCTCAACAAGGTCAAGGGCAAGGTGTTCCGGATCGGCCATATTGGTCACTTCAACGACCTGATGCTGATGGGCACCCTGTCGGGCGTCGAGATGGGTCTTGATCTCGCCAAGGTGCCGCATCGCAGCGGCGGCGTGCTGGCGGCGATGGAGGTCCTGAAGGGACGTGACCCGTCGCAGGTGTCCAAGGCTGTTGCTTGAAAAAGGCCGTCGCCTGAAATCGAATCGTAAAGAACAGAAAGAGCGAGACATGAACGCGCCCGTCACTTCGACCGAAGACCTGATCTACTCCGTCGAGGACGGGATCGCGCGCATTACGTTCAACCGGCCGCAGGCGCGCAACGCGCTGACCTTTGCGATGTATGAGCAGATGGCTTCGATCTGCGAGAACATCAATCAGGATCACTCCATCAAGGCGCTGATCATGACCGGTGCCGGCGACAAGGCGTTCGCCTCGGGCACCGACATCTCGCAGTTCCGGGCGTTCAAGACGGCCCAGGATGCGCTGGACTACGAGGCGCGGATCGACCGCGTGCTGGGAACGCTCGAACAGTGCCGCGTGCCCGTGATCGCAGCGATCGCCGGCGCGTGCACCGGCGGTGGCGCCGGCATCGCCGCATGCTGCGACATCCGCATCGGCACCGAGGCGACGCGGATCGGCTTTCCGATCGCGCGCACGCTCGGCAACTGCCTCTCGATGTCCAACATCTCGCGGCTGGTCTCGCTGATTGGCCCGGCGCGGACCAAGGATCTGATCTTCAAGGCGCGCCTGGTCGAGGCGCCGGAAGCGCTGGCGCTCGGGCTGTTGAACGAAATCGTCCCCGACGTGGAGACGTTGCAGCGCCGCGCCAACGAGACCGCCAAGCTCGTCGCCGGCCATGCGCCGATCACGTTAGAGGTGACCAAGGAGGCGGTACGCCGCATCCGCCGCACGCTGTCGCGCGAGGAAGGCGAAGACCTGATCCTGCGCGCTTATATGAGCGAGGATTTCCGCGAAGGCATGGACGCTTTCCTCAACAAGCGCGCGCCGAACTTCAAGGGCAAGTAGCGGCTGTCCGAGGGCTCCGGGTGGCTTGTGTATGCTTCGTCATTCCGGGGCATACTGCCGCGCGCCGTCTGAACCACGGTGAGGTGAGCACATATCTCAGGCTCCCTCTCCCCCTTGTGGGAGAGGGTTAGGGAGGGTCCTAACCGGCTACATAGGTAACAGAATAGACCGGCGACATAGGTAACAGGTCAACTGATCGGCAAGGAGGAACTTGCCGATGGGGTGGATGGAGACCTGTGCTGTGGATGAACGGATGCGGTTTGTGGTGGCGGCACAAAAGCACGAGGAGTCGTTTGCGGCGGTGTGCCGGCGGTTCGGAGTGAGCCGTCGGGTGGGCTACAAATGGCTTGCACGGTTCGAGGAAGAAGGCGCGGCCGGACTGTTCGATCGTCCGCGAGCTCCGCTGCATCGTCCACAAAGCGTTGCGGAGAAGATCGCTGAGCGCTGCCTTGAGGTGCGTCGGGCGCATCCTAGCTGGGGGCCGATCAAGGTGCTGGCCTTTCTCGAACGGAAGTCACCTCGGACGGCATGGCCCGCGGCAAGCACGATCGGCGAGCTGTTCGATCGTGAGGGGCTGACGGTGAAGCGCAAGCTGCGCCGGCGCGGGCCGCCCTCGAGCGCGCCCTTTGCCGGTTGCGAGGCGGCCAACGACGTCTGGTGCATCGACTTCAAGGGCTGGTTCCTGACCGGGGACGGCATGCGCTGCGAACCGCTGACGCTCACCGATGCCTATAGCCGCTATCTGCTGCGCTGCCAGGCCTTGGCACGCACCGACACGGATCATGTCTGGCCTGTGCTGGACGCTGCGTTGCGCGAGTTTGGGTTGCCACTCTACATGCGCTCGGACAACGGCTCGCCGTTTGCCTCGCGCGGCGCCGGAGGATTGTCACGACTGTCGGTCAAGCTGATCAAAGCCGGCGTGACGCCGGAGCGCATTGCACCGGGCAAACCTCAGCAGAACGGCCGCCATGAGCGGATGCATCTGACGCTGCTGCAAGACGTTGCCAATCCGCCGGCTCCCACCATGCGCGAGCAGCTCAAGCGCTTGCACAGCTTCCAGCATCTCTACAACGAAGAGCGTCCTCACCAATCGCTCGACAACGCCACGCCAGCCGACCGTTACCAGGCCTCCTCGCGCCGCTTCGACGGTGTCTTGCGCAAGCCGGAATACGCTGACGGTCAGGACGTCCGCTCGGTCCGGCACAACGGAGAGATCAAGTGGTTGGGCAACACGATCTATATCAGCGAAGCGCTGATCGGTGAGCCCGTCGGCTTGGCCGAGGACCCGGACGGCTGGACCGTCAGCTATGGCCCGATCGTGCTCGGCACGATCGCCCATCGCGGTGACCAACTCCGCAGACCCAAACGCAAGGCAAAAGGCTGTGGACTTGAGGACAACGCTACGCGTTGCCCTCAGGGTCCACAGCCCCAACAACAGACCTGAACGAAACGAGAATTGTGTTACCCATGTCGTCGGTCTGAACCGTTACCCATGTCGCCGGTTGCTCAAGAGGATTGGCCCCGGGCGAGATGTCGGTGAGGGTATCGCTCTCGCAAATTGTTTACTGTCGTCGTGACGGATACGGAAAGTGCACGCAGTGTGGCGCCCTCTCCCTAACCCTCTCCCGCAAGAGGAGAGGGAACCCATCCGCCGGTGCCTTCCTTACGCGCGCGTGCCACTGAGTTGCCCGACGGCGCAAGCCCCTCATGCAAAAATATTTCGCTTTATCCGAAATACAACTCGGTATATGGTTCGCCCGTCTCACCCGATCGAGGGGCGGATCGCGATCGTCACGAACGCGGTGTGGGATGCGGTGGACGCCGAGCGTGTGACTGACGAGAGCACGTGAGGCGGACGGCGAAGTCGTGTGGTCCTGACGCCCCAGCGGTAGGTGTCCCCTTGTGAGACGCAATTGCGTCTTGCGAAGGCGGTGACAACAAAGCCCGGTCTCACCGGGGAGAGCACGAAATAAGCCGTAACCCATCGCGCAGGGAAAGCCGGAGTTCCCGGTGACACCTGTGGTCCTACCTCCCGTGCTTCCTGTTGCACGGGACCCATGGGTGCAATCGGCACCCGGCGTTCCCTGCGCCCTCTCATCGAGAGAGGGCGGAACGAGATGCAAGACTCGGACGATTCATGTCGCGAGAATGCGATGCTGTATCCCCATCCTCACCTGTCATCGCCCGGCTTGACCGGGCGATCCAGTACGCCGCGGCCTCTCGGCTCAAGCACTGGCGTCTCTGGAATACTGGATCACCCGCATGCGCGGGTGATGACCATCGAACATATTGTTTGCCATTCGAATCCGAACAGGACCGTCACCCCCGTGCAAAGGCTTCGCCTTTGTCGCTGGAGGTGCGAGCGGCGCGAGCCTCGAAGGATGCACGGCCCGGCTGGTGGCCGTGCATCCTTCGAGACGCGCTACGCGCTCCTCAGGATGACGGGACTGACGATGTGCAAGCCGGTCATTGCGAGCGAAGCGACGCCCCCACCTCATTCCAAAGTCATAGATCATGCGGCAGTTCGCGGCTTGAACTCACCTTCATTCTCGGCACAATGACCGCACCCGCCACCTCGACGGTTTCGCCAAGCCGAACAAATAGATAGGGAAGAAACACGTGGGACAGATTGTGAAAACCACGGCTGCCATCGCGGCCTTGCTGCTGAGCACGCCGGCCTTTGCCGGCTGGGAGCCGAGCAAGCCGGTCGAGATCGTGGTTGCGGCCGGCGCCGGCGGCGCCTCCGACCAGATGGCGCGGATGATGCAGGCGGCGATCCAGAAGAACAATCTGATGAAGCAGCCGATGGTGGTGTCGCTGAAGGGCGGCGCGTCGGGTGCGGAAGCGCTGATGTACATGAAGTCGAGCGAAGGCGATCCCAACAAGGTGCTGATCGCCTATTCGCTGATCTACATGCTGCCGCTATCGGCGAAAATTCCCTTCAACTGGCGCGACCTCACGCCGGTGTCGGTGATCGCGCTCGATCAGTTCGTGCTGTGGGACAATGCAACGGGTCCCAAGACCGTGAAGGAGTTCATCGAGGCCGCCAAGGCGGCGAGCGCGCCGTTCAAGATGGGCGGCACCGGCTCCAAGCGCGAAGATCACGTGCTGACCGTCTTCATGGAGCAGAAGACCGGCGCCAAATTCTCCTATCTGCCGTACAAATCCGGCGGCGAGGCAGCGACCCAGCTGGTCGGCGGCCACACCGAGTCCAACGTCAACAATCCGAGCGAGAATCTGGAAGTCTGGCGGGCCGGACAGGTTCGCGCGCTCTGCGTGTTCGACAAGGAGCGGATCTCCTACAAGACCAAGGTCACCGAGACGCAATCCTGGAACGATATCCCGACCTGCAAGGAGGAGGGGCTGGACGTGCAGTATCTGATGCTGCGCGCGATGTTCCTGCCGGGCAAGGTCACGCAGGAGCAGCAGGCGTTCTATGCCGACCTGTTCCAGAAGGTGACGCAGACAGCGGAATACAAGGACTATATGGAGAAGCAGGCGCTGAAGCCGATCTTCCTCACCGGCAAGGACATGATCGAGTTCCTCGAGGATGACGACAAGGTCAATGCCTCGCTGATGAACGCGGCGGGCTTCGTTGCGAAATGAGCCTCCGCCGCGCTGCCGACACATCGCCCGATTGCGGCGGGTGTCGGCGGCGCAGCCCTTGCTTTACCTCCCGCTCGGAATCGCCTTGCATCGCGCAGCCACCCCATCGATATTGCGCCGCACTATGGCGGAATGTCCGGCGGGACTGTGAGGAGCGATCATGACCAAAGCCGTTCTCGGCATCATCGGCGGATCCGGCATTTATGACCTGCCAGGTCTGGAAAATGTCCGCGAGGAAGCGATCACGAGCCCGTGGGGCGAGCCGTCGGCGCCGCTGCGCCGCGGCGAGATGGCGGGATTGCCGATCGTGTTCCTGCCGCGGCACGGCCAGGGACATCCGCTGTCGCCGTCCGACATCAACTATCGCGCCAATATCGATGTGCTGAAGCGGGCGGGAGTCACCGACCTTGTTGCACTGTCCGCGTGCGGCTCGTTCAAGGAGGAGCTGCCGCCGGGCAGCTTCGTGCTGGTCGACCAGTTCGTCGATCGCACCCACAGGCGCGAGAGCTCGTTCTTCGGCAAGGGTTGCGTCGCGCATGTCTCGATGGCGCATCCGGTGTCGCCGTTGCTGGTCAAGCATCTCGCCGCCGCGGCCGAAGCCGAGCGCATCGCGTTTGCGCGCGGCGGCACCTATCTCTGCATGGAGGGGCCGCAATTCTCCTCGCTCGCCGAAAGCCTGACCTACAAGGCGCAGGGCTATTCGGTGATCGGCATGACCAACATGCCGGAAGCCAAGCTCGCCCGCGAGGCCGAGATCTGCTACGCCAGCGTGGCGATGGTCACTGATTTCGATTGCTGGCATCCGGCTCATGATGCCGTGACGGTGCAGGATATCATCCGCGTGCTGAATTCGAACTCCGAGAAGGCAAAGGCGCTGGTCGCGCGTCTGGCGCGGGATTTCCCGCGCGAGCATGAGCCGTGCCCGATCGGTTCGGACCGCGCACTGGACACCGCGCTGATCACGTCGCCCGCGGCGCGCGATCCGCAGCTGCTTGCCAAGCTCGATGCCGTCGCCGGAAGGGTCTTGAACGCATGAAGGTCGATGGACGGCATTTTCGCAGCATCTGGCTCGAGCCCGACGGCTGGTCGGTCGGTGCGATCGATCAGCGCCGGCTGCCGCATGAATTCGTCGTTGCCAGGCTCACGACGGCGGACGAGGCCGGCGAGGCGATCAGCTCGATGCTTGTCCGCGGCGCGCCGCTGATCGGCGCCACCGCGGCCTATGGCATGGCGCTTGCGATGCGCGCCGATGCGTCCGACGCGGCGCTGGACCGCGCCGGCAAGATGCTGGCTGCGACCCGGCCGACCGCGATCAATCTGAAGTGGGCGATCGACGAGATGCAGCGCGCGCTCGCGCCGCTCGCAGCTTCAGCCCGCGCGGAAGCCGCCTATGCCCGCGCCCGCGAGATCGCCGATGAGGATGTCGAGATCAACCGCGATATCGGCCGCCACGGGCTTGGCCTGATCGAGAAAATCGCCGCAACGAAGCAGCCGGGCGAGCCGGTGAACGTGCTGACGCATTGCAATGCCGGGTGGCTTGCAACCGTGGATTGGGGAACGGCGACATCGCCGATCTACCAGGCGCATGATCGCGGCATTCCGGTCCATGTCTGGGTCGACGAGACGCGGCCGCGCAATCAGGGCGCCTCGCTGACCGCCTGGGAACTCGGGCATCACGGCGTGCCGCACACCGTGATCCCCGACAACACCGGCGGCCATCTGATGCAGCATCGCATGGTCGATCTCGCGATCGTCGGGACCGACCGCGTCGCCGCCAATGGCGACGTCTGCAACAAGATCGGGACTTATCTGAAGGCGCTCGCCGCCCACGACAACAGCGTGCCGTTCTATGTTGCGCTGCCGTCGCCGACCATCGATTTTCGTATCGATGACGGCATCAGGCAGATTCCGATCGAGCAGCGCGCGGCCGCCGAGGTGACGCATCTCACCGGGCGCACGGCGGATGGACGGATCGAGACCGTGTGCGTGGTGCCGGAAGGCTCTTCCGTCGCCAATTTCGGCTTCGACGTGACGCCGGCGAGGCTGGTGACGGGATTGATTACCGAGCGCGGCGTCCTCAACGCTAGCCGTGCTGCACTTGCGAGCGCGTTTCCCGAACGTTCCGGCGTTGGCTGAAGGCTGCATTGACGGTGATTGTGTCAGCGCGCTATCCCAATCGTTGCCCTCGCAACCGAGACCGTCTCGTCCATGTCCAATACCGATATTGAGATCGTCGTCGACGATCCGACCGCGCCTGAAGAGAACTCGCCTGCGGTCGTCAGCACCGGCGTGGTCGACGTCGTCGTCTCGCTGCTGTTGCTTGTGCTCGCTTTGGTGCTCGGCTGGGACAATTGGCGGACCGGCGCCTCGTGGGATTCGACCGGGCCGCAGCCGGGCTATTTTCCGTTCTATCTCTCGGTCATCCTCGGCGGCGCCAGCCTCTATGGCCTCGGCGCCGCCTTCCTCTCGCGCCGGGAGGCCGCCGAGACCTTCGTCACCCGCGCCCAGCTGCGCCGGGTGATGGCGGTGTTCGTGCCGACATTGCTGTTCTGCCTCGCCACCCAGTATCTCGGCCTCTATGTCGCGAGCTTTCTGCTGATCGCGACCTTCATGCGCCTGGTCGGCAAGATCGCGCTGTGGAAGTCGCTGTTGACCGCCTTCGTTTTCACCGCCGCGATGTTCGTGACTTTCGACGTCGCGTTCGACGTCATTATGCCGAAGGGGCCGCTCGAAGCGGCTCTCGGCCGCTAGCCAACCGACAGGATTTCGAGACATGGAAGCCTTCGGTCTGTTGCTGCACGGCTTTGCCGTCCTGCTGACGTGGAAGACGCTGCTGTTGATGATGGTCGGCCTCGTGCTCGGCATCTTCGTCGGCGTGCTGCCCGGGCTCGGCGGTCCCAACGGCGTCGCGATCCTGCTGCCGCTGACCTTCACGATGGATCCGACATCCGCCATCGTGATGCTGTCCTGCATCTACTGGGGCGCGCTGTTCGGCGGCGCCATCACCTCGATTCTGTTCAATATCCCCGGCGAGGCCTGGTCGGTCGCGACCACCTTCGACGGCTATCCGATGGCGCAGCAGGGCAGGGCGGCCGAAGCGCTGACGGCAGCGTTCACCTCGTCCTTCATTGGCTCGCTGGTCGCGGTGCTCCTGATCACCTTCCTGGCGCCGATGATCTCGTCGTTCGCGCTGAAGTTCGGCCCGCCGGAATTCTTCGCCGTCTACCTGCTGACGTTCTGCTCGTTCGTCGGCCTCGGCCGCGAGGCCAAGCACAAGACCGTGATCTCGATGTCGCTTGGGCTGCTGCTCGCCGGCGTCGGCATGGATACGGTGTCCGGGCAGCTGCGCATGACCTTCGGCTCGGCGGAATTACTTCGCGGCATCAACTTCCTCGTCGCGGTGATCGGCCTGTTCGGTATCAGCGAGATCCTGCTCACGATGGAGGAGCGCCTGGCGCTGCGTGGACACGCCGCCGGCATCAGCCTGCGCGTCGTGCTGTCGGTGTGGAAGGACCTGCCGAAATACTGGGTGACGCTGCTGCGCTCGTCGGTGATCGGCTGCTGGCTCGGGATCACGCCGGGCGGCGCGATCGCGGCGTCCTTCATGGGCTACAACCTCGCCAAGCGCTTCGCCAAGGATCCGGAAAGTTTCGGCAAGGGCCGCATCGAGGGCGTGTTCGCGCCGGAGACCGCCGCCCACGCCTCGGGCACCTCGGCGCTGTTGCCGATGCTCGCGCTCGGCATTCCCGGCTCGGGCACTGCTGCGATCCTGCTTGGCGGCCTGATGGTGTGGGGCCTCAACCCGGGCCCGCTGCTGTTCGTCGAGCACAAGGATTTCGTCTGGGGCCTGATCGCCTCGATGTATCTCGGCAACGTCGTCGGCCTGGTGCTGGTGCTGACCACCGTGCCGATCTTCGCCTCGATCCTGCGGGTGCCGTTCGCGGCCGTAGCCCCGATGATCGTGGTGTCCTGCGCGATCGGCGCGTATGCGATCCAGAACGCGATGTTCGACATCTGGCTGATGCTGGGCTTCGGTGTCGTCGGCTACGTCTTCAAGAAGATCGGCATTCCGCTGGCGCCATTCACCCTCGCATTGGTGCTGGGCAACCGCGCCGAGGACGCCTTCCGGCTCTCGATGATTGGTTCCGGCGGCGACATGAAGGTGTTCTGGTCGAACGGCCTCGTCGGCACCATCACGACGCTGGCGATCGTGCTGCTGTTCTGGCCGGTGATCGACAAGGCCTTCGTCGGTCTCGGGCGCCTGTTGCGGCCGGCGCGGGCGTAGTCGCGGCTAGACGACCTTGCGCTGCCGGAGCTCGGCGATCTCGTCCTTGTCGAAGCCGAATTCGGCCAGCAGTTCCTCGGTCTGCTCGCCGAATTCCGGCGGGCGTGCCGCCATCCTGCTCGGCGTCCGCGACAGCGTCACCGGCTGGCTGACCAGCTGGATATGCCGGTTCTCGTCATTGGGCACGTGCTGGGCCATGCCGAGGTGCTTGACCTGGGCATCCTCGAACATCTGGTCGATCGAATAGATCGGCCCGCACGGCACGCCGGCGGCGTTCAGCTCCTGCACCCAGGTCTCGGTCGACTTCTTCTGGGTCAGCGTGTCGATCCGCGCATTGAGCGCGTCGCGATTCTTCGAGCGCGCCGGTGCGGTCGCGTAATCGGGGTCGGTCACCAGGTCGGGCGCGCCGATCGCCTGCGCGCAGCGCTCCCAGATCCGGCCCCCGGTGGTGGCAATGTTGATGTAGCCGTCGGAGGTCTTGAACACGCCGGTCGGGATCGAGGTCGGATGGTTGTTGCCGGCCTGCTTGGCGACTTCCTTTTCCATCAGCCAGCGCGCCGCCTGGAAATCCAGCATGAAGATCTGCGCCTGCAGCAGCGAGGTCTGCACCCATTGGCCTTCGCCGGAAACATCGCGCTCCAGCAGCGCGGTGAGGATGCCGAGCGCACAGAACAGGCCCGCGGTGAGGTCAGCCACGGGAATGCCGACCCGCATCGGCCCCTCGCCGGGCGCGCCGGTCACCGACATCAGGCCGCCCATGCCCTGCGCGATCTGATCGAACCCCGGGCGCTTGTGATAGGGGCCGTCCTGGCCGAAGCCGGAGATGCTGCCATAGACGATCCGCGGATTGATCTTGCGGATGCTCTCATAGTCGATACCGAGCTTGGCCTTGACGTCCGGCCGGAAGTTTTCGACCACGACATCTGCCTGTTCGGCCAGCCGCTTGAACACCTCGAGCCCCCTGGGGTCTTTCAGGTTCAAGGTCATGGCGCGCTTGTTGCGATGCAGGTTCTGGAAGTCGGACCCGCCGCGGGGGCCGCCCGGCTGCTCGCCGCCGCCGTCCTCGAGCAGCGCGTCGATCTTGATGACGTTGGCACCCCAGTCGGCGAGCTGGCGCACGCAGGTCGGCCCAGATCGGACCCGGGTCAAATCCAGCACGGTGAAACGGGACAGGGCTTGGGATGCGCGGGGAAAGGGCATTGAGACACCTCTTGTTTGGCGGGCCGCTCTCGGGCTACTGCCTATCTGCCTTAGACAATTTGGCTGACCTTTCCAACTGTTACCCGGACGCCGGACCGGGCTGGAAACGACCAGCCATGGTTCCGTGGAGATCGGTTCGTCCCTTGGACGGATTTGGGCCGGAGCCGGGCCTGCTCGCCGGCATTACCAGCTGCCAACCCTCGACAATCACCCCGGCGGCTGCTAGCCCGTCGCCGAGCCGAATGGGTTTTGCCCTTATGGAATAGGCACTTGAGGCATATCGAAGCGATGGACCGAAAGCGGGCATGGCGGTGAAGAAAGGTCCATCCCATCTGCTCGGCAACTCGGCATGGAACGCGACTGCCTTTGCGGTCGCGGTGCTGCTCAACCTCGCGATCCTGCCATTCGTGATTTTCCGCCTTGGCCTCGCCGCGTTCGGCGTTGCCGGCCTGGTGACAGCGTGTGTCGCGCCCGCGCTGATGTTCAGCAACGCGCTCGGCCTCTCCACGACGCGCGAGCTCGCGCAACGATTGGAACCGCCCGATCGCGACGAGGCGCGGCGATTTTTTGCGACCGCCCTTGCGCTCGCCCTCGTCGTGGGCGGCCTGATCGCGGTAGTGCTCGGCCTTGTGGGCGCGCCGCTCGCACGATTGGGATTTCACCTAGGTGGTCCGGCTGGCGACGACCTCGGGCTTGCCTTTGCATTGGCTGGCGCCGGCTGGCTGTGCCAGTGCCTGTTTGCGGTCTTCCTCTCGCTGTTCACGGCGCGCCAGGATTATCGGCGGATCGCGTCGATCAGCATCACAGGCACGGTGGTAACGACGATGTCGATGCTGCTGCTGATCCCGCATGCGCCGCGCGCCTCGACCTTCCTCGGCTGTCAGGCATTGGGCTTCGCAACGAATTTCCTGATGGCCGTCGCCTGGTCGCGGCACGCGATCGGTGACTGGCTGGCACGGCCGGCGCTTGATCGCAGCGCGCTGCGTGCACTGGTTAAGCTTGGCGGCTGGCAGGTTGCCGCGCAAAGCGGCGCGCTGTTCGCCGGCCAGGCGGACCGCTATCTGCTCGGCGCGCTGCTGCAGCCGCAATTCGTCGGCTTCTACAGTGTCGCGCAGCGGCTGGAGGAGGCGGTCTATATCGGTGTGCTGAAGGTCGGCGAGATCCTGTTCCCGTTCTTCAGCACGCTGCAGAAGGAGGATGACGATCGCAAGGTCGACCTGCTGCTTCGCTCGTCCTGGATTCTCAATGTGCTTTCCGCGAGCGCGCTCGGCGGCCTGATCCCGGTCGCAGGCGCACTGCTGTATCGATGGACCGGCGCCGAGGTGGCGGCCGAGGCGCAGCTGGTGCTGGTGGTGCTCGCGATCAGCGGGATATTGGGGTCCTGCGCCAACGTGTTTGCGTTCTATCTGCTGTCGCAGGGGCGCTCCAGTTCCAACGCGCTGATCTCGCTCGTCACCGGTGTCTTCACGCTGGCGACCAGCGCCGTCGCATTGCCGTATTTCGGCTGGCAGGCGGCCGGTTGGAGCACCTGCGTCGGGATGGTCGCGCAGATGGTCACCACGGTGCTGCTGTTGCGGCGGACCTTCAGGCTTTCAGCCATGTGGTCGCGGATGCTGCATTTCGTCCTCGTCCCGCTCGGCACCGGGATCGCCGTTGCGCTGGCGCTGCGCTCCCAGCTTGGCCACACCTCATTCGACCACGCGCCGTCATGGTGGTATGTGGTGTCGCTCTACGGCGTCTCGGCGGGGGCGATCTTCGTTGCCGCCATCGCCATGTCGCAGCTTGGTCCCTATCGTGCCGTCTGCTGGCGGGACCTCCGCATCATCATCACCCGTTTCTTGCCCTTCAAGGCCGCCTAGACATGTGTGGTATCGCAGGCATCGTCAATCTGCGCGGCTCCGCCGTGGAGCCGGCCGAGATCTCGCGGCTCACCAGTCTGATCGCGCATCGCGGTCCGTTCGGCGAGGGCATCTGGTTCAACGCCAAGCGAAACCTCGCCTTCGGCCATCGCCGGCTCGCCATCATCGATCCCGGCGAGGGCGGCTATCAGCCGATGCAATCAGGCGATGGCCGCCATGTGATCGTCTACAATGGCGAGATCTATAACTTCCTCGAATTGCGCCGCGAGCTCGAGGCGAAGGGCGCGGTGTTCCGCAGCCAGTCCGATACCGAAGTGATCCTTGCCGCCTGGCAGGCGTGGGGCGAGGACATGCTGCTGCGCTTCAACGGCATGTGGGCGCTGGCGATCTACGACACCGCCACGGATGATCTGTTCCTTGCGCGCGACCGTTTCGGCATCAAGCCGATGCTCTATGCGCTGTCGTCCGAGCGGTTCGTGTTCGCGTCCGAGCAGCGGGCGCTGGCGCGGAGCGGACTGATCGAGACATCGCTCGACATCGATGTGGCGCGGCGGCTGTTGCTTGATCCGTTCGGGATCGAAGGCAGCGAGCGGACCCTGTTCGCGCAACTGCGCCGCCTGCAGGGCGGCCACTGCATGTGGCTGCGCCAGGGCAAGGTGCAGGTGCGCCGCTGGTGGCGGACCGTGGATCACCTGCCTGATGTCCCGGCTAGCGAGGCCGAACGCGTGGCGCGCTTTCGCGAACTGTTTCAGGATTCCGTGGCCTTGCGCATGCGCAGCGACGTTCCGATCGGGACTTGCCTGTCCGGCGGCTTCGACTCGTCCGCGGTGATCTGCACCATGTCGGCGCATGAGAAGGCCGGCATGGGGCCGCGCGACAGCACCGCCTGGCGGCACGCCTTTGTCGCGACCTTTCCCGGCGACAGCAACGACGAGCGGCCGATGGCGGAGGAAGCGGCCGCGTGGGCCGAGGTGGCGCCGAGCTTTCTCGAGATCGGCCGCTCTGATGCGCTCACCGACATCGACCGGATCCTCGACGACAATGACGACGTCTATATTGGGCTGCCGAGCGCGCCGTGGCTGATCTATCGCGAACTCCGGCGCCAGAACGTCACCGTGTCGCTTGACGGCCACGGCGCGGATGAATTGATGGGCGCCTACATGCAGGAGGGGCAGTCGACCGCATTCCGGATCCGGAACGCAGCGGCCGCGCTCACGTCACGATCGAAGCTGGCGCAGCGCGGCATCGATTTCTTGCGGGCGCAGATGATCAGGCGGCAGGGGTATTACTTCCTGCGCGGCGGCGCGGCGGCGATGCCCGCACCGTTGCGGCTGGTCGCCGAGGATGACGAAATGCCGGGCGCGTGGGGGGCGCTGAACCGGCGCCTCTACCGCATGTTTCACTCGACCACGTTGCCCACCATTCTTCGCAATTTCGACCGGCTCTCGATGGCGCACGGGATCGAGGTCCGGATGCCGTTCATGGACTGGCGGCTGGTCACCTACACGATGGCGCTGCCGGAAACGAGCAAATCGGCCGACGGCATGACCAAGGTGGTGGCGCGGCAGGCGATGGCAAACCTGATGCCCGAGAGCATCCGCACCGCGCGCCGCAAGGTCGGATTCAATTCGCCGATGCCGGAATGGCTGAACGGTCCGTTGGCCGGCTGGACCACAGAGCTGCTCGATCGGAAGGTCCCGGCATTTGCCGAGTTCGTCGACGAGGTGCCGCTTCGAAAGGCGGTCGGCCGCTTGACGGCATCGCAAAGCTGGGGTTGGGAATCCGTCGGCCGGATCTGGCCGTATCTGAACATGAAATGGATGTTGGCGAGGTCCGCGTAAGCAATGCGTCTGTTCCAGAACAGCGGTCTCTATCCGTCCTATCTGCCGCGGCTGAACCAGCTCGCGGCAAAGGCATCGACCTTCGCGGCGCGGCGCGACGTGTTCCTGCACGATCGCTTTGGCGCGGCGCATTTCCTCAAGCCGGTGCTCGACGGCGCACCCGAAACCTTCTTCACCAACGGCGACGACGAAGTGCTGCAGCGCCGATGGGCGCATGAGCACGGCATCAAGGGGACGCCGACGCTCGAGGCAATCCTGCTTGCGCAGATCGAGCATCACGGAACCGAGGTGTTCTACAATCTCGATCCGGTGCGCTATCCGAGCGCGTTCGTCGCAAAGCTTCCCGGCTGCGTGAAGAAGACATTGTGCTGGCGCGCGGCACCCTCCGGAAATGCCGACCTGACCGCCTATGGCGCGGTGCTTGGAAACTTCCCTTCGATCCTCGAAGCCTGGCGCAGCAAGGGGTGCCGCGCGGAGCTGTTCTACCCCGCGGTCGATCCGGTGATGGAGCAATACGGCCACGGCGAACGGCCGATCGACGTGGCGTTTGTCGGTGGATATTCGCGGCACCACAGCGCGCGGGGCAGGGCCCTTGAACAGGTCGCGGCGCTGGCGGCTGATCGCAACATCGTGTTCCGCCTCGATGCGTCGCGGCTGACGCGGCTCGCCGAAAGCCCGGTCGGACGATTATTGCCGCTGGGGAAGCACCGGCGTCCCGAAGCCATCGCGCGGATCGCGAGGTTGCCGCTGTTCGGCAGGGACCTCTACGAGTTGTTCGGATCGGCGAAGATCGTGCTCAACGGCGCAATCGACATGGCCGGCAACGATCGCGGCAACATGCGCTGCTTCGAGGCGATGGGCTGCGGGTCGCTGCTCGTGTCGGACGCCGGCAATTATCCGGAGGGGATGGAGGATGGCGTCACGATGCGCACCTACGACGCTGCTGAAAGGGCCACCGAGGTAATTTCAAGCAGCCTGCAGGATTGGCCACATTGGGCTGGGATCGCCGTAGCCGGTAGGAGGCGCGTGCAGGAGACCTACAGCAAGGCCTCGCAATGGGCACAGTTTATCGATCTCGTCGCGCGGATTGGGCCGTGCTAGACCATCGTAGCGGGAGCTTGCGGGATGGCCCGATGCTGAAAATATGGGGTGATGACATGACTTGCGGGTTGAGGTGGCCGGACTTGCGGGCCCGGATCGCCGGCCAACTGGCTCGCTTTCCGTAAGCCGCATGAATCTCGATTTCCTGATCCAGCGATTAACCGGCCGCAATTTCGACTATCTCGTCCAGCGGTTGATCGGCCGTGCCACCTGCCGGCTGCAGGACGGAGCGGTGCTTGGCACTAGCGCGAGAGTTAAGAACATCGTCGGCGACACCGACAGGATCGTGGTTGGAAGCCACAGCCGGATTCTCGGAGAGCTTATGACGTTCGCTCATGGCGGTGAGGTGCGGATCGGCGAGTGGTGCTATGTTGGAGAGGGGACACGGATCTGGTCCGCGGTGTCCATCGAAATCGGAGACCGTGTTCTCATCTCGCATTCGGCGAACGTCTTCGACAGCCTCACGCATCCGCTGCGCGCAGCGGAGCGGCATCAGCAAGTCAAACAGATTTTCACGCGCGGCCATCCGCGCGACATCTCGCTTGACGAGCGTCCTGTCCGGATTTGCGATGATGCCTGGATTGGGGCCGGTGCAATGGTTTTGCGCGGCGTCACGGTGGGGCAGGGCGCCGTTGTCGCGGCCGGTGCGGTCGTGACTAGGGATGTTCCGCCGTTTTCGATCGTCGCGGGAAATCCGGCCGTCCTGGTGAGGGAGCTTGGCCCCGATGAGCGGTGAGCGCAAGTTTACTACCTGGGAGGAAGCAGTGGTCTGGCTGCGCAATCAGCCGGACCAGCGCCAGCTCGTGCTCGACGCGTTTTACGACGATCCGCTGATCGGCGCTGCCGAGCGTTATTTCCAGAGCTCCGAGTGGCAGGCGGTTGCCGCGCTGCTGGCGGGCCGGACTGGTGCCGCGCTCGACGTTGGTGCCGGCCGCGGCATCGCGAGCTACGCGCTCGCTCGAAGCGGCTTTGCCGTGACTGCGCTCGAGCCGGATCACAGCGCGATCGTGGGTGCGGCGGCGATCCGCGAGCTGGCGGCGCAGACGCAATTGCCAATCCGGGTGGTCGAAGAGTTTTCCGAGCGGCTGCCGTTCGCCGATGCGATCTTCGATCTGGTCTTCGCCCGTGCCGTGCTGCACCATACGCGCGATCTCGAAGGTGCATGCCGGGAGATGTTCCGCGTGTTGCGGCCCGGCGGCATGCTGATCGCGGCGCGCGAACATGTCATCACCAAGGAGGCCGATCTTCCGCAGTTCCTTGCGCAGCATCCGCTGCATCATCTTTACGGCGGCGAGCATGCCTTCCTGCTCGATCGCTACACCGGCGCGCTGACCGCCGCGGGATTTTCCGCGATTGACACGCTGGCGCCGCTGCAAAGCCCGATCAACCTGTTTCCCTATACGCTGGACACGCTGAGAGCAGCGATCGTGACCAAGTTGACGCAAAAGGTTCCGGTGGCGCCGCTGTGGCGAACCGCGCTTGCGTCACGCCAGGTCTTCGTCTCACTGCTGTCGATGGCCGAACGTTTCGACAATCGACCTGGCCGGCTCTACTCCTTCGTCTGTCACAAGGCCTGAGCGATGATCGTCTGGGTCACCGGCGCCAACGGGTTCATCGGCCGCCATCTCGTGCATGAATTGGCTGCGACGGGCCATGAGGTGCATGGCGTCGGGCACGGGGCACTCGATGCAGCGGAAGCCCGGCGCCTTGGTTTGCAGAGCTGGATCAACGGTGAGATTGACGCGGCCAATCTCAACACGCTTGCCGCTGCGCATGGGTTGCCGACGCAGGTCTTTCATCTGGCCGGTGGATCATCCGTCGGCGTCTCGATCGAGCGGCCGTTCGAGGATTTTTCGCGGACCGTCGCCAGCACAGCGCGGCTGCTCGAATGGCTGCGCGGATCCGCGCCGGATTGCGCAGTGATCGCCGCGTCGAGTGCGGCCGTTTATGGCGCCGACCATATCGGCCCGATCGCTGAAAGTGTCGTGCCGGCTCCGATGTCGCCCTATGGGCAGCACAAGCTCATGATGGAGCAATTGTGCCGGAGCTACGCGCGGTCGTTCGGCCTCGGTTGCACCGTCGTACGGCTGTTCTCGGTCTTTGGTCCCAACCTCCGCAAACAATTGCTCTGGGACATCTGCTCGCGGCTGAAGGCCGGGGAGCAGGTGCTCACCCTCGGCGGGACGGGTAACGAGATACGCGACTGGACCGACGTTCGCGACGTCGTCCGACTGCTTGCCGGCCTCGCGGAAGCGTCGCCGCAGCAGACTTTCCGAATCATCAACGGCGGTTCGGGCCAAGGGACGAGCGTTGCCGACATCGCCGCCGGCCTGATCGGGCAGTGGGGCAGCAACACCGTCGTGCGACACTCAGGAGTAAGCCGGCCTGGCGATCCCGTGAGCCTGCTGGCGGACGATGCGATGTTGCGCCAAATCGGGTTCGATTGGCGCATTCCGCTTGCTCAGGGCCTTGCCGACTACGTGACGTGGTTCAAGGGGCAAGCTTCGTGACGTCGCTCCCGTTGCGGATCGCGTTCAGTCACATTTCGCGCCGGCTTTGGGCCGGCGGATTCAATTACCAGCGCAATCTGTTCGCCGCGCTCGGCCGGTTCCGGCCGGGCGAATTCGTTCCGGTCGTCTTTGCCGGGAACACAGCCGATGAGAATGAACTCGCGGAGCTTGCCGCAACACCGGGTGTTGAGGTGGTCCGGTCGGCAGCATTCGATGGACAGCCAGGTTTAGCCGCGGCACTGGGGCTTGGGCTGGACCCCGGAGCCGCCGCGGCGTTTCGTTCCGCGCGTGCGGATGTTGTCGTTGAAGCGGCACGTTTCTTCGGTTGGCGACTGGCGATTCCGGCCGTGGCATGGATTCCTGATCTGCAGCACCGTTCGCTGCCTCAGTTGTTTCCGAGGACGGCACGCTGGCGCCGCGAGATCGGTTTTCGCGTTCAGATGGCGTCGGGGCGAACCATCATGCTGAGCAGCGAGAGCGCCTTTCGCGATTTTAAAGCCTACTACCCACATGCCAGAAACCGGGTCAGCGTGGTTCGCTTCGCAACCCAGCCGCCGGCCGCTCTGCTGAACACGGATCCGTCCGAGGTGATCGCGACCTACGGCCTGCCGGAAAACTATTTCTACCTGCCCAATCAGTTCTACCGTCACAAGAACCACCAACTCGTGGTCGACGCGCTCACGATCCTGAAGGAGCGCGGCGCCAACGTGGTGGTCTGTGCCTCCGGCAGCACCGAGGACCGCCGCGAGCCGGGCTACTACGAACAGGTCAACGCGCAGGTTCGCGAGCGCGGCCTCGATGCGCATTTCCGCCATGTTGGGACGATCCCCTTGTCACACGTCTACGCGCTGCTGCGGGCTTCAACCGCACTGATCAATCCATCGCGTTTCGAGGGATGGAGCACGACGGTCGAGGAGGCGAAGTCGTTCGGCGTTCCGATGATCCTGTCCGATCTCGACGTGCACAAGGAGCAGACCGACGGGGCTGCGCGCTATTTCGGCGTCAATGATCCGGTCGCGCTCGCAGACCACCTAATGCAAGTTTCACAGGAGGCGCGCGGGCTCGTCGTCCGGAACGTCGTCCCGCATCAGGACGACAGCGTCCGCGCCTTTGCGGCGAGCTTTGCGGCCACCATGCGGCGGGCTGCCGGTCAGGAGATCAGTGAGCCAGTCGCAAGATAGAAGCTGAGATCGCACAGCAGATCGCGCGGGCGCTGCTTCACCCGGTGAGGTTGACGTTCATCGCGTGAACGGGGTAGAGGAGAGCTCAGGCGCTGGGTCGGATGTCATGCCGCGGCGGCCAGACTGCGCGTCCTGTCGAATTGTCCACGAAACCCAGACCAACAGGTTAGTCCCACGTGTGCGGCATATTCGGCCTCATCGCCAAGAACGGGCTCGTTGATGCTGATCAAGTCGATCGACTGACCGATCTGGTCGCGCACCGCGGGCCGGATGGGCGTGGGGTGAGGGTCAGTGGCAATGTCGGGTTGGGACACCGGCGCCTCGCCATCATCGATCTAACCGAAGACGGCGCGCAGCCGATGCGCGACAGGCTGCTGCCGATCTGGATCACCTACAACGGTGAAATCTACAACTACCTCGAGCTCCGCGCGGAACTCGAGGCGCTCGGACATGTCTTCCACACCGCGTCCGACACCGAGGTCCTGCTGGCCGCCTATGTCCATTGGGGCGAAAACTGCCTCGAGCGCTTCAACGGCATGTGGTCGTTTGCAATCCATGACGAGCGCGACAATACGCTGTTCTGCGCGCGTGATCGCTTCGGTGTGAAGCCATTCTACTATGCCGACACGGCGACGCAGTTCGCATTCGGCTCAGAAATTCGCCAGTTGCTGCCGTTGATCGGGCGCTCCGTCGCCGACGACGATCTTGTCAGGGATTTTCTGGTCTGCGGCCTCAGCGACCATACCAATCGGACCTTCTTCAAGGGCATCGAGAAGCTCGCCCCCGGACACAAGATGCGCGTCGATGTCGCAACGGGCCGGATCAGGACGGAGCGCTATTATTCGCTGGCGCCTCGCCCGGACGTGGCGGACGGGCAGGATGCCGCCAGATTGCTGCGAGAGCTGCTCGACGACGCAACACGTCTGCGCCTGCGTTCGGACGTTCGCGTCGGAACCTGCCTGTCGGGAGGACTGGACAGTTCGAGCGTCGCGACGCTGGCGGCACGGCGCTATGCGACCACATCCAACGATCGCTTCTTTGCCATCACCGCGGTCAGCGAGCAGGCCGCCAATAACGAGGAAGCGTACGCCGCCGAAATCGTGGCAAGCGCCGAGCTGAACTGGTTGCGCACCAAGCCGGGCTACGAGGATTTCGCCTCGACGGCGGAAACCCTGCTCGAGGTTCAGGAGGAGCCATTCGGAGGCCCCTCGATCATGATGCAGTATGAGGTGATGAAGACGGCGCGCGCGAACGGCGTGATTGTGCTTCTCGACGGTCAGGGCGGCGATGAAACGCTGCTCGGATATCATCGCTATTATGCGGCCTGGCTCCGCGACCACTTTCATCGCTCGGGTGTGCGCGGATTTTTTTCCGCCTTCGGCGCGGCCAGGAACGCGGGCGTTTCAGCCAGCCGCCTGTTGATGTACTTGTTCGGGGCCAGCCTGGCGGGACTGCGAGCCGGCGTCTATCGTTGGCGATACGCATTCCTGAAAAGTCCAGCCCTGCCGGAGTCGCTTCGCCGTTTTGCGCGAAACACGAACGATGCACGGGAGATGCAGGTTCTGGAGATTACCGAAACCAACCTGCCGATGCTGCTGCGCTTCGAGGACAAGAATTCGATGCGGTTCGGCATCGAAACACGATTGCCATTCCTCGACTACCGCTTTGTCGAATTTTCACTGGGCTTGCCGACCCGGACCAAGGTCAATCACGGCTGGACAAAATGGCCGCTCCGCGCAGCCATGCAGGATGTTCTTCCGGCCAACATCTGCTGGCGCAAGGACAAGATCGGCTTTGCCGCTCCCGATCAGCTCTGGCTCAACCGACACTCGCCTGTGATGTATGACAAGGTGATCGGCAGCGCGCTGCTAGCCCGCTACGTCGACATGGCTGCAGTCAAGAGGAAATTCCACCGGCTCGACCTCGGAATGCGCTGGCGGCTCTATTGCGTGGCGCTCTGGGGCGAACGCTTCCGGGTTGGAGCCCCATGAAGATCTGTATGCTGTCGAGTGTCCATTCGGCCAACGACATTCGAATTGTTGAGAAGGAAGCGCGAAGCCTGTCCGAGGCAGGTCACGAGGTGACCGTCGTGGCGCGGCCGCCGCGCCCAGGTGACGCCGGACGCATCGTGTTCAAACTGATCGAGCAGCCCTCGGTCGCGCGCTGGAAGCGCCCGTGGGTCGCGGGGAGGGCGGCAATTGCACTTGCCCGCGCATCCGGGGCCGACGTCGTGCAATTCCACGATCCGGAACTGATACCGTTCGCGCTCTTGCTTAAGAGCCGACGCTGCAAGGTGGTCTATGATGTTCACGAGGACGTGCCGTCGGACATCCATTCCAAGCGGTGGATTTGGCCCTGGATGCGGCCTCTCGTGGCGCGCGCGATGGAACTGGTGGAGCGGAGCGCCGCGCGGCGCTTTGATGCGATCGTGGCTGCGACACCAGCGATAGCGGATCGCTTTCACAGCTATGGCGCTAATGTCACGCTGGTCAGGAACACCGTGCGGCTCGACGAATTCATCGAACCGACGCCGACCACAAAGCGGCAGCGCCAGGCGGTTTACGTGGGCCGCACCAGTTTCGATCGCGGGCTGGTCGAAATGGTGGAAGCATGCGCCGCGGTGCGTCTGCCGCTCGTGCTCGCGGGAACCATCGGCCGCGAAGAACAGGCCTGGCTTGAGAAATCATCCGCCGACGTGTCATACAGGGGCAGCCTGGGACGCGCTGAGATCGCGACACTGCTGAACGAAAGTCTCATCGGACTCAACCTGCTATTGCCCGAACCGAATTATTTACTCTCACTTCCAACGAAGCTTTTTGAATATATGGCCGCTGGGCTACCTGTCATTTCAAGTGATTTGCCGAAATCCAAGGAGATCGTCGAGGCGGCGGGCTGCGGCATCGTCGTGTCGCTCAGGGATCGCGCGGCGCTGCTCGACAGCCTGACCAGGCTCGCGGACGACCCTCAAATGGCGATCGGATTGGGGCTGGCGGGACGGGCGGCGGTTGTCGGGAATTTCAATTGGCAGCACGACGCGGCGGAACTCAACGACCTCTACCAGCGATTTGCTTCGCCCGGGGCGGCAGCATGAACATCTGGCTGGTGCATCCCTTTGCTGGCGGACCCGGCCTGGGGCGTCACTATCGTCCATTCTGGCTGGCGGACGCCTGGGGCAAGATGGGGCACCGGGTGGTGGTGGTCAGCGCCGCCTTCCATCATCTGCACAGGCAGCCGCGCGTTCCGGGGCCGCAGCGGATCAACGACATCGACTTCTGGTTTCTCGATACACCGCGCTATGGCAGCGGCAGCCTGGGGCGGCTCCGCAACAATTTGAGCTTTGGGCCGGCCTTCGGCTCAGCGGCGGCTGCAATTGCCGCACAGTTCGGCAAACCGGATCTGATGATCGCGTCGAGCCCGCACCTATTCTTCATCTCAGTGGCGCAACAGGTCGCGCGGCGTTTCGATGCGAGGTTCTGGCTGGAGGTCCGCGACCTCTGGCCGGAGAGCATCATCGCGCTCGGAATGACCCCGGCATGGCATCCGCTGATGAAGGTGCTCGGCTGGAAGGAGCGCTCGGCGTATCGCGCGGCAGATCGCGTGATCTGCCTGCTGGCCGGAGCGGAACCCCATATGCGGGCACGTGGCTTGCCGGCCGGCAGGTTCATGTGGATCCCGAAC
The DNA here is from genome assembly GCF_011516645.4 of Bradyrhizobium septentrionale. Classification (NCBI taxonomy): domain Bacteria; kingdom Pseudomonadati; phylum Pseudomonadota; class Alphaproteobacteria; order Hyphomicrobiales; family Nitrobacteraceae; genus Bradyrhizobium; species Bradyrhizobium septentrionale. The sequence goes on along the minus strand of NZ_CP088285.1, from coordinate 9,497,887 downwards.
GGGGTCTCCGACGGCGAGATCCAGAGCGCACTGACGATCGACAATCTTCGTCACCCCCTGACCGATCGCATCAATCTGCTGAAGCAGCAGGGCAGGCGCGTGGTGCTTTACGCCGGCGGCATGGGTCCTCCGAACGCCGTGGAGGCCATTCTCGATGCGGCTGCCATCCTCGGCAAATCGAACTCCGAGATTCGTTTCGTGATGGTCGGTTCAGGGACCTCGCGAGCCGCGCTCGAACAGCGGGCGGTCGCGCTTGGCAATGTCGAGTTTCACGATGAAGTCGATCGATCGGTCGTGCACGGCATGCTGCATGCTTCCGATTGCGCGGTCGTCGCCTTCCACAAGAACGCGCTCTATCACCATGGCATCAGTCCCAACAAGCTGTTCGACTACTGCCTGTTCGCGCCGCGCAGCGTCATTGCCTGCGAAGAGCGGGCGCTGGCCGGGCTCCAGGATCTGGTGACCGCGCGATGCGCACCTGATGATGCTGATGCGCTTGCGGCATCCCTGCGCGCCGCCCTCGACGGTCCGGCGCGTCCGCGCGGCGATCGTGTCGCCGCCGCGCAGCGATACAGCTATTCGACGCTCGCGGCGCAGTATCTGGCCGAGCCCCGTGATCCGGTCTGAAGTGTGGCCATTGCGACACAGGATCGCGAGATAAATTCTTTTATAATCAGATAGTTGCGATGTTCATGGCGTGAACGAATTTGCTTGACGTTCATCGTGTGAACGCGCTATCAGCCTCTCCAGTGGGGATAGGCGTGATGGCAGGGACTCTACCGACGGATGAGAATGACAGCGACCGGCTCGTGCTCGGGCTGCTCACCTCTCTTGAGGCGGATGGCGCGCAATCGCAGCGGCACATCGCGGCCGAACTGGGCGTCGCGCTCGGTCTGGTCAACGCTTACCTGAAGCGGGCGATCAAGAAGGGCTTCGTCAAGGTCGGGTCGGCGCCCGCGCGGCGATATGCCTACTACCTCACGCCGCAGGGCTTCTCCGAGAAATCGCGGCTCACCGTCCAATTCCTGTCCGACTCCTTTTCGCTCTTCCGCAAGGCGAAGGATGAATATGGCAAGCTGTTTGAACGCGCGCAGGCGCGTGGCTTCAGGCGGGTTGTGCTTGCCGGACAATCGGACCTTTGCGAAATCGCGATCCTGTGCGCGGTCGACGGGCCGATCTCGGTCCTTGCGATCGTTGACCCCGATGCAACCGCGTCCCGGTTCATCGGAGTCAGGGTGGTTTCCTCCTACGCGTTGGTGGACGAGCCGTTTGATGCGGTCGTCGTGACCCATTTGACCGGCGCGCGAAATGTATTCGACCAGGCGGTCAGCAAGTTCGGCGCAGAGAAAGTGCTCGCTCCAGACCTGCTGGGCTTGCGTCCAAAGCAGCCACAGGGGGCGTGATGGCGATGCAGCCCGATTCGCGCTGGTACGTCGTGCAGACACAGGTCAATGCCGAAGCCAAGGCGGCGGCGGGCCTCGTGCGGCAGGGCTTCGCCACTTACCTTCCCCGCTATCAGAGACGCCGCAGTCATGCGCGGAAGGTGGAGTTGGTGCCGCGGCCGCTATTCCCGCGCTACCTGTTCGTCGCAATCGATGTTGCGGCCCAGCGCTGGCGTGCCATTCAATCGACGCTCGGTGTTTCGCATCTCGTGTGCGTGGGCGACCGGCCGGCCGCGGTGGAAAGTGGCGTCATCGACACGCTGAAAGCGCGCGAGGACGAAGCCGGATTTATCCAGCTCGTACGCAGGCCGGCTTTCTCGCCCGGTGACACCGTGCGAATTGTCCAGGGTGCATTCGTCGATAGTCTTGCGCTCGTCGAAGATGCCAGCGATCACCATCGCGTGGCTGTTCTTTTGAACCTGCTGGGCCGCAAGGTTCGCGTTCTTGTCGGGGCGGATCTGATCGCCGCGGCTTGAGTGCGTCCGCTGCCTGGCGGGCGTGATGGATTTATTTGGGCTTGGGTGTGACGCTCGATTCACCCCGAGTGCGGTAGCTTGCCTGAAGCAAACAGCTTGCCTAAACAAAGCAGAAAGTTCGAAGAGAGGAATTTCATGACGATCTACGCGCTGATCGGTGCCGCCGGCTACATCGCGCCACGGCACATGCGGGCGATGGCCGATACCGGCGGAAAGCTCGCGGTGGCCTATGATCCCAATGACTCCGTGGGAATCATGGACAGCCATTTTCCGGATGCCGAGTTCTTTACGGAATTTGAGCTGTTTGATCGCCACGTCGGTGCGTTGCAGCGCGACGGCAAAAAGCTCGACTACATGACGATCTGCTCGCCGAACTACCTTCACGACGCGCACTGCCGATTTGCGCTTCGCTCCGGGGTGGATGCCATCTGCGAAAAGCCGCTGGTGCTCAATCCCGGCGACATCGACGGATTGGCGGCCATCGAGCGCGATACCGGCCGGCGCATCTCCACCATTCTGCAATTGCGCCTGCATCCGGCGATCATCGCGCTTCGCGACCGCTTCGCCAATTCGAAGAAGCGCCACAAGGTGGAACTCACCTACATCACGTCGCGCGGGCGCTGGTATCACACCTCCTGGAAGGGCGCCGAGGAAAGGTCCGGCGGCGTCGCCACCAATATCGGGGTGCATTTCTTCGACATGCTGAGCTTCGTGTTCGGGCCCGCCAGCCGCAACGAGGCGCATCTGCGCGAGCCGGAGCGGGCTGCCGGCTCGCTGGAATGCGAGCGCGCTGACGTGAGCTGGTTCCTGTCGCTGGACCGCAACGACCTGCCGGAGAGCGTGAAAGGCAAGAAGACGACCTTTCGCTCCATCACCGTCGATGGCGAAGAGGTCGAGTTCTCCGAAGGATTCACCGATCTCCATACCAGGAGCTATGAAGAGATCGTCGCCGGCCGCGGCTTCCGTCTGGACGAAGTCCGCCCCTCGATCGATATCGTTTCCACGTTCCGCACGGCGCCGCTCGTTCGAAGCAATGGCGTTCACGCCTTTGCCCAGAAGGCGATGCACAAATGAGCGAGATGCGCGAGGATCCGCGCTTCCCCGGCGTGTTGATCCATCAATCGAGCTACGTCGACGACGGTGCCGTGCTTGGACGCGGCACCAAGGTCTGGCACTTCTGCCATATTCTGTCGCGCACGGTGATCGGCGAGAATTGCTCGATCGGCCAGAACGTGATGATCGGTCCAAACGTGAGGATCGGAAACGGCTGCAAGATCCAGAACAACGTCTCGATCTATGACGGCGTCGAGCTTGCGGACGACGTGTTTTGCGGTCCGAGCTGCGTCTTCACGAACGTCAACAATCCGCGCGCCGACGTTTCCAGGAAGGATGAGTTTCGCAAGACGCCGATCGGACGTGGTGTGAGCATCGGTGCCAATGCGACCATCGTCTGCGGGCATTCGTTGGGCGAATACTGCTTCATCGGGGCCGGTTCGGTGATCACGAAGGATGTCCCTGCGTTTGCATTGATGGCAGGAAATCCCGCAAGAAGGATCGGCTGGATGAGCAGGGCCGGCGAGCGGCTCGATAACGATCTGAAGTGTCCGCGGTCCGGCGAAGCTTACGTTGAAATTGATGGTCGATGCCTTCTCAAAGAGAAGCACTAGGCTGGCGTTTTTTCCAAACCAACTTCAGTTAACCCAGATGATCCCAGTCACCCATCCGGCTCCTCCGCTCACCGCGGTCGACGCGCCCAATCTTCGGCGTCTTGAGTTTCTGCTGCTTTGCGATTTCATGCCAGGCAGCGCCTCCACGATCATTGACCACGTCATGGGTCTCAAGGAGTTCTCCAGGCACTCGATCCAGATCTTCAACTCGAGGGGCGACGTCTCCAATCTGCTCGAGCTCGACCGATTTGACGGTGTCATCATCCACTATTCTCTCGTCGCCTGCATGGACACCTATATCGGCCCGAATCTGCGGGCCGCCATTTGCAGGTTCAAGGGGCTGAAGGCCGCCTTCATCCAGGATGAGTATCGCTGGATCAACGACACGATGGCCGCGTTCCGGCAACTCGGCGTCCATATCCTGTTCAGTGTCGTCCCGCAGGAGATCATGGACGACTACTATCCGCAGGATCGGCTGCCGAATGTCGTCCGGGAAACCGTGCTTACCGGCTACGTTCCGGGTGAATTGCTCGATAGGACAGTGCCGCGTCTCGAGGATCGATCCATCGATGTCGGTTACCGCGCGAGAAAGGTTCCCGACTGGTTGGGAAGCTTCGCTCAGGAGAAATGGCTGATTTCCGGTCGGTTTGAGGCGGATGCCGCCCAGTACGGACTGACCTGCGACATGTCCACGCGCGAGGAAGACCGCATCTACGGCGAGAACTGGATCAAGTTCCTTGCCAACTGCAAGGCTGTCCTCGGCACCGAAAGTGGTGCCAGCGTTTGCGACTTCACCGGCGAGATTCAGCGCAACGTGGATCAACATCTGGCCCGCGATCCGTCGGCGAGCTTCGAAACGCTGCGCGATCTGTATTTCAAGGATGAGGACAACCGAGTCATTCTTGCCGTCATCTCGCCGAGATGCTTCGAGGCGGCCGCGCTGCAAACATTGATGATCCTGTACGAGGGCACCTATTCCGGAAGGCTTGAGCCCTGGCGGCACTATGTGCCGCTGAAAAAGGATCATTCCAACATGGCCGAGGTCATGGAGGTGCTGCGCGATCCCGTGCGGGCGCAGGAGATTGTCGACCGGGCCTATCGTGAGGTGGCGCTCAATCCCGACAACAGCTTCGAGGCAATGGTCCGGCAGGTCGATCGCGCTATCGACCGTCGATATCACCCAGAAATGGCGGCAACGAAACGGTGCTATGCCGAAGGGGAGCTTGTCGCATTGGTCGCGCGCGAAAAGCGCCGCACGCGGCGACGGGAGCTGATGCAGAAAGTGATGCGGAAGGCGAAGCAGACGGTGCGCCACCGTCTGGTCGTCATCGCGAAGGTCGTTGCAGCGAATGGCGTCATCCACGTGGCGCGTTTGACGCCGGGTCCACTACGTCGTTGGGCGAAACGGATCGTTTTGAGGCACACGAGAATTCGTCGCCTGATCGGGATTGATGCGTGACAGTTGCCGTCCCACGCTGCCGGGTGCAGGGTTAATCTTCGATCGTGCGCATCCTTATCCTGCACGAACTTGACGATCTTGGCTCGGCGCGGCGTACGTCGATCAATCACGCGTTCGCACTCGTCAAATATGCCCCTCAGCACGAATACACGTTGCATAGCGCGCGCCAACCCGTCACCGCCCGTCTTCGCGAACAGGCCTTCGACGCGATCATTCTCGACACCACGTTTCTGTGCTGGAGATGGGCGAGGCCGAAATCGCTGTGGCTGGATCGGCTCCTCGATGCCTACGACTTCATCGCGAAGTCGGATGCCGTCAAGGTGGCGCTGCCCCAGGACGAGTACGACCACGCCGAAATACTCGACAACTGGCTTTCGGACTGGAAGGTCGATCTGATCTATTCCGTCTGCCACGACCATCATGCGGAGTTCTATCCTCGCGCGCGGAAGCATGCCCGGGTGCTCGAGGCGCTGACGGGATACGTTGACGACGCCGACATCGGGCTGATGCAGCGCTTTGCCGTCCCGTTCAAGGACAGGGAGATCGACGTCGGCTACAGGGCCAGGGCGCTGCCCGCCTATTTCGGAAGAATTGGCCAGGTGAAGACCGAATTGGGCGATCGCTTCCGCTCCAGCATGGCCGATCGCCAGCTGAAGCTGGATATCTCGACGCAGGCGCGCGACGCCCTCGTTGGCGACGCCTGGCTCCAGTTTCTGGGCAACAGCAAGTTCACCCTGGGCTGCGAGAGCGGAAGTTCGCTGCTGGACGCCAGGGGGGAGATCAGGGAATGCGTCGAGCGGCGGCTGCAGCGCAACCCGGCGGCCAGCTTTGAGGAATTGGAGCAGGCCTGTTTTGCCGGTCAGGATATGCGGAACGTCTATACCGCAGCAGGTCCGCGTCTGTTCGAGGCGGCGATCGCACGGTCCTGTCAGATCCTGACGCCCGGCAATTACGCCGGCGCCCTGAAGGCGGGTGAGCACTACATCGCGCTCGCGCCGGATTGCTCGAATGCCGAAGACGTCTACGAGCAGATGCTGGACGAGGACGCCAACCAGGCGCGGATCGAGGCCTGTTACCGCGCCTTGGTCGAGGATCCGAAGTTCCGCTATAGGAATTTCGTGGCAGGTCTGCTAGCGGAGGTTCGTGATGCGGCGGTCAGGAAGGGCCGACGACTCCCTGATTGCGGTAGCTCAACCGGTGCGGTAACAGACGAGCTTGCCTTACGGGAATCGTTTACCCGCGCTGTTCTTCGGGCGCATCAGCATCACATCGAGGATGTGAAGGAAATCAGGTTGCTACCCAATTTCCTTCACGCCGTTGTCGTTACGCTTGTCCGCCAGATGCTGTCACTCGCGCGCAGAATTCGCGGATAGCTTTGGTGTCTTTGCAGCGATCTTGAATATCGAGGTTCTCTGAATTCATGTGTGGCATTGCAGGATTTGCATCTCTGTCCGGTCATCCCGTCGCAAGGCGCGTCGCGTCGCTCAACGCGATGAGCAGCCTGATTGCGCATCGCGGGCCCGATGGTTCGGGGCAATGGAGCGATGACGCCGGAAGCGTCGGGCTGGTCCACCGTCGGCTTGCGATCATCGATCTGACGCCCGCCGGCGCCCAGCCCATGAAGGGGGCGAACGGCACCGTGATTTCCTACAACGGGGAAATCTACAACTTCGTCGAACTTCGCGAGCAGCTCTCGGACGGCTGGACGTTCCAGTCCCATTCGGACACGGAGGTGATCCTCGCCGCCTACGCCAAATGGGGCGAGCGCTGCGTCGATCATCTGCGCGGGATGTTCGCCTTCGCAATCTGGGACGAGAGAAACAAGAAGCTGTTTGCCGCGCGCGATCGGTTCGGGATCAAGCCGTTCTACTATACGGTGCAACAGGGGGTCTTCTACTTCGCGTCGGAGGCCAAGGCGCTGCTGCCGTTCCTGAGCGAGGTCGAAACCGACGCCGATGCGCTGAGCGAGTATCTCACGTTTCAGTACACGATCGGCAAGAAGACCCTGTTCAAGGGGATATCGGCCCTGCTGCCCGGCCATCTGCTTCGGCTCGCCGGCGGCGACGTCATGACGTCCCGGTACTGGGACGTGCAGTACGATGTCGATTTCGATCGCAGTCCCGCCTATTTCGAGCGGCGCTTCACCGAACTGCTGTCCGACTCGATGCAGGTGCATTTGCGCTCCGACGTTCCGGTCGGCGGTTACGTGTCTGGCGGTCTCGACTCCAGCCTCGTTGCGCTGATGGCCTCCAAGCTGGATCACCGCAGCCGCGACGCATTCCACGGCCGCTTTCTCGAATTTCCAGGCTATGACGAGAGCGGCTACGCCAAGACGGTGACCGATCTGGCTGATATGTCGCTCCACATGGTCGACATCACTGCCGCCGACTTCCGCAACAGCATCGGCGACGTGATCTACCATCTGGACTTTCCGGTCGCCGGACCGGGGTCGTTTCCGCAATACATGGTGTCCGCGCTGGCGGCGAAGAACGTCAAGGTCGTGCTGGGCGGACAGGGCGGCGACGAGCTGCTCGGCGGCTATGCGCGGTATCTGGTCGCCTATTTCGAGCAATGCATCAAGGCGGCGATCGACGGCACCTACCAGAGCGGCCACTACGTGGTCACGATCGAGTCGATCGTGCCCAATCTCGGTCTGCTGCGCGAATACAAGCCGATGATCAAGGAATTCTGGCGCGATGGCCTGTTCGCGGATCTTGATCGCAGGTACTTCCGCCTGGTCGATCGTTCGACCGACATGGTCGGTGAGGTCGATTGGCGCGCGTTGAACAAGGAAGCGGTGTTCGAGTCCTTCCGCGCCATTTTCAACAACCAGGACAATGTGCGGAAGGAAGCCTATTTCGACAAGATGACGCACTTCGACTTCAAGTGCCTGTTGCCGGCTCTGCTTCACGTCGAGGACCGCATGAGCATGGCGCACGGCCTGGAGAGCCGGGTGCCGTTGCTGGATCATCCCCTCGTGGAGTTTCTCGCTACCGTGCCGGCCGACGTGAAGTTTATGGGCGGGCAGATGAAGCAGCTCATGAAGACGGCTTATCGCGACACCCTGCCGAAGGCACTGCTGCAGCGCCGCGACAAGATGGGTTTCCCGGTGCCGCTGAAGGAATGGTTCGACGGCGAGCTCAAGGACTTTGTCCTGGATATCTTTGGTGAACAACGTTCGAAGCATCGCCCGTTCTTCAACAGCGATGTCGTGCTCTCCAGCTTTGGCGAGCAATCCCGCTTCTCCCGAAAGACGTGGGGTCTTCTCAGTCTGGAACTCTGGCACCAACGGTTTCATGACCGGGCGGCCGAGTTCCGCGCGATGGTCAGTGCTTAAACTTCTCAATCTGGATGGTGGCTATGAAGATATTTGTAACCGGCGGAGCCGGGCAGGTCGGATCAACGGTTATCGATATGCTGCTGTCGCGCGGCGACACGGTGGTTGCGATCGACAATTATGCGACCGGCAGAGCCGACAATCTCACCAAGCACGCAAATCTGACCCTGGTCGAGGACACGATCGCGAATGCCGCCGTGGTCGATCAGCTGTTCTCCGACTTCCGGCCTGAGGTCGTGATCCATACCGCTGCGTCCTACAAGGATCCGGAGGACTGGAGCAGCGATGCATTGGTGAACGCGGTCGGCACGGCCAACATCGCGAAGGCCTGCAAGACCTTCGGCGTATCCCGTCTGATCTACTTCCAGACGGCGCTCTGCTACGGCACCAAGCCGCTGCAGTCGCCGATCCCGCTCGACCATCCCATCAACCCGGTCAATTCCAGCTACGCCATCTCGAAGACCGCCGGCGAGCACTACGTGCAGTTCTCCGGGATCGAATGGGTGACGTTCCGCCTTGCCAACGTGATCGGGCCGCGAAACGTGTCCGGGCCGCTGCCGATCTTCTACGGGCGGCTGGCCAAGGGACAGAAATGCTTCGTCACCCCGGCGCGCCGCGACTTCTGCTACGCGGGTGATCTTGCGCGCGTCGTCGTCAAAGCCGCCGATGGTGTCGGCCGCGGCACCTATCACTTCTCTTCGGGCAAGGATGTCGCCATCAAGGAGCTCTACGATTCCGTGGTGCGCGCCATGAAGATCAATGATTACCCGGAGCCGGAAGTGAAGCCGCTCGGTCCGGACGATGCACCTTCGATCCTCCTCGACCCGTCACGTACGTTCAAGGATTTCGGCGCTGTCGAGTTCACCTCGCTCGACGAGATCGCCCGCCTGTCCGTTGAACGCTGGGAGAAGGAAGGCGTCGTCGGCGGTTATACGCACCTGAAGGAAGCGCGTGCGGAAATCCGCACCTGATCGGAACCACGAGATGCGCATCATCATCACCGGCGGCGCAGGCTGCCTCGGCTCGAACCTGATCGAGCACTGGTTGCCGCAAGGCCACGAGATTCTGGTCATCGACAATTTCGCCACCGGCAAGCGCGAGGTTGTGCCGGCGCTTCCCGGCCTGACCTTGATTGAAGGTTCGATCGCCGATCGGGATCTCGTTGCTTCGGCATTCGAGAAGTTCCGACCGACGCATGTCGTGCATTCGGCGGCTTCCTACAAGGACCTGGCGAACTGGCGGGAAGATATCGCAACCAACGTCGATGGCACCGCGAACGTGATCGACGCGGCGCGGGCCGCCGGCGCGGGCCGGATCCTGAACTTCCAGACCGTGCTGTGTTACGGCCGGCCGGAAAGCACGCCGATCCCGGTCGAGCATCCGCTGCGGCCGTTCACCAGCTATGGCATCTCGAAGGTCGCCGGTGAGCAGTACCTGGCGATGAGCGGCCTGCCTTACGTGTCGCTGCGGCTTGCCAACGTGACGGGGCCTCGCCTGGCGATTGGTCCGATCCCGACCTTCTACAAGCGCCTAAAGGCCGGGCAGGGCTGCTTCTGCAGCGACGCGCAGCGCGATTTCCTCGACATGTCCGACTTTCTGGCCGCGCTGGATCTCGCAATGGCCGAGCAGGCGCCGACCGGCGTCTTCAACGTATCGAGCGGGATCGGTCACTCGATCAAGGAAATCTACGACCTCGTGCGTTCCCACCTTGGACTGCCGGCCGATCCTGACGTGAAGGTGGTGCCGGTCGGTGATGACGACGTGCCGTCCGTCGTTCCCGATCCGAGCAGGACCCGCGCGGTTCTCGGTTGGCAAGCCAAGGTGCCATTCGATGAGACCATCAAGCGCCTGCTTGCGTGGTACGACGCCTATGGCGTGAGCGATGTCTATAGTCACCTGGCGGCACCAAAGAGCTGATCATGAAGTCATTTAACGGATCGACTATCCTCGTCGTCGGCGGAGCCGGGTTCGTCGGCTCAAATCTCGTGCGGCTGCTGCTCGAGCAGGCGCCGGCCAAGGTCATTGTCGTCGACAATCTGCTGTCGGCCGATGCCTCGAACGTGCCGCCTGATCCCCGGATCCAGTTCGTGCCGCGTCCGATCACCGAAGACGCGGTGCTGGCCGCGTTGCCGGAAGATCTCGACTTTGCCTTCCATCTTGCATGCTTCCACGGCAACCAGTCATCGATCGCCGATCCACTGGCCGATCATGACAACAACACGCTGACCAGCCTGAAGCTGTTCGAACGGCTCAAGGGCATCCGCTCGCTGCAAAAGGTGGTGTACGCCGCGGCTGGCTGTGCCGTGGCCGAGAAGACCTTTGACGGCGCCTCGGCAACGACCGAGGACGCTCCGGTCTCGCTGTTCCACGACAGCCCCTACTCGATCTCCAAGCTGATCGGGGAGATGTACGGCAACTACTACTTCACCCGGTACAAGCTGCCGTTCGTGAAGGCGCGGTTCCAGAACGTCTACGGGCCAGGCGAAATACTGGGAGCCGGCCGCTGGCGCGGCACCGTTCACACGGTTTGGCGCAATGTCACCCCGACCTTCATCTGGAAGGCTCTGCATGGCGAAGCCCTTCCGGTCGAGAATGGCGGGATCGCGTCGCGCGATTTCATCTTCGTGGAAGACATGGCGCGGGGACTGATGGCGTGCGCCCTCGGCGGTGAGCCCGGCGAAATCTACAATCTGGCGTCGGGTGTCGAGACCAGCATCCTTGATCTGGCGAAGCGGGTGAATTCGATCGCCGGCAACAAGACTCCGATCGCGCTCACGCCGGCGCGTGATTGGGACCGGTCCGGTCAGCGCTTCGGCGATCCGGGGAAGGCGCGCGAAAAGCTCGGCTTCGTCGCGAGCGTCGCGCATGAGGATGGCCTCAAGCGGACCATCGCGTGGACCCGGGAAAACCATGGCCGCATCCTTGGCTGCATGCGCAATCACGTAGCGCATGTGGCCGACGTCGCGAAGTATTCCTGATGTCGATCAAGATCCTCACTGTGGTCGGTGCGCGGCCGCAGTTCATCAAGGCCGCAGCGGTCAGCCGGGCCATTCGAGAAACGGATGGACTGACAGAGGTGATGATTCACACCGGTCAGCATTTCGATGCGAACATGTCCGATCTGTTCTTCGAGGAACTGGCCATCCCGAAGCCGAAACATCATCTGGATATCAATGGCGGCGGTCACGGCGACATGACCGGGCGGATGTTGATGGAAATCGAGCCGATCCTGCTTGCCGAAAAGCCGGACTGGGTCGTGGTCTACGGCGACACCAATTCGACGCTGGCTGGTTCGCTGGCGGCGGCCAAGATTCACATTCCGGTCGCCCATGTCGAAGCCGGGCTGCGTTCCTTCAACCGGCGCATGCCTGAAGAGCTGAACCGGATCGTGACGGATCATCTCTCGACGCTTCACCTCTGTCCCACCGCAACCGCAATCGCGAACCTTGCGGCCGAGGGCGTGGTCAAGGGCGTGCATCACGTCGGCGATGTGATGTACGATGCCACCCTGTTCGCTCTGGAAAAGGCCGAGGTCAGCTCCACCATCCTGAACGAACTGGGGCTGCAACCCGGGCAATACGGGCTTGCCACCGTGCACCGCGCTGAGAACACCGACGATCCGGAGCGGCTCCGTGATGTCGTTCAATTCCTGCTGGAGCAGTCGCGCGGGCGCACCGTGGTCCTGCCGTTGCATCCGCGTACCCGAGGTGCCGCCTCGCGGTTGGGTGTGAGCCTGGAAGGGCTGCGTATCATTGACCCGGTCGGTTATCTCGACATGGCGAAGCTGCTGCACCACGCGACCGAAGTGTACACGGACTCCGGCGGCCTGCAGAAGGAAGCCTACTTTCATCGCGTGCCGTGCGTGACGCTGCGCGACGAAACCGAGTGGACCGAGACGGTTACAAACGGCTGGAACCGGCTCTGGAAGGGACCGGCGCATCGGGCGCGGAACGACATCACCGACTACGGCCAGGGACGGGCAGCTTTCGAGATCGCGGAACTGCTGCGAGACCAGGCCCCGCTGCGGGCAGCAAGCTGAGATCGTTACCAACGGGATTCGTACCCGTTGGCCTCCTGGCGGCTGTCCAGCATCTCAAGCAGTCATCGTCACTTTGCCGCGAGCCCGACTTGGTCTGCTCGTGGTGAGGCGTAAACTCCAGTCCAAGAGGTCGACCTTGGAAATCAACGGCAAGAAGTTCCTCGTCATCGGCGGAGCGGGATTGATCGGCTCGCATGCGGTCGAACAGCTCGCGAAGCACGATGTCGGCGAGATCGTGATCTTCGATAATTTCGCGCGCGGCTCGCTCGAGAATGTCGAGCGGGTGCTCAGCGATCCGCGCGTCAAGATATTCGAGGCAGGTGGCGACGTCTGCCAATCCGATATCCTTGACGCCGCGATGAAGGGCAAGGATGGCGTGTTCCATTTTGCCGCGCTGTGGCTGTTGCAATGCCATGAATTCCCGCGGGCGGCCTTCGACACCAATATCCGGGGCACGTTCAACGTGCTCGAAGCCTGCGTCGCGAACCGGATCAAGCGTCTCGTCTATTCCTCTTCGGCCTCGGTTTACGGCGATGCGGTCGAGGAGCCGATGACCGAAGACCATCCGTTCAACAACAAGAATTTCTACGGCGCGACCAAGATCGCCGGCGAAGCGATGGCGACGGCGTTCTGTCACCGTTATGGCCTGCCTGCGGTCGGCTTGCGCTACATGAACGTCTACGGGCCGCGTCAGGATTATCAGGGCGCCTATATCGCGGTCATCATGAAGATGCTCGACGCGATCGACCGCGGCGAAGGGCCGACCATTCTGGGAGACGGTTCGGAAGCCTTCGACTTCGTTTCAGTGCTCGATTGCGCGCGGGCAAATCTCTGCGCGATGTCGGCCGATACGGTTGCCCGCTACTACAATGTCGGGACCGGCGAGCGAACGTCGCTCAAGGAGCTTGCGGAAATGCTGCTCCAGCTGACCGGGTCGAACCAGCCGATCAAGTACGCGCCACGCAGCAACGCGACCTTCGTGCGCAATCGGGTCGGCTCCACGAAGCGCGCGGCCGAGGAGATCGGCTTCACCGCCGAAGTCGATTTGCGTGAGGGACTGCAGATGCTGATCGAATGGCGGTCGAAGCATCGGGCCGGCCTCGAGCGGCGGCGCGCCAAGGCCGGCATTGAGTAAGGCTCTGCAGTCCAGGATCGGACGGATCTAGATATGTGCGGCGTCGCGGGCATTCTTAACCTCGATGGGCGGCCAGTGTCCTCGCACGTTCTGCGTGCGATGACGCAGGCGATCGCCCATCGTGGCCCTGACGGCGAAGGCCAATGGATTGACGGTTCGATCGGTCTCGGGCATCGCCGGCTGGCGATCATCGATCTGAGCCCGACCGGCGCGCAGCCGATGCAAACGGCGGATGGCCGGTTTGTGATTTCCTACAATGGCGAAATCTACAACTATCGGGAACTTCGTGCCGAGCTCGAAGCCCAGGGACATGTCTTCAGGTCCAGCAGCGATACCGAGGTCCTCTTGCAGGCGATCGCGGCGTGGGGACTGGGTGCCCTGCAGCGTTTCAACGGCATGTTTGCCTTCGCGCTGTGGGACCGCAAGGAGCGCAGACTTACGCTTGCGAGGGATCGCTACGGCATCAAGCCGCTGTACTACTGGTTGGGTGGCAACCAGTTGCTGTTCGCGTCGGAATCGAAGGCGTTTCGCGCCGTTCCGAACTTCAACGCGCAGCTCGATTCCGAGGGTTTGCTCGAGTACTTCACATTCCAGAATTTCTTCACGGACCGCACCTTGCTCAAGGGCGTCCGTATCCTACCCGCGGGCTGCTATATCAGCGTATCGAGCGAGGCAGGCGCCGGAACGCAGCCGAAGCTGACGCGCTACTGGGACTACAATTTCCAGGAGCCGGAAACGGCGCGGTCCGAAGCGGACTATCAAGAAGAGGTCGATCATCTGCTTCAACAGGCGGTGAAGCGGCAGCTCGTCTCTGATGTCGACGTCGGGGCGTATCTGTCGGGCGGAATGGACTCGGGAACGATTACCGCGATCGCGGCGCAATCGCTCAGCTACATGCGGACGTTCACCTGCGGTTTCGACCTGAGCTCGGTATCCGGCATCGAGCTCCAATACGACGAGCGTGCCGCCTCGGAAAGAATGTCGTATCTGTTTCGCACCGAGCACTACGAAATGGTGCTCAAATCGGGCGACATGGAGCGCGTTCTTCCCAAGCTGGCCTGGCATCTGGAAGAGCCGCGCGTCGGACAGAGCTATCCGAACTACTACGTCGCGCAGCTCGCCAGCAAGTTCAACAAGGTCGTCCTTGCGGGAACGGGCGGCGACGAGATCTTCGGTGGCTACCCCTGGCGCTACTACCGCGCGGTCGTGAACCAGAGCTTCGAGGAATATATCGACAAGTACTACGAGTACTGGCAGCGGCTTGTACCGAACACTGTGCTGAAGCGCGTCTTCGCACCGATCTGGGGCGACGTGCAGGGCGTCTCGACCCGTGATATCTTCAGGGACATGTTCAATCAGCACGCCGAGCGTCTGACCCGCCCGGAGGATTACGTCAATCATTCGCTCTATCTGGAGGCCAAGACCTTTCTCCACGGCTTGTTGACCATGGAAGACAAGCTCTCGATGGCGCATTCGCTAGAGACGCGCGTTCCGTTCCTCGACAACGATCTTGTCGACTTTGCCATGAAGCTGCCGGTCCGGATGAAGCTCGGAAAGCTCGATGAAGTCGTGGCATTGGACGAAAACGAGCTGGGCAGGAAGACGGCCCGCTACTTTCAGAAGGCCCGTGATGGCAAGATGCTGCTGCGAAACGTGATGCAGCAGCACATTCCCCAGGAAGTCGTGGAACGCGAGAAGCAGGGCTTCTCCGGTCCTGACGCAAGCTGGTTCAAGGGCCAAAGCATCGACTTCGTCCGCAACGTCCTGTTCGATGATCGGGCGAAGATCTATCGCTATCTCGATCCCAAGCCGATCAGGGAGTTGGTCGACGATCATCTCAACGGTCGGGAGAATCGCAGACTGCTGATATGGTCGCTGATCAACGTCGAATACGCGTTGCGCGCGCATGTTGAGAACTGCGGATGATATCCCGGCAAGGGGTGATTCCCTCGCAGCTTCCTTGGTCCCTAAGAAAGCGAAAGCGCGATCTTAACAAAGACAAAATGTCGGCCAGATGTATGCAGAGCTGCGTCGTTTCGAAAGTCGGCGTGCCGCGCGTTGAAGCCGTCGACCGCTCTTTCGATGTCGGAGCCACGCGGCTCGTCTCACGCAAGAAGACGCGCGGCCGGGCAAATCCGCCACTTGATCGAGAGTGGTCGGCTGACCAGCTAAGGTCGGAAACGCGTACGCGGTCGCTCGGCTCCCGGTCAATCGGGTGGGCCGGACCACGAAAGGTCGACAGTTTGAGGTCGTTGATAAGATCGAATCCCTTCACCATGATGCGCCGTGCCAAGGAATGGAAGGACTCCGCGGAGGCGGGCATTTCCGAACTGAAGGCGGAGGTTGACGTGTTGCGCGACGGACTAACCGTCGCACAATCACGGATCGCCGAACTCGAAGCGCAACGAGCTGATGCTCAGTTGGGCGCCTCTCACGCCAGAGATCCATCCGTGGCTACGGACGCGAAATCGTTGCGCGGGCGCCTCGCAGCAGTGAAATTGTTGACCGGGAATTACGCTTCGGTCTTGTTCCGACTGGTCGGCAGCAAGTCTCGCCGTTTGCGTCTTTTGCCGATCCGCGCATCGACTTCACTTCTTTTTCTGCAAGTTAGAGCTGACCTTTCTCCAGATCTGGTTGGGCTTGCACCGAGCAAGTCAGAGTTGCGGGCATGGGCCCGCGATCCGGCCGTCGAGTGGAAACTGGGTGAGTGCATATCCGCTGATCCTCAACCTCGCCGCGATGAGTGGTCAGTGGACGATTTCCTGGCAGTTCGTCAGCTGATCGCATCGTCGACAGCTGACAACGAGCTTGTATGGAGAAGTTTGATAGCATCTGATCAGGCAATTGACGGTGTAAAGACCTGGCCTTTTGGATTCCGGCCCGAACACGCTGATCCCGACGTTCGCCGCCGTCGGCTGATGATCGCGGTTGGTCTTGCCCTTCCTAAAAGCTTGACGGCGCTGCACCAGATTGAAGCCGCGGGGCAGCCGGCCACGCACAATCCGCCCTTTGGCGAGGAGCCGATCCAAGACGTTCCCCCACCCAAAGGGGAGCCTGCCGTTGCCCGCCGCCGTTCGGTTCTTTTCGTCAATCCGAGCTATTACAATTTCCACTTTCTGGCCGACTCCTTGCGCAAGCGCGGCTGGGACGCCCTGTCGATGGCAATCATTGACCCGAAGTCCGAATACGCCCAGCATTTCCACGGCCATGATTGGAACCTGTTCGAAACGGACGCCGACAAACAACAACAGGTCTTGCGTGAACGCTTCCAGGAGGCGGCTGAACGATTTGACATGTTTCATTTCGCCGGCGTCGGGACCCTTTCCTTCTTCCCCTACAACTATGACACCTCGAGGGATCACGATCGCGTCCCTTGGGATGTGTTGGACTTGAAGCGGCGCGGCGCGAAGATCGCCTACAGCATTACCGGATGCCATGACTTGATCACGCAAACAGGCTTCGAGGCCTGGAGCCCTGGCATGTGCCCGAAATGCGCGTGGCGCGACCGGCCAGAGATCTGTTCCAATCATCGCATGTCTGCTTGGGGCTGGAAGGTCGTGCAACTGGCGGATCTCATCTGCATAGAGACCGATCCACCGCTCGACTTTCGTGATACGGCCGCGGTTTTTCGTGAGCCGCTGTCCTTTGCTATCGATCCCGAGTTCTGGCGTCCTGAGCTTGGGCAGAGTATCCCGGTGCCCGGGTTGTGGCGCGAGCCCAAGGCCGACGGTGAAATCCTGATCTATCATTCGGTCGGCAATTACGAAATGCGTACCCGCCAAGGCGTCAACGTCAAAGGAACGGGTGCCGTTGTTGCCGCGATCGATAGGCTGAAGGCGGAGGGCCATCCGGTTCGGTTGCTATTCCGCAAGGACGTGCCGAGCGTCGACAACCGCTGGATGCTCGCCCAAGCCGACATCATCGTCGATCAGCTCAACTATGGCCGCTACGGCGCGACTGCGCGGGAAGGCATGATGCTCGGTCGGCCCGTCGTGGGCCGGGTAAACAAGGTCGAAGCCCGCGGTCTGCCTGCCGTCCGGGCCATTGCCGAGTGTCCGATCGTCGACGCGTCGGAGGAAACCATCTATGAGGTGCTCCGAAGGCTGGTTACCGACCCAGGCGAACGTTCCCGTATCGGCGCCGTGAGCCGTGCACACGCGATGCGCTGGTGGTCGAAAGACGTGTTGGCTGAACGCTATGAGCGGGTTTATGACCACCTGCACGAGCACGGCCGCCCGCCCGCGACGCTAGAGTGAGAGCGAATGCCTTCGCCAAATATCGATTTGACAGGTAGCCACGTGTTGCTGACGGGCGCAGCCGGGTTCCTGGGCTCAAGGTTGCTGCGCCTCTTGCAAAGCAGGGGAGTTGCTGTAACGGCGTTGATCAGGCCGGGCGCGCCGCTTGCTGGCGATACGAATGCGCGCACCGTGGAAGCCGATCTATCAGGCGATTTTTCGCCGGACCTGCAACAAGTTGGTCGAGTCGATGCAATCATTCACCTTGCGCAGGCTGGCGGCTGGAAGGACTTTCCCAGGCAGACGGGTGCCATAGCAGCGGTGTCGATCGCCGCAGCTGCTCGTTTGGCGGAGTACGGTGTTAGCCATGGCGCCCGCCAATTCATCCTGGCTTCGTCCGGTGGAATCTATGGACCATCCGCCCAGGCCCTGACCGAGGATGCGCCAATTCGGCCGACCAGCGAGCTTGGCTTCTACCTCCAGGCAAAGGCTTCAGCCGAAACGTTGTTGCAGTGTTTCGAGCCGCATCTTGTTGTCTCGCGCCTCAGATATTTCTTCATATACGGCCCCGGGCAAAGTGAGGACTTTCTCATAGCGCGGATCAGCAGGTCAATTGCGCGCGGAGAGTCGATACGTCTTGGCGAGGCGTGTGGTCCGCGCCTCAACCCAATCTATGTCGACGATGCAGCGCGGGCGACTATGGCGGCACTGGACCTCAAAGAGTCTTGTGCTATCAATGTCGCTGGCCCGGAGATCGCGTCACTTCGGGAGATTGCGGAGCTAATTGCGAACGTATCGAATCATCGCGTCGCGATTGAGCCTGTCGACAAGTCACCTGACCACTATGTGGGCGCGACCGACCGAATGGTGAAACTGCTCGGGTCGCCGACGATTGGACTCAAGGACGGAATATCCCGCGTGTGCCATCTCGAGAAGGCTGAATGACTATGGATTGGCTGCGAACTTCTTGGCGTGACGTCGAAGTCGACGAAAGTGATGATCTTCTTGAGCCCGTTCTCGATGATCCTGCAGAACACGCCTGTGCTGTAGAATTTGGCCAAATCAGTGGAAAGCTCATTTCGCCCGACTCAGGCCTGCCACTGCATTTCAACGGTGTCGATCTGTCCACGAATTCAGGCGAATTGTTTCCCATCGACAATAGGTTGCCCGTTCTTTTGCCCCAAGCCGCTCGGCATTTCGCTGATCGGAACATCGAGACCCTGTCGATCGGCTCGATAAAGAGCGCCTTTGATCAGTATCTGTACTTGTGCGCCGTCAAGAACGCTGGAGGCGAACTGAATACGCCATTCGACGATCCCTGGTACAAGCGCCACTTGTTCCGCTCTCGCGTCTTGCTCGCCACCGCCCGTGGGCTAGTTCTGGACATTGGTTGCGATAGCCCGGATTTGAGCCGGCGCATGTTCCCGCCCTCTTGCGAATATCTTGGGATCGAACCATCGCTCGGCAGAAGCGAGCAATTTCGCGTTGTTGGCATGGCCGAGTTTCTTCCGTTTGCTGAGGCCACGTTCGATTGCGTGTCTTTCCTGACCAGCCTTGATCACGTTTTTGATTACCATACTGCAATCGCGGAAGCGGCGCGTGTCCTGAAGCCAGGCGGAAAGCTGTACTTGGCAACCCTGATCTGGACTGAAAGCGCCGAGCTCTATCGAGATGCAATTCACTTCCATCACTTCCGTGACTATGAGATTCAAGGTGCTTTGAGGGGATTCTCGATCGCACATATCAAGCGATACGGTTGGAAAGGTGATAGGCATCGCTTCGGGGTGTATCTCGAAGCGACAAAATTGTAGATTCTAAGAGGGAATATGCGCTCCAATTGCCCCAACGCTTCGGCATTGGACATCGATGGCGGCGACGGATCGAATGATTGATGGCGTCGCGGAGCGTTTTCAGTTGAGGATGGGTTACTGAGGCCGATGCATTTTGGAACTGGACGGTACTGTCAGAACGACGGACTTGAAGGAGCTTGTCTTAAGCTCCTTTCGCAACCGGTTCATCTAAAGAGTGGATTGGACTGACCGCGGATGTCGCCAGATCGTCAGCACTCATTGGAATTCGGTGACTTCACTGAGGCAGGTTATCGACAACTGCTTCGGCTTGCCAAATCGTCCTATCGGGCCGTTGATTTCCCCTCAGCCGGTGCCAGCGGCACGATTCTTTGGCGCCACGACTGTGACGTATCGATGCATCGCGCTGCGAAGGTTGCCGAGATCGAGGCTGAGGAGGGCGTGAAGGCAACCTATTTCCTGCTTCCGAGGTGTCTCTACTACAATCTGATGTCGGCCGACGTTGCTGAATGCGTACGCCGCATAAAGTCGCTGGGGCACGACATCGCGTTGCATTTCGACCCGACATATTATGGTGAGATGCTGCGTGGGCAGGCGTTGTTGAACGCAATAACCCGTGAACGCGATTTGATCGCAGACGAATTTGGTTCACCGCCAGTGGCGATTAGTTTTCACCTGTTCGGCATTCTTGATCAATCCGAACTCGAGGATGATATCGTCGCTGGCATGATCAACGCATACGGCCGCTCGCTTAAGGCGAGTTATGGCTATGTGTCCGATAGCAACGGCGTCTGGCGCTACCGGCGTCTCAAGACGGTGCTCGAGGAGGCTACGGAGGAGCGGCTGCAGGTGCTTACGCATCCGGAGTGGTGGACTCCCGAGATCATGCCACCGCGGGCTCGGCTGCAAAGAGCCATTGACGGCTACGCGAGCGCGATGGGTCGTTGGTATGACGAAATAACAGCCAGACACGATCGTCCGAACATCCGATGAACGATCCGACGGCCAGAGACACGTAATGCATCGGGTTGTTCTACGGACCGGATTCGGCGAGAACATTTTTGCGCGCCTGAATATCCCGCATGAAATGATGCGTACTTTGACCCTGAAAGTATTTGAACGACCGATTGCTAGTTCTTTACCTGATTGTCGGGTGGTCCGGCATTCGTGGTCACTCCGATTGATCGCAGGGCGCGCTTGGCTCGCGGTCCAGAGGCGGATGCTAATTGTGCCAGAATGGCGTTACATCTGTCGGCGTAGGCAGCGGGCCAAGGCATGATGTCGCGGGCCGTTGCCATCACCTGCCAAGGTGTCTCCAAGAGCTTTGCGCTTGTCGACGGCGGAAGCGCCTGGCGGCTCGCGTTCGGGCTGGGACGCGACGTTCCTCATTTTACGGCGCTCGAAGGCGTCAGCTTCGATGTGCCCAAGGGAGAGTTCCTCGGCGTGCTCGGCCGCAACGGGGCCGGCAAATCCACGCTGCTTCGGGTCATCGGCGGCGTCTACGCGCCGGATACCGGCCGGGTCGCGGTGCACGGGGCGATGTCGGGCCTCTATGAACTCGGACTGGTCGGCAATCCGGAGCTCACGGGACGACAATATGCCGACCGGCTGCTGACCGTGCATGGATTTTCGCCGAGCGAGCGTGCGGCAATGATCTCGGATATCCACGATTTCTCCGAACTCGGAGACCGATTCGAGGATCCGGTGCTGACATACTCGGCCGGGATGAGCGCGCGGCTCTATTTCTCGACCGCGACGGCCGGACAGTATGAGGTCTATCTCCTCGATGAGGTGCTGGCGGTCGGCGATCAGCACTTTCAGTCGAAGTGCTGGCGGCGGTTGCGGGAACGGGTATCGGGCGGGGCGTCCGGGGTCCTCGTGACGCACGACTGGTCCGCGATCGTACGCCTGTGCGAAACGGCGCACGTCCTGGACCGTGGCAAGGTGGTCTTTTCGGGGCCGGCCGAGCGTGCCGTCAGGCGCTACCTCTACGGCGAGCAGGCAAAGTCGACATACCGCGACGGAATTGCGCGATTCGCGGGTGCGCCTGTCTACCCGCGCACGATCATGACGGGAGCGGATTTCAGGCTTGAGGCAGAGGTCGAGATACTCACCCGGGCGGAGGTTGGCATGGTGGTTGCGGTCGAGCGCCTGCAGCCGGCCTACGGCTGGGAGACAGGGCTGATGACGCGTCGGCACACGCCTGTTGGCGAGGATCCCGGGCGCTATGCGATCGGCGTCGATATCCCGGCATTGCCACTTGCGCCTGGCAGCTACCAGATCAGCCTGCACCTCGTGATGCCGGATCCACACAATTCGGTGGTCAAAATTGTTCTCGATGGATTCAGTTGGCTCGACGGCAACGGACTCGGGCTCGACGTCGAGGGGATGGAAGGGCGCGGATTTAGCCTGCCAGCCAAGTGGAAGGTGATTGGTTGATGCGCGCGGCAATTCGGGTGAGAGATGTGAGCAAGGTATTCGCGCTTGCCGACCATGGCGGCGGATCCGTGTCGCTGATGGAGGCGCTGCGGACCGGCAAGCGCGAGATCACGACGCGTCATGTGCAGGCGCTCGATTCGATCAGCTTTGACGTGGCGGAGGGCGAGCGCGTCGGCATCATAGGCCGCAACGGAGCCGGCAAGACGACGCTGCTTTCGATCATTGCGGGGCTTACCGAGCCGACCTCGGGCTCTGTGGAGGTCGACGGCGACCTGCACGCGATGCTTACGGTAGGCGCGGTGCTGCGCGAGGACATGACCGGCCGCGACAACATTTTCCTCGACGCTGCCGTGCACGGCCGTAGCCGGCAGCAGGCCAGTGACGTCGCCGATGAAATCATCGCGTTCGCCGAACTTGGTGAATTTATCGATCGTCCGGTGCGAACCTATTCTTCGGGGATGAAGGCCCGGCTCGCGTTTTCGATGGGGGCGTTCATCAATCCCGACATTCTGGTCATCGACGAGACGCTCTCGGTCGGCGATGCCTTCTTTGCCGCCAAGGCGACGCGGCGTATGCAAGAAGTTGCGGCCAGTGGCCGTATTGTGATTGTCGTGAGTCACGGTTTGGGCTCGATCGTGGAAATGTGCTCACGATGCCTCTGGCTCGATGACGGCCGGCTCGTCATGGACGGTTCGCCGCAGGTCGTCACCAAAGCCTACGAGGCGGCCGTGCGTGAGGCGGACGAGGCGGAGCTGATGCGCAAGTTTGAAGGGAGCGTGGTGAACCGGGCCGCCCCCCTTCAGCTCAATGCCGTCGAAATCATTCAGCGCGGGGAGGCGCGCAAGGCGACCGCGCTCGCCATGGTGCCGTTGGCGATCGTCGCGCGCGGGCGGCTCGACTCGACCCCGCCGGTGCAAGATCTCGAGGTTGTTCTCACACGGGTCGACGGACGTTTGGTCTGGCGGCGGCGTCTTTCGGAGGTGGGGATGGCGCTGCCCGCGTCCGGTCCGTTCACGGTCACCATCGACATGGATCCTTTCGTGCTGGGGGCCAATCTCTATCGCTTCGATGTTGCGCTCGTCGGTCGCGGGGACGACAAGGAATCGATTTCCTGCGTGCTGGAGGTCGTCGACGAGGAAGGACAAATAGGTGGGCAGCCGCTGATCTTCTATCCTCCGCGGATCAGCGCGCGCCGCCTTGAGGACGTCAAGACATGATGCTGGCAGGTTTTGATCGGCGAGATCTCGGCATGCTGAGTAATCTCTTCCGCATGACGTTGGGCGACCGCTATCTGGGGTCGGCGCTGGGATTGGTATGGGCGGTGTTGTCGCCGCTGATGCTGATGTGCATCTTCACGTTCGTGTTCACCGTGGTTTTTCCGGGGCGGCTGCCGGGACGTACGGGCTCGTTGCCATTCGTGGTCTGGCTGCTGAGCGGCTACGGGCCGTGGCTTGCGATCAGCGAAGGCCTGTCGGCGGCAACGACGTCCGTGGTCGGAAACGCGGGCGTCGTGAAGAATATCGCCTTCAAGTCGGAGCTGTTGCCGATGGTGGGCGCACTGATGGGGTTGGTGCCGCTCGTCGTCGCGCTCGTTATCGTACTCATACTGCAGGTGGTTTCAGGAGAGATGCCCGGCCCAGGTTATCTGGCGCTACCGCTGATCGTGGCCCTGCATATCCTGTTCGTGTCGGGACTGGGATTGTTCCTTGGGGCGCTCAACGTCTTTGTACGGGATACCGCACTGGCGCTGCCGAATGTGCTCACCGTGCTGCTGTTCGCTTCTCCGATCTTCTACCCGCTTTCGTCCTACCCGGATTTCATTCGGCCTATTGTGCAGCTCAACCCCTTCTATGTCATCGCGGAATGCTACCGCACTGCAACTGTAGCCGGGTCGATGCCTAGCTTCAGGATGATCTGTTATCTGGCAGTGGTTGGCGCAGCTGTGTTCTGGGCCGGGCTGTGGTGGTTCCGGCGGCTCAAGTCGTTCTTCGATACGCGGCTGTAGCGGGTGGGCACCACGATGGGATGCCTCGTTGCGATCCATCAACCCAACTTCTTTCCGTGGCTCGGGTACTTTGACAAGATCCGGCGTGCCGATGTGTTCGTGCTGCTCGATGCCGTCGATTATCCGCGCTCGGGATCGGGGGGCATGGGATCGTGGTCGAACAGGGTGCGAATTGCTATCCAGGGCGAGGCGCGCTGGGCCACGTGTCCTGTCCATCGCCTGCCGTTGGGGGCGCCGCTCAATGCCGCGGAGATCGATGACGGCCGGCCCTGGCGCCGCAAGATGATTGCGACATTGCAGGCAAGCTACGGCAAGGCCCCGCAATTTCGTGAAGCGATGGCACTCTTGCAGCCTCTGTTCGAGCAACAAGAAACGAACCTTGCAACATTCAACATCACGGCCATCAAGGTGATCGCGGAGCATCTCGGCCTTGCGACGCGGTTTCTGCGGCAGTCCGAACTGCCGCATGCAGGCAAAGCGACCGAACTCCTCATCTCGCTCGTCAAGGCGGTCGGCGGGGACGCTTATCTCGCCGGCGGCGGTGCCGGAGGGTATCAGCAGGACGAACTGTTCGAGCAGCATGGCGTTCGTCTGGTCAGCCAGGGTTTCGTGCCGCAACCGTATGGCCCGCATGAGGCGTTCATTCCGGGCCTCTCCGTGATCGACTATCTGATGTGGGACGGGCGGCCAGCAACGGGATCACCTGGAGGCAGCTATGATTAGAGGGCACGTCATCGCGCTTACCGAAATTCGAAACGAAGACTCTCCGCAATTGTTTCACTGGATCAACGATCCCGATACGGTGCGCTTCAACGCTCCATTCTCCCCGGTTCACGAAACCACTCATGAGAGTTGGCTGAAATCGGTCATCACTTCAACAGCCAAGATCGTCTTCGCCATTCGCGCGCTTCCCGACCTTCGTTTGATCGGCGTAGTGCAGCTGATCGACCTTCATCCGATCCATCGCACCGCTGAGCTGACGATCCGGATCGGGCAGGAGGCTGAGCGCGGTCGTGGCGCGGGAGCGGAGGCCGTGGCGCTTGCGATCGATTTCGCCTTCAAGGACCGAAATCTTCAACGCGTGTGGCTCAGGGTATTCGCAGACAACGAAAGGGCTATCAAGGCGTACCAGAAGGCCGGGCTAACGATCGAGGGGACCATGCGCCGCGCTTGTTTTATCGACGGCAGGTGGACGGACCAGTTGGTGATGGCCAAACTTCGCGATTGCGCTTGAGTTTCACGGTGACGGACGGGCGCGCAACGTTCGCCGCGACTACGATCTGCTGCAGCAGACGGCCGGACGCCGCAATGTGAGATGGGCAGCACGAACGCGATCTTGATTAAGCTACGCGGCAACCGGGCCTCCGCCGCCGGGGTGGACGAGCCAAGCCAGCCCACCGCTTTTGGGCTTGTCGGACGGGTGCGGGACGTCTATGCACCATCTCGCCAAAGGCGCCTTACCTTGCGGATTTTATTCAGCACGCTGATTTGAACGCAACCACACCTACGAGCGTTAGACATGAATTCGGAACTGATCGAAAAGCTGGACCGCAAAACCGCCAGGATTGGTATCGTGGGCTTGGGCTACGTCGGCCTGCCGCTCATGCTTCGCTACAGCGAGGTGGGCTACAAGGTCATTGGCTTTGATATCGACCAGACCAAGGTCGATGCGCTTCGCGCCGGCCAGTCCTATATCGAACATATATCGAGCGCGAGCATCAAGCGGGCGACGGAGCTCGGCTTCGAGCCGACCACGGATTTCTCGCGGGCGCGAGAGGTCGACGCGCTCATCCTCTGCGTTCCGACCCCGCTCAACAAATATCGCGAACCCGATCTCAGCTTCGTGCTGAACACCACGGAATCGCTGCTGCCATATCTCCACAAGGGAATGGTGCTGTCGCTCGAAAGCACGACCTATCCCGGCACGACCGAGGAGGAACTGAAGCCGCGCATCGAAAAGTGCGGCTTCAGCGTCGGCGCCGATGTCTTCCTGGTCTTCTCGCCGGAACGCGAAGATCCCGGCAACCAGAACTTCTCGACCCGCTCGATCCCGAAGGTCTGCGGCGGCTGCACGCCCGCGTGTCTCGAGGCCGGCATCGCCCTCTATCGTCAGGTGATCGACAAGGTCGTTCCGGTGAGCTCGACGCAGGCTGCCGAGCTGACCAAGCTGCTGGAGAACATCCATCGTTCGGTGAATATCGGCCTCGTCAACGAAATGAAGATGGTCGCCGACAAGATGGGGATCGACATTCACGAGGTGATCCGCGCGGCAGCAACTAAGCCGTTCGGGTTTGTGCCGTACTATCCCGGTCCCGGCATTGGCGGGCACTGCATTCCGATCGACCCGTTCTACCTGACCTGGAAGGCGCGGGAATACGGCATGCATACGCGGTTCATCGAGCTCGCCGGAGAGATCAATTCCTCGATGCCCGATTACGTGGTGTCGAAGATCTCGCTGGCGCTCAATCAGAGGCACAAGTCGATCAGCGGCAGCTCGATCCTGGTTCTCGGCATCGCCTACAAGAAGAATGTCGACGACGTTCGCGAGTCACCCTCCGTGCTGCTGATGGAGAAGCTTCGCGATCTCGGCGCCAGCGTCGCCTACAGCGATCCGCACGTTCCCGCGTTCCCGAAGATGCGGGCGCATTCGTTCGATCTGTCGAGTGTCGCGCTCACCGAGGCCAATCTACGGCGCTTCGATTGCCTCCTGCTTGCAACCGACCACGACAAGTTCGACTACCAGCTGCTCGGCGCGCACGCGCCGCTGCTCGTCGATTGTCGCGGCAAGTTCCCCGAGCCGGCAGACAATATCATTCGCGCGTAGGCGATATCATTCGCGCACAGGCGATCTCGTCGCGGCGGCGGCTATCCCGCCCACCGCGTGCCCTTTCGGGTGAGACGGGTTCGAAAGCGGCGCACTAGCCGGCGCTTGCGCCTTGTAACTGTCCGCCCGCCGCGGTCGTCGACGCTGCCGTCGGTTCGAAGGCCGACCGCGGCGTAACGTACCAGAGCAGGAAAAGCAGACCGGTACCGTTGGTCAGCAAGGCCGTCGAAAGCGGTACATTGAGCAGAACGTGCGGCAGGACCCCGGCGGATAGCAGCACAAATCGCGGCGGCAGGCCTGACGACAGGCGATTGCCAAGCGCAATGATCAGGCCGCAACCAAGTGCGGACATCGGGGCGAATACGAGGCCGACCGAGGCGATTCCCTCGGTGGCGAACAGCGAGGCATTGAAGGAGCCGAGGTCGTAGGCCTTGGCCATCACGGCCCATATTGGCTCGTCGTAGGCGCATGCAGCCACGACCTTCACGACGTTGATCTGGCAGAAATGGGTCAGCGGATGCGCTGAGAAGTAGTTGTTGTAGACCTCGAGGGCGAGCGACGGGACCGCGATCATCCTGTTGTTGACGGTGCCGAAATAGACCATTCCGGATCTGAACGGAATCACGCCGGTCTTGACTAGGGAGACCAGGACAACGCCGACGAAGACAGGCAGGAATAGCGAGAGGATCGTCGTAAGCCGCACCTCCACCAGCTTGCAGATGAGCGCGAGAAGCAGCAGCCAGAACGGAGCGAACAGCGCCATTTTGGTCAGCATGATGGGATAGAACAGAACCATCAGGACCAGGGTGATCGCTGCCTGCCAGTTCCGCTTGCTGACGACGAAGCAGGCGAAGGCGAAAGGCAACAGGGCGTTTGAGGCGATCGAGGTTGCGTATCGAAGGAAGCCGGGAAACTCGATCTCCGCGCGATATTTGTACATCTCGGAGAGATCAACCAGCTTGAGGTGGTAGAGAGCGCCGATGCCGACGATTGCGGCCGAGGCGATCAGGATGACGGAAGGCATCATGTGAAAGGCGCGTGCCGGCATGACGATCGCCTGCTGCACAGGCGCGGTGATCAACAGTGCGGGGGCAAGGAATGCAAATCCTGAAAGCACGATCGAGACAAGCGCCAGGCGGTGATCGTAATCAAGCAGCGAAAATTCGATCAGCCAGAGATATCCCAGGATCATCATGTAGAAGTAGAAGCCGACGAGATAGCCAAAGCTGAAGCGTGCGATCGCGAACAGGATGACGACGGGGCTGAACGCCAGCACATTCAGGATGGCAGCTGTCACGTGGGTCTGGTCGATACCGGTGACACCCGGAAACGTATCGACGGCCGTGATGAAGTAGAGCGAAACGCAACACACCACGATGTGGGCATAGGCGAGCAGGGCAAGTTTGGCCTGGGGCCAACCAAGCTCTAGCTGAGTGATCCGATCGTTCATTCTCGCTCACCGCCGTATCGGGCTGTACGTTTGGACTGTTCCATTGCTGGTCATCGCGCCAGGCCGACTGGGCCCCCACGATCGCCAGACGATGGCACCGTCCTGGGCCTAGTGACTTGGGCCTAGGGACATGACACGGCGCCGATAAGACGACAAGAATATGCTTGTATTTTATTCCATTGTTCCTGCCCAATGGTGTCAATGCGGCTTGCTGGAATCTTGCCGCGCGTTTGCCGAACCGACGGCCTCTGGTAGACTGTCTGGATAATTGCACAGGCGGGATTGGATGAAGGGTATCATTCTTGCTGGTGGTACCGGGTCTCGGCTTTACCCGGTGACGATTGTCGTGTCGAAGCAGCTCTTGCCGATTTTCGACAAGCCCATGATCTATTACCCGCTCTCGACCTTGATGCTGAGTGGCATCAGGGAGATTCTGATTATCTCCACACCCCAGGATCAGCCGTTGTTTCGTCGGTTGCTGGGTGACGGCTCGGACTTCGGTCTCAAGCTGGAATACGCAAGCCAGGACCAACCTCGGGGCTTGGCTGATGCCTTCATTGTCGGGCGTGATTTCGTCGGCAAGGACAACGTCGCCCTGGTCCTCGGCGACAATTTGTTCTTCGGTCATGGGTTGCCGGAGATATTGAACCGCGCCAGCGCGCGAGCTTCGGGAGCCACTATTTTTGGCTATGTCACCAAGCGGCCCCAGGACTATGGCGTGGTCCAGCTTGATGGGGATGGACGGGCGATTTCGATCGAGGAAAAGCCACGTCTGCCGAAATCCAATCTCGCCGTGACGGGCCTGTATTTCTACGACAATGACGTGCTCGAGATTGCGTCCTCCATCAAGCCCTCGACGAGAGGCGAACTCGAGATCACCGACGTCAATCGCGCCTACATGGAGCGCGGTGAACTGCATGTCGAGATTTTGGGGCGCGGCTTCGCGTGGCTGGACACCGGGACCCATGCCTCGCTGGTCGAGGCCAGTCATTTCGTGCAGGTCCTCGAGCAGCGCCAGGGCCTTCGGATCGCGTGTCCGGAAGAGATCGCGCTGAGGCTAGGCTACATCTCCCTTGACGCCTTTCGCAGCGTTGCGGAGCGAAATGCGAAGAGCAGCTATGGCGAGTATCTTTTGTCGATCTATGATAGCTTTGGCAATTCGAGGCGGTCGCACTGAGGTCGACGCCAGTGGTGCCTAGCAAAGCAACGATCTTTGTCACCGGAGGAGCCGGCTTCATCGGCTCTGCCGTTATTCGGCGTTTGCTGAATTGCACCGACGCTTCGATCGTCAATGTCGACAAGATGACGTACGCGTCCAGCCTTCACTCGATTCCGTCGGAGCTAAGCAGCGAACGCTATGCCCTCTCGAGAACGGATATCTGCGACAGTCCGGGCTTGCGCAGTCTGTTCGATCACTACCGGCCTCAGGCCGTGATGCATCTTGCTGCGGAAAGCCATGTCGATCGCTCGATCGACGCGCCCAGCGATTTCATCCAGACCAATGTTGTCGGCACCTTCACGCTGCTGCAGGAGTCGCTGCGTTACTGGCGGGCCTTGGAGCCCGCGGAGCGCGACGCGTTCCGGCTCGTTCATGTCTCGACGGACGAGGTGTTTGGCACGCTGGGTGCGGATGGCCATTTCGTGGAAACAAGCCCGTATGCGCCAAACTCACCTTATTCTGCCAGCAAGGCCGCTTCCGATCATCTCGTGCGTGCGTGGTACGAGACCTACGAATTGCCGACCCTGGTGACAAATTGTTCCAACAACTACGGACCCTATCAATTTCCCGAGAAGCTGATCCCTCACATGATCATCAGGGGATTGGCCGATGAGGCGCTACCTGTCTACGGTGATGGTCAGCACATCCGTGACTGGCTGTATGTCGAGGACCATGCGGAGGCGTTGATCCGCGTTTTTCAGCACGGGAGAGTGGGTGAGACCTACAATATCGGCGGCAGGAGCGAACGAACCAATCTCGAGGTCGTGGAACTGCTCTGTACGTTGCTCGATGAGGCCAGGGGGGCCGAGATGGGCGCGCACAAGCGCCTGATCTCGTTTGTCAGGGATCGTCCCGGCCACGATCGCCGCTACGCCATCGACCCGTCCAAGATCGAGCGAGAACTCGGCTGGAGCCCGCAGGAGAGCTTTGAGGCCGGTATCAGAAAGACGGTATATTGGTACCTTAATAACAAGCCCTGGTGGGAAGCGATTCTTCGGCGAGGATACCAGGCCCAGCGGTTGGGATAGCGGACGCCCTTCCAGGCCCGCGGGGCTTTGGTTGATGCCTGGCGCTCGTGAAGCGCTTCAGACGTTCCCTGGCGAGAGCGGAGACCGAGGTCGTCGCGCCGGTCGTTCCGGCTGAATCGCGACTGTCGCTGCGCTGACGGGATTGGCCTGCTCGCGGCACGCTATCGGTCTGCCGACAGCGAAATTGAAGCGGAAATCGGGGCCGAATCAGATGTTGGCAGGACGAGCAATACCGGATATTCGGCGTCGGATGCGTCGAACACACCATTTGGCTGAAGCAGGTAAGGGCCGCCATGACTGAAACTCAACAGGCGATCGACGCCGCCAATGCGGCGTTCTGGGACGAACTGTGCGGCTCGGCGGCAGCCCGCGCATGGGGGATCACCGATTCCTCGATGGAGTCGCTGCGGCGCTACGACGAGAATTATTTCCACTTCTATCCGTATCTCGAGAAATACATCGACTGGAAGGCGATGCGCGGCAAGCGCGTGCTCGAGATCGGGCTCGGTTACGGCAGCGTCTCGCAGAAGATCGCGGAGAGTGGCGCCGACTTCACTGGTCTCGATATCGCCGCCAATCCGGTCACGATGGTCAATCACCGGATCAAGCAGAGCGGGCTGAACGGCAGGGCCGTTCAGGGCAGCATTCTCAGCAATTCGCTTCCCGACAATTCGTTCGACGCGGTTGTCGCGATCGGTTGTCTGCATCATACCGGCAACCTCGCCGCTGCAATCGCAGCCTGCCGCCGGCTTCTGGTGCCAGGCGGACGCCTCGTCGGCATGGTCTACTATGCCTACTCCTACCGCCAGTTCGTGCTCGAGCCGAAACGCGCGCTTCGCTATATGCTGCGTGAACTCGGCGGCTATCGCGGGACCTTCCGCGACGGTGAAACCGCCGCCTACGATAAAACGCAGGACGGTTCGCTGGCGCCGGCGACCGAATTCATCTCGGCCAGGTCGTTGCGGGAGATCTGCGCCGGATACTCGAATTTTCAGGCGGTCCCGGAGAACGCCGATCAGGAACGGCCATTCAAGCTCTGGAAGCGTCCCCAACTCCTTGCCTCGCCGATCCCGCGGTATTGCGGACTGGACATTTATTGGAGCTGCAACAAGTCGGGCGCGTGAGATTGCTGCTTGCTGTTTTTGGCCCGCATATTTCGCGGCCTATCGGTTATGGCAGGCTCGAAGCATCACGCCGCGGGCCGTGCCGCTGGATCGGCCCATACGCCTTGCCTAATCCCAAGTTTTCTGGGTAATGGACGTTACCGTGCGGCTTGCAAGGCCGCTTGTTCCCTCGGCTGTTCGGCTGGCTGCAACGGTCGGCCGCGAGACAAGACAGGGCCTGTTGCATGATCAGATTTGGCCTGCTCGGGTGCGGGCGTATCGCCAAGCGCCATTCCGATCTCCTGGGTGGCAATCACATCGAGGGAGCAAGCCTGGTTGCAGTCTGCGATCCGGTTCGCGCCCGCGCCGATGCGGTTGCCGCGAAGTTCGCCGTTGCGGCCCATCACGACATGGACGAATTCTTGGGCCGCAAGGATATCGACGCTGTCGCTGTGCTGACGCCGAGCGGCTTGCATCCCGCGCATGTGATCGCCTGCGCCAGGGCCGGCAAGCATGTCGTGGTCGAGAAGCCGATGGCGCTGCGGTTGCAGGACGCCGACGACATGATCCGGGCCTGCGACCAGGCCGGGGTCAAGATGTTCATCGTCAAGCAGAACCGGTTCAACGTGCCGGTGGTCAAGGCGCGCGAGGCGCTCGACGCCGGCCGCTTCGGCAAGCTCATCCTGGGGACGGTCCGGGTGCGCTGGTGCCGC
Source organism: Bradyrhizobium septentrionale (assembly GCF_011516645.4). Lineage (NCBI taxonomy): Bacteria > Pseudomonadati > Pseudomonadota > Alphaproteobacteria > Hyphomicrobiales > Nitrobacteraceae > Bradyrhizobium > Bradyrhizobium septentrionale. The sequence goes on along the minus strand of NZ_CP088285.1, from coordinate 9,465,508 downwards.
GACCAGGCCTATTACGATCAGGACCAATGGCGCGGCACCTGGGCTTACGACGGCGGCGTGCTGACCAATCAGGCGAGCCACCATGTCGATATGCTGGAGTGGTTCTTCGGCGATGTGGTGAGCGTGCATGCCCGCGCGACAACGGCGCTGGCCAAGATCGAAACCGAGGACACCGCGGTCGCAACGCTGAAGTTCCGCAACGGCGCGCTCGGGATCATCGAGGCGACCACGGCGGCGCGCCCGACCGATCTCGAGGGCTCGCTGTCGATCCTGGGCGAGAAGGGCACCGTCGAGATTTCCGGTTTCGCGGTCAACCAGATCCGGCACTGGCGCTTTGTCGACGAGCTGCCGTCGGACAAGGACGTCGTGGAGAAGTTCTCGGTCAACCCGCCGAACGTCTACGGCTTCGGCCATCAAGCTTACTATCATCATGTGGTGGATTGCCTGGAGAACCAGCGCGCCGCGCTGGTCGACGGGCTCGAGGGACGCAAGAGCCTGGAGCTAATCTCGGCGCTCTATGAGTCGATCGAGACCGGCGAGGAAGTGGCGCTGCGCTTCACGCCGCGCTTGAGCCGGTTGGGTGTCGTTTCGTGAACCGGCCGGAAGTGCATCAGGCCAGCGTGCGCGATGTCGCGTTCGGCGAACGCGTCAAGGTCGTCGAGCCCTGCAACCTTTATGGCTGCACGCTCGGTGACGACTGTTTCGTCGGGCCCTTCACCGAAATCCAGAAGGGCGTGGTGGTCGGAGCGCGCACGCGCGTGCAATCGCATGCCTTCGTCTGCGAACTCGTTACGATCGGCGAGGATTGCTTCATCGGGCACGGTGTGATGTTCGTCAATGACACATTCTCCACCGGCGGCCCGGCGCGCGGACGCAAGGAGCTGTGGCGCGAGACGGTGATCGGCAACCGGGTGTCGATCGGCTCCAATGCCACGATCATGCCGGTCCGGATCGCCGATGACGTCGTCATCGGCGCAGGATCGGTGGTGACCAAGGACATCACGACGCCCGGCACCTATGCCGGCAATCCGGCGCGCCGGCTGCTGGCGAGCCAATAGGGGATATCTGATGCCGGTGCCGTATGCCGACCTGCAACTGCAATACCAGTCCATCAAGGACGAGATCGATGCGGCGATCGCCGGCGTCATCCGCGACAACGCCTTTATTCGCGGCAGCTATGTCGACCGCTTCGAGCGTGAGTTTGCCGCGGCTGCCGAGGTCGCCCATTGCGCGTCCTGCGCCAACGGCACCGATGCGCTTTACCTCGCGATGCGGGCGCTGAAGGTGAAGCCAGGCGACGAGGTGATCACGACGGCGCATTCCTGGATCTCGACCGCGGCGATGATCACCCATTCCGGCGCCACCGTCGTGTTCTGCGACACCGATGACGCGACGTTCACGATCGATCCGGCCGCGATCGAGGCCGCGATCACGCCGCGCACCGTCGGCATCATCCCGGTGCATCTGTACGGTCAGCCCGCGGATATGGACGCGATCATGGCGATCGCGCAGAAGCACAAGCTCTGGGTGATCGAGGACTGCGCCCAGGCCCATCTCGCGCGCTACAAGGGCCGCATGGTCGGCACGTTCGGCGAAGCCGCGACCTATTCATTCTACCCCGGCAAGAATCTCGGCGCGATGGGCGATGCGGGCGCGGTCGTCACCAACGATGCGACGCTCGCGGAGCAGATGGCCATGCTGGCGCGTCACGGCGGGCTGGTGAAGCACCAGCACCATGTCGAGGGTATCAACAGCCGGCTCGACGGCATGCAGGCCGCGATCCTCTCGGCCAAGCTGCCGCACCTGGAGGCGTGGACCGAGGCCCGTCAGGCCGCTGCCGAGGTCTATGATACCGGCCTCAACCAGATCGAGGACGTCGTGGTGCCCGAGGTCGCACCGGCGCGCAGCCACGTCTATCACCTCTACACGATCAGGCATCCGCGCCGCGACGCGCTTGCCGCCTATCTCAACGCAAATGGCGTGCAGACCGCGATCAATTACCCCACCGCGCTGCCGTTCCTGCCGGCCTATGCGCGGTTCGGCCACCGGCCGGAGCAATTCCCGAACGCGCACCGCGACCAGGGCCAGATCCTCTCGCTGCCGATCTTCGCCGAGATCACGCGCCAGCAGCAGGACGAGGTGATCGACCTGGTTCGGAAGTTCTGATCGCGGTCATCGGCCTCGCGCCAAGCGCGGGGCTCAACGTCGCTGCAGCAGAGGCCTCAGGAACAGATCCAGATTGGAGCCTGAGAACAGGTAGCCCTTCAGGCCGGCGGCACGCGCCGCCTCGAGATCGGTCGGCTGATCGCCGACCAGGAAGCTGCGTTCGAGATCGACCGGAAAACGCGCCAGCAGGTCATTGATCATGCCGGGCGACGGCTTGCGGCGATGGCTGACCTGCCGATACCGCTCCACGGTCCCCTCAGGATGGAACGGGCAGTATTCGAAGGCGTCGATATGTGCGCCGATCTTGCCGAGCTCTGCGGCCATCCAGCCGTGGAGCTCCTGGATATGCGCCTCTTCGTAGAGGCCTCTTGCAACGCCTGACTGGTTGGTCACGACGAACGCAAAATAGCCCATGTCGTTGACGGCCTTCACCGCCTCGCGCGCGCCGTCGATCCAGATCAGCCTGTGGCTCTCGAAGAGGTAACCGATGTCCTGGTTCAGGACGCCGTCCCGATCGAAGAAAACCGCCGGCCGTCGCGGCTGATCTCCGGAAGCGCTGCTCATGAGGTGATGATCCGTCCGTCTCCACAAGGCATGAGCCAGCTCAATAGTTCACAATGCCGCGCGCGACAATGTGGACTAGTCACCCCCCGGGTGGCCGGCGCTCGCGCTTCTCTGACATCAAGGACTATCGCTCGTCGGAAATCACCTTGCCGTCGTTCGGCAATGCGCCTGCGCCGACCAGCTCGACCGTGCCGCCGAGTTTCGTCACGGCACGCAGCGTTGCCGCAACCTCGTCCTGCAGCGACGAGGGCGGCGAAGCGCATTCGGCCTTCAGCGTCATTGCGTCGGCTTCGCCGGCACGCGTGACCACGAGGCGCAGCCGTCCGAGCCCGGGATGGCGCTTGCCGATTTCCGCGATCTGCTCGGGGCGCACGAACATCCCCTTCACCTTGGTGGTCTGGTCGGCGCGGCCCATCCAGCCCTTGATACGCATATTGGTGCGCCCGCACGGACTCGCGCCGGGCAGCGCCGCGGTCAGGTCGCCGAGCGCAAGCCGAATCCAGGGGTGATGCGGATCGAGCGAGGTCACCACGATCTCGCCGACATCGCCCGGTGCGACAGGATCGCCGGTGCCCGGCTTGACGATCTCCAGGATCAGCTCCTCATTGACCGTCATTCCCTCGCGTGCCGGCGTCTCGAACGCGACCAGGCCGAGATCGGCGGTGCCGAAGGCCTGATAGGCCTCGACGCCGCGCGACTTCATCTCCTCCTGCAACGACTTCGGAAATGCGGCGCCGGACACCAGCGCGCGCTTGATCGAGGACACGTCGCGGCCGCCCGCTGCGGCAGCGTCGAGCAGGATTTTCAGGAAGTCCGGAGTGCCGCTGTAGCCGACCGGGCGATAGGCCTCGATCAGCTCGAATTGCTGCTCGGTATTGCCCGGGCCCGCCGGGATCACCGCGCAGCCGAGCGCCCGCGCCGAGGCGTCGAAGATGAAGCCGCCGGGCGTGAGGTGGTAGCTGAAAGTGTTCAGCACCACATCGCCCTCGCGGAAGCCCGCCGCAAACAGCGCCCGCGCGCCGCGCCAGGGGTCTGTCTGGCGGCCCTCGGGCTCGAAGATCGGGCCGGGCGATGTGAACAGGCGGGCGAACGAACCGGGCTTGTCGGACACGAAGCCGCCAAAGGGCGGGGCAGCCTTGTGCAGGGCCGGCAATTCCGACTTGCGCAGCACCGGCAGCTCCGCCAGCGCTTCCCAGCTGGTGATGGATGCGGGATCGGTGCCCCTCAGCAAATTGGCATAGGCGGGCGCTGCCATCGCCTTGCGCAGCACCTCCGGCAGCCGGGCGAACAGGGCGGCGTCGCGCTGGGCCGGCTCGCGCGTTTCAAGGGCGTCGTAATGGTCGGTCATGGCGGATCCTTGAGGGAAGATGTGCGCAGGGTTACGTGCCGGCTGGCGCGTGCTATCAGACGGCGAGCGCTGACATTGGGACGGTTCCAGGGAGCACGATGGCTGAGGCAGAGAGCGTTGCGGCGGACGGGGCCGCCGACGTCGTCGCGAGGTTGAAGCGCCGCATCATCGACCACGCCCTGCCGCTGTGGTCGACGGTCGGCTGGGACAGCACAACGGGCGGCTTTGTCGACCGTTTGCATCAGGATGGGACAGCCGATCACGCCGCGCCGCGCCGCCTGCTTGTGCAAGCGCGCCAGATCTATTGCTACGCCAAGGCGGCCCAGATGGGCTGGTACCCGGAAGGCCGCGCGATCGCGCTGAAGGGGCTGGACTACCTGCTGGCCAAGGCCAAGGCGCCGGACGGCCGGCCGGGCTTCGTCTACAGCCTCACGCCCGACGGCGGCGTGCATGAGCCGTTGCGAGACACCTATGGCCACGCCTTCGTGCTGCTGGCGCTCGCGACCGTCTACGGCCTCGACCAGGACGCCCAGGTTCGCGCCGAGATCGACGCGCTGCTGTCGTTCCTCGAGACCCAGTTGCGCTCGCCCCATGGCGGTTTCCAGGAAGGCCTGCCGCCCTCGATGCCGCGCCGGCAGAATCCGCAGATGCACCTGTTCGAGGCGATGATCGCGTGCTTCGACGCAACGCACGATCTGTCGTTCCAGAACCGCGCCGGCGAGTTCTTCGCGCTGTTCCTCGCCAACCTCTACGACAAGCAGACGCGCACCCTCGGCGAATATTTCGAGGAGGACTGGTCGAAGATTCCGCCGGTCAGTGTCGAACCCGGGCATCTCGCGGAATGGGTCTGGCTGCTGAAGGGATTTGAACGCATCACCGGCTGCCCCACCGGGCGTCCGCGCGGCGAACTGCTGGCCTCGGCGCTGCGCTATCGCGACGCGGCCACCGGCTGCCTGATCGATGAGGGCGACGCCGAGGGCAACATCCGTCGCCACACACGGCGGCTGTGGCCGCAAAGCGAGCTGGCGAAGGCCTGGATCGCGCAGGCCGAGTCGGGCGAAGCCGGCGCGGCAGACGAGGCGCGCGCGGCGCTGGTGCTGCTCGAGCGGCACTATCTCAGCCATCCGGTCGGCGGCGGCTGGTATGACCAGTTCGACCGCGAAGGACACTCGCTGATTGCCACGATCCCGGCGTCGTCGTTCTACCATGTGCTCTGCGCGGTCTCGGAAGCGGAGCAGGTGCTCGGCTAGAACCGTCTTCCTGGTTTGATGCGTTTCCTGCACGCGAACCGGTCCTCAACTCCGCGCCACAACGCGCCAAAACCTCAGAGCCAGCGCTTGCGCCGCTTGAAGCTCTTCAGGTTCTTAAAACTCTTGCGCTGGTCGCCGGCGCCGCCGAGGTAGAATTCCTTGACGTCTTCGTTGTCGCGCAGCTCGTCGGCGGAGCCGTCGAGCACCACCTTGCCCTGTTCCATGATGTAGCCGTGGCTCGCGACCGAGAGCGCGGCGCGCGCGTTCTGCTCGACCAAGAGGATCGTGACACCGAGATCGCGGTTGATCTCCTTGATGATCGCGAACACTTCCTTGACGAGCAGGGGTGACAGCCCCATCGAGGGTTCATCCATCAGGATCATCTTCGGGCGCGCCATCAGCGCACGGCCGATCGCAAGCATCTGCTGCTCGCCGCCGGAGAGATAGCCGGCAAGGCCGGTGCGCTCCTTCAGGCGCGGGAAATATTTGAACACCATGTCGATGTCGGCCGAGACCTCGCCGTCGCGGCGGGTGAAGGCGCCGAGCCGCAGATTTTCCAGCGACGTCATGTCGGCGACGATGCGGCGGCCCTCCATCACCTGGAAGATGCCGCGGCGGACAATCTTGTCCGGGTCGATGCCGTTGATGCGCTGGCCCTCGAACAGGATCTCGCCGCGCGTGACTTCGCCGTCCTCGGTCTTGAGCAGGCCGGAGATCGCCTTCAGCGTGGTCGACTTGCCGGCACCATTGGCGCCGAGCAGCGCCACGATCGCACCCTTCGGCACCTCGAGGCTGAGGCCGCGCAGCACCAGGATGACGTCGTCATAGACGACCTCGATGTTATTGACGCTGAGCAGCGGCGGCGGCGGCACTGCCGTCGGCCCGGGGCGGGTAGCTTCGAGGGTTTCGTTCATGGTCTCGATCACTTTCCACTGTCGTCACCCGCGAACGCGGGTGACCCAGTATTCCAGAGACGCCGGCGATCAAAACGTGAGAGCGCGGCGATCTGGATCCCCCGCTTTCGCGGGGGATGACGATTGTTGTTGAGGCTGCGCTAATGGCAGCCTCACGACTTCACCAGCCAAACCATTCCGGCTTGCGCGGCAGTTCGACGGTCTTCACCTTCTCGAGCTTGATCGTGCCCTTGCCCATCAGGTCGTTGATGTCGCCATCGGTCGCGCCCGACACCTTCGAGCGATACAGATCGACCTTCGTCGTCGGCCGGTGATCCTTCTCGGTCCAGGTCGACGGGTTGCAGACGCCCTCCATGCCGGCCGGCACCCAGTCCTTCTTCTGGTAGAAGCCCTTGGCGACGTTCTCGCCGGTGGCGCCGCCATTCTTGGCAGCCCAGTCGAGCGCTTCCTTCAGATAGAGCGCGCTGCACACCGCCGCGATGTAGTGCACGGGCCGATAGACCTTGCCCGACGGATCGGACATCTTCGAAATCTCCATCACCGTCTTCATGCCGGGCGCGTTGCCGCCCCAGCTCACCGCGGTGCGGAGCGGGAAGATCACGCCGTCGGCGGCATCGCCGGCGGTCTTGGCGGCGTTCTCGTCCATGCCCCAGACATTGCCCATGAACTGGACGTCGACGCCGGCGGTCTTGCAGGCCTTCAACACGGAGATGTTGGAGGCGGCCGTATTGCCGAGATAGGCGTAATTGGCGCCGGAGCTCTTCAGGCTCAGGCACTGTGCCGAGTAGTCGCCGGGCGACAGTGCGAACACCAGCGGCGGCAGCACCTCGAAGCCGAGTTCGGTGGCGAGCGCTTCGCCGGCCGCCTTCGGCGCGTTCGGGTAGGGATGGTTGGCGCCCATGTGGACGAACTTCGGCTTGCCGGACTTGCCCTTGGCCTTCCAGTCCTCCGCGGCCCAGGTCAGCATCGCGCGCATCGAGTCCGAATAGCTCGGACCGTAGAAGAAATTGTACGGTGCGGGCTTGGCCTTGCCGCTGGTGCCTTCCGGATCGGTCAGTGCGGCCGCGTAGGAGCCGGAGATGTCGGGGATCTTGTCCTGCGCGAGGAAGCCGGTCAGCGCCTCGGTATCCGCGGTGCCCCAGCCCATGATCGCCGCGACCTTGCCGTCGGGCGCCGACCACTTCTTGTACAGCGCGATAGCGCGCGGCACCTGGTAGCCATAGTCGTTGCTGTCGACATTGAGCTGCTTGCCGCCGACGCCGCCGTTCTTGTTGACCCAGGCGAAGGTATCGGCGACGCCCTGGCCGTAGGGCGTGCCCACGTCGGAGGTGCCGCCGGAGAGGTCCTGCAGATGGCCGATGGCGATCTGGGCCTGGGCGGTGGCGGCAGCGCTGCTGATCAGCAGCGCAAGGGAGACCGAGCTCAAAAGGGATCTAATCGTCATTTTGGTTTCCTCCTGCTTATTCGTTGAACCGAATTTTGAGTTGCGTTCCGTGCCTTGCGTCAGTGCGAGAACGGATAAAGCTTCCAGTAGGCCTTGATCTGCCGCCAGCGATGCGCGAGCCCGTCCGGCTCGAACATCAAAAAGCCGATGATGATCAGGCCGATCGCGATCTCGCGCAGGAAGGTGATGTTGTTGTTGAGCTGCAGCGCCTTGTCGATGGCGCCGCCCTTCAGCCACGCGCTCAGCCATTCCATCGATTCCGGCAGCAGCACCACGAAGGCCGTGCCCATCAGCGTGCCCATCACCGAGCCGGTGCCGCCGATGATGACCATGGCGAGGAACAGCACCGAGCGTTCGATGCCAAAACCTTCCTGGGAGACCACCAGCTGATAATGCGCGTAGAGCGCGCCGGCGATGCCGGCAAAGAAGGCGGCAAGCCCGAACGACAACGTCCGGTACTTGGTCAGGTTGATGCCCATGATCTCGGCGGAGAGATAGTGGTCGCGGATCGCGACCAGCGCGCGGCCGTCGCGCGTGCGCATCAGATTGGTGACCAGCAGATAGCTGATCACCATGTAGGTGAGCACGACGTAGAAATACTGCCGGTCACCGCGCAGGGTGTAGCCGAAGATCGAGAACGGGTTGGCGCTGGCCGGCACCGAGCCGCCGGAGAACCAGTCGGCCCGCGAGAAGAAATCGAGCAGGATGTATTGCGCGGCAAGCGTTGCGATGACGAGATAGAGACCCTTGAGCCGCGCCGCCGGCACGCCGAAGATCAGGCCGACCAGCGCCGTGACCACGCCGGCGAGCGGGATGGCGAAGAACACCGGGATCGGCAGATTGTTGGAGATGTAGGCCGAGGTGAAGGCGCCGAACAGGAAGAACGCGGCGTGGCCGATCGAGATCTGGCCGGTGAAGCCGACCAGGACGTTGAGGCCGAGGGCTGCGATCGCGAAGATGCCGATCTGGATCGAGACGCTGAGCCAGTAATTGGTCAGCACCATCGGTGCAAAGCAGGCGAGCAGGATGCCGGCGATCGCGAAGTTGCGGCTGGTTGCGGTCGGGAAGATCGTGGTGTCTGCCGCGTAGCTGGTGCGGAAATCGCCCGACGGAATCAGGGTGCTTGTTGCCATGGATCAGACCCGCTCGATGTCCTTGGTGCCGAACAGCCCGTAGGGCTTGATCATCAGGATGATGATCAGGACGTAGAACGGCGCGATTTCGTAGAGATTGCCCCAGTGCAGATACTCGCTGTCGACATACTGGGCGACGTTTTCCAGGAGCCCGATGATGATGCCGCCCAGCACGGCGCCGCCGACCGAGTCGAGTCCGCCCAGGATCGCGGCGGGAAACACCTTGATGCCGTAGGCGGAGAGGCCGGACGACACGCCGTTCACGACCGCAACCACGACCCCGGCAACCGCCGAGACCGTAGCCGAAATCGCCCACGCCATCGCGAACACGTTCTTCACGGAGATGCCGAGCGACTGCGCGACCTGCTGGTTGAAGGCGGTGGCGCGCATGGCCAGGCCGTATTTGGAGGCGCGGAAGAACCAGGCCATGCCGACCATCATGGCGAGCGAGACCACGAGGCTCATGAGATAGACGGTCTGGATCTGCAGCCCGAACAGGCTGACCGACTGGCTCTCGAACACCCGCGGGAACGGTTGCGGGTTGACGCCGAAGATCCACTTCAGCGCGGCCTGGAACACGGTCGAGAGGCCGATCGTCACCATGATCACGGAGATGATCGGTTCGCCGATCATCGGCCGCAGGATCACGATCTGGATCGCGATGCCGAAGATGAACATGAACACCAGCGTGATCGGCATCCCGACCCAGAACGGCACCTGGTACCTGGTCAACAGCGCCCAGCACACCCAGGCGCCGACCAGCAGCAATTCGCCCTGCGCGAAGTTCACGACCTGCGTTGCCTTGTAGATCAGCACGAACGACATCGCGACCACGCCATAGAGCGTGCCGACCACGAGGCCGTTGACGATCAGCTGGATCAGGAACTGGGTGTTCATGGGGTTTTGCCAGGTTTGCTGTTCGTCATCGTCGGGCTTGACCCGGCGATCCATCGCGAAGGAGGGCTCTTGCGAAGGGGATGGATGCGCGGGTCAAGCCCGCGCATGACGACCGAATATTCGACCATCAACGCCATCATTCCGCGGCCTCCGCGGTCACGGCGCGGCCGAGATCGACGACCTCGAGCGTGGTGCGCACGCGCTGCGTGGTGCCGTCCTGGAAGCGGATCACGGTGTCGACCGGGATTTTGGCCATGCCGCGGTAGATCGCATCGATGATGTCGGCGTATTTCTCGTTGATGACGCCGCGGCGGACTTTTCGGGTGCGGGTCAGCTCGCCGTCGTCGGCATCGAGTTCCTTGTAGAGCAAGAGGAAGCGCGAGATGCGCTGCGCCGGCGGCAGAGTGGCGTTGACCGTCTCGACCTCTTTCTTCAGCAGCGCATAGACCTCCGGACGCGACGACAGGTCGGTATAGGTCGTGAACGAGAGCCGGTTCTTCTCCGCCCATTTCGAGATGATCGAGTAGCGGATGCAGATCATCGCGGCGAGCGCGTCGCGGCCGGCGCCCAACACGACGGCCTCGGCGACATAGGGCGAGAATTTCAGCTTGTTCTCGATGTATTGCGGCGAGAAGCGCTCGCCGCGCGAGGTCTCGGCGAGATCCTTGATGCGGTCGATCACGACGAGCTGCCGGTTGTCGTTGTAGTAGCCGGCATCGCCCGAATGCATCCAGCCGTCCTTGATGTCGGCCACCGACGCTTCCGGGTTCTTGTAGTAGCCGAGGAACATGTTGGGGTGGCGGACCACGATCTCGCCGACGCCGTTGACGTCGGCATTGTCGACCCGGATCTCGATGCTGTCGGCCATCGGAATGCCGGTGGTATCGGGATCGACCTTGCCTTCGGGATGCAGCGTGTAGGCGCCAAGCAGCTCGGTCTGGCCGTAGAGCGTGCGCAGCGGCACGCCCATCGCCTGGAAGAACTTGAAAGTATCCGGCCCGAGTGCTGCGCCGCCGGTCGCCGCCGAGCGCAGCCGCGTGAAGCCGAGCCGGTCGCGCAGAGCGCGGAACAGCAGCTGGTCGGCGAGCACCGAATGCGTGCCCTCGGCGAGCGCGGCAAGCCCGGTTTTCATGCCGAGATCGTAGAGCCGCTGCTTGAACGGCGAGGCGTCCATCACCCCGGCGCGGACGTCGGCCGCGATTGATTCCCAGACCCGTGGCGCGAACAGAACGAAGGTCGGCGCGATCTCGCGGAAGTCGTTCATCATGGTGTCGGGCTCTTCGACGAAGTTGACCTTCATCCGGCAGAGCAGCCCTTTGCCGAGCACGTACACCTGCTCCATGATCCACGGCAGCGGCAGCACCGAGACATACTCGTCGTCCGGCCCCTTCGGGTCGAAGGCGAGATAGGTCGCGCAGTGCCGCAGCACGCGGCCCGCCGCGAGCATTGCGAGCTTCGGGTTCGCCGTCGTGCCTGAGGTCGTGCAGAGGATCGCGACGTCCTCGCCTTTGGTTTCGTCGACCAGCCTGTCGTACAAGGCGGGCTCACGTGCGGCGCGGTCGCGGCCGAGCGCAACCAGCTTGGCTGCCTCCATCAGCCGCGGATCGTCGTATTTCCGCATGCCGCGCGGGTCGGAATAGACGATGTGCTTGAGGTGAGGCGCGCGGTCGGCGAGCGTGAGCAGCTTGTCGACCTGCTCCTCGTCCTCGGCGAACACCAGCTTGGCTTCGCCATAGCTCAGCAGATAGGCGGCTTCCTCGTCGAGCACGTCGCGATAGAGGCCGAGGCTCATCGCGCCGATCGCGTGGCTGGCGATCTCGGCGGCGACCCAGTCCGGCCGGTTGTCTCCGATGATGCCGATCACGTCGCCGCGGCCGAGCCCGAGCTCGACCATGCCGAGCGCGAAATCATGGGTGCGCGTCTGGTAATCGTTCCAGGTGAATTCGCGCCACAGCCCGAGATCCTTCTCGCGCAGCGCGATCTCGTTGCCGTGCTCTTTGGCATTCAGGCGCAGCAGCTTTGGATAGGTGTCGGCCTGCGCGGCGCGTCCGGCATAGTCCATCATGCCGCGCTCTCCCGCACCGCCGGCTTGTCGTCGGGGTCGACCAGCGCCTCGTCCTCTTCGCCGAGATAGGCGCGCTTGACATGGGGATCGGCGAGCACGGCGGCCGGATCGCCCTCGGCGATCTTGCGGCCGAAATCCAGCACCATGACGCGGTGGGAGATGTCCATCACGACGCCCATGTCGTGCTCGATCATCATCACGGTCATGCCGAACTCTTCATTGAGATCGACAATGTAGCGCGCCATGTCCTCCTTCTCTTCGAAGTTCATGCCGGCCATCGGCTCGTCGAGCAGGATCAGTTGCGGCTCGAGCGCCATCGCGCGGGCGAGCTCGACGCGCTTGCGCAGGCCGTAGGGCAGGGTGCCGGCGGTCGCCTTGCGCACCGACTGCAGGTCGAGGAAGTCGATGATCTCCTCGACCTTGCGGCGGTGCTCCAGCTCCTCGCGGCGCGCGCCGGTCAGCCAGTACAGCGATCCCGTGATGAAGTTGTTCTTCAAGAGGTGATGGCGGCCGACCATGATGTTGTCGAGCACGCTCATGTGGTGGAACAGCGCGAGGTTCTGGAAGGTCCGGCCGATGCCGAGGCGGGGCCGCGCGTTCGGGGTGAGGCCGGTGATATCCTTGCCGCCATAAAAGAGCTGGCCTTCGGTCGGCCTATAACGGCCGGAAATGCAGTTAACGATCGAGGTCTTGCCGGCGCCGTTCGGGCCGATGATCGAGAACAGCTCGCCCTGATTCACGCCGAAGCTCACTTCGGTCAGCGCGCGGACGCCGCCAAAGCGCAATGAGACTCCGCGCACCTCGAGACTGTAAGCCACCCTGTTCCCTCCAGATACAGGCGCTTTGGCGCGCTCTTTATCTTCGTTTCGATCTTCGCCTGAATCTTGGCTTCGATCTTATATGGGCCGCCGAAGGGAGACCATCCGACTAATGATGCCGGCGTTCGGGAGCATCGCTCGCCCCGATCGCCTGCATCATGCGCGGTAACGCCGCACCCGCCTGCAAGCCCGGTCTCGCGTCATCCGCCGTCAGCGATCCACCAAGGTGCTGCGCGGCATTACGCGAGGTGGCTCTGAATACGAGAAAGCGATAGGTTGAATTGTCATGTGCCCGACATTTGATCAGGAATTTTCGCTGGCATTCCAGGCGTCGGGCTGCTGGCTTCGCGCACGGTGTTGCTGCAGTGCAATATCGTGTCAGTATCTTTGGGGTGGGATGCCGTCGCTAGAATGATTGCTGCTGATTATTTAAGGCGCATCGCGGCCTGGTCGCGCGAACTGAGCGAGCAAGAAATCGAAATCGCGCGCGCCGGCATTTCCGAGAAGTCCTACCGCGCCAACGAATTCATCTTCATGCGCGGCGACAATTTCCAGTACTGGACCGGCATCGTCAGCGGGCTCGCGCGCATGGGCATCGTGTCGCGCGGCGGCAAGGCGGCGAGTTTCGCGGGCCTCACCGCCGGCGCGTGGTTCGGCGAGGGGACCGTGCTCAAGAACGAGCCGCGGCGCTACGACGTGGTCGCGCTGCGCGACACAAGGCTGGCGATGATGGATCGCCGGACCTTCGTCTGGCTGTTCGAGAACAGCGTCGGGTTCAACCGTTTCCTGGTGGGATCGCTCAACGAACGGCTCGGCCAGTTCATCGCGCTGCTCGAATACGGCCGCACGCTGGATGCGACGGCGCGGCTGGCGCGCTCGATCGCCTCGCTGTTCAATCCGATCCTCTACCCCGACCTCACTCTGCACCTGGAGATCACCCAGGAGGAGATCGGGGCGCTGTCGGGAATCTCGCGGCAGAATGCCAACCAGTGCCTGAAGCGGCTCGAGCGCGAGGGGCTGCTGCGGCTCGAATATGGCGGGGTGACCATCATCAACCTCGACCGGCTCCGCCACTACGGCGAGTGACGGGGCAGGGTAGTGTTGAGCCACTTTCTGAGGTTCTAAAGTCCTGATTTCACACGATTAAGCCATTAGACTTGGCGAAGGCCGGATGCTACAGACCGGCCTCGTCGGGATCGCGCGGTCTCGCGCTCTCTGGAGATGACATGGCGGCACAGGACTCAAAGCGGCGCGTCGCGCTGATCACCGGCGTGACCGGGCAGGACGGCGCGTATCTCGCCGAATATCTGCTTGGCCTCGGCTATACCGTGCATGGAATCAAGCGCCGGTCGTCCTCGTTCAACACCGCGCGCGTCGACCATCTCTACCAGGATCCGCATGCCGGCAATGTGCCGTTCCTGATGCACTACGGCGACATGACGGATTCGACCAATCTGATTCGGCTGATGCAGCAGATCCGGCCGACCGAGATCTACAACCTCGCCGCCCAGAGCCACGTCCAGGTCAGCTTCGAGAGCCCGGAATATACAGCGAACGCGGACGCCATCGGCGTGCTGCGCCTGCTGGAAGCGATCCGCATCCTTGGCATGGAAAAGGAGACGCGGTTCTATCAGGCCTCGACTTCGGAGCTCTACGGGCTCGTGCAGGAGGTGCCGCAGAAGGAGACCACGCCATTCTATCCCCGCTCGCCCTATGGCGTCGCCAAGCTCTACGGCTACTGGATCACGGTGAACTACCGTGAGGCCTATGGCATGTTCGCCAGCAATGGCATCCTGTTCAACCATGAGAGCCCGATCCGCGGCGAGACCTTCGTGACGCGCAAGATCACGCGCGCCGTCGCCCGCATCGAGGTCGGCCTCGAGAGCAAGCTCTATCTCGGCAATCTCGATGCCAAGCGCGACTGGGGCCATGCCCGCGACTATGTCGAGGGCATGCACAAAATCCTGCAGGCCGACCAGCCTGATGATTTCGTGCTCGCGACCGGCGAGACGCGGTCGGTCCGCGAGTTCGTCGAACTGGCGTTTGCGGAGGTCGGCCGCGGCATCGAATGGCGCGGCAAGGGCGTCGACGAGGTCGGCGTCGACAAGGCGTCCGGCAAGACCCTGGTGCAGATCGACCCGACCTATTTCCGCCCGACCGAGGTCGATCTCCTGATCGGCGACGCCAGCAAGGCGCGCGCCAAGCTCGGCTGGGCGCCGAAGACTCCGTTCGCGCAACTGGTGAAGGAGATGGTCGCCAGCGATCTTGCGGAAGCCAGGCAGGACGCGGGCAATGGCAAGCACGTTTGAACTGAAGGGCAAGACGGTTTTCGTCGCCGGCCATCGCGGCATGGTCGGCTCGGCGCTGATACGCCGGCTGGCGCGCGAACAGGCCGATCTGCTGACGGTGTCGCGCAGCGAGGTCGATTTGCGCGACCAGGCCGCGGTGAACGCCTGGTTTGCCGCGAAGCGTCCGCAGGCCGTGTTCCTCGCCGCCGCCAAGGTCGGCGGCATCGTCGCCAACAACACGCTGCGGGCCGAATTCCTCTACGACAATCTCGCGATCTCGACCAATGTGATCCAGGCCGCCCATGCCAATGGATGCGAGAAGCTGATGTTCTTCGGCTCGTCCTGCATCTATCCGCGCTTGGCGCCGCAGCCGCTGCGCGAGGATTCGATGCTGACCGGCCCGCTGGAGCCGACCAACGAGCCCTATGCCATCGCCAAGATCGCCGGCATCAAGATGGCCGAGGCCTATCGCAGCCAGTATGGCTCAGATTTCATCAGCGTGATGCCGACCAATCTCTACGGTCCCGGCGACAATTATCATCCCGAATACAGCCACGTCGTCGCCGCGCTGATCCGCCGCTTCCACGAGGCCAAGGTCTCTGGCGCCAGCAATGTCGTGGTGTGGGGCACCGGCACGCCGCGCCGCGAATTCCTCTATGTCGACGATCTCGCCGACGCCTGCATCCATCTGATGAAGACCTATTCGTCGCCGGACCTGGTCAATATCGGCACCGGCGAGGACATCACCATCGCCGAATTCGCCCGCGTGGTCGCCGCCGCCGTCGGCTATCGCGGCGAGATCGGCTTCGACACCTCGCGCCCGGACGGCACGCCGCGCAAGCTGCTCGACGTCAGCCGTCTGGCCAGGCTCGGCTGGCGCGCCACCACCTCGCTCGAGGATGGCATCAAGCTCGCCTATCAGGCCTATCTGAACGAGACGAAGTGACGCGGTGAACCTCCCGCCCTCCGACTGAGAATATCTGTCGGCTTGGCGACGCCGCGCGATAGGATGCGCATACCCAAGCGGCCGCAAGAGCCGCCAGTGCGTCGGAGGAGGCCTCATGAAAGTTCTACGCCGCCAATTCCTGCAACTTGCAGCCGGTGCGGCTGCGCTTCCGCTCACATGTGGCAGCGCGCGTGCCGAGGCTTATCCGGCGCGGCCGGTTCGCCTCGTGATCGGCTACACCCCCGGCGGTTCGGCAGACCTCACCGCGCGCCTGATGGGGCAGTGGCTGTCGGAAAAGCTCGGGCAATCCTTCATTATCGAGAACCGGCCGGGCGGCGGCACCAACATCGCCACGGAGGCGGCGCTGCGCGCAGCACCCGACGGCTACACGCTGCTGCTGGTCGCGCCGGCAAATGCGATCAACGCGACGCTCTACGAGAAGCTGCCCTTCGACTTCATGCGCGAGACGGAGCCGATCGCGGGCATCATCCGCTTTCCTAACGTTGTGGTCGTGCACCCCTCACTGCCGATCAAGTCGATTCCCGAATTGATCGCCTATGCAAAGGCCAATCCCGGCAAGCTCAACATGGCGTCGTCAGGCAACGGTTCGACGATCCACATGTCGGGCGAACTGTTCAAGATGCTCACCGGCATCAAGATGCAGCACGTGCCCTACCGGGGCGGCGCGCCGGCGATCACCGACATGCTGTCCGGCGTGATGCAGGTGATGTTCGACAATCTTCCGACCTGTGCCGAGCACGTCAAATCCGGCAAGCTGCGTGGACTTGCCGTCACCAGCACGACCCGTTCGGACGTGCTTCCGGACCTGCCGCCGGTCGCCGACTTCCTGCCGGGCTACGAGGCGAGCGCCTGGTACGGCCTCGCAGCGCCGAAGAACACGCCGCCTGAAATCGTCGGCAAGCTCAACAAGGCCGTCAATGAAATCCTCGCCGATCCCAAGGCGAAGGCGCGATTCACCGAGCTCGGCGCGATGATGCTGCCGGGCTCGGCTGCCGACTTCGGCAGACTGGTGGCGGACGAGACCGAGAAATGGGGCAAGGTGGTCAAGTTCGCCGGCGCCAAGGTGGACTAGCTTCGCGCCGTCGCGCGCGGCGGATTTTTTGAAAGCGCTGCCGCCATCGCCGAGATCAACGGCCGCATGAAGAAGGCATCTTCGGCCGGGTAGATGTCGGTGCGCAGGCCGTGGGACTTGAGTTCGTCCGATACCGCCGGTCCGACTGAAGCAATCGGCGTACGCGCGAGCCCCTCGCGTAACCTGTCCTCGCAACCGCGCGCCCGTGCCACCTCGATGAGGCGGCGGACCTGGCCGAGATTGGTCAGCGCGATCGCATCGATGCGGCCCTGCGCCATCTCCTCGATCGCGGTGACGATGTTGGCGTCGGCGGCTTGCGCGTCATAGACATAGGGCAGCACCGTATCGACCTCGGCGCCACGTGCCTTGATCGCGCCGATCAGGGTGGCGTGGTCCTTGTCCGGATAGAGCTGGAGACCGAGGCGGCGGCCGCTCAGGTCGAGCTTCGCCAGCATCTCGGCGACGCCTTCCGAGGTCGGCTTATCTGTCGTCATTTGCGGCTCCAGGGCGATCTCGCGCAGCGCGCGGCCGGGCTTGGGGCCGCGGGCGAATTTGCGCGTTTTGCCGAGGCTGGTGATAAACTCCGCCTCGACCCCGAGACGGCGCACGACCTTCATCAGGCGGCGCAGCCCTTCACCGGTCATCAGCACGAGGTCGTCGAGCGGCCGTTCGATGGCGCGGCGAATCCAGGCCTCGATCGGCGCCGGGTCAGGCGCATCATGGATGGTGAACATCGGGCATTGCAGCACGTCGGCGCCCTGTTCGGCGAGCAGGCGGGAAAACTGCGCCTCCTCGCGGGTCTCGAGGATCAGGATGCGGTAGCCGTTCAGCCGGTCAGCCATGATGGTCCCTAACAAACATTGTCGTCATTTGTTCGATTTGACCCCCGCGCCGGGATTGGCGCAAGGCCGCCTGCGGTGTAGACGAGGGCCGAAAATTCCACATACCTGCTCAAGCTTTGGTCAATTGGCATGCCCGCCCATCAATTCGTTCTGACCCTGTCCTGTCCGGACCGCCCGGGGATCGTCTCGGCGGTCTCGACCTTCCTCGCGCATAACGGGCAGAACATCCTGGATGCCCAGCAGTTCGACGATATCGAGACCGGCAAGTTCTTCATGCGCGTGGTGTTCACCGCGGCCGACCTCGCTGTGGAGCTGGCAGCGCTGCAGACCGGCTTTGCCGCGATCGCCGAACGTTTCGCCATGGAATGGCAGATGCGCGATCGCGCCAGCCGCCAGCGGGTGATGCTGCTGGTGTCCAAGTCCGATCATTGCCTGGTCGACATCCTCTATCGCTGGCGCACCGGCGAATTGGAGATGATCCCGACCGCGATCGTTTCCAACCATCCGCGCGAGAGCTATGGTTCGCTCGATTTCGGCGAGATCCCGTTCCATCACCTGCCGGTGACGAAAGAGACCAAGCGGCAGCAGGAAGACGCGGTGTGGCAGCTCGCCCAGGACACCAACACCGATCTCGTGGTGCTGGCCCGCTACATGCAGATCCTGTCGGACGAAATGTCGGCGCGGCTGTCGGGCCGCTGCATCAACATCCATCATTCCTTCCTGCCCGGCTTCAAGGGCGCCAAGCCCTACCACCAGGCGCATGAGCGCGGCGTCAAGCTGATCGGCGCCACCGCGCATTACGTCACCAGCGATCTCGACGAGGGGCCGATCATCGACCAGGACGTCGAGCGCATCAGCCATCGCGACACGCCGGAGGATCTGGTGCGCAAGGGCCGCGACATCGAGCGCCGCGTGCTGGCGCGCGCGATCCGTTACCATCTCGCCGACCGCGTTATCCTCAACGGCCGCAAGACCGTGGTGTTCGTGGACTGATCCGCGGTTCACTTGGTTGTCGCGCTTTGACGGCTATGGTGTCGCCTTGCATCGAGGTGCTGCATGAAACTCATCCACATGAGCGACATCCATCTGACGACGCCGGGCAGGACGATTTTTGGTCGCGATCCCCTGCACAATTTCGAGCGCGCGCTCGATCACGTGCTTGCCGATCACCGCGACGCCGAAATCATGGTGATCTCGGGCGATCTGTCCGATCGGGGCGATCTTGCGGACTATCAGTTGCTGCGCGAACACCTGAGCCGGTTTCCGATCCCGGTGCGGCTCTGCATCGGCAATCACGACCGTCGCGAGACGTTTCTCGGCGTGTTTCCCGAATGCGCCGACGCGGACGGGTTCGCGCAGGGCGTTCACGATGCCTCGTTCGGGCGTTGCCTGCTGCTGGACACCTACGAGCCACAGACCGCCGCCGGCAGCTTTTGCCCGACGCGGCAGGCCTGGCTGGAGCGCCAGCTGTCGGAGCATGACGGTCCGTTTTTCCTGTTCATGCATCACAATCCGTTCCCGACGCATATCGCCCCGGTGGACCGGATCGGCCTGCTCGATGATGCCGCGTTCCGCTCGATCGTCGCCAAGCACCGGAGCAAGATCCGGCACATCTTCTTTGGTCACTGCCACATGGTGCTGAGTGGGTCGGTTGCCGGCGTCCCCACGACCTCGCTGCGTGGGACGAA
This sequence comes from Bradyrhizobium septentrionale, assembly GCF_011516645.4. NCBI lineage: Bacteria > Pseudomonadati > Pseudomonadota > Alphaproteobacteria > Hyphomicrobiales > Nitrobacteraceae > Bradyrhizobium > Bradyrhizobium septentrionale. Next base: position 9,446,052 of record NZ_CP088285.1, on the reverse strand, counting down.
CCACGCGAGCTATCCCGTGTTCGCGGAAGTGCTGACCGTCGCCGATCTGCCGGAGTCCTACGGCGTGGCCTTCATTGGCGATGACTACGTCACAATGCACATGGTGGAGTTCGGCTATCGCGGCGACCTCCTCAGCGAGGATTCGCTCGACTAGGAAGCTCCATTGCCCGGCCGGAGGCTCAGTGGGGCGCGTCCTGCGTCGCCGGCTTGGCGTCGTCGCCGCGCTCGGCCGCGGGGATCTGGCGCTTGCGTTCCCGCTCCTGCATGAACTTGTCGTATTCGGGGGTGCCCTGCCGCGGCGGCGCGTCCGCGGGCAGGCCGCCGGCCCAGGCCGGAATGTAGTCGGCCATGCCGGAGGAGAGCTTTTGGTTCACGGTGCTGCATCCCCCGAGCGCGCAGGCCGCGAGCGCGAGGGCAATCAGGACAGGGATGTGGCGCGTGACGATCGGCATGGGAGGCAGCATACAACCCTGGTCTTTATGGATGATGGACGTCGGGCGCGACCGTTCGGCTGCAATTGTGCTTGTTTGTTGACATCGCCGCTTTGTTTGTACGATCGTACAAATGAATCAAGCCGGCGAGCCCTTGTGTGTGTGCGAGACCGGTTCTCGCCGGGCATTGAATTTCGGGGAGCGGCCTTGGTATCCTGATACTAGTTTCGGCCGCGAGCCTGATCGCACCCCCGCGCAACACACGTCGATCGTCCGATTGACAGAGGGTACGGGGAGACGCCTTGTCGCGTTGCGCCTTGGCCGTGACATGCTTGGGTTAAGGTAGGGCAAGAGCCGGGGGACTCGGCTCGACGCAGAAGAATGGAAGGGGGAGGGACGTCGATGTTCAATCGTCGCAAATTGTTGCTGTGGGGCGCCGCTTCGGCCGTGCTTCCGGGATTGTGCGCCAGCGTGCCGGCGCGGGCGGACGACGCCGTCAAGATCGGCCTGATCCTGCCGATGACCGGCGGCCAGGCTTCGACCGGCAAGCAGATCGATAACGCCATCAAGCTCTACATGCAGCAGAAGGGCGACACCGTCGCCGGCAAGAAGATCGAGATCATCCTGAAGGACGACGCCGCGGTGCCCGACAACACCAAGCGGCTCGCGCAGGAGCTGATCGTCAACGACAAGGTCAGCTTCATCGCCGGCTTCGGCGTGACGCCCGCGGCGCTTGCCGCGGCGCCGCTGGCGACGCAGGCGAAGATCCCGGAAGTCGTGATGGCGGCCGGCACCTCCATCATCACCGAGCGCTCGCCCTATATCGTGCGCACCAGCTTCACGCTGGCGCAGTCCTCCACCATCATCGGCGACTGGGCGGTCAAGAACGGCATCAAGAAGGTTGCGACGCTGACCTCGGATTACGCGCCGGGCAACGACGCGCTGACCTTCTTCAAGCAGCACTTCACCGCCGGCGGCGGCGAGGTCGTGGAAGAGGTCAAGGTCCCGCTCGCCAATCCTGACTTCGCGCCGTTCCTGCAGCGCATGAAGGACGCCAAGCCCGACGCGATGTTCGTGTTCGTGCCGGCGGGGCAGGGCGGCAATTTCATGAAGCAATATGCCGAGCGCGGGCTCGACAAGAGCGGCATCAAGGTGATCGGCCCCGGCGACGTGATGGACGACGATTTGCTCAACAATATGGGCGATGCCGCGCTCGGCGCGGTGACCGCGCATCTCTATTCGGCGGCGCATCCGTCGGCGATGAACAAGGACTTCGTCGCCGCCTACAAGAAGGCATACGGCAACCGACCTGGCTTCATGGCGGTCAGCGGCTATGACGGCATCCATCTGATCTACGAGGCGCTGAAGAAGACCAATGGTGCGACCGACGGCGACAAGCTGATCGAGGCGATGAAGGGCATGAAGTGGGAGAGCCCGCGCGGCCCGATCTCGATTGATCCGGAAACCCGCGACATCGTGCAGAACATCTATATCCGCAAGGTCGAGAAGGTCGACGGCGAGCTCTACAACGTCGAGTTCGCAACCTTCGAGGCCGTCAAGGATTCCGGCAAGACGAAGAAATAGCGTCGCCAGCGACACCATTCCGCGGCGTGCGCTCCGCCCTCACCACGTCATGCCCGGCCTTGTGCCGGGCATCCATGTCTTTCTTCCCGGCGAGCAGGAAGACGTGGATGGCCGGGACAAGCCCGGCCATGACAATGAGTTGATGTTCGACGTGTAGTTCTGCGCCCTCACGGCTGAGCTGACCCGATGGCCTCTATCCTCACCAACCTGTTCGATGGCGTCGCCTACGGCATGTTGCTGTTCGTGCTCGCCTGCGGGCTGGCGGTGACGCTCGGGCTGATGAACTTCGTCAATCTCGCGCACGGCGCCTTCGCCATGGCCGGCGGCTATATCTGTGCCGTGCTGGTCAACAATTCCGGCTGGCCGTTCTTCGCAGGCCTGCCGCTCGCCTTCGTCGGAAGCGCGGTGATTGGCATCGCGCTGGAGCGCACGCTGTACCGCCATCTCTATGCCCGCAGCCATCTCGACCAGGTGCTGTTCTCGATCGGTCTCGTCTTCATGTCGGTCGCCGCGGTCGACTACATCATGGGATCGTCGCGGGTCTTCATCAAGCTGCCGGCAGCGCTGGAAGGCCAGATCGATCTGTTCGGCGTCGGCATCGGCCGCTACCGGCTGATGATCGTCGTGATTTGCGGCCTGCTCACGCTGGCGCTGCAGCTGATCCTCGCGAAGACGCGGTTCGGCAGCCGGCTGCGCGCCGCGGTCGACGATCCGCGCGCCGCGATCGGGCTCGGTATCAACGTGCCGCAGGTGTTCGCCTTCACCTTCGCCTTCGGCTGCGGTCTCGCCGGCCTCGGCGGCGCGCTGAGCGCGGAGATCCTCGGGCTCGATCCGTACTTCCCGCTGAAATTCATGATCTATTTCCTGATCGTCGTGACCGTTGGCGGCTCCTCCTCGATCACCGGGCCGTTCCTGGCTTCGCTGCTGCTCGGCATCGCCGACGTCGCCGGCAAATATTACGTGCCCAAGGTCGGACCCTTCGTGATCTACACGGTGATGATCGTGATCCTGCTCTGGCGTCCCAACGGCCTGTTCGGCCGCACCGCGGCGCGGTGAGGGTGGCATGACCGCGCTGTCCGACGTCTCCACTCACGCGATGGCCAGCGCGCGCTGGCGGATCAGCGAGGTCGCCTTCTGGGTGCTGACGCTCGCCTGCGCCTTCCTGTTCCCGTCGCGCTATCTGATCATGACCGACATCGTGCGGCTCGGCCTGTTCGCGTTGTCGCTCGACCTGATCCTCGGTTACGCCGGCATCGTCTCGCTCGGCCACGCGGCGTTCTTCGGCGTTGGCGCCTACTCAGCCGGGCTGCTGGCGCTGCATGGCATCGTCAACGAACCCGTCATTGCGCTGGTCGTCGCCGGTCTCGTTGCGGCTGTGCTCGGCTTCCTGACCAGCTTCCTCGTCATCCGCGGCGTCGACCTGACGCGGCTGATGGTGACGCTCGGCATCGCGCTGCTGCTCGAAGCGCTCGCCGAACGCTTCTCCAACATCACCGGCGGCACCGATGGCCTGCAGGGCATCGAGATGCAGCCGATCCTCGGGCTGTTCAGCTTCGACATGTTCGGCAAGACCGGGTTCTTCTACTCGCTGATCGTGCTGTTCATCCTGTTCCTGTTTGCCCGCCGCGTGGTGTATTCGCCGTTCGGCCTGTCGCTGCGCGCGATCCGGAACAATCCGCTGCGTGCCGCCGCGATCGGCGTGCCGGTCAACCGCCGCCTGATCGGGGTCTACACGCTCGCCGCATTTTATGCCGGGATCGCCGGTGCGCTGTTCACCCAGACCACGGCGCTCGCCTCGCTCGACGTGTTTTCCTTCGAGCGCTCCGCCGACCTGATGCTGGTGCTCGTGATCGGCGGCACCGGCTATCTCTATGGCGGGCTGATCGGCGCCGTCGTGTTCAAGATGCTGCAGGAGCTGTTTCAGACCCTCACCCCGCAATACTGGCTGTTCTGGATCGGCCTCGTGTTGGTCGTCATCGTGCTGGTCGGCCGCGCGCGCATCCACCGCTGGGTGCTGTTCATGCCGAACCTGATCATCCGCCAGCTCGCCGGCCGCAAGGCAGCTGTCGCCGTGCCGGAGAGCGATGCGTCATGACGATCGCGCTGGAAACCCGCAGCCTGGAAAAATCCTTCGGCGGCCTTCGCGTCACCCGCGATCTCTCGCTGCAGGTGATGCAGGGTGCCCGCCACGCGCTGATCGGACCGAACGGTGCAGGCAAAACCACCGTCATCAATCAGCTTACCGGGGTGCTGACGCCGAACAGCGGACGCATCCTGCTCGAAGGTAGCGACATCACCGGCCTCTCCGTGCACAAGCGGGTGCTGCGCGGACTGTCGCGCACCTTCCAGATCAACCAGCTCTATGCCGACCTGAGCCCGCTCGAGACCATCGGGCTTGCGGTCTCGGAACGGATGGGCCGCGGTGGCGACTGGTGGCGGCGGATGGGAACGCGCCACGACGTCAACGCCGAGATCGCCGAGATATTGTCGCGCTTCCATCTGCTCGACGTGATGACCGAGTTCACCTCGACGCTGCCCTATGGCAAGCAACGGCTGCTCGAGATCGCGGTCGCGATCGCCGCGAAGCCGCGGGTCTTGCTGCTCGACGAGCCCGCGGCCGGCGTGCCCGAGAGCGAGCGCCACGATATCCTGGCGGCGGTCGCGGCGCTGCCGCGCGACGTCACCGTGCTCCTGATCGAGCACGACATGGACCTGGTGTTCTCCTTCGCCGACCGCATCTCGGTGCTGGTCAATGGCGGCCTGCTCACCGAGGGCGCGCCCGACGAGGTGGCGCGCGATCCGCAGGTCAGGGCGGTCTATCTCGGCGAGGCGGCCGATGTCTGACCTGCTCTCCATCAAGGGCTTGCGCGCCGGATACGGCGAGGCGGTGGTGCTGCCCGATATGTCGCTTTCGCTTGCCGAGGGCCAAGTGCTCGCGCTGCTCGGCCGCAACGGCACCGGCAAGACCACGCTGATCAATTCGATCGTCGGCATCGTCAGGCGCCTCAGTGGCAGCGTCGCGCTGGCAGGCCACGACATCACCGCGATGCGGCCCGACCAGCGCGCCCGCGCCGGGATCGGCTGGGTGCCGCAGGAGCGCAATATCTTCCGCTCGCTGACGGTGGAAGAGAACATGACCGCGGTGGCGCAGCCCGGGCCGTGGACGGTCGAGCGGGTGTACGAGATGTTTCCGCGGCTGAAAGAGCGGCGCGGCAATTTCGGCAACCAGCTGTCCGGCGGCGAGCAGCAGATGCTGGCGATCGGCCGCGCGCTGACCTTGAATCCGAAGGTGCTGCTGCTCGACGAGCCGACCGAAGGCCTCGCGCCGATCATCGTTGAGGAATTGTTAAAGGCGATCGGAACCATCACGCGCGCCGGCGGCATCTGCTCGATCATCGTCGAGCAGAATGCACAAAAGATTCTCGGGCTCGCCGACCGCGTTGTGATATTGGAACGCGGCATGATCGTGCACGATGCCGCAAGCAGTGCGTTGAAAGCCGATCCCTCCGTCCTCGAGCGCCACCTCGGCGTCTCCGGGGCCAAGGCACATTAGAACGCACATTAGAAACGTTCGGGAGTTGACCATGCAGCGAACCAAGCCTCCGTTCCGCGCCGACGAGGTCGGCAGCCTGTTGCGGCCGCCGAAGATCAAGGAAGCCCGCGCCAGATTGGAGAAGGGCGAGATTTCGGCCGAGGAGCTGCGCAAGGTCGAGGACATGGAAATCGAGAAGGTCGTGCACAAGCAGGCTTCGGTGGGCCTGAAGCTTGCGACCGACGGAGAGTTCCGCCGCTCGTGGTGGCACTTCGATTTCCTCAGCCACCTGACCGGTTGCGAGCTGTTCCATCCCGACATGGGCATCCAGTTCGCGGGCGTGCAGACCCGGCACGACGCCATCAGGGTGATGGGCAAGCTCGACTTCTCCGATCATCACCCGATGCTCGATCACTTCAGGTTCCTGAAGAAGTACGCCGACCAGGCGCATGTCACGCCGAAGATGACGATCCCGTCGCCGGCGGTGCTGCATTTCCGAGGCGGCCGCAAGCTGATCTCGAAGGAGGTCTATCCGGACCTCGAGGAATTCTATCAGGACCTCGGCAAGACCTATCGCAAGGCGGTGAAAGCGTTCTACGACGCCGGCTGCCGTTACCTGCAATTCGACGACACGGTGTGGGCCTATCTGTGCTCGCAGGAGGAACTGCAGAAGTCGCGCGACCGCGGCGACAATCCCGACGGCCTGCAGGAGATCTACGCCCGCGTCATCAATTACGCGATCGCCGATCGTCCGTCCGACATGGTGATCACCACGCATGTCTGCCGCGGCAATTTCCGTTCGACCTGGATCTCCTCGGGCGGCTACGAGCCGGTCGCCGAGACCATGCTCGCCGGCACCAATTACGACGGCTATTTCCTCGAATACGATTCCGACCGTGCCGGCGGCTTCGAGCCGCTGCGCTTCCTGCCCAAGGGCAACAAGGTCGTGGTGGTCGGCGTCATCACCTCCAAGTTCGGCGAGCTCGAGAAGAAGGACGACATCAAGCGGCGGCTGGAGGAGGCATCGAAGTTTGCCCCGATCGAGCAGCTCGCGCTGTCGCCGCAATGCGGCTTCGCCTCGACCGAGGAGGGCAACATCCTCTCCGAGGAGGAGCAGTGGGCCAAGCTGCGGCTCGCGGTCGAGGTCGCCAACGAGGTGTGGGGCAAATGACGCGTTAGCGATCACTCGTCACTTCTCCGCCAGATAGACCTCGCCGAGCAGCGAGGAGTTCGACCACGGCACCTGCTTGCCCTTGGTCGCGGCGACGACCTCGGCACGGACACGGGTCAGCATCTGCTGCACCTCGAGGCCGGGCGTGCCGACATGGCGCGACAGTGCCGCTGAGAACGGGCTGTTGGCGCCTTCGCCGTCGAGCGCAACCTGGCCCGGCGCGGTCGCAAACGCGATCAGTGTGCCGGCGCCGAGCGTCGAGCCCGATCCGAGCGAGGCGGGGGCGGCGAGGCCGGAGCCGGCCTCGATGCCGCGGCTCGGACCTGCGGATGCCACCTGTGGCGCCATCGGATTGTTGCGGCAGGCATCGAGGATCAGGGTACGCATACGACGAGGACCGCGTGATGGACGCATGCGCGCGGGTACGGCGAGCTCTATGATGGCGTTTGCGTGAAGGTCAGGCGGCCTGCTGATCGGCGGGCTTGTCGGCTTGGCGCAGGAGCTTCCATTCCCAGGGCAGCAATTCGTGCAGACGCGATGCGGGAAGATCGGCGATACGGGCGAGGACGTCGGCGAGCCAGGCTTTCGGATCGACGTCGTTGAGACGACAGGTCGTGATCATCGTCAGCATGATGGCGGCACGGTCGGCACCACGCTGGCTGCCGGCGAAGGTCCAGTTGCGCCTTCCCAAGGCGATGCCTCTCAATGCGCGCTCAGCACAATTGTTGGTCAAGCAGATCCTGCCATCGTCGAGGAAGCGGGCGAAGTCGTCCCAGCGCCTGAGCATGTAATTCATAGGCTTCAGGACCTCGGAGGAGCGAGAGAGGGTTTCGCGCTCACGCAGCAACCAGGCGTGCATGTCCCCGAGGAGCGGCTTGCTCTTTTCCTGGCGCACGGCGCGCCGCTCTTCGGCGCCGCAGCCGTTAATGGCGCGCTCGATCTCGAACAACACATCCAGGCGCCTGACCGCCTCCAGCGCGATCGGAGAGACCGGTTTACCTCTCTTGCCTTCCCGGGCATTCTTCTCGATGTCAGCCAGCTCGAAGAAGCCCCGCCGCGCATGGGCGAAGCAAAACGCCGGCGTAATCGGCAGCACCTTCTTCTGCGGGTCGAACAGCGGCTCGAAGCCGTTGTAGCAATCGGCTTGCAGGATGCCGGCGAAGGCGGCCAGATGCTTCTGCGGATGCTCGCCTCGTCGGTCGCTCGAGGCGTAATAGACCGCCGCCGGCGGCGCAGGCCCGGCAAAGGGCCGGTCATCCCGCACATAAGTCCAGATCCGCCCGGTCGTGCACTTGCCCTTCGCCAGGATACGGATGGTGGTGTCATCGCCATGAAGGCGCTCAGCAGCGAGCACATGGCGTTCGATCAAGTGGAAGAGTGGCATGACGGCGAAGGTCCCGTGGCCGACCTGGTCGGCCAGCGTCGACAGCGGCAAATCGATCCTCTCGGCCTTAAAGCGCGCACTCTGGCGGTTGAGCGGGATATGCATGCCGAACTTGTCGAACAGGATCGTCGCCAGCAATTGTGGGCCGATGAAGCCGCGCGGCGTGGCATGGAACGGCGCAGGCGGCTGGCTGATCTTCTCGCAATCGCGGCAGGTGAACTTCTCGCGCACTGTCTCGATGACCTTGAAGCGACGCGGGATCTCCTCCAGCGTCTTGGTCACATCCTCGCCGACCTTCGCCAGCCGCGATCCGCCGCAGCAGGCGCAGCTCGTCGGAGCGTCAATGACGACGCGCTCGTGTTCGATGTCGTCCGGCCAAGGCTTGCGCACCGGCCGCTTGCGCGTGAAGGGGCGGACGTTCTGCGTCTTCGCCGCTGCGGCCTGCGCCGCAAGCTCATCCTCGCTCGCCGTGGCGACGAGGTCTTCGAGCTCCAGTTCCAACTGCTCGAGCAGCCGCGCCGTGCGCTCGGAGCGCTGCCCGTACAGTTCGCGTTTGAGCTTCTCGATCCGCAGCTCGAGATGCGCGACCAGCGCCTCGTTGTTCGACAGCTCCGCCTGCGCGCTGGCAGCCATCGCCTCAGCTCGCAGCCGCGCCTCACGCTCGGCCTGCAGCGCCGCCAGGGCACTGACAAGGTCCGATGGAAGATCGTCCGGCTTTGATATCACGAAGCCATTGAATCAGATCAAGCAGCAGATTCAAACCTGCAAAACGACTAACCGACCCGCGTCGGACGCTGGGTTTCTTGAGGGTTGCGCCAATCGATCCCGGACAACAGATAGCTCAATTGCGCCGGAGAGATCGTTACCGATTCACCGGCAACCGATGGCCAGATGAACCTTCCTCTCTCGAGTCTTTTGGTAAACAAGCATGCTCCCTGGCCATCGTGCCAGATCATCTTCACAAGATCGCTGCGGCGACCGCGGAAGACGAACAGATGACCGCTGAGCGGGTCTTTGCGCAACACCTCCTGCACTTGGAGTGCCAACGACGGAAAGCCTCTGCGCATATCCGTGTAGCCTGTCGCGAGCCACACTCGCGCGCCTGTCGGAACCGGGATCATCGGCGCACCAGGGCATCGAGAACTCGCCGCAGCGCGTCTCCATCAACGTCACCGTCGACCCGGATGCGGTGTCCGCTACCGAGATCAATCTCGATGATGCCCTGGCTCCTCCGTCGACGCGCCGGCGCCGTCGTCAATGGCGCTTCGGCCACATCCCGCGGCGGCACAGACGGCCCAATCTCGACCGGCACCAACGGCGCTACACTCGTTTCACCGTGCTTGCAAAGCTCTTTGCGCCACCTGAACAGCTGGCTCACATGAAGGCCGGCCATGCGAGCCACCTCGGAAACAGTGGCTCCGGGCTCGAACGATGCTGCAACTAGCCGTTCCTTCTCATCCTGTGACCACCGACGCCGCCGCTCGACCGATGTGATCACCTCTGCCCGCGAAATCGTCATAGCGCTTCTCCTAGGATTACCCCTAGGACCTGCAGCGCTCGCGTCCGTCAAACAAGGCGGCCCTCAATGGAGGGATACGGATCAGGATGTTGGTGCGGATCTGATCGTCGAGACCGGCCATGATGGTGTCCATGTCGACCATCGCGTCGGTCATGCGGCCGCCCGCCTTGAACTCGATATCGACGGGCACGAGATAGTTGCGGCCATCGACCTGCACGCCATGACCGGCGTAGTAGACCACGGCGATCTGCGACCGTGCCGCCTCGCGCAGGAAGTCGTGGATCGTCTTCTGCATCGCGTCGCGATCGAGATCGAGGCCCTCGGAGACGGTGAAGCCGATCTCGCGCAGGCTCCTGGCGATGGCGCGCGCATCGTTCGGCGGATTGGGCAGCGCCTTCACATGTCCATAAGCGCCGTTGCCGATCACCAGCGCGACGCGCCGGCTGGTTGCTGCGGCCTGTGACGGCGCGGCGGGCGGCGCCGGTGCGGTGACGGAGCCTGCCGGTGGCGCGGTCGGGCTGCTCTCGGCGGCAGGTGCCGCCGGTGCCTTGCGGGGGGCTGCATCGTTGCGCGGTGCTGCATCGGCCTCCTTGAGCAGCGCGAGCCGCACCTTGGCGGTGGCCTGGTTGGCCTTGCTGCCGGCATCGGACGCCACGCCCTCGAGCACCGAGGCGTAGTCTTCCTTGGCGTGCGCGGCATCACCCTTCGCTTCATAGCTGAGGCCGCGCTGGGTATACGCCGAGATCAAGACGCTGCCCGGCGGCGTCATGATGTTGACGGGCGCCTTCGCCTTCGCGAGCCGGATCGCTTCTGAGGTGTCCGCAATCGCGCGCGCGATGTCGCCCTTGGCGCGCCAGATCACGGCGCGGCTGATCAAGGGCTGCGGCAGCGACGGATCGAGCCTGACGGCCTCGTTGATGTCGGCGAGCGCGCCGTCGAGATCGCCGAGCGCCTGCTTCGAGGAGCCGCGGTTCTGGTAGGAGAAGGCCGACTTCGGACCGGCCTTGATCGCGGCGTCATAGTCGGCGATCGCCTTGGCGTAGTCGCCCTTGCCGCGATAGGCGTTGCCGCGGTTGTGAAAGATGATGCCGCTCGGCGGCCCCATGCGCAGCGCGTCGTTGAAGTCGGCGACCGCGATGTCGTACTCGCCCTTGTCGTAATAGGCCGAGCCGCGCAGATTGTAGACGGCGGTGCTCGGCTTGAGGCGCAGCGCCTCGGTGGCGTCAGCGATCACCTGCGCGTAGTTGCCCTTCTTGTTCCAGCCGACCGCGCGCCAGAAATAGATGGTCGCGAGCTTCTCGCCGGAAAACACCTTCAGCGCGATGATCTTGGTGCAGGCGTCGATCATCTGGTCGGCCGGCGTCGTGTCGGTCGTACAGAGCGGGCCGAGTTGCGACCGCGCCTGGGCGAGGCAGGGCGCCGACCAGAGCAGGGCGGCAAGGAAGGCGGGGATCAGGAGCAGGCGGCGCATCGGTCATCCACGGGTAAGCCGTCATGGCGATCGGCGACGGCGAGGCGATCTATGCGTGTTTGGTGATCGGGCAGTAAAGGGGGGTTCAACTGGTGGGAAAATGGTGGTAAGACGCTGCTACACACTATCTCTGCCCACGTTCTGCCCACTCGCCGCCGCCCACCCCAGGTCTCATGAAGAACGACGAAATCCTCAGTCAGATCACGGATTTCTGCCGGCGCTCCGACATGGCGGAGACGACGTTCGGCCGCCGTGCCGTCAACGACGGCAAGCTGGTGCACCGGCTGCGAGAGGGCAAGCGCATCACCATCGACACGCTCGACCGCATCAATGCCTTCATCGCGACCTCGACGCCGGGCGGCGTGGCGCCGCCGCGCGGCCTGGTGGTTCCGCCGGAGAAGCGCGATCCGCGGGGCAATTTCCGCTTTTTCGAGAACCGCCAGCGCTATCTGCTGTTCGTGCACACCTGCAGCGAGAAGCGGGTGATCGCCGACCGGGTCTCGCTGGAACTGGCCGCCATCAACCCGCGGCCGCCGGCGTTGCGGGTGTTCGATGCCGGGATGGGCGACGGCACCGTGCTGGCGCGGGTCCTGCGTGCCATGCATGGCCGCTTCCCACATATGCCGTTCTATGTCGCCGGCAAGGAACTGAGCCTGGAGGACGTCCGCCTCACCCTGGACAAGGTCCCCGACCGCCTGTTCGAGCATCCGGCAAGCGTCTTCGTGTTCACCAACATGTACTACGCCGAGGCGCCCTGGCTGACGCCCAAGAACTCCACGGCGGCCGCCAGCATGATCTGGCACGAGGTGGCGCTGCGCGGGGCCTCCTCGGGTGAATTCGAGGCCCAGATCGCGGAACTCGGCCCGTTCCTGGAGCAGAATTGGCGGGCCAATCTCAGCCCCGGAAATGCGATGCCGGTCTATGAGCGGCCGGTGGCGCTGGTCCTGTACCGCGACGACCACCGGTTCCTGCTCGATTCCATCATTCCGCGGGCCGGCCGCACCGAGGCCAATTTCGATCTCGTGATCGCCTCCCAGCCCTACCGGGCCAAATCCTCGGTGAATTTCCGCGCCAAGCGGATCATCGCGCCGCTCGCACGCGCGTTGCGCGGCGGCGGCCGACTGATAGGAATCCACTCCCACGGCGGCGATCCCGGGCTTGAAATGATTCAAGCCGTCTGGCCCGGAGAAAATCCTTTCGCCGTCAGCCGTCATGAGATACTGCGCGCGGTGAAATACGAGTTGGGGTCGGCCGGTCGCGAGCTGAACTTCAACGCCTACGCCGATAACCGTTCGATCTTCCGATATGATATGGAAGCGCTGCCCAATGAGGTGACCGGCTCGATCGGAACCTCGACGGCCTTTGCAGCGTGGAATGCGGCGGTGTATGTCGCGCAGATCGAAGATGAGCGGTTGACCGAAACGACCGAAAACGGACGAGCTCTCGAGGCTACGCGCGAAGTTCTCCGCAAACACAACGGGCTGTGGTTCTACGACGAATCCTACGTCATCTCGCGGCGACGAGACTGACATTCCGGGGACATATTCACCAACCAACGTCGGACTTCGACGAAACAAGGGGTTTGCTTGATGCGCGCGTCTTATCTCTTCACCAGCGAGTCGGTCTCGGAAGGCCATCCGGACAAGGTCTGCGATCGCATCTCGGATGAGATCGTCGATCTGTTCTATCGCGAGGGCCCGAAGGCGGGCATCGACCCGTGGCAGATCCGTGCGGCGTGCGAAACGCTCGCGACAACCAACAAGGTGGTGATCGCCGGCGAAACCCGCGGCCCGGCCTCGGTCACCAATGAGCACATCGAGGGCGTCGTGCGCGACGCGATCAAGGACATCGGCTACGAGCAGGACGGCTTCCACTGGAAGACCTGCGACATCGAGATCCTGCTGCATCCGCAGTCGGCCGACATCGCGCAGGGCGTCGATGCGCTGCAGCCGGGCGAGGTCAAGGAAGAGGGTGCTGGCGACCAGGGCATCATGTTCGGTTACGCCACCAACGAGACGCCGGACCTGATGCCGGCACCGATCTTCTATGCTCACAAGATCCTGCGGCTGATCTCCGAAGCGCGCCACTCCGGCAAGGAGAAGGTGCTGGGTCCGGACTCCAAGAGCCAGGTCACCGTGCAGTACGAGAACGGCAAGCCGGTTGGCGTCCGCGAGATCGTGGTCTCGCACCAGCATCTGGTCGAGGATCTCTCGTCCAGCCAGATCCGCGACATCGTCGAGCCCTATGTGCGCGAGGCGCTGCCGAAGGAGTGGATCAACGGCAAGACGATCTGGCACATCAATCCGACCGGCAAGTTCTTCATCGGCGGTCCCGACGGCGACTCCGGCCTGACCGGCCGCAAGATCATCGTCGACACCTATGGCGGCGCGGCTCCGCATGGCGGCGGCGCGTTCTCTGGCAAGGATCCGACCAAGGTCGACCGCTCGGCAGCGTATGCCGCGCGCTACGTCGCCAAGAACATCGTCGCGGCCGGTCTTGCCGACCGCTGCACGCTGCAGCTTGCCTACGCAATCGGCGTGGCGCGTCCGCTCTCGATCTACATCGACACCCACGGCACCGGTAAGGTCGCGGAGGACGAGCTCGAGAAGGCGGCGGCCAAGGCGATGGATCTGACGCCGCGCGGCATCCGCTCCCATCTCGACCTCAACCGCCCGATCTACGCGCGCACCTCGGCCTACGGCCATTTCGGCCGCACGCCGGACAATGAGGGCGGCTTCTCCTGGGAGAAGACCGATCTCGTCGAGCCGCTGAAGCGCGCGCTCTGATGCTCTTGCCTCGCCCCGCTTGCGGGGAGAGGTCGCCACGAAGTGGCGGGTGAGGGGGACTCTCCGCGAGTTCAGTGCGCGGATGGAGCCCCTCACCCCGACCCTCTCCCCGTAAGAACGGGGAGAGGGAGAAGGCCGCGCCGCAGGGCGTTCGGCTCGCTTTGTTACTGACACGCTGGATTCACCGATTAGGAAACAGACATGAACGTCCCCACGAAGCCCGGCTTCACCGACTACATCGTCAAGGACATTTCGCTGGCCGATTTCGGCCGCAAGGAAATCTCGCTCGCCGAGACCGAGATGCCCGGCCTGATGGCCACCCGCGAGGAATACGGCCCCAAGCAGCCGCTCAAGGGCGCGCGCATCGCGGGCTCGCTGCACATGACGATCCAGACCGCGGTCCTGATCGAGACGCTGGCCGCGCTCGGCGCCGACATCCGCTGGGTCTCCTGCAACATCTATTCGACCCAGGATCACGCCGCGGCCGCGATCGCCGCGGCCGGCATTCCGGTGTTCGCCGTGAAGGGCGAGACGCTGACCGAATACTGGGACTACACCGCAAAACTGTTCGACTGGCACGGCGGCGGCACGCCCAACATGATCCTCGATGACGGCGGCGACGCCACCATGCTGGTGCATGCCGGCTACCGCGCCGAGCAGGGCGACACCGCGTTCCTCGACAAGCCGACCTCCGAGGAAGAGGAGATCTTCTACGCGCTGGTCAAGCGTCTGTTGCAGGAGAAGCCGAAGGGCTGGTTCGCCGAGATCGCCAAGAACATCCAGGGCGTCTCGGAAGAGACCACCACGGGCGTGCATCGTCTCTACGAGATGGCCAACAAGGGCACGCTGTTGTTCCCGGCGATCAACGTCAACGACAGCGTCACCAAGTCGAAGTTCGACAACCTCTATGGCTGCCGCGAGTCGCTGGTCGACGGCATTCGCCGCGGCACCGACGTGATGCTGTCGGGCAAGGTCGCGATGGTCGCGGGCTTCGGCGACGTCGGCAAGGGCTCGGCCGCCTCGCTGCGCCAGGCCGGCTGCCGCGTCATGGTCTCCGAAGTCGATCCGATCTGCGCGCTGCAGGCGGCGATGGAGGGCTATGAGGTCACGACCATGGAAGACGCGGCGCCGCGCGCCGACATCTTCGTCACCGCCACCGGCAACAAGGACATCATCACCATCGAGCACATGCGCGCGATGAAGGATCGCGCCATCGTCTGCAACATCGGTCACTTCGACAACGAGATCCAGATCGCCAGCTTGCGCAATCTGAAGTGGACCAACATCAAGCCGCAGGTCGACGAGATCGAATTCCCCGACAAGCACCGCATCATTATGCTGTCGGAGGGGCGCCTGGTGAACCTCGGCAACGCGATGGGCCACCCGTCCTTCGTGATGTCGGCCTCCTTCACCAACCAGACGCTGGCGCAGATCGAGCTGTTCGCCAACAACAAGGACGGCAAGTACGCCAGGAAGGTCTACGTGCTGCCGAAGACGCTCGACGAGAAGGTCGCCCGCCTGCACCTCGCCAAGATCGGCGTCAAGCTGACCGAGCTGCGCAAGGACCAGGCCGACTACATCGGCGTCAAGCAGGAAGGCCCGTTCAAGTCGGATCACTATCGCTACTGATCTGCGGTCGTCACAGTCGATCACGTGAAGAGCCCCGGCATCGCCCGGGGCTTTTTGCTGCGGTGGTTGGACAGGCTGTCGCATGCGTTGTTTCGCGTATACGCGAGGGGGCTGGAATCGGCGATTGTGGGCAGGAGGTTAATGCCGGATTAACCGGCAGCGCCTAGGCTTCCGGGTCCGAGGCTGCAGCGGAGGATTTGTTCCCATGGAAGCCCAGAAGATTGCGGTCGACGCCGTGGTCGCGTTGACCGATTGCGATCGCGACACCGTCATTGCCTTCATCCGCAAGCTCTATCTCGCCGGCGTCCGCGACCCAAAGCGACTGACCTTCAAGAGCCTGCAGGCGCTGCGCGCCTGATTGTTTCGATTCACATTTCAAACAGCAGAGCACTCGGTGTCATCACCCGCGCATGCGGGTGATCCAGTATTCCGGAGACGCCGGTGCTTGAACCGAGAGGCCGCGGCGTACTGGATCGCCCGCATCAAGCCGGGCGATGACAGATGTCGGTGAGAATGCAGCTTCGCGTCCGTCGCGCGACTTTCTCCGCAGACTCCACGTCGTCCCGGCGAAGGCCGGGACCCATAACCACAGGGTTGTGTTGTTGGAAACAGGCTGTTGCCCCAGCGTCACGCAAGAATTCGCATTTGTGGTAATGGGTCCCGGCCTTCGCCGGGACGACGGTGAATGTGTGGCGCCGCTTGTGAGCCCATACTTCCGCGTTCTCGCGACATGAATTGTCCGAGCTTTGCTCTTCGTATCGCCCTCTCTCGATCTGAGGGCGCAGGGAAAGCCGGGTGCCGATCGCACCCATGGGCCCCGAGCAATGGGTAGAAAGCTCGGGGGTAGGACCACAGGTGTAACCGGAGCAATCCGGCTTTCCCTGCGCGATGGGTTACGGCTTACTTCGTGCTCTCCCCGGCGAGACTGGGCTTGCTTGTCACCGCCCTCGCATCACACCTTCGCGTGTTGCGACGAGACACCTGCCGCTAGGGCGTCAGGACCACACGACTTCACCGTCCGCATCCGTCACACTCGTCAGTCGTGACGTCAGCGTCCACCGCATCTCACACCGCGTTCGTGACGATCGCGACGCGCCCCTCGATCGGGTGAGACGGGCGAACCATACACCGAGTTATATTTCTGATAAAGCGAAATATTTTTTGCTTGAGGGGCTTGCGCCGTCGGGCAACTCAGTGGCAGAGGCGCGGCCTCTACCTTCCGTCATTCCGGGGCAGCCCGAAGGGCTGAGCCCGGAATCCATTGAGCCGCAGAACAAGTGGTGGAATGGATTCCGGGCTCTCGCTTCGCGAGCCCCGGAATGACGACGGAAAGGATCAACATCATCCCGACACCCGCACCGAGCCGTGCCCGAGCTGCCGCGAGATATCACTCGCACAGTCGCGCAGTGCGGCTGCGATGGCGCTGTCCCAGCTGGCGTCGAAGGTGCCCTCCGGGCCCATCGCCGTGATCACCAGCGCGACGTGGCCGGCGTGATCGAACACCGGCGCGGCGAAGGCGTTGACGCCGGGCAGGGGATCACCGATTGCGCGCGCGAGCCCGCGGCTTTGCACCTCGGCAAGCATCTCCGTGGTCTTGGCGCTGATGGTCTCGCGTTTCGGATTGTAGCCGACGCCGAGGCGATCGAGCCCGCTCTCGAGCGCCGTTTTGACGGCGTTCGGCGGCATGAAGGCGGCAAACGCCCGGCCGGTCGCGGTCTCGAGCAGCGCCACCACCGAGCCGACGCGCATCGCGATATGCACGGGATGGCTCGGCTCCTCGAGCCGCACCACGGTGGCGCCGTGGGTGCCCCAGACCGACAGCGACACCGCGTGATTGATGCTGTTGGCGAGCGCGGCGATCCGCGGCGTCGCGATTCGCACGGCCGAGAGCCGGCGCAGGCTGATCAGGCCGAGCTCGAGCGCCAGCGCCCCGATCTCGTAGCGGCCGGTGGTCTCGTCCTGCTCGATCAGGCCGATGCGGGAAAAGCTGACCAGATAGGGATGCGCCTTGGCCGGCGGCATGCCGGCCTCGCGCGCGAGATCGCGCAGCATCATCGGTTCGCCGCTGCGGGCGAGCGCGCGGAGCAATTCCCCGCCGACCTCGATCGACTGTATGCCGCGGCTTTCTCTCGTCATGTGGCCCTGTTTGCGTTCGTGCTTTCGCAATTGGCAAGAAAGCACGCCGTTCGCGAGACGTCGATGTGCGGGACGTCTTTGTACGTCATATCCGTTCCCACCCCGTCATCCCCGCGCAAAGGCTTCGCCTTTGTCGCTGGAGGTGCGAGCCCTTGCGAGCCTCGAAGGATGCACGGCCACAGTCGGGCCGTCGACCCTTCGAGACGGCCGCGTTGCGGCCTCCTCAGGATGACGGGACTTATGTCATGCCGCGCTTCTCTCTGCCGCTGCGCCGGCGATGTGCTTGCCCGCGATGTAGCCGAAGGTCAGCGCCGGGCCGAGCGTAATGCCGGCGCCGGGATAGTTGCCGCCCATGATGCTCGCCATGTCGTTCCCGGCGGCATAGAGGCCGGCAATCGGCTGGCCGTCGGCGTCGAGCGCGCGGGCATTGGCGTCGGTCCGGATACCGGCATAGGTACCGAGATCGCCGATCACCATCTTGATGGCGTAGAACGGCCCGTGCTGGATCGGCGCGATGCAGGGATTGGGCCCGTGCAGCGCATCGCCCTGGTAGCGGTTATAGGCGCGCGAGCCCTTGCCGAAGGCGGGATCGCGTCCCTCGGCGGCGGTATTGTTGAACGCCGCGACGGTTGCCTCGAGCGCTTTTGCGTCGATGCCGGCCTGCGCGGCAAGCTCCGACAGCGTCGCGCCGCGCTTGAGATAGCCGGTCTTCAGATGATGGCTTGTTGGCATCGGGCGCGGCGGCACGCAGCCGAGGCCGTACTTGCGCAGGGTCGCGTGATCGCAGAGCAAGAAGGCCGCGATCTCTTCGCCAGGCTTCGCCGCCTTGATCATCTCCTGCACGAAGTCGTGGTAGGAATTGCCTTCATTGGCAAAGCGCCGGCCGTCGCGCATCACCGCGATCACGCCGGGTTTGGCGCGATCGATGAAATGTGGCATCACGCCCTTCGAGCCGTCCTTGCGCGTGGTGACCGACACCGGCACCCAGGCCGCCGCATTCGGCAGCGAATCCTCGACGCGGCCGCCGGCGGATTCCGCGAGACGCAAACCGTCACCCGTGTTGCCTGTCGGTCCCGGCGAGTAGTGCTCTTTTCCGGTCGGCGCATGCGGAAACATCTTCTGCCGCCGCGCCACGTCATGCGGAAAGCCGCCGCAGGCGAGCACCACGCCGCGCTTCGCATTGACGCGGATGGTGCGGCCCTCGCGCACCACGATCGCGCCGCGCACCGCGCCGTTCTCGACGATCAATTCGCGCACCGGTGAATTGAGCCAGAGCGGGATCTTGAGGTCGAAGGCGGATTTCGCCAGCCGGCCGGCCAGCGCATTGCCGTTGGTCAGCGTCATGCCACGGCCGTTGCGCATCACGTCCAGCGCGTGTTTCGACAGCCGCTTCGCGACGTAGGCCGCCGACGTCAGCGAGCGCGTCGCGCGCATGAAATGCACGATCTCCTTGCCGGAGCCGAGCATCATGCCGAACACGGTGAGCTCGGGCAGGGGGCTGCCGAGATCCTTGACGGCGTCGCCGAGTTCGTGAGCGTCGAACGGCCGCGTCACCATCGAGCGGCCGCCCTGCGCGCCGCCGGGGGCTTCCGCATGATAGTCGGGGAAAGTCAGCGGCATGTCGAAGCGCACGGCCGTGCTGGTGATGAAGAAGTCGACCGCCTTCGGGCCTTCGGTCAGGAACGCGTCGACGCGCGCGGCGTCAAAGCTGTTGCCGGCCTCATGGCGCAGATAGGTCCTGGCCTGATCGGGGCTCTCCGCGATGCCCCAGGCCTTCGCCAGCGAGGTGCCGGGAATCCACAGCCAGCCGCCGGAGCGCGCAGTGGTGCCGCCGAAGCGCGACTCCTTCTCGACGACGAGAACCTTTAGGCCGTGATGGCCCGCGGTGACCGCCGCCGACAGCCCGGCGCAGCCGGAGCCGACGACCAGCGCGTCGCATTCATAAGTTTCTTCGTTGGCCACGCGATCGATCCTATTTCTTGAGCAGCGGGCACTTCGACTCGGAGACCGGACGATAGGCGTCCTCGCCCTTCACCGTCTTGATGATGTCGAGATAATCCCACGGTTCCTTGGATTCCGATGGCTTCTTCACCTTCGCCAGATACATGTCGCGGATCACGCGGCCGTCTTCGCGCAATTTGCCGCCATGCACGAAGGTGTCCTCGATCGGCAGCTCGCGCATCTTGGCCATCACCTTTTGCGGATCGTCGGTGCCGGCGGCCTGGATCGCCTTGAGATAATGCAACACCGAGCCGTAGACGCCGGTCTGAATCATGGTCGGCATCACGTTGGTGCGGGCGAAGAATTTCTTCGACCAGGCGCGGGTTTTCTCGTCCATGTTCCAGTACGACGCCGTCGTCATGTAGGTGCCCTGCGCGGCGTTGAGCCCGATCGCATGCACGTCGGTGTCGAACATCAAAAGGCCGACCAGCTTCTGGCCGCCCTGCACCAGGCCGAACTCGCCGGACTGCTTGATCGAATTGTCGGTATCCTGGCCGGCATTGGCGAACGCCACCACGTCGGCTCTCGAGCTCTGTGCCTGCAGCGCAAAGGAGGAGAAGTCGGCGGTGTTGGTCGGATGCCGGACGCTGCCGAGCACCTTGCCGCCCATCTCGTTGATGAAGCGGGTCGCGTCCTTCTCGAGCTGCTGGCCGAAGGCATAGTCCGCGGTGATGAAGTACCAGGACTTGCCGCCCTCCGCGATCACCGCCGACGCCGTCACCTTGGAGAGCGCGTAGGTGTCGTAGGTGAAGTGCACGGTGTTGGGGCTACACAATTCATCCGTCAGCGAGCTCGCGCCGGGGCCGGACAACAGCGCGATCTTGTTGCGCTCGCGCACCATGTTGTGCACGGCGATCGCGATGCCGGAATTCGGGATATCGACGACGGCGTCGACCTTGCCGTTGTCGAACCAGCCGCGCACGACCTGCACGCCGACATCGGTCTTCATCTGGTGGTCGGCCGAGATGATCTCGATCGGCTTGCCGAGCACGGTGGGGCCGAACTCCTCCACCGCCATCCTGGCCGCCTCGACCGAGCCCGGGCCGGAATTGTCGCGTCCCCAGCTCGACAGGTCGGTCAGCACCCCGATGCGCACGACGTCATCGGAAACCTGGGCGTGAGCGACAGTCGTCATTGCCGCGAGAATGGCTGCCGCCAGAACGTGTCTCATCATTCCTCCTGTCGATGTCCGCACTCTTCGGCACGGGTGATCGTATGATTAGTAATTATCTAATCAGTTTGGCAATAGCGAATAATGAGTGTGTGATTGTTGCCACATGGTTGCTCTCTCGAATAAGGCGGCGCTTCACATTCGGTGAGCGTACGCTTACATCGCTGATCCGGGACGGCACCGCGGCAGGGCTTCTGGCCCACGCCGCAGTGCCAAGGATGAAACAGGGGAGTTTTCGCGGACGGCGTTGCGATTCGCCGCCCGGGGCTAAGCCGCCCAGCAAGGGTCTAGGCTGCTACGGGGCGGTGCATGGAGAGCATCGGCGCGCTGCGATCATAGACGGATCATGTTGAGACAGCTCTTCGCGCCGCAGCTCGTCCCTCTCTACGTGCTGGTGGCCTCTACGCTCTACGTTCACTTCCGCGGCAAGCAGCGGTTGCGCCTCGCCCGCCAGCTCGGCGACCATTCGACCTACCTCGCGCCTTACAATGTGCTGATGTATGCGGGCTCGGCCGTAGCAAACACGCCTGTGATCCCGGTCGAGCAGTTTCCCGAGCTGAAGAAGCTCTCCGACAATTGGGAGACCATTCGCGACGAGGCGACCCGCCTGTTCGACGATGGCTTCATCCGTGCCGCCGCCAAGAACAACGACTGGGGCTTCTACTCCTTCTTCAAGAGCGGCTGGAAGCGCTTCTATCTGAAATGGTACGACGACTTCTTGCCGTCGGCGCGCACGCTGTGCCCGAAGACGGTGGAGCTGCTGAACTCGATTCCGAACGTGCACGGCGCGATGTTCGCGATGCTGCCGCCCGGCGGCAGGCTCGGGGCGCATCGCGATCCCTTCGCCGGCTCGCTGCGCTATCACCTCGGCCTGGTGACGCCGAACTCGAATGAGTGCCGCATCCTGGTCGACGGCGTCGAATGCGTCTGGCGCGACGGCGAGGCCTTCATGTTCGACGAGACCTTCATCCACAGCGCCGAGAACAAGACCGACGTCAACCGCATCATCCTGTTCTGCGACGTCGAGCGCCCGATGAAGTACGGCTTCATGACCAGGATGAACCGCTGGGTCAGCCACAACATCGTCAAGGCGTCGGCCACCCAGAACGTCGACGGCGAGCATGTCGGCGCGCTGAACAAGGTGTTCGGCAAGCTCTACGAGCTCCATCTCGCCAGCCGCAAGGTCAAGGAGTGGAATCGGAACGTGCACTACACGCTGAAGTATTCCGTAACCGCGCTGATCCTCGGCCTGATCGTGGTGTCGGCGCTGCGGTGATGTGCCGAAGGCGTCATCCGCCGCGTCGTGCGGAAGCATGGCGGACTACGCTTCGCTAATCCCTACAAAATGCAAAAGCCCGGAGCGCGCTCCGGGGCTTCTTTCTGGGGCGTGAACTGTGGGACGTCGCAGCCAGGATCAGTCGCGTTCGAAGACCTTGGCGCCGGGGTAGACGCGCCGGGCGTAGGCGACGACCGACTCCCGGTCCTGAGTCTCCAGAAACGGAGTTCGGATCTTGCACGACCCGACGATGAGGTGCCACAGGCCATTAAGCTTCTGAATGTTGACGATCATTTCAGTGTTCCTCGAAGAACCCGCATTCGTGACAGTCTTGCGATTCACGCCTCGGAGCAGTGATCCTGATCACAGATTCGGGAACACAACGCGCGCCCGCTGTAACGAAGATTGCTATTGTTAGTCGCGCCTCCAGGGAGAGAAGTTCTGTGCTATTTGCGCATCCGCTGGAGTAGCCTGGAGCATAAGAATCCCTCTCCATCGCTCAATTGTACAAGCGTCAGCACAGGTCATGACAAGGAATAGGGAAGTTATACCAACGTATGTTGATGTCTGTCCGCAGCCGCGGAGTGCGTTGCCGGAGCCCGGACAACCGTTCATCGCCCTTTAGTCAACATTCCGCATTGCCCAGCCCGACGCCCTTCGCTCTCCGATTCGTTGCACTGAAGTGATACAGTCGCATCAGGCATCCGCATTGAGGGGACCTTGTCATGTCGGAGACTACAGGAGCATTCGCGACCACTGCGCTGAGCGGCTACGAGCTGCTCGCCGATCCGCAGCTGAACAAGGGCACGGCGTTCTCCGAGGCCGAGCGCGAGGCGTTCGACCTGCATGGCCTGCTGCCGCCCAATGTCGCGACATTGGACGAACAGGTCTCGCGCCGGCTGCAGGCGCTGCGCGGCTTCGAGAACGATCTCGAGCGCTACGCTTTCCTGCGCGAATTGCAGGACACCAACGAGACGCTATTCTACGCGCTGCTGGTCGAGAACCTCGAGGAGCTGCTGCCGATCGTCTACACGCCGACCGTCGGCGCCGGCTGTCAGCAGTTCAGCCGGCTGTTCCGCAAGCCGCGCGGGCTGTTCCTCTCGATCCCGCACAAGCACCGCATCGACCGCATCCTGGCGCAGCCGCGCTTCGATCATGTCGAGGCGATCGTGGTGACCGACGGCGAGCGCATCCTCGGGCTCGGCGACCAGGGCGCCGGCGGCATGGGCATCCCGATCGGCAAGCTCTCGCTCTACACCGGCTGCGGCGGCCTGCATCCCGCGACGACGCTGCCGATCCTGCTCGACGTCGGCACCGACAATCCCGACTGCCTGGCCGATCCGCTCTATATCGGCTGGCGCAACGAGCGCGTCCGCGGCCAGGAGTATGACGACTTCATCGAGGCCTTCGTCTCGGCGGTGATCAAGCGCTGGCCGCGCGTCCTGCTGCAGTGGGAAGATTTTGCCAAGAACAACGCGACGCGCATGCTCGAGCGCTATCGCGACCGGCTCCTCACCTTCAACGACGACATCCAGGGCACCGCGGCGGTCGCGACCGGCGCCTTGCTCTCCGCGATCAACGTCACCGGCGTGCCGCTGACCGAGCAGCGCGTCGCCGTGCTCGGCGCAGGATCCGCGGGCTGCGGCATCGCCAGCCTGATCCGCGCCGCGATGGTCGATGCCGGCCTGTCGGAGAGCGAGGCGGCGAAGCGCTTCTTCATGGTCGACCGCGACGGCCTGCTGCTCGAGGGCATGAGCGGGCTCGCGCCGTTCCAGCTTCCCTTCGTCCAGGACAAGCAGGCGATCACCGGCTGGAAGCTCAGCCATCCTGACAAGATCGCGCTGCTCGACGTCGTGCGCAACGCCAGGCCGACCGTGCTGATCGGCGTGTCCGGTCAGGCCGGCGCGTTCTCCGAGCCGATCGTCCGCGCGATGGCCGAGTGCAATGCGCGGCCGGTGATCTTCCCGCTGTCCAACCCGACCTCGCGCGAGGAAGCGACGCCGGTCGATATCGAGGCGTGGACCGAGGGGCGGGCATTGATCGGTGTCGGCAGCCCGTTCCCGCCGATCACGCGCGACGGCGCCCGCTTCAAGGTCGACCAGACCAACAACTCCTACATCTTCCCCGGCGTCGGCGTCGGCGCGCTTGCGGTTGGCGCTGTCAGGGTCAGTGACGGCATGTTCATGGCCGCGGCGAAGGCGCTGGCCAGCGTCTCGCCGGCCCGCAACAACCCGAAGCACAATCTGCTGCCGCCGGTCAGCGCGCTGCGCGACGTGTCGCTGACGGTTGCGCTCGCGGTGGCGCTGCAGGCGCACAAGGAAGGGCTCGCCAAGGATATTCCGATCGACCAGGTCGAGGCGCGCATCCACGCCAAGGTCTGGACCCCGAGCTACGTGCCGTATCGCCGCACGCCCTGATCGCGAACGCCGGTCGCGTTCCGCGGCATTGGGGTGCTAGCAGCCGCGGCAAATGCCCTTGATCTTGCGGTCGACGATCACATCCTCCTGATCGAGGGTCTGCTGCGACGCCGACGTCGCGGCGGGAATGTCGGCGGCGCGCGGCTGGCGATGCCCGACCGGCGCCGACCATGGCCTGGTCGCGGTTTCGTTCGCCGCGTATGCGCCGGGTGCCTCGACCGGCGCAGCGAAGGAAGCGGTCGCCAAGGCTGCGGAGAGAATTGCAGCCAGGCCAAGTTGCCGGAAGTCGATCATGAAAACCTCCATACAGTCATCGCCGCGTTGTGTGCGTCTCTGATAGACGGACGCGTTTTGTCATTCCGATATTCCTCGATCCGTCGAACGTGATGACGCGCTCGCGGTTCGGTGATCGGGCCGGAGGAAATATTCTTCGAACTGTCACGGTCATTGGTCACAGGAGCCGAACTTGGTCGGCTTCATCCATCGTGCGGAGAAACCCAATGACCAAATTGACCATCGCGACGGTTGCGCTGATTGCGGCGGCTGCGTTCTCGGCTCAGGCGTTCGCCGCCGGCAACAATGCTGCGATGCGGCGCGCCCATGCTCAGGCAACGACAACGGTCGGCAGCAAGTTCACCGATTGCGTGCGCGCACCGAATGTCGGATCGTTCGCAACCGCGCCCTTCACCGAGCCGCCCTGCATGCCCGGCACGATGCGCTGAGCGCGCCCAGCAAAAAAGCCCCGGACCGCGAGGTCCGGGGCTTTGCATCATCTCTTGTGCGGTCTCCCTATTCCGGCTTGCCGATCGTCACGGCGAGCGTGCCGACGCCGTCGACGCCGCATTCGAGCTTGTCGCCGGGCTGTAGCTGCGAGACGCCGGCCGGCGTGCCGGTCATGATGATGTCGCCGGCGGCGAGCTTCACCTGCTGCGAGAGCTGCCAGATGATCTCCGGCACGTTCCAGATCAGCTCGGTGAGGTCGCCCTTCTGCGCTTCCTTGCCGTTGACGGTGAGCCAGATCTTGCCGGCGGTCGGGTGGCCGATCTTCGCGGCCGGCTGGATCGCGGAGCAGGGCGCGGAATAGTCGAACGACTTGCCGATCTCCCAGGGACGCTCCTTCTTGCGCGAGGCGATCTGCAGGTCGCGGCGGGTCAGGTCGATGCCGACCGCATAGCCGTAGACATGCTCGAGCGCCTTGTCGGCGGGAATGTTCAGCCCGCCGCTCTTCATTGCCACCACCAGCTCGACCTCGTGATGCAGGTCCTTGGTCAGCGGCGGATAGGGGATGGTCGCACCGTCAGGTACCAGCATATCGGCATGCTTGCCGAAGAAGAACGGCGGCGCACGCTCGTCATTGCCCATCTCCCTGATATGCTCGAGATAGTTGCGGCCGACGCACCAGATGCGGCGGACCGGATAGGTGCCGGACTCGCCGACGACGGGAAGCGAGGGCTGCGGGGGAAGCGGAATGACGGTGGAGGCGGCGTTCATGAACGGGTCCCGGAGGGTTGAGGGAGGGAGCGCGGCCGGTATTTACGCGCTTACGCCGCGCAGGGCTAGTGGCTGTGGCTGCATCCGGCGCAGAGGTGAGGCCAGCTTTCCGCCGAGCCTGGGCGCCACTGGCCAGCGCGAGCCGTGAAGCCCAAAGGGATGTTCAAGGGGATGTTCATGAGGAAATGGCTTTCAATCGGCCTTGCGCTGATCGCTGTGGCCCTGGTCGCCGCCGCCGTCCGCTTCTTCACGGTGACACCGGAACGGATCGACCGCGGGCAGAACAAGGTGCAGCGCGTGGCGCTGGAGATCACGCCCGCCGCCCGCGCCCTGCAGGCGACGCTCGACGTCGCGGATATGCACGCGGACAGCCTGCTGTGGAAGCGCGACCTGATCGCGCGGTCCGATCGCGGCCACATCGATCTGCCGCGGCTGATCGAGGGGCACTACGCGCTGCAGGTGTTCTCGTCGGTCACCAAGTCGCCCAAGGGCCAGAACTATGATGCCAACGGCGGCGACACCGATACGATCACGAACCTCGCCATCATCGATCTGCAGCCGCCGCGGACCTGGTTCTCGCTGCTGCAGCGCTCGCTGTGGCATGCCGAGAAGTTGCGGAGCTTCGCCGAGAACTCCGCCGGACGCCTTCGCCTGATCACGTCACCGGCCGACATCGATCAGCTGCTTGCCGACCGCAAGAACGGCGTGACGGTGGTGGGCGGCATGCTGTCGATCGAGGGTCTGCAGAACATCGAGGGCAACATCGGCAATCTCGACGTGCTCTACGCCGCCGGGTTCAGAATGGCCGGTCTCGCCCATTTCTTCGACAATGATGTCGCTGGCTCCATGCACGGCGTGGCCAAGGGCGGACTATCGCCGCTCGGCCGCCAGGTCGTGCAGCGGATGGAGGCGCTTGGAATGGTCGTCGACCTCGCCCATGCCAGCCACGCCGCGGTCGCCGACGTGCTGGCGATGGCGACGCGCCCGGTGGTCTCAAGCCATGGCGGCGTGCAGGCGACCTGCAAGGTCAACCGTAACCTCACCGACGACGAAGTCAGGGCGATCGCGCGGACCGGCGGCGTGATCGGCATCGGCTATTGGCAGGGGGCGGTCTGCTCGCTCGATCCGAAGGATGTCGCGCGGGCGATTGCCCATGTCCGCGACCTGGTCGGGATCGACCATGTCGGCCTCGGCTCGGATTTCGACGGCTCGACCACCACGGGATTCGATGCGAGTGGGATCGTCGCTGTGACCCAGGCCTTGATGTCGAGCGGGTTCTCTGAAGACGACATCCGCAGGGTCATGGGCGGCAATGTCCTGCGCGTGCTGCGCGCAGGTCTTGCCGCGAAGGGATAAGAAGGGGAACCTCAGCCAGTTGCGCTGACCGGCGCGAGCTCGATCACGTCGTGACGATGCTGCAGGCGGAAGAACGAGGCGTAGCGGCCGCCGCGGCGCAGCAGATCGTCATGGCGTCCACGCTCGACGATCTCGCCGCCCTCGACCACCAGGATCGCGTCGGCATGCATGATGGTGTGCAGGCGGTGCGCGATCACGATGGTGGTGCGGCCCTGGCAGAGATGCTCGATCGCTTCCTGCACCTGCTTCTCGGACTCCGAATCGAGCGCGGCGGTGGCCTCGTCGAGCAGGATGATCGGCGCGTCCTTGATCAGCGCGCGGGCGACCGCGATGCGCTGGCGCTGGCCGCCGGAGAGCTGGGTGCCGTGTTCGCCGACCGGCGTGTCGTAGCCGAGCGGGAAGCTCATGATGAAGTCGTGCGCGCAGGCGGCCTTGGCGGCGTCGATGATCTCGGCCTCGCTGGCATCGGGCTTGCCGAAGGCGATGTTGGCGCGGATCGTGTCGCGGAACAGATAGACGTCCTGGCCGACATAAGCGGTCTGCCGGCGCAGCGACCTGCGCGGCACCGACGAGATCGACTGTCCGTCGATCAGGATCTCGCCCGCTTGCGTCTCGTAGAAGCGCAGCAGCAGCGCGAGCACCGTCGACTTGCCGCCGCCGGAGGGGCCGACCAGCGCGGTGACCTTGCCGGGCTCGGCCATGAAGCTCATGCGGTCCAGCACCGGCTCGCCGGGCCGATAGGCGAAGCTGACGTCGCGCAGCTCGATCCGCGCGTCGGATAGTTTCAGCGCCGGCTTGTCGTCGTCGGTCTGCTCGCTTGCCGGGCTGTCGACGACCTCGAGCAGCATCCGCGCGCCGACCAGCTGGCTGTTGAGGTCGATGTTGAGCCGCGCCAGCCGCTTGGCCGGCTCGGTCGCCATCAGGAAGGCGGTCAGGAATGTGAAGAACTGGCCCGGCGTGGAACCGAGCGCCACGACGCTGTAGCCGCCATACATCAGGCAGCCGGCGACCGCGAAGCCGCCGAGCATCTCCATCAGCGGGTTGGAGCGGTTGGCGACCCGCGCCATCTTGTTGGCGTTGCGCTCGACGATCGCGATGTTCTCGTCGATCCGCTGCTGCATGGTGTCTTCCAGCGTGAACGCCTTCACGGTGCGGATGCCCTGCAGCGATTCCTGCATCGTCTCCATGATGTCGGCGGTGCCGGTGAACTGGTTGTGGGCGAGGCCCTTGATCCGCTTCACCAGCCTGCGCAGCATCAGCATCGCCGGCGGCACCGCCACGAGCCCGATGAACGACATCAGAGGGTCCTGCCAGACCATCACGGCGAGCATGCTGATCAGCATCAGGAAGTCGCGGCCGATCGCATTGACCAGCATGTTGAGCACGTCGGTGATCGACTTGGCGCCGGCGGTCAGCCGCGCCAGGAATTCCGACGAGTGCCGCTGCGAGAAGAAGCCGATGCTCTCGCTCATCAGCTTGGCGAATAATTGCCGCTGGTTCTGCGCCAGGATGGCGTTGCTGATCTTGGTCAGGATCACCATGTGGCCGTAGGTCGCCACGCCCTTGATGAACAGCAGCGCCACCGTGATCCCGGCAAACATCGCAATGCCAGGAATGTTCTTGTCGACATAGGCCTGATTGATCACCTGGCCGAGCACGTAGGTGGCGCCCGCCGTCGAGCCGGCTGCAACGGCCATCAGGGCAAACGCCGTCAGATAGCGCCGCCAGAAGGTAATCCCTTGTTCCATGACAAGGCGGCGAATCAGGATCGCCGCGCCATAGGGGTCGTCGGTAATTTTCTTTGGAAACTGAGCCATCCGCGGTCCATTGACGGCGGGCCGTGCCGGCCGTCAGGTTGCGGGACCTCATTGCCCGCTTGGCGGGGCTTTTTCAAGCCCAATAACGGCTTGATAACGGCTTGATTTTTAGGCCGATTCTGCCTGTCGCGCGGGGCCACCGCGCTCCCGGAACAGCTTCTCCTCCCAGGCCAGCGCATGGGTTGCGATGGTCTCGAGATCGTCGTAGCGCGGCGTCCAGTCGAGAGCCGAGCGGATCCTTGTGGTGTCGGCCACCATGGTCATGATGTCGCCGGGCCGGCGCGCGGCGTAGGCGACGGCGAAATTCCGCATCGAGACCCGGCGCACCGTCTCGATCGTCTCGAGCACGGAATAGCCGCGGCCATAACCGCAGTTCAGCGTCACCGATTGCCCGCCGGCGCGCAGATAGGACAGCGCCGAGCGATGCGCCTCGACGAGGTCGCTGACATGGATGAAGTCGCGCACGCAGCTGCCGTCCTGCGTCGGATAGTCGGTGCCGAACACGTCGATCTTGGCGCGCTGGCCGGTCGCGGCCTCGACCGCGATCTTGAGCAGATGGGTGGCGCCGACGGTGGCGAGGCCGGCGCGTCCCTTCGGGTCGGCGCCGGCGACGTTGAAGTAGCGCAGCACGACGTAGCTCATGCCATGGGCAGAGGCGACATCGTGCAGCATGATCTCGGTCATCAGCTTCGAGGAGCCGTAGGGCGACAGCGGCCGGGTCGGCGCGATCTCCGGCACCGGCACCTGGTCCGGATTGCCGTAGACGGCCGCGGTCGAGGAGAAGATGAAGCGGCCGACGCCGCCCTTCACCGCGGCATTGAGCAGGCTGCGCGTCGTCATGGTGTTGTTGCGGTAGTAGCCGAGCGGATCGCGCATCGAGTCCGGCACCACCACCGAACCTGCGAAATGGATGATGCTGTCGATGCTGTGCTGGGCGATCACGCCCTCGACGAGGTTCTCGTCACCGGCATCGCCGATGAACAGCGGCACGCCGTCGGGCAGGAACGCGGAGAATCCGGTGGAGAGATTGTCGATCACGACGACGCTCTCGCCGGCATCGACCAGCGCATGGACCATGTGACTTCCGATATAGCCGGCGCCGCCGGTTACGAGCACGGTCATGGTGAGAGCTCTCCCGATATCTTTGGCCGGCGATGCTAGCGGGAGCGCGGTGAAGAGGGGGTTTCGACACAGCCGAACTGGCCACTATGCTTAATGTTGCGTATAGGAACTGGCGCGAAACGGAGACTTGCGTGCCGATCGAGAACACACCTGCGCCCGAGCTCGAGCTCATCGTGCCGAACCTGCACCGACGCTATTCGGGTGTCACCGCGACCAACCGCATGGTCGCGCCGAAGCTTGCCAAAATGTTTTGCGCGGCATGGCTCGGCTCGCATCGGCCCGACGGCATCGACGCGATGGGATTTGCCGATCTGATGCGGTTGTGGCGGCGCGCGTCGCCATTGATCTGGCATGCGCGGCGCAATGACGAGATGATCGCAGGCCTCGTGCTGCGTGCGCTCGGCTGGCCGCTGAAACTGCTGTTCACGTCAGCCGCGCAACGTCATCACACCTGGCTGACGCGCTGGCTGATCCGCAACATGGATGCGATCATCGCGACCAGCCCGCTGTCGGCCTCGTATCTGAAGCGCGAGGCCACCGTGGTGATGCATGGCGTCGACACTGATCGCTATGCGCCGCCGGCCGATCGCGCCGCGGCCTTTGCCGAAAGCGGATTGCCGGGGCGCCATGCGATCGGCTGTTTCGGACGGGTGCGCGCGCAGAAGGGGAGCGACGTGTTCGTCGAGGCGATGTGCAGGCTGCTGCCGCGCTATCCCGATTTCACCGCCGTCATCGTCGGCGCCGTGGTGCCGGAGCAGCAGGTCTTTGCCAACGAGCTGAAGCGGCGCATCGAGGCGGCCGGCCTGCAATCGCGCATCATCATCACAGGTGAACTGCCGATCGAGGATGTCGTGCGCTGGTACCAGCGGCTGACGATCTACGCCTTCACCTCGCGCAATGAAGGCTTCGGCCTGACCCTGATCGAGGCGATGTCGGCAGCCGCGGCGCTGGTCGCGTCGCGCGCGGGCGCTGCCGAGTTCGTCGTCGAGGATGGCACGACCGGCGTGCTGACGCCGCCCGGCGACGCCGACACGCTGGTGGCTGCGCTGGAGCCATTGATGCGCGATCCGGCGTCGGCAGCGGCGATGGGGGCGCGGGCCCGCCAACGAGTTGTGGATAAGTTCAGCCTCGATGCGGAAGCGCGCGCAATCGCGGCGGTCTATCGCACGCTGATCTGAGCCAGCACGCGTTGCGCGATATCGACGACCTCTTCGGCTGCGATGTCGCGCATGCAGCGATGGTCGTTCATGGTGCAGACCGTGCGCTGACACGGCTGGCACGCGAGCTTGCTCCTGGTCTGCCGCACCGTTGCGGCGAGCTCATTGAGCGGGGCCCACAGATAGGGGTCGGTCGGGCCGAAAATGCCCATGGTCGGCGTGCCGATCGCGGCCGCGATGTGCATCAACCCGGAGTCGTTGGCGATGGCGACATTGGCCGCGGCCATCGCCAGCACACCGTTGCGCAAATCGGTGCCGGTGAGATCGCGGACCCGCGCGCCGCCGGCGGCTGCGATCTCCTGCGCCAGCGCCTTCTCGCCGGGGCCGCCGACCACCCAGACGTCAAAGCCACGCTCGGCGAACAGCCGCGCGGCTTCCGGATAATAGGTCCAGCGCTTGGAAGCGCCGACCGAGCCGGGGCCGAGTGCGACGGCGGGGCCGGTGCCGAGGCCGTTGGCCTGCCGCCACCGTCCGATCTCGTCGGCGGGAACCCGGAGCTGCGGCACCGGCCATTCGCCCGGGCGGGGCGCGCCGTCGGGCAGCGCCAGCACGGCGTTCTTGTCGATGAAGCGCGGCAGCTTCCTTTCACCCCAGCGCATCGCGTTGATCAGGCCGAATCTCGCCTCGCCGAAGAAGCCGACCCGTTCCGGGATCCCGGCCAGTGCCGGGGCAATGGCGGACTTCCAGGTGCGCGGCATCACCAGCGCGGTGGCGTAGTTCCGGGAGCGAAGCTCGGCAGCGAGTTCCCGCTGCTTGCCCAGGGCCAGCCGGCTGCGCGGCAGGTCGAAGACGATCCCGGCGCGGACACCCGGCATATAATCGACCAGAGGCGCGCAAAGGCCGGACGTCAGCAGATCGACCGGCCGGTTGGGCCAGCGCTTGCGGAGAACCCGGACCACGGTGTGGCCGCGCACGAAATCCCCAATCCAAACATAGGGCACGATCAGGATAGGTCTGCTATCCTCCGTATCCTGTGTTTCGATATCAGATATTGAATCAATATTCATTTCTAAGGGGGCCAAGACCGGGTCGGACGCGGCCAAGTCGGTAACTGGTTCGCGATTAGAGGTAAAGCCGTCGTTGCCTGTGGCGCCGGAGTGGGGCAAAGCTGGCGGCTGCAAAGGAATCTGGCGGGATTTCATCATGCTTCTGGTAACCGGGGGCGCCGGTTTTATCGGCTCGAACGTCGTGGCCGCGTTGAACGACGCCGGGCGCAGCGACGTTGCGGTCTGCGATATCCTTGGGCAGGACGGCAAATGGCGGAACCTGGCCAAGCGTCAGCTTGCCGATGTCGTTCCCCCGGCCGAGCTCGGCGACTGGCTGAAGGGACGGCGGCTGGACGCCGTCATCCATCTCGGCGCCATCTCGGAGACCACGGCGACCGACGGCGATCTGGTGATCGAGACCAATTTCCGGCTCTCGATGCGGCTGCTCGACTGGTGCACCGCCAATGCCACGCCGTTCATCTATGCCTCCTCGGCCGCGACCTATGGCGACGGCGGGCAGGGGTTCGACGACGATGCGTCGGTCGAGGCGCTGAAGCGGCTGCGGCCGATGAACCTGTACGGCTGGAGCAAGCAGCTGTTCGATCTCGCCGTCGCCGAGCGCGTGGCGAAGGGCGAGCGGCTGCCGCCGCAATGGGCCGGGCTGAAATTCTTCAACGTGTTCGGCCCGAATGAATATCACAAGGGCGCGATGATGAGCGTGCTGGCGCGTCGCTTCGACGACATCAAGGCGGGCCGCGTCGTGCAGCTGTTCAAGTCGCATCGCGAGGGCATCGCCGATGGCGATCAGCGCCGCGACTTCATCTATGTCGACGACGTCGTGCGGGTGATGATGTGGCTGATCGCGACGCCGCGGGTCTCCGGGCTGTTCAATGTCGGAACCGGCGAAGCGCGCAGCTTCAAGGACCTGATCGTCTCGGCCTATGGCGCGCTCGGCCTGGAGCCGAACATCGAGTATGTCGACATGCCGGAGCAGATCCGCGGCAGCTACCAGTACTTCACCCAGAGCGTTGTCGATCGTCTCGGGCGCGCCGGATACAATGGCGGCTTTACTCGGTTGGAAGACGCGGTCGGGGCCTATGTGAAGGGCTTTCTCGACCGCCCAGATCGCTATCGCTAAGCGGATCAGTGTGACAGATGTTCGATTTTGAAGCGATCTCGCATGCGATGTCCGGTCAGACCGTGCTCTGTGTCGGCGATCTGATGCTCGACGAGTTCGTGTACGGCGACGTGTCGCGAATCTCGCCGGAGGCGCCGGCGCCGGTGATCGCGGTCAGGCGCAGCGAGACCAATATCGGCGGCGCCGGCAACGTCGCGCGCAATATCGCCGCGCTCGGCGGGCGCTGCATCTTCGTCGGCCTGATCGGCGAGGATGCCGCCGGCACCGCGTTGAGCGAGGCGCTGGCGAAGGAGGCCGGCATCGAGGCCGTGCTGGTGCGCGACGCCGCGCGGCCGACCACGCGCAAGGTACGCTTTGTTTCCGAACAATTCTCGACCCACATGCTGCGCTCCGATTGGGAGCTTGCCGCGCCGGCGGCGCCCGCCATCGAGCAGCAGTTGATCGACGCGATCCTGCCGCATCTTGCGCGTGCCGACATCGTGCTGCTGTCCGATTACGCCAAGGGCGTGCTCACCGCGCGCGTGATCCGCAACGTGATCGACGCCGCGCGCCAGGCCAAGAAGCGCGTCATCGTCGATCCCAAGAGCGCCAACCTCGCGATCTATCGCGGCGCCACCGTGCTGACGCCGAACCGGAAGGAATTTGCCGAGGCGACCCGCAGCCGCGCCGACAGCCAGGACAGCATCGCCCAGGCCGCGCCCGATGCGATGTATCTCGCGGATTGCGAGGCGATGCTGGTGACGCAGGGCGAGCGCGGCATGACGCTGGTGACGCGGGACGGCGGCTCGATCCATGTGCCGGCGCTGCCGGTCAAGGTGCGCGACGTCTCAGGCGCCGGCGATACCGTTGCGGCGGCGCTGGCGCTGGCGCTGGCGGGTGGTGCCGATTGGGATGGCGCGCTGCGGATTGCCAGCGCCGCGGCGGCGGTCGCGGTCGGCAAGACCGGGACCGCGATCGTCAGGTCCGCCGAATTGCGGCGACGGATCCTGCCGCACGCCTCGCTCGCGGCCGAGGACAAGATCGTGCCGGCCGGCGGCGATATCGATGCGCATCTCGAGGAATGGCGCAAACAGGATCTGCGCATCGGCTTCACCAACGGCTGTTTCGACATCCTGCATCCCGGCCACGTCAAGGTGCTGACCGCCGCGCGCAGCACCTGCGACCGCCTGATCGTCGGGCTGAACAGCGACGCCTCGGTGCGGCGGCTGAAGGGCGAGGGGCGTCCGGTGCAGAACGAGCGCGCCCGCGCCGAGGTGCTGGCGGCGCTGGAAGCGGTCGACCTTGTCGCAATCTTCGAGGAGGACACGCCCGTCAATCTGATCACGAAGGTGCGGCCAACCGTGCTGGTCAAGGGTGGCGACTACACCCGCGAGCAGGTGGTCGGTCACGAGATCGTCGAAGCCGCCGGCGGCGAGGTCGTGCTGGTCGAAATCCTGCCCGGCCACAGCACCACGTCGCTGGTTGCCCGGGCCCGCGAGGGCAAGGCGTGAGCGCGAGCGTGGCATCTCAGGCAGGCGCCGCGGCGTGCCCGGCCTGGCGCGATCCGGCGCGCTGGCACACCACGACCGATGTGGTCGCGGTGCTGATCGCGCTGGCGCTGCCGTGGTCGACCTCGCTGGTCGGCATCTTCGGCGTGGTGCTGTTGATCGCGATTGCGCCGACGGTCGACCTGAGGGCGTTCTGGACGCTGCTGAAGCGACCGATCTGCGTGGCGCCGATCGCGCTGTTCTGTCTCGCGCTGGTCGGCACGCTCTGGTCGGACGCCGCATGGGGCGCGCGATTCTACGCGGTCGGGCCGACGGCCAAGCTGCTGGTGCTTCCGGTGCTGCTCTATCATTTCCAGCGCTCGACGCGCGGGAGCTGGGTGTTCGTGGCCTTCGTCGTATCCTGCACGCTGTTGATGCTGATGTCCTGGCTGGTGTTCGCCTATCCCGGCCTCGCACTGAGGGCGCCTGGTCCCGGGGAACAGGGAGTCTTCGTCAAGAACTACATCAACCAGAGCCAGGAATTCACGCTGTGCGCGGTCGGGCTCTCCTATCCGGTCGTCATGCTGTTGCGGGAAAAACGGATCCTGCCGGCCGTGCTGCTGATCGCGATTGCGCTCAGCCTGTTCGCCAACATGGCGCTGGTGGTGGTGTCGCGGACCGCGATGGTGACGGTTCCGATCATGTTCGCCGTGTTTGCGCTGCTCCATCTGCGCTGGCGCAGCATCATCCTGATCGCCTGCGCGACCGCCGCGTTGTCCGTGGTGGCGTGGTATGCGTCGCCGCAATTGCGCTCGACGGCCGAGTCATTCCAGCGTGACTACAAGCTCTACAAGGAGCGCAACGAACCGACGTCGATGGGTTTGCGGCTGGAATTCTGGCGCAAGTCGCTCGGGTTCTTTGCCGAGGCCCCGCTGGTCGGCCATGGCACCGGCTCGACGCGCGGCCTGTTCGAGCGCGTCGCGGTCGGCGGTGAGACCCAGGCCAGCGGCGGAGTGATCGGCAATCCTCACAATCAAACGTTGAACGTCGCCGTGCAGTGGGGCATTCTGGGCGTCGCGATACTTTACGCCATGTGGCTGTTGCATCTCTTGCTGTTTCGCGGCGACGGTCTCGCCAACTGGATCGGACTCCTCGTTGTGGTGCAGAATATTTTTACTTCGTTGTTTAATTCACACATCTTCGACTTTCACGAAGGCTGGATGTATGTGCTGGGCGTCGGGGTTGCCGGCGGCATGGCGTTGAAGGGGCGATTGGGGACCGATATGGAACCCGAACCTCCCGCCGGTCCATGATCGCTGGCAAGGGCTGTGCAGATACGCTATCAGCCTGCCAATGTCCCATCGCGAACTCCCAGCTGCCGGCAACCCGTCTGTTAGATGACGCGTCTTTCACAATTCACCCTGCGCAACTTCCTGATTATGGCGCATGACGCGCTGGCGACGACGTTTGCGTTGCTGGCGAGCTTTTATCTGCGTTTCGAGGGCAGCCTCCTTACCGACCGCCTGCCGCACCTGTTGTACATTCTGCCCTGGTTCGTGCTGTTCAGCGTTGCGGTCAGCTATTTCTCCAACCTGACCACGGCGAAATGGCGCTTCACCTCGCTGCCGGACGCGGTGAATATCCTGCGGGTCGCGGCGGTGCTGACGCTGGCACTGGTCGTGCTGGATTATGTCTACTTCTTCACGGGCGCGAGCGCGCAAAGTCCGGTGTTCCTCGGCCGGGTCACGATCATCCTGTTCTTCTTCCTTGAAGTGTTCGCGCTGAGCGCGTTGCGGATCGGCTATCGTTATTTCCGCTATTCGCGCACGCGCCTGCATGCCCGGTCCGACAACGCCGCGCCTGCGCTGCTGGTCGGACGCACCGCCGACGCGGAAGTCGTGCTGCGTGGCATCGAGAACGGCGCCATCAAGCGGCTCTGGCCGGTCGGCGTGCTGTCGCCGTCGAACGCGGATCGCGGCCAGATGATCCGCAACATTCCCGTGGTCGGCGGCCTCGATGACATCGAGGCCGTGATTCGCGATTTCGAGACCCGCCAGCGGCCGATCAAGCGCGTGGTCATGATGCCCTCGGCGTTCGAGCCGGAGGCGCACCCTGAAAGCGTGCTGATGCGCGCCAAGCGGCTCGGCCTGATGGTCAGCCGCCTGCCGTCGCTGGAAGGCGGCGATGTGCCGCGGCTCACCAATGTCGCGGTCGAGGACCTGCTGCTGCGGCCGAGCCAGAAGATCGACTACGCGCGGCTCGAGGCGCTGGTACGGGGCAAGTCCGTGATCGTGACCGGCGGCGGCGGCTCGATCGGCGCGGAAATCTGCGACCGGGTCGCGACCTTCGGCGCGGCGCGCCTCTTGGTCGTGGAGAATTCCGAGCCGGCGCTCTATGCGGTCACCGAGGCGCTGTTGGCGCGCGACACCGGCGCCGAGATCGAGGGCCGGATCGCCGACATCAGGGATCGCGAACGCATCACGCGCCTGATGAGCGAGTTCAAGCCCGACATCGTGTTCCATGCCGCGGCGCTCAAGCATGTGCCGATCCTGGAGCGCGACTGGAGCGAGGGGGTCAAGACCAACATCTTCGGTTCTGTCAACGTGGCCGACGCTGCGCGCGCTGCGGGCGCCAGCGCGATGGTGATGATCTCGACCGACAAGGCGATCGAGCCGGTATCGATGCTGGGCCTGACCAAGCGTTTTGCCGAGATGTATTGTCAGGCGCTGGACCACGACCTGATGACCGAGGCGAAGGGCAAGCTGCACATGCGGTTGATCTCGGTGCGGTTCGGCAACGTGCTGGCGTCCAACGGGTCGGTGGTGCCGAAGTTCAAGGCGCAGATCGAGGCCGGCGGACCGATCACGGTCACCCATCCCGACATGGTTCGCTATTTCATGACGATCCGCGAGGCCTGCGATCTCGTGATCACCGCGGCGACGCACGCGGT
This sequence comes from Bradyrhizobium septentrionale, assembly GCF_011516645.4. Classification (NCBI taxonomy): domain Bacteria; kingdom Pseudomonadati; phylum Pseudomonadota; class Alphaproteobacteria; order Hyphomicrobiales; family Nitrobacteraceae; genus Bradyrhizobium; species Bradyrhizobium septentrionale. Next base: position 9,408,001 of record NZ_CP088285.1, on the reverse strand, counting down.
GACGCCGGCGCGGCCCGACGTCTCGGTCTATGTGCTGAACATGGGACAGCCGGTGAAGATCGTCGATCTCGCCGAGCGGATGATCCGTCTGTCGGGCCTGCAGCCCGGCGTCGACGTCGAGATCGTGTTCAGCGGCATCCGTCCCGGCGAGCGGCTGAACGAGATCCTGTTCGCCAGCCAGGAGCCGACGCTCGAGATCGGCGTCGCCGGCGTCATGGCGGCCAAGCCGAACCAGCCCCCGATGGCGACGCTGCGCAAGTGGCTCGCGGCACTGGAGGATGCGATCGAGAGAGATGACCGCGTGACCATCCACGCCGTGCTTCAGGATGCCGTGCCCGAGTTCGGATCGAATGCCGCCTGACCGCGCCGTCCCGCGCACGATGAGGCAAGCCCGTTTCGAAAGCCATTGATGCGCAGTTCTCGAAAAGTCGTCGTCGTCAGCCAGCACTATCCGCCGGACCACAGCACGACCGCCGCGATCATGGCCGCGATCGCCGAGCGGATCGCGCAGGAGGCCGAGGTGATGGTCGTCTCCGGCATGCCGGGCTCGGCGCAGGCGTCCGCGCCCGGGCGCCCCCTGGTCGTCGAGATCAGGAACTGGCTGCCGGGCAAGGCCGCGCTGATCAAGCGCGCACTGGCCGAGGCGCTGTTCACCGGCCGGATCTTTTTTGCGCTGCTGTCGCGGCTGCAGCGCGGCGACGTGGCGCTGACCGTGACCGCGCCCTTCGCGCTGCCCTATGCGGTTGCCGCCGCGGCATGGTTGAAGGGGGCAAGGTCGGCGCTGATCCTGCACGACCTGTTTCCCGACGTGCTGGTGATGGCCGGGCTGCTGCGGCCGACCTCGCTGGTGGCACGGGCGATGCGTGCGATCAACGCGCTGATGTTCCGTGCCTTGAACGCGGTCATCGTGATCGGCCGCGACGCCGAAAAACTGCTGTTGCGGTATGGCGGCATGACGCCTGACAAGATCAGGTTCATTCCGAACTGGGCCACGCTCACTCCGGGCAACCGTCCCGTCAGTCCCGACAATCCGTTTCGCAAGGCCATCGCCGCCCGCTTCGTGGTCGGCCTGTCCGGCAATCTCGGCTTCACCCACGATCCGGACATCGTGTTCGACGCCGCGCGGCTGTTGCAGGACGAGACCGACATCCATTTCCTGCTCTCGGGCTGGGGCATGGGGTTCGTACGGCTGAAGGAAATGCAGGCCACCACGCGGCTCGCCAATGTCACGCTTGTCGACCGCGTCGCCGACGGCGAGCTGGATGCGCTGCTCTCCAGCGCGGACGTCTGGCTCATTCCCTATCGCAAGAACGTCGCCGGGGTGTCGGTCCCTAGCCGGTTCTACAATTTGCTTGCGGCGGGACGGCCTGTCATCCTCGTCTCCGAGCCCGAGGCGGAGGCTGCGCTCACCGTCAGCGAAAACCGGCTCGGCTGGGTCGTGACACCCGAGCGGGCCGATCAACTCGCCGACGCCGTCAGGCTGGCGTCGCGATCGCAGGACACCGCGATGGCCGAGCGCGCCGTCGCGACCGCGCGGACTTTCAGCCCCGAGCGGGCGCTGGCGAGCTATGCTGCGCTGGTTCGGGAACTGCTCTCCAATCGCGATGCGGAGCGGACGGCATGAAGGATGGTCGGCGGACGGTTCTGGTGACGGGCGCGAGCGGCTTCGTCGGTCGCCATGTGGTGCCGGTGCTGGCGCGCAACGGCTGGCTGGTGCGGCGCGCGGTGCGGACCCCGCCGCAGGATGCAAACGACGTGGCGATCGGCTCGCTCAGCCCGGCCACCGATTGGCGCGCCGCGCTCGATGGCGTCGACGCCGTGGTTCATCTTGCGGCCCGCGTTCACCAGCAGTCCGACGAACAGGCGATCGAGCTCTACCGCAACGTCAACATCGAGGGCACGCTGCATCTGGCGCGTTCGGCGGCCGCTGCCGGCGTCCGGGATTTCATTTTCGTCAGCACGATCCTGGTGCATGGGCGCAGCAATTACGGGCGTCCGCCGTATCGCGAGGACGATGTCCTGACGCCGCGCGGTCTTTACGGAAACTCGAAGGCGGCCGCCGAGGTCGGCTTGAAGGAAATCGTGCCGGGCAGCGGCATGCGGGTCACCGTGATCAGGCCGCCGCTGATCTACGGCGCCGGCGCGAAGGGAAACTTCGACCTGCTCAAGCGCGCGGTGATGAATCGCATGCCGCTGCCGCTCGCTTATGTGAAGAATCGCCGCGCGTTCCTGTCGGCGGAAAACCTGGCGTCGTTCATCCTGCATCGGTTGTTGCAACCGGGACATGATTTCGAGGTGTTCCTGGTGGCTGACCGCGAGCAGGTTTCGACGCGGGAGTTCGTCGAGCGCCTTGCCCGCGCGGCGCAAACCTCGCCGCGCCTGTTCTGGCTGCCGCAGCCGCTGTTGAAGGTGCTGCTCGGGATCAGCGGCCGCAAGGAAGCCTATGACAGCTTGTTCGCCTCGCTCGAACTCGATCTCTCCAAGGTCGCGAGCACCGGATGGCAGCAGCCGATCAGCCTCGACGAGGGGCTGCGGCGCGCGCTGAGCCGGACCGATATCTGACGCGATCAGAGCCGTCGCGAGAACCGGCGCAGCTGCCAACCGACGGCGAGCCCGCCGGCCAGCAGCAGGGCGATGTCCGCGCTGAGGGAATTGAGGCCGACCGAGGCGAATGCGAGCAGCGCCAGCACGAGGTTGAGCGCAAAGACCTCGCCGACGACGCGCCATACCGTGAATCCGTTGTCGGTCGCGCGCTGATAGAAGTGCGAGCGATGCGCGGCCCAGAATGGCTCGCGCCGCGCCATGCGGCGGAACAGCGTGACCGTCGCATCCGTCAGATAATACAGCGGCAGCAGCAGCGCGGCGGCGAACTGCTGGTGCAAGGCAAGCTCGAGCAGGCACCAGCCGAGCAGCAAGCCGATCGGCAGGCTGCCGACATCGCCAAGGAATATCTTTGCGACCGGCCGGTTGAACGGCGCGAAGCCGAGCAGCGCGCCGCACAGCGCCGCCGCGATCAGCGCGGGTGCGGCGCCGACATGGCCAAAACTGCCGAGCAGGGCGACCGCCACCGTGATCGGCACGGCCTCGGCCGCCGTCATCAGGTCGAGCCCGTCCATGAAATTGACGAGGTTCACGAACCAGAGGCCTGCGATCAGCAGCAGGCCGCGTTCGAGCCAGATCGGGCAGGCCGGAACGAGCCTGAGATCATCCGGCGCCGAGAACACCACGGCCGCGACGGCGGCCGCCTGCAGCAACAGCCGCGGCACGACGGGCAGCGAGCGGATGTCGTCGACAAAACCGACCACCGCGATGAATAGGCAGGACGCGAACACCGTGAATGGAATAGTCAGGTCCGGCGATCCGGTGAGGGCGATGACGATGCCGCCCGCGAGCAGCGTGGCTGCGGTGACCGCGATGCCGGCGCCCTGCGGGGTCGGAACGCGGTGCGACGAGCGCGCATTCGGTTTCGCCAGCGCCACACGCAGCAGCAGTGGCCGCGTCGCCTGGATCAGGACGGCCGAGATCGCTGCGGCGAGAGCCGCTGCGATCAACGACAGGAGGATTTCGAAAGCGCTCATTCTGGTCCGGTTATTGTGATCCTGGGACTCGCTATTGCGATCCCGGGACTTCGATCGGCGCGGCGCCCTTGGCGGCCTTTTCCGGGCTCAGGATCCATACCAGGCCGCCGAACACTCCGACCACGAACGTCACCGCGCCGAACAACAGCGAGACGTTGACGCCCTCATTGGCGATCAGTCCGGCATAGCCGAAGGCCAGCGCCATCGTGGCCTCGCGCACGCCCCAGCCTGCGATCGAGATCGGCATCATCGTGATCAGCATCACCGGCGGCAGCAGCTGGAAGATCTCTCCGAAGGTGACCGGGGCCGCGATCGACTTCACCACACACCAGCCGATCACGACGGTCACCACGTGAATGGCGATCGAGAGGGTTGCCACCTTCAATCCATGCGCACGGCTGAACAGCACCCGGTTCGCGATCACGGCGCAGGCATGGATGTGATGCGTCGCCCACCACCGCGCCAGCCAGGGCCACGGCAACACGCCGATCAGCAGGAAGCCAAATCCGGCCGCCAGTCCGGCGAGGTCCAACAGCAGCAATGCGGTCCAGCCATGGGGATCGGAGATCAGCCGATAGCTCCAGGGCAGGGTAGCGGCGATCACGACGGCAAGCGCGATCAACCCGACTGCGCGGTCGACGAAGATCGAATAGGTGGCGGCGCGCCAGCCCGCGCCGGCGCGCGCGACGAGCCAAAGCCGCACCGCGTCGCCGCCGATCGAGGACGGAAGCGTCTGGTTGAAGAAGGTGCCGATCACGTTGAAGCGCATCGCCTGGGAGGTCTCCAGCGGCGCGCCGCACTCCACGCCGATCTCCCGCCAGCGCAGCACGCCGAGAAAGATCTGCAGGAACGTGACCGCGATCGCGAGGCCGAGCCAGCCCAGGCTCTCGACCTGGATGCGTGAGGCAAGGTCATACAGATTAACCTTGCGCAGCGAGAAATAGAGCAGCGCAGCCGAGATCAGGATCTTGACGGTCGAAAGCAGGATTCGGCGCATTTCTGTTCGCGCTGCCAGGTTTTCAGAATGTTTCAAAAACTGCGCAAAACGCTTTCGCGCGCCCAAATTCGCCGCCTTGGTATGGTTTTCGCACCGATCTGGCAATACCCGTACTGGTCCCCTATTGCGGCAAACGCGACGGGGCGGCTAAAGAGGCCGGAACGGGGATGGCCAACACTCCCCCGGGGTTTACAATACCGGTAACATCCGACGAGACATCTGGGAGCGCTCGGATAGTGCTTCCCGGGTAACAAGGCTGCGGGCCTCAGTGGCCGGGGGCCGATTTGATATGTCGTCCGCAGGCGGTACGACAGGACTTGCACGACAGGACTTGAGGCATCGATGGATCGACGAATTATTCCCCTGATCATGTGCGGTGGCGCGGGCACCCGGCTGTGGCCGGCGTCGCGCGAGGTGCATCCGAAGCAGTTCCTGTCGCTGTTCGGGGCCCGCTCGACCTTCCAGGAGACGCTGCTGCGGGTCTCGGACGCCAGCGTGTTCGAGCGGCCGATCGTGATCACCAACGAGGCCTATCGCTTTATGGTGCTGGAGCAACTGGCCGAGATCGGCCGCGAGGCCGATGTGCTGCTGGAGCCGATGCGCCGGGACTCAGGCCCTGCCATTGCGGCCGGTGCGGTGTTCGCGCAGAGCCGTGACGGCGAGGCGATCGTGCTGGCGCTCGCCGCCGACCATCTGGTGCGGGATACCCAGGCCTTTGTCGCCGCGTGCCGCGGCGGACTGGTTGCCGCGGAAGCCGGCCGCATCGTGACATTCGGCGTCAAGCCGGAACGGCCCGCCACCGAATACGGCTACATCAGCCCAGGCGAGGTGGTCGCCGGCGAGGTGCGCGCGGTGGCGAAATTCGTCGAGAAGCCGGATGCCGCGACGGCGGCGGGCTATATCGATGCGGGCTATCTCTGGAACAGCGGCAACTTCATGTTCCGTGCCGGCGTGCTGCTCGACGAGTATCGCAATGTCGATGCCGACAGCGTTGCCTCGGTGGAGCTGTCGGTTGCATCGGCGGCGCGCGATCTCGGCTTCGTCAAGCTCGATGCGCAGGCCTTCGGTACGGCAAAGGCGATCTCGATCGACTATGCCGTCATGGAGAAGACATCGCATGCTGCGGTGGTGCCGGTGGCGTGCGGCTGGTCCGACATCGGCTCGTGGCGCCAGGTCTGGGAGCTGTCCGACAAGGACAGCCTGGGCAATGCCGCGCGCGGCACCGCCGTGTTCGAGGACTCCCGCAACTGCAACGTCACGACCGACCGGGCGCTGGTCGCGCTCGAAGGCGTCGACGATCTCGTCGTGGTCGCGACCCAGGACGCCGTGCTGGTGTCGCGCCAGAAGGACGCCAACGGGCTGAAGCGGCTGGTCGCAAAGCTGAAGGTTGCGGCGCCCGAGGTGACCGAGAACCACATCAAGGTGCATCGCCCCTGGGGCTCCTATCAGTCGGTCGACAATGGCGACCGCCACCAGGTCAAGCGCATCATCGTCCGCCCGGGCGGGCGGCTCTCCTTGCAAAAGCACCATCACCGCTCCGAGCACTGGATCGTGGTGCGCGGCACCGCGCAGGTCACCGTCAACGAGCTAATCAAGACGGTGCATGAGAACGAATCGATCTACATCCCGATCGGCGCGGTGCATCGGCTGGAGAACCCCGGCAAGATTCAGCTCGAGCTGATCGAGGTGCAGACCGGCAGCTATCTCGGCGAGGACGACATCATCCGCATCGAGGACGACTATCAGCGCACCTGAGGCGAGCCGGTTCCCGTGCCGTCCATGAGCCGCGGGACGATGTAACTCTTTGAATCAAAACGTGTCCGGATTTCGTTGTTGGCATTCGCCACATTTGGGGCGCCGTGCTATAGCGGCTGCCAACGAAGCGGGGTGATTTGCGCCGGAGGCGCAGATCGGGAATAGGGGTCCTGATTCCGCCTGAGCCAGGGGTGGCTCTGCGAGAAGCCCGGGACAACCGCCAGAACGTCACTTGGGGTCTACGATATGAATGCAAAAGTGTCCGCAGCCGGCGCGAAGGCCGATATCGGCCGCGTATTGCGCGTCGGCGTGATCGGCGCCGGCGTGATGGGCAGCAACCATGCCCGCGTGCTGGCCGGACTGCCCGGCGTCATGCTGGTCGGCATCGTCGATCCGCTGCCCGAACACCGCACGCGCGCCATCGACCTGGTCGGCTGCCGCGCCTTCGAGAGCCTCGATCAACTGCTCGCCGAGGGCGTCGATGCGGTGACGATCGCAGCGCCCACCCATCTGCATCACGAGATCGCGCTCGCCTGCATCGCGCGCAACATCCATATCATGGTCGAGAAGCCGGTCGCGTCCACGGTCGAGGAGGGGCGCGAGATCGTCGCCGCCGCCGAGAAGGCCGGCGTCACGCTGATGGTCGGCCATGTCGAGCGTTTCAATCCGGCGGTCGCCGCGATCAAGCAGGCGATCTCGGGCGAGGACATCCTGTCGATCGGCATCACCCGGGTCGGCCCGTTCCCGCCGCGGATGTCCAATGTCGGCGTCGTGATCGATCTCGCCGTGCACGACATCGACCTGATCCGCTGGTTCACCGAGTCCGACATCGTCGAGGTGCAGCCGCAGCTCTCGAGCGCGGTCGCCGAGCGCGAGGACATCGCGCTGCTGCAATTCCGCACGGCCTCCGGCGTGCTCGCCCACATCAACACCAACTGGCTGACGCCGTTCAAGGCGCGCAACGTGACGGTGGCGACGCGCGGCAAATATGTGATGGGCGACCTGCTGACGCGCCAGGTCACCGAATGTTTCGGCTTCAAGCCGGACGGCAGCTATTCGATGCGTCATCTGCCGGTCGGTCACGACGAGCCGTTGCGCGCCGAGCTGATCGCCTTCCTCGATGCCGTGCGCAGCGGCAAGGTGCCGGCGGTGTCCGGCGACGAGGGCGTGGCGAGCCTCGAGATCGCGATCCGCTGCCTGGAATCGCCCGCGCGGCCTGCGGCCTCGACGCTGCGCAAGGGGCCGCGCCGCATCGCCGGCTGACCGTCAATCATTCAACATTTGCAAAGAGCCTCCATGAACCAGCACCTGCAGCTTGAGCCCATTCCCTTCATCGACATCTCCGCGCAGCGCCGGCGGCTCGGCAAGTCGATCGATGACGCGGTCGCGCGCGTGCTCGATCATTGCCAGTTCATCAACGGGCCGGAAGTGACCGCGCTGGAGAAGGCACTGGCGGACTATAGCGGCGCCAAGCATGTGGTGAGCTGCGCCAGCGGCACCGACGCGCTGCTGATGGTGTTGATGGCGAAGAATGTCGGGCCGGGCGATGCGGTGCTGTGCCCGACCTTCACCTTCTGCGCGACCGGCGAGGTCGTGACGCTGACCGGCGCGACGCCGGTGTTCGTCGATGTCGACGAAGAGACCTTCAACATCGACGTCAACTCGCTCAAGCGCGGCATCGCGACGGCGCGGGCGCGCGGGTTGAAGCCGGTTGCCGTGATCCCGGTCGATCTGTTCGGCCAGAGCGCCGATCATGATGCGATCGCCGCGGTCGCCGAGGCCGAAGGCCTGTTCGTGCTCGATGACGCCGCGCAAGGCTTTGGCGCCACCTACAAGAACCGCAAGCTCGGCACTTTCGGGCTCGCGACCGGCACCAGCTTCTTCCCGGCCAAGCCGCTCGGCTGCTTCGGCGACGGCGGCGCGATCTTCACCGACGACGAGGAGCTCGCACGCACGCTGCGCAGTATCCGCGTCCACGGCCAGGGCTCCGACAAGTACGACAACGTGCGGCTCGGCCTCACCGCGCGGCTCGACACCATGCAGGCGGCGATCCTGCTCGAGAAGCTGAAGATCTTCGACGACGAGATCGCGGCGCGCAACAAGGTGGCGGAACGCTATACGCGTGCACTCGGCAACCTCGTCGCGGTGCCGCGGCTTGCTCCGGGCTGCACCTCGGTGTGGGCGCAATACACCATCCGTCTGTCCAACGGCATCGATCGCGACGCCTTCGCGGCCGCCTTGAAGGCGCAGGGCGTCCCGACCATGATCTATTATCCGAAGTCGGTCCACCAGCAGACGGCCTATAGCCACTTCCCGGTCGCGGACGGCGGCCTGCCGGTCAGCGAACGGCTGTCGAAGGACGTCATCGCCCTGCCGATGCACCCCTATCTCGACGAGGCGACGCAGGACCGCGTCATCGCGGCTGTGCGCAGCGCGCTACAGGCATGATCCCGAAAAGTGGCTTCCGGTTTTCGGGCTGGATCATGCCTAGATCGCTAACGTCCTGAATACGTCATTTTGACCTAGGGTGATGATGCGCTAGAAGCAGCAGATGCTTGGGCGCATCTTCACTGTCGGCGGCTATACCCTGCTATCGCGGGTGACCGGATTTGCGCGCGACATCATGCTCGCGGCGATCCTCGGTGCCGGACCGGTCGCCGACGCCTTCTTCGTGGCGCTCAGGCTGCCCAATCATTTCCGCGCGATCTTCGCCGAAGGCGCCTTCAACGCCGCCTTCGTGCCGGCCTATGCCCATGTCCATGGCGAGCGCGGCGAAGCCTCGGCGCGGCTGTTCGCCGACCGCATCTTCACGCTGCTGCTCGCGTCGCAGGTGATTCTGCTGGTGGTGGCGATGGCGTTCATGCCGCAGGCGATGAGCATCCTCGCGCCGGGCTTCACCGAGGACGCGGCGCAGCGCAAGCTCGCGATCGAGCTGACGCGGATTACCTTTCCCTATCTGCTGCTGATCACGATGGTGACGCTCTATGGCGGCATGCTCAACGTGATGCATCGCTTCGCCAGCGCCGCCGCGGCGCCGATCTTGCTCAACCTCGCCATGATGATGACGCTGGCGCTCGCGGCGTTCTTCCCCAGCGCCGGTCATGCCGCGGCCTGGGGCGTTCTGATCTCGGGCTTCCTGCAGTACTTCCTGCTCGCCGGCGACCTCGCGCGCCATGGCGGCCTGCCGCGGTTCGCGCCCTTGAGGCTCGACGAGGACGTCCGCGCCTTCTTCCGCGCGCTGGGCCCGGCGACGCTGGGCTCGATGGGAACGCAGGTTGCGCTGTTCGCCGACACCATCATCGCGACCTTCCTGCCGGCCGGCGCGCTGTCGGCACTGTATTATGCCGACCGCCTCAACCAATTGCCGATCGGCGTGATCGGAATCGCGATCGGCACCGTGCTGCTGCCGGAGATGTCGCGGCGGCTGTCCGCCGACGACCACGCCGGCGCCATGGCCGCGCAGCGCCGCGCCTTCGATTTCACGCTGCTGTTCTCGGTGCCGTTCGTGGCGGCGTTCCTGACCGTCGCCGATCCGATCATGCGCGCGATGTTCGCCCGCGGCGCGTTCTCGAAGGCCGATGCCGCAAGCGCCGGCGCCACGCTCGCGGCCTACGCGGTCGGGCTGATCCCGTTCGTGATGATCCGCAGCGCGGTCGCGACCTTCTATGCCCGCAAGGATACCGCAACGCCGGTGAAGGCGGCGCTGACCGGGGTCGCGGTCAACGTCGCGCTGAAGATCGCGCTGGTCGGCACGCTAGCACAGGTAGGCCTCGCGCTCGCGACCGCGATCGGGGCCTGGGTCAATCTGCTGCTCGTTTTGATGTTCGCGATCCGCCGCGGCTATCTCGTGCTCGATCGCGCGCTGATCCGCTCGTTCGGCACCTTCGCGCTGTGCGGTGTGCTGCTCGCGCTTGCGCTGTGGCTGACCTGGCATTTCGCCTATGTGTGGTTCGCGCCGATGCAGATCCTTCGCGACGAGCTGATCCTGCTGCTGCTGATTGCGGTGGGCATCTTCGTCTATGCCTTGCTGATCCTCACGCTGTTCGGCCGCGGCTGGCTGTTCGCGCTCCGGCGCGTTTAGCCTAGAGGCTAACCCGTTTCGGCTGTATCCGGCACGCCTTGCCCTCGATGCTGGCGGCCACCAGCGGCGCCTTGTCGGCGGCGACGGGCGGGGAGAAGACGAAGCCCTGCACCAGGTCGCAATCGAGCCCGCCGAGCACGTCCAGTTCGGCCGGCAGTTCGGCCCCCTCGGCCACCACCTTCATGCCCAGCCCGTGCGACAAAGCGATGATGCCGCCGAGTAGTTTGCGCTTCTCCGGCGCGGTGGAAATGCCATCGACGAAGGCGCGGTCCACCTTCAGCCAGTCGAAGGGCAGGCGCGTCAGATAGCCGAGCGAGGAATAGCCCGAGCCGAAATCGTCCAGCGCCAGCCGGATGCCGAGACCGGAGAGCGCCGTCAGCGTGCGACTGATCCGCTGCTCGGTATGATCCACGAACAGGCTTTCGGTGAGCTCGAGGCAGAGCAGCTCAGCCGGAAAGCCGGTCTCCGCCAGCACGGCCGAGACTGCCGTCTCGAAATCCACGTTCCAGATCTGCGCCGGCGAGACATTGACCGAGACGGAGCGCTGCGGCAGCCCGGCATCCAGCCAGGCGCGGCCCTGCCGGCAGGCCTCGCGCAGCACCCACAGGCCGAGATCAACGATGAGCCCGGAGCTTTCGGCGATGGGGATGAACTCCGCCGGCGAGATCGGCCCGCGCTCGGGATGGGTCCAGCGCAGCAGCGCTTCGAAGCCGGTGACGCGGCCGGTCCTCAGGTCCACCTGCGGCTGGTAATGGGCCTCGAGGGCGCCGGCCTCCACGGCGCGGCGCAGATGCCGGCCGAGATCGAGCCTTTGATCGACCGCCTGCGCATGAACCGGCTCGAACAGTTGTGCCCGGCCGCGCCCGGCCTCCTTGGCCATGTACAGCGCCAGGTCCGCATTGCGCACGGCGCTCTCCGCCGCTGCGCCATGCTCCGGCAGGCGGGCGATGCCGATGGTGGCGCCGACAAAGGCCTCGCCCTCGATGAGATCGACGGGGCCGGACAGCTTGGCGATGAGCCGATCGGCAAGCCCGGTCAGCGCGGCGTCGGACATGCCGCATCCCTCCGCCAGCACGGCGAATTCGTCGCCGCCGAGCCGGGCGATGAAGGCGCGCGGCCCCAGGTCCTGCCGCAATACAGCCGCCACCCGGATCAGCAATTCGTCGCCGGCGGCATGGCCGAGGGAGTCGTTGACCTCCTTGAAGCGATCGAGGTCGATGAGCAGCAGCGCGCCGCTCCGGCCTTCCAGGGCGCAGCCCTCGATCAAGTCGGCGAGCCGGCGCTTGAACAGCGCGCGATTGGCAAGGCCGGTCAAGGGGTCGGTGTAGGCGAGCTGCTCGAGCTGGCGCTCGGCCTCCTTGCGCTCGGTGACGTCCTGCACGGTGCCGATGATGCCGATGACCTTGTCGTGGGCGACCTCAGCCTTGCAGATCACCGCAAGATCGCGGGCCGTGCCGTCCGCGTGCAACATGCGCAGGTCGGTGGCCTCGGTCCTGCGGCTGCGCAGGACCCGTTTCTGCACCTCCCGGAAGCGGTCGGCGTCGCCGTCCAGGAAATAGGGCCTCATGTTCTCATTGGTCGGCTCGAACGCGTCGGGCTCGAAGCCGAGAAGCTGGTAGAGCTCGGGCGCCCAGACCGTGCGGCCGATGTCCAGCCTGTAGCTCCAGGTGCCGATCTTGCCGAGCCGGTGGGCTTCCTCCAGCGCCCGCGTGCGCTGGTCGAGCAGCGCCTTGGCCGCCCTAAGCTGGGTGATGTCGCTGGACGTACCGCGATAGCCGAGAAAGTTGCCGTCATCGGCGAAGATGGGCTTGCCGCTGGTGCAGATGCTGACGCGCGACCCGTCCTGGCCGATCAGCGTATAGATGAAGTCGCGAAAAGGGCGGTGGGCCTCCATATCGGCCCGGTGCCGCGCCATCGCCTCTGCGTCCTCGGGCGCATAAGCCAGATCCCAGCGCGCCCTCCCGCCACTGGCAACGGTCTGGAAGGCCGCGTTGCCGGCGAGCGACTTGGGATAAGGCAGCATCCGATGGGCGGCGTCGCTCTCCCAGCACCAGTCCGAGGCGGTGCTGACGAAATCGGCCAGCCGTTGCTCGCTCTCCGCCAGGCGGCGCAGCGCGGAGGTCTCCTCCGTGACGTCGCGGACAATGCCGGACACGCGCCGGACCTGACCGTGCGCGTCGAATTCCGGCTCGCCATGCACCACACAGTCGAGCAGGCGACCATCGGAACTGCGGAGCGTCGTCTGCACCGCGTAGGGCCGCCCCTCCGCCCAGCAGGCCGCGTAATGCGCCTCCAGAACCTTCCGGCTTTCAGGCAAATAGCGCTCGCGCACCGTGGCGATGGGGATGAAGCCGTCGGCCGTCTCGAATTCGTAGAAGGCGGCGAGCTCAGGCGATATCCAGAAATCGGTCGCAGCGGGACTCTCCGCTTCCCAGTAGCCCATGCGGGCCAACCTGATGGCACACCGCAACGACCGCTCTTCGTGCCAACGCCGACGCGCGATCCGCGTGGGGGCCTGCCCTTGCGACAATTTGCGAGCGGCCATCGGTCCCCAACCAAAATGCCAAACTACAATTACGCGGCATAGCATATCGCGCGACAATCTTGCAGAGACGGCGGTCACAACCTGGGGTTCTTCCGGTTCTTTGGTGTAGTTTTTGTGAATCCTGCAACCGGCACCAAGTGTGCGGAAGAACCTGATCTGGATGAAACTCTCGGTGTCGCGGTTAAGTTCAGGTTGCTTTGGCAGTCGTCTCTATCCCCGCTGCTCCGGCAAATCCGTCGGGTCGGATTCTCTATCATCAGAAGTTTTCGCACGGCCCGTTGCGTGAGATTCTGCAGCTCATGGTTTGGCGCCTCGTTCCGGTGGAGAGGCCCGGTATCCCGCTTCGCTCCAAAACGCTCTGGTTTTGCGTTGTCAAATCAAATGCATAGGTGCCGGTTGTGTGATCGCGCTTCGTGCGGCGGAAAGCGGTTTGCGCTTCGCTGACATCCACGCCAATATGTATGCAAACAACCAAGGCAATTGGAGAGACGATGGCAGCTCCCATCAAGTTCGGCGTCGGACAAAGTGTGCGGCGCAAGGAGGATGACGCTCTGATTCGCGGCAAGGGCCGCTACACCGACGACGTCGCCCCGTCTCCCGCATTGCATGCGCTGATGCTGCGCTCGCCGCATGCGCACGCGACTTACACGATCGATGCCGGCAAGGCCCGCGGCATGCCCGGCGTGGCGCTGATCCTGACCGCGGCCGATGTCGCCGATCTCGGCGGCCTGCCATGCCTGTTCAATCTCGAAACCGATCCGTTCACCGCGCCGCCTTATCCGATCCTGGCGAAGGACGAAGTGCGCCATGTCGGCGACGCCATAGCCTTCGTGGTCGCCGATACCGTCGATCATGCCCGTGACGCGATCGAGGCGATCGACGTCAAATGGACGCCGCTGCCGGCCGTGGCTGGCCTCGTCAACGCGGTGAAGAAGGGCGCGCCGCAGGTGTGGCCGGACAAGCCCGGCAATGTGCTGTTCGACGTCTCGATCGGCGACAAGAAGGCCGCGGAAGATGCTTCCGCCAAGGCGCATGCGGTGGCCGAGATCACCATCGTCAATCCGCGCGTCATCACCAATTTCATGGAGACGCGCGCGGCGGTCGCCGAATACGACGCCAGGAAGGATCATCTGACGCTGACGATCGGCAGCCAGGGCAGCCATCGCCTGCGCGAGATCCTCTGCGACATGATCCTGAAGATGCCGAAGGAAAACATGCGGGTGATCTGCCCCGATGTCGGCGGCGGCTTCGGCACCAAACTGTTTCCCTATCGCGAATATGCACTGATCTCGGTCGCCGCCCGCAAGCTCAAGAAGACCATCAAATGGACCGCCGAGCGCTCCGACCATTTCATGGGCGACGCGCAGGGCCGCGACAATCTCACCACCGCGAAGATGGCGCTCGCCGAGGACGGCAAATTCCTCGGCATGGATGTCGACCTGATGGGCGACATGGGCGCGTATCTCTCGACCTTTGCGCCCTATATCCCGCATGGCGGTGCCGGCATGCTGCCGGGCCTCTATGACATTCAGGCCTTCCACTGCCGGGTCCGCACCGTGTTCACCAACACGGTGCCGGTCGATGCCTATCGCGGCGCCGGCCGCCCGGAAGCCGCCTACGTCATCGAGCGGCTGGTCGATGCGGCCGCGCGAAAACTCGGCATGACGCCCGATGCCATCAGGCGGAAGAATTTCATTCCGCCGAAGTCGCTGCCCTACACGACCGCGACCGGCAAGGTCTACGACTCCGGCGACTTCGTCGCGCACATGAAGCGCGCGATGGAGATTGCCAACTGGAAGGAGTTTTCGAAACGCGCCAAGGCGGCGAAGAAGGACGGCCTGGTGCGCGGCATCGGCATGGCGAGCTATGTCGAGGTCTGCGGCACCATGGGCGAGGAGACCGCCAATGTGGCGCTCGATGCCAATGGCGATATCTCGATCCTGATCGGCACGCAGTCGAGCGGGCAGGGTCACCAGACCGCCTATGCGCAGATCGTCGCCGAGCAGTTCGGCGTGCCGCCCGAGCGCGTCCACGTGCTGCAGGGCGACACCGACAAGATCGCGACCGGGCTGGGCACCGGCGGCTCGGCATCGATCCCGTCGGGCGGCGTCAGCGTGCAGCGGGCGACGCACGACCTCGGCAACAAGCTGAAGGAGCTCGCGGCGCAGGCGCTGGAAGCCGGCACCGGCGACCTCGAGATTGCCGATGGCCGCATCCGCATCGCCGGCACCGACCGCTCGGTCAGCTTTGCCGATCTCGCCAAACGTCCCGGCGGCGATACCTCGAAGATGAACGCCAGCGCGACGTTTGCCAGCGCCGACGGCACCTATCCGAACGGCACGCATCTCGCCGAGGTCGAGATCGATCCGGCCACCGGCATCATCAAGATCGTCAGCTACGTCATCGTCGACGATTTCGGCGTCACGCTCAATCCGCTGATGCTTGCGGGCCAGGTTCATGGCGGCGCGATGCAGGGCATCGGGCAGGCGCTGATGGAGCAGGCGGTCTACAGCCCGGCCGACGGTCAGCTCGTTACCGGCACGTTCATGGATTATGCGCTGCCGCGCGCCTCCGACGGTCCGTCCTTCGTGTTCGAGACCCATAACGTGCCCTGCACGACCAACCCGCTCGGCGTGAAGGGCGCAGGCGAGGCCGGTGCGATCGGCTCGTGCCCGGCGGTCGTCAACGCGATCGTCGAGGGCCTGCATCGCGAATACGGAATCGACCACATCGACATGCCGGCCACGCCGGAGCGGGTCTGGGTCGCGATCCGCGAGGCGCAGCGCCGGCATAATCTCTGATGAATTGTCGCAGGCGGAATGAGGATTCCGCCTGCGGTGTTTGCAAACCAGGCCGGCCGCACACCGCGGACCGGGACAGAGCAGGATTGAGGGGTTTTGCCGATGAAGCGGATTGTTATCGTTGCCGCGATGCTTGCGTTGAGTGCGGGTGCGGTCGTTGCGCAACAGGACCAGGTCAAGAAGACCCAAGGGATGATGAAGGATAACGGCAAGAATGCGGGCGCGCTGGCGGCGATACTCAAGGGCGAGAAGCCCTACGACCAGGCGACCGTCAATGCCGCGCTGGCCCAGTTCGAGGACACCGCCAAGCAGCTTCCGACGCTGTTCCCCGAGAGCATGAAAGGCGTCAAGCTGGATGGGGATTACACCCCTTCGCCGAAAATCTGGGAAGACAAGGCCGGTTTTGCGCAGCAGGCTGCGAGCTTTGCCAAGGCGGTCGCCGATGCCAAGGGCAAGATCAAGGATGTTGATACCCTGAAGGCCGAACTGGGCCTGATCGGCAAGCAATGTGGCGGCTGTCACGAGACATACCGCATCAAAAAGGGCTGAGCGCCTTTTGGTCAATGAAAAAGGGCGGACGCCGCTAAGCGTCCGCCCTTCTTTGTGTCGGCCGTTTCTTGTTGGATCTACTTCGTGACCTGGCCGCGGATCTCGCCACCCGGGTTGGCCGCGGTGTGGACGTTGACATAGTACTTGCCGGCGAGGAGATCGGCGGCCTGCGCGTCGGTCAGCGTTGCGCTGCCTTCGACCGGGCTCGACGTCGCGTTCGGGATCGCGACCGCGACGCCGGCATTCTTGCCGGCCTCGGCGGGGCCGTGGAAGTGCGCGGCAGTGGCGGGGCCCGAGAGACCGGAATAGGTCAGCTTCCAGCTGAGCTTCTTGCTCGCGGCGTCGTAGTCGATATCGGCGGTGCCGGTGCCGGCAGTGGTGGTTGCCGGCACTTCCGCCTTGCCGTCCAGCTTCGCTGTCAGCTTTTCGGCAAAGGCCGGGCCGGTGAGGGCGATGGCGGCGCCGAGCGTCAGCGCGGCAAGCAAGGTCTTGTTGGACATGGGTTCTCTCCCCTTTGACGTCACACGATGGTTGCAGTCTTCAAACAGCGGCTTTTCGGATTTATTCCCAAATTGATCGTGCCTGCGGCAAATTTGATGCGAGCTTGTGCGACGGGTTGCCATCATACTGGTTGAGACGATGAAGCGACCAATGACGGATCGGTGAATGCTGCGACGAATTCTTCTCCTGGCCATCCTGGCCGGCTTAATCGGCTTCGGTGTGTTCTGGTGGCTGACGATCCCCGCGACCGTTGCCGCAAGCGCGCTGCCCGCCTACCAGCCCAACCTCGCCAACGGCCTCACAACGTTCAATGCGGGGGGATGTTCCTCCTGCCACGCCGTGCCGAAGCAGGACGACCGCACCAGGCTCGGTGGCGGCCTTGCGATACCGTCGCCGTTCGGCACCTTCTATGCGCCGAACATCTCGCCCGATCCGAACGACGGCATCGGCCGCTGGAGCGAGGCGGATTTCGTCACCGCGGTCATGAAGGGCACCTCGCCGTCGGGGACGCACTATTTCCCGGCGTTTCCCTACACGTCCTATCAGCACGCCAAGCTCAATGACGTGCGTGACCTGTTTGCCTATCTGAAGACCCTGCCGCCGGTCGTCGGCAAGGTGCGCGATCACGACTTGCCGTTTCCTTTCAACATCAGGCGCAATGTCGGCGTCTGGAAATTCCTGTTCATGAACGGCCAGCCGTTCATCGCGGACCCCAGCCGCTCGGCGCAGTGGTATCGCGGCGCCTATCTCGTCAACAGCTTTGGCCATTGCGCCGAGTGCCACAGCCCGCGGAATTTCCTCGGCGGCATCATCAGCGCGCAGCGCTTCGCCGGCGGCCCGAACCCGGAGGGCGAGGGCTGGGTCCCCAACATCACGCCGAGGGGGCTGTCGGACTGGAGCGCGAAGGATGTCGCCTATTTCCTCGAGAGCGGGCAGACGCCGGACGGCGATAGCGCCGGCGGATCGATGGTGCGCGTGATCCGCAACACCTCGCAGCTCTCGCCGAACGATCGCGACGCGATCGCCGAATACATCAAGTCGCTGCCGCCGGTCGAGGGACCGCCGAAGCCGGTGAAGAAGCCCGCGAAGGATTCCTGAGAGGTTCGCTCAGAGCGTGATCCATGTCGTCAGGCGCCTTCACCTGGCTTGGTCATGCCCGGGACACCTGGTGCGAGGACCCGCTTCGCGCTTCTGACCGGCCATGACGAAAGCGGATTCGGAGTCTACTTCGCGCCGAACGCCTTGAAGGTGATGATGGTGAGGGTGTCCTGGATGCCCGGGATCACCTGAACCTTCTCGTTGATGAAATGGCCGATGTCGGTGTCGTGGTCGACGTAGAACTTGACCAGCAGATCGTAATTGCCCGCGGTGGAGTAGATCTCGGACGCAATCTCGGCCTCCGCCAGCGCGTTGGCGACGGTGTAGGACTGGCCGAGCTTGCATTTGATCTGGACGAAGAAAGGAACCATCAAAGTCGTCTCCGGGGATTTCCGCGACTATAGGCCAAAAACGGGCCGCCAAGGCAAGAGGTCAAGGCAAGGACAACTCAAGGCCAACTCGCGGTAAAGTCAGGCGAACTTGCTGCCGATGGGCGGCCGGGCTAGGACAGGCCATGGTCTTGATCGCAATGGTCTCATTCGTATCAATCGCCGGTGCCGCAAGATGACGCCGGTCGCGCTCACGATTGCCGGCTCGGATTCCTCGGGCGGGGCGGGCATCCAGGCCGACCTCAAGAGCTTTGCCGCGCTCGGGGTGTTCGGGGCCTCGGCGATCACGGCGCTGACCGCGCAGAACACGAGGGGTGTCAGCGGCATCCATCCGGTGCCCGCGGCGTTCGTCACGGCCCAGATCGATGCGGTGTTCTCCGACCTCGACGTCGGCGCGGTCAAGATCGGCATGGTGGCGCAGGCCGAGACGATCGCTGCGATCGCCGACGGGCTGAAGCGCTGGGCGCCGCGCCACATCGTGCTCGATCCGGTGATGGTTGCGACCTCGGGCGATCGGCTGCTCGCGGCCGAGGCCGCCGACGCGCTGAAGGCCATGCTGTTTCCGCTGGCATCGCTGGTCACGCCGAACCTGCCGGAAGCGGCGGCGTTGCTGAACCAGCCGGTCGCTTCCAGCGAGGCCGACGTCGCACGGCAGGGCAGGCAATTGCTGGCGATGGGATGCCGCGCGGTGCTGGTCAAGGGTGGTCACGGGCACGGTGCCGAGAGCATCGACTATCTGATCGATGGCAAGCGCAGCATCGCGCTGGCAGCGCCGCGTATCGCCACATCAAACACGCATGGCACCGGCTGCTCGCTGTCGTCGGCGATCGCAGCGGGGCTCGCGAAGGGCGAGGCGATGGAGGCCGCGGTGCGCAACGCCAAGGCCTGGATCACTGACGCGATTGCCGCTGCCGATCGCTTCGCCGTCGGCCACGGCCACGGGCCGGTGCATCACTTCCACAAATATTACTGAGCCGGCGTAGCGCGGATCAATCTTGTAGCCCGGATTGCGCTTCGCTCCATCCGGGTTACGCAGTCCTCTGCGCGCCTTGTTCCGCCGCGATATGCGCGCAACACACCGCCTGTTCTGCACAGCCGCGATCGTCCATGTCGCCAGATTGTCGCACGCCCCTGTTATCCGCAGGGAAGGGGCGTGCTGCTGATTCTCGTTAACTGTTAGTGAGGCCTTGGGTCACGGGGGTCGTCATCGCCTTGTCACAGGAATCTGTTAGGTGCACAGGCATGGGAAGTGACTCCTTAAGTGAAGAAAGTCCCGAGCGGCACTTTCGCACTTTGTTTATCTCCGATGTTCATCTCGGAGCCCGCGGTTCGCAAGCCGACCGCCTGCTGGACTTCCTCCGCTCCCACGATGCCGACACGATCTACCTCGTTGGTGATATCGTCGACGGCTGGGCGCTGAAGTCGAACTGGCACTGGCCGCAGACCCACAACGATTTCGTGCAGAAGATGCTGCGCAAGGCGCGCAAGGGCGCCAAGGTGATCTACGTCCCGGGCAACCACGACGAGTTCCTGCGCAAATATTACGGCACGCATTTCGGCGGCATCGATGTGGTGGAGAACACCGTTCACACCGGCGCCGACGGCAAGCGCTACCTCGTGATCCACGGCGACATCTTCGATCTCGTGGTGCAGAACGCGCGCTGGCTCGCCCATCTCGGCGACAAGGCCTACGACTTCGCGATCCAGATGAATCGCTTCGTCAACTTCTTCCGCAAGATGTTCGGCGTGCCGTATTGGTCGCTGTCGCAATGGGCCAAGCTGAAGGTCAAGAAGGCGGTGAACTATATCGGCGCGTTCGAGGCGACGCTTGCGGGCGAGGCGCGGCGCCATGGCTGCGACGGCGTGATCTGCGGCCATATCCACTACGCGACGATTCATGACGAGCAGGGCATCCGCTACATGAATTGCGGCGACTGGGTGGAGAGCTGCACCGCGCTCGCCGAGCATGAGGACGGCAGCTTCGAGATCATCACCTGGACCGATCCGGTGCGCCGGATTGCGCCGGTTCCGCGAGTGACGGCACGCGCTGCATGACGCATATCCTGGTCGCGACCGATGCGTGGCATCCCCAGGTCAACGGGGTTGTCCGCACGCTGACCATGATGGCGCAGGCGGCGAAATCGCTCGGCGTCGAGGTAAGCTTCCTGACGCCGGACGAGTTCCGCACCTTCGCGATGCCGAGCTATCGCGATCTGAGGTTGGCGCTGCCGTACCAGGCCAAGGTCGCCAGCCTGATCGAGGCGGCAAGGCCCGACAGCATCCACATCGCGACCGAAGGCCCTATCGGGTGTGCGGTTCGCCGCTATTGCCGCAAGCGCGGCCTGCCGTTCACGACCAGCTTCCACACCCGCTTCCCGGAATACGTCTCGGCACGGACGCCTGTCCCCGAAGCCTGGGTGTGGCGTGCGCTGCGCTGGTTCCACAGGCCGAGCCGGGCGGTGATGGCGGCGACGCCGGCACTGGCGGCCGAGCTGCGCCAGCGCGGCTTCCGCAACGTGGTGCTGTGGTCGCGCGGCGTCGATACCGCGCTGTTCCATCCGCGCGACGTCGATCTCTGCCTGCCGCAGCCGGTTTACCTCAGCGTCGGGCGGGTGGCGGTGGAGAAGAACCTCGAGGCGTTCCTCGATCTCGATCTGCCCGGTACCAAGATCGTGGTTGGCGACGGCCCCGCGCGGGCGACGCTGGAGCGAAAATATCCGGACGCCGTCTTCCTCGGCGCCCGCCATGGCGAGGAACTGGCGGAGATTTACGCCGCCGCCGATGTGTTCGTGTTCCCGAGCCGGACCGACACGTTCGGCCTGGTGCTGCTTGAGGCGCTGGCGAGCGGCCTGCCGGTTGCCGCTTTTCCGGTCACCGGTCCCCGCGACGTGATCGGCGCGGCGCCGGTTGGCGTGCTCGACGACGATCTGCACCACGCCTGCCTGGAGGCGCTCGGCATCTCGCGCCAGGCTTGCGTCGATTTTGCCGCGCTCCATACCTGGCAGGCGTCGGCCCGGGTGTTCATCGACCGCTGCATGAACGTCCGCCCCGCGGCACCCGACGGCGAGGGGGAAGCGCTCGAATTCGGCGCCGAAGAGCACCATTTCGCGGCCCTGCCGGCCCCCCATCCCACCTCAAGCTAGCCAACTCACGCGTCTTTTTTTGACGCGCTTTCTTCACGCGAACCGGTACCCACTTCGCTCGAAAACGCTATAAAGCGTCTTGCCCGCCAGCCTGCCGCCGCGATACAAATCGTGGATGACGGACACCACTCTCAATCCACCCGTCGCTGCCGCGGACATCGATGCCGCCGCCAGGGTGGTCGCGCCGTTCGCGGTGCGCACGCCGCTCCTGACCTTCCCCGTTCTCAACGAACGCGTCGGCAGCCAGGTCTTCCTCAAGCCCGAAATGCTGCAGCGGACCGGATCGTTCAAGTTCCGCGGCGCCTTCAACAAGCTCGCCTCGATTCCGCAGGACAGGCGCAGCGGCGGCGTCGTCGCCTTCTCCTCGGGCAACCATGCCCAGGGTGTCGCCGCGGCGGCCAAGATCCTCAACATGCAGGCGACCATCGTGATGCCTGCGGACTCGCCGCTCACCAAGCGCGAGCGGACCAAGTCCTATGGCGCCGAGGTCGTGCTCTACGACCGCGATCGCGACGACCGCGAAGCGATCGCCAACGGCATCGCCAGCAAGCGCGGCGCGACCCTGGTGCGCCCCTATGACGATCCCTTCGTGATCGCGGGCCAGGGCACCGCCGGCCGCGAGATCGCCGAGGACATGGCCGCGCGCGGGCTCGTGCCGGACATCGTGGTCGCGCCGGCCTCGGGCGGCGGCTTGATTGCCGGCGTTGCCACCGCGGTGAAGGCGAAATTCCCGCAGTCCCAGGTGATCGTCGCCGAACCCGCCGGTTACGATGACCACGCGCTGTCGCTCAAGGTCGGCCATCGCGAGGCGCATCCGGTTGCGGCGCGCACCATCTGCGATGCGCTGATGGCGATGATGCCGGGCGAGCTGACCTTCGCCATCAACAGCAAGCTGCTCGCAAATGGCGTCAGCGTCTCCGACGACGAGGTCGGCGCCGCCGTCGCCTTTGCCTATCGCGAGCTGAAGCTCGTGGTTGAGCCCGGCGGCGCGGTCGGACTTGCTGCGCTGCTGGCCGGGCGGATCGACGTCAAAGACAAGAACGTCGTCATCGTGCTCTCGGGCGGCAATGTCGACGCCGACCTGTTCGCGAAGCTGGTCGCTTGACGCCGACATTTTGAGAAGCAGCGGGGCAGGGCGGTGATCGCTCTGCCCCCGTTTCGTTATGCGGGGCGTCAGATCAGTGCCGGAAGCCGGGATAATGGCCGCCGCCCATTCCGCCGAAATGCGAGTCGACGGATTTGAGTGGAAGGCTGTGTGTCCGCCAAACCCTTGTCGGTTCACCCGCGTGCTTTGCCGCTCGGAGCGGAAGTGGTCGTGCCGTCGTCTGCGCTGCATTGCCGACGGTGATGGTGCTGGTCTCGGCAAATGCCGCGCCGGGCGCACCGAGGCTCAACAGGCCAAGCAATGCGGCCGATATCAACATGGATTTCAGGCGGACCATGGCGCGCTCCCGAGCTGATCCCGGTGCGAGACCGGTCGCAGGGAGGCTAGACTAGGCGCAGATGCGGCCGCGGTACGTGAGTTGAGTCATGCGGCGCGAGTGGTCAATGGGAGACGAACCGCCTCAAGGGAAGCTGCTGATGACTTCGATCGGCCCGACGATTGCAGCATTAAACTCCGACAGGTCCTCCGCCGGGATCCAGTATTCGAGATGCGCGCGGCCGCCGGCCTCCTGCACATCATAGCGATCGATGAAGCTGCGCTTGACCCGAAACCGTGTGACGAATCCAGCGCCGCTTGCAGACACGTTCCAGTCGCGCGCGATCCTTGCGGCATATTCTTCCGTCAGGACCGGATAGAAGATCGGTTGATCGGGAAGCCGCGGCGGAAAGGTACGCATGCCGCTCTGTTCGATCAGCGCGAGCTCCTGGGGCCCCACGGGGCGCCAAAGAGTGATCGTGTCGGTTTCGTCGGGCATCGGGTCGCGCCTACGAAAAGAACGCGATCCTCTCGGCCTGGCTCATGCGGCGGATTGGCGCGAGCGGATCGTTGGCCGCGACGCTCGGCCTTTTCAGGAGGCCGCTGGCGATGATGGTCGAGCCAAGCGATATCTCTCTTGCAGGTTCGGCGGCGGCCTCGACGGCTGGCGGCAGAGGCGGCGGCACGATCGGGGCTTCGGCGATCGGCGCTGCAGCCACCGGTGGCGGCGCGACCCTGACCTCGACCTTCGGCTCGGGCGCCGGCGCCGCCGCGAGCTCGGCAGGAGCCAATGGTGCAGCCATTTCGGGTTCAGCCATTTCGGGCTCGGCAGCCATCGCCTCGGCGACGCGCATCTCCTCGGCGGCGCGCATTTCCTCGGCGATCGCCTCTTCGTCGATCGGATCTGGCGCGCCCATTTCCATCGCGATGAGATCAAGCATCGCTTCGTCCTGGGCGTCGGCCGCCTCGTTGGCGACGCGGGCGAGCTCTGCGGCTTCGGCTTCGGCCAGCGCGGTCTCGGCCTTGATCCATGCTTGGCTCGGCTGCGGCGTCACGGCCATCGCAGCCTCTGCGGGCGGCGTTGCAGCGACCTCCTGAGGCGGCGCCGGCGGCGTGGTCGCCACCGCATCGGCGGCAGCGCTCTCGGCCACCGGTGGCGGTGAGGGCGCGGTTGCGGGTGGTTCCGCAATCGGCGCCTCGGCCACGTCAGGTTCGGCCGCAGGGGGCGCCGCCTTGTCCGGATCGAACTCGCTGAGCCGGCGGGCCAGCGCCGCGAAGGCGGCATCCAGCACGGTCTTGGCGTCGTCCATCGAGACCTCAGCGGCGCCGGCCTCGATCGCGCTGGCCTGCGAATCGATAATGTCGCAGATCCGGCCGTCATTGCCGATCTCGCGCAGCCGCCAGGAGATTTCCCTGATCACCCGCACGCCCTTGCGCACCGGCGCGAGGTTTTGCTCGAAGCTGACGCCGTCGAGCGCTGCGATGGCGGAGGCCTGCGCGGCCTCGATCGCGCCGCGCAGGGCGGCCAGCGCCTGCGCCAGCTGCTCGTCCCGGATGGCGTCCGCGGCCGCCTGCCGCTGCGCGCTGAGGCTTTCCTCGATCCGCGCCACGGCATCGAGCACCATGCTTGTGTCGGCGTTGCGGTTGCGCTTGGCATATTCGCCGAGGAACCAGCGGCCCCGCGAGGTCTCCATGAAGGCCGCGCTGATCGCGGCATAGTCCTC
Source organism: Bradyrhizobium septentrionale (assembly GCF_011516645.4). Classification (NCBI taxonomy): domain Bacteria; kingdom Pseudomonadati; phylum Pseudomonadota; class Alphaproteobacteria; order Hyphomicrobiales; family Nitrobacteraceae; genus Bradyrhizobium; species Bradyrhizobium septentrionale. The sequence continues at coordinate 9,383,420 of NZ_CP088285.1, read as the reverse complement.
CTCGCTCGGCAGGGCCGCGCGGGCGGAAATCGGCGACAGGGCGAATGCTTCTTCGGCCATCACAATCTCTTCGCGCAAATCACTGCGCGTTACGCTAACGATCATCACGATATCGCGCGAATCGCAATTGAATTGATGTCTTCCGAATCACAAATCCCCATTGCAGCAAAGCTTGCATCGCGGCGATTCGCTGTCAGCCTTGCGGCATTCTATGCCACGCTGTTCGGCATGACCGGGGTCCATCTGCCGTTTTTCACGGTGTGGCTGAAGGTGATCGGCATCGATGCCACCTGGATCGGCATCATCACGGCGGTGCCGCCGGTGACGCGCTTCACCGTGCTGCCGCTGGTCACAGCAGTGGCGGAACGGCGCCAGATGCTGCGCGGCGCGATCATCGCCACCGGTTTCGCCACGGCGTTCGGCTTTGCCGTGATAGGCACCCAGCATCAGCCGTTCGTGCTGCTCGCGGTCTATGCGCTGACCTGCTGCGTCTGGACGCCGATGGTGCCGCTGACCGACGCCTATGCGCTGCGCGGCGTCAGGCAATTCGGTCTCAGCTACGGGCCGCTGCGGCTCTGGGGCTCGGCGGCGTTCGCGGTCTGCGCGCTCGTCAGCGGGTTCTTGCTCCGCTACTTCGCCGAGGTCGATCTGATCTGGATCATCACAGCGGTGACCGTGCTCGGCGCGCTGGTCGGGCTGACCTTGCGGCCGCTCGGCCGTCCCGCGGCCACTGCTGCGCCCGCGGCCGGCGCGCCAAAACTGCTGCGCAATCCGACCTTCCTCGCCATCATCGTGTCCTCGGCGCTGATCCAGGGCAGCCACGGCGCCTATTACATCTTCGCATCGATCGCCTGGCAGCAGGCCGGTTTCAGCGGCCTGACCATCGCTTGTCTCTGGGTGCTCGGCGTCATCGCCGAGATCGTGCTGTTCGCGCTGTCGCCGCGCTTCACGCTGCCGTCGGCTGTGCTGGTGATGATCGCGGCCGCCAGCGCCGCGGCGCGCTGGGCAATCACCGCGCAGGACCCGCCGCTTGCGGTGCTGGCGGTGGTCCAGCTCGGACACGGACTGAGCTTCGGACTGACCCAGGTCGGCATCATGGGCCTGATGGTGCATCACGTGCCGGTTCACGTGATGGCGCGCGCGCAGGGGTATCTCACCGCCTGCGCCGGCATTGTCGCGAGCACCACGGCGATCGTCAGCGGGTTGGTCTATGCGCGCATCGGGCTCGGTGTCTACGACATGATGGCTGCGATGGCGGCGATGGGCGGGCTGGTGATGTGGCTGTCGCGTAAGCGACTAATCCATTAGCCCCAAAGTGCGGCGTCCGGCGGGTAGACCAGGCTGCCCTCGTAGCGCAGGCCGTTGTCGCGGTCGCGCGCGAGCAGCAGCGGGCCATCGAGATCGACGAAGCGCGCGCCTTGCGCGATCAGCATCGCCGGCGCCATCGCAAGCGAGGTCGCCACCATGCAGCCGATCATGATCTCGAAGCCGAGCGCGCTTGCGGCATCCGCCATCGCCAGCGCTTCGGTCAGCCCGCCGGTCTTGTCGAGCTTGATGTTGACGGCGTCATAGCGGTCGCGCAGGCCCGCAAGCGAGGCGCGGTCATGCACGCTCTCGTCGGCGCAGACCGCAACCGGGCGCTTGATCCGCGCCAGCGCCTCATCCTTGCCCGCCGGCAACGGCTGCTCGATCAGCGTGACGCCGGCGTCGGCGCAGGCCGCGAGATTGGCGGCAAGGTTGTGCTCGGTCCAGGCTTCATTGGCGTCGACGATCAGTTCGGATGCCGGCGCCGCCTTGCGCACGGCGGCGATCCGTGCGCCGTCGCCATCGCCGCCGAGCTTGATCTTGAGCAGCGCGCGGTGTGCGGCCTTCGCGGTGGCCTCGGCCATCGCCTCCGCCGTTCCGAGCGAGATCGTGTAGGCGGTGGTGCGGGGCTCCGGTGCCGGCCGTCCCAGCAGGTTCCAGATCCGCGTACCGGCGCGTTTGGCCCCGAGGTCCGCCAGTGCGCAATCCAGCGCATTGCGGGCGGCGCCGGCGGGCATCCGGGCCTGCAGGGCAATCCGGTCCATGCCGCCGGCGAGCGGTTCCTGCATCGCCTGGATCGCTTGCAGCGTCGCCTCAGGCGTTTCGCCATAGCGCGGGTAGGGCACGCATTCGCCGCGGCCAATGAGACCGCCCTGGCTCACCTCGGCCACCACGACAACGGCCTCGGTCTTGGCGCCGCGGCTGATCGTAAAGGTCCCTGCGATCGGCCAGCGCTCGATCCCCACGTTAAGGGAAATAGCTCGGGATGGGGTGGAAGTCATTTTAAAGTCTACTATTTCCTGAACCGTAGCTTGCGACGCGCAACCAACTATGGCTGGTTAGTGGCAGATTCGACAAGCCGATCCGGCAGTGCCGGATATCTGCGTTGTAACGGCCAGCCGGCTTCGAGGGGTAGGCAAAAGGTGAGCGGCGACCCGACACTGGAGCGGATAGCCCAAGGCGAAGGACTGGCGTTGTGCGCGGCGGGCAACTGGACCGCCCGCTTTGCCCCTGCGCTCGAGCGGATCGTCTCCGACGCCGAGAAGCTGCGCGGCAGCCGCCCGCACATCTTCATCGACGTGTCGCAGGTCGCGAGCCTCGATACGTTCGGCGCATGGCTGATCGAGCGGCTGCGCCGCAGCCTCAGCAACGCTTCTGCGGAGGCGGAGATCGCGGGCCTCTCCGCCAACTATTCCAGCCTGGTCGACGAGGTCCGTCGCGTCGGCGCAGCGCCCAGCATCGCAAGCGATCCGCTGTCGATCTCAGGCATGCTGGAGCAGATCGGCCGCACCGTGGCCGGTGTCGGGGGCACGATCGTCGGCCTGGTCGACATGCTCGGTGCCGTGATAGCGGCCGCCGGCAAAGTATTGATCCATCCGCGCAGCTTCCGTTTGACCTCGACCGTGCATCACCTCGAGCAGGTGTGCTGGCGCGCGGTGCCGATCGTGGTGCTGATCACCTTCCTGATCGGCTGCATCATCTCGCAGCAGGGCATCTTCCATTTCCGCAGGTTCGGCGCCGACATCTTCGTCGTCGACATGCTGGGCGTGCTGGTGCTGCGCGAGATCGGCGTGCTGCTGGTCGCGATCATGGTCGCGGGCCGCTCCGGCTCGGCCTATACCGCCGAGCTCGGCTCGATGAAGATGCGCGAGGAGATCGACGCGCTGCGCACCATGGGCTTCGATCCGATCGAGGTCTTGATCCTGCCGCGCATGCTGGCGCTGGTGCTGGCGCTGCCGATCCTGGCCTTCCTCGGCGCGATGGCTGCGCTCTATGGCGGCGGGCTTGTGGCCTGGCTCTATGGCGGCGTCGATCCGGAAGCCTTCCTGCTCCGCCTTCGTGATGCCATATCGATCGACCATTTCGTCGTCGGCATGGTCAAGGCACCGGTGATGGCGGCGGTGATCGGCATCGTCGCCTGCGTCGAGGGGCTGGCGGTGCAGGGCTCGGCGGAGTCGCTCGGTCAGCACACCACCGCCTCGGTGGTGAAAGGGATCTTCTTCGTGATCGTGATGGACGGCGTGTTCGCGATCTTCTTCGCTGCGATCGGGATGTGACCATGGCCGAGCAAGGCGACGACGCCATCATCCGGGTCCGCGACATTACCGTTCAATTCGGCAAGACGCGGGTGCTCGACGGCCTCGACCTCGACGTCAAGCGCGGCGAGATCCTCGGCTTCGTCGGTCCGTCGGGAGCCGGCAAGTCGGTGCTGACGCGCACCATCATCGGCCTGGTGCCGAAGGTCTCCGGCCGCATCGAAGTGTTCGGCGTCGATCTCGATGCTGCGAGCTCGGCGCAGCGCCGAGCGGTCGAGCGGCGCTGGGGCATCCTGTTCCAGCAGGGCGCGCTGTTCTCTTCGCTTACGGTGCGCCAGAACATCCAGTTTCCGGCGCGCGAGTATCTGCGCGTCTCGCAGCGGCTGCTCGACGAGATCATGGTGGCGAAACTGGTGATGGTCGGGCTGAAGCCCGAGGTCGCCGATCGCTACCCGTCGGAATTGTCCGGCGGCATGATCAAGCGCGTCGCGCTGGCGCGCGCACTCGCGCTCGATCCTGAACTGGTGTTTCTCGACGAGCCGACATCAGGCCTCGATCCGATCGGCGCCGGCGATTTCGACGAGCTGGTGCGCACCCTGCAGCGCACTTTGGGGCTGACCGTTTTCATGGTAACCCACGATCTCGACAGTCTTTACACCGCGTGCGACCGTATCGCCGTTTTAGGGAACGGTAAGATCATTGCTGCAGGATCGATTGCCGACATGAAGGCATCGCAGCATCCATGGCTGCAGCAATATTTCAACGGCAAGCGCGCCCGTGCCGTTGTGGCCTAGCCCATGATCCCGAAGCGAGGAGACCGGTTTTCGGACGAGATCATGCGCCAACAGGGAATTCGACGGGCTCGAACGCAGGCTGACTGCGCGAGAGCTCAGGAGTGATTGATGGAAACGCGGGCGAACTACGTCTTGATCGGGGCTTTCACGCTGGCGGTGATCGCCGCCGCGTTCGGCTTCGTGCTGTGGTTCCAGAGCCTGCACACCACCAAGCAGCGCAGCCCCCTGCGGGTAATCTTCGAGGGACCGGCATCGGGCCTCCGCAATGGCGGCAATGTCAATTTTAACGGTATCCGGATAGGGGAAGTGGTCTCGGTGAAGCTCGACAACCCGCGGCGCGTGGTCGCGCTGGCGATGATCGAGAACAACGCGCCGCTCCGCAAGGACACCCTGGTCGGTCTCGAATTCCAGGGCCTCACCGGCGTTGCCGCGATCTCGCTGAAGGGCGGCGAGGAGGCCGCTCCGCCGGTGCCGCTCGACGAGGACGGCATCCCGGTTCTGACCGCCGACCCCAATGCGCTGCAGGACGTCACCGAGGCGATCCGCGCCACGCTGCAAAACGTCAACCGCATCGTCGCCGACAATCAGCAGTCGGTGAAGAATTCGCTGAAGAACCTCGAGGTCTTCACCCAGGCGCTGGCGCGCAATTCCGAGAAGATCGACAACGTCATGCTCAAGGTCGACGGCGTGATGGGCAAGGCCGACAGTCTGATGCTGGGCCTCAATGCGATCGCCGGCGGCAACAGCGGCAGCGAGCTGAACCTGATGGTGAAGTCGATCCGCGAGCTCGCCGAGGATCTCGACAAGCGCTCCACCGCCCTGATCACCGACGGCCGCCGCACGCTCTCCGACATCAGCCGCGCCGTGAACAATTTCGACCGCAACCCGAGCCGGGTGATCTTCGGCGGCAGCAACAACGCCGCACCCGAACCCGCGCCGGCTCCGGCCGCAGCACCCGGACCGCGGCGGCGGCAGTGACGTGATCGGCGAATGGCGAGTAGCGAGTAGCGCTCCAGTCTGACACACCAGTCATTGCGAGCGAAGCGAAGCAATCCATCTCTCGACTCGCTGTTGCGTGGATTGCTTCGTGCTTGCGCTCCTCGCAATGACGCCGGCTAACACCGGAGCGCCTTTCCACGGCGAGACTCAGCGGCCGCCGCCCCAAGCAAAAACGGAGACCTTTCGGTCTCCGTTTTTCATTCGCTACTCGCTATTCGCCACTCAGCTTACCCCAGCCGTCCCGCGGCATGTGCGAGCAGGGTGTAGACCAGCCCGGTCTCCGAGGTCAGGTGGCCAGCCAGCTCCTGCTGGCCGCGGCCTTCGCGGGCGACTTCGTCGAGCAGCCGCTCGAACTCCGCGATGTAGCGGTCGACCGTCTGCTTGAAGCCGCGGTCGGCGCGGTACTTGCGGGCCACCTCATCAAAGGCCTTCTGGCCGGCCGGGGTGTAGAGGCGCTTGCTGAACGCCTTGTTCTCGCCGCGCTGGTAGCGATCCCACATCTCGGCGGCAAGCGTCCGGTCCATCAGCCGGCCGATGTCGAGCGACAGCGACTCCAGCGGATTGGCGGCAGGCTGCTGCTGCGGACGCGGGCGCTGGGCCTCGCGGCTCGGCTGCGCCGGCGGCGGCGCGTCGCTGCGGTTAAGCAGGTCGGACAGCCAGCCGTCGCCGTTGTTGTTGTTGGGGCTTGCCGGGCTGACCGACGGGGCCTCGGTGCGGCGCGAACTCGCCATGCCGAGATCGGGCGGCGGCAGCGTCGCGGCGCTGTTGCCATTGTCCCGCATCCGGACGTCGCCGCGGCCGCCGGCGGCAGCCATCACCGGCTCCTCGTGGCGGACGCTGGCGCGGTTGGTGCTGACGACGTCGAGCCCGCGGCCGTGATGGGCGACGATGCGGTTCAGTTCGGCCAGCGCCTCGATCTGGTCGACGATCACCTTGCGCATCTGCGCGGTGTTCTCGGCGGCCTCCTGCGGCATTTCGAGCACGCCGCGGCGCAGCTCGTTGCGGGTGGCCTCGAGCTCGTTGTGCATCTCGCTCGCCATCTGCTTCATCGCCGTGACCATCGCGGAGAACTTCTCCGTCGAGTCCTTGAACATCGCATCGGTCTCGGCGTTGCTCTGCTGGTAGAGGTCGTTCATGGCGTCGACGGTCTGCTGACGCTCGTTCTCGGCCGCCATGCGCACCGCCTCGAACTGCTTGCTGATCGCCGCCGAACCGGCGCCTGCGGTCTCCGCCACCACGCGTGCGATGTCGCGGGCGCGCTCCTCGGCCGCGGCCAGCGATTCATCGAGCAGCCCGGTGAAGCGCGACAGCCGCTGGTCGAGATCGGTGGTGCGCAGGTCGATGGTGGTGACCAGCGATTCCAGCGCCGACTTGCGCTCGCTGACGGAGGCCGTCGTCGAGCGGTTGGCCTGCTCGACCACGGCAGCCGCGTCGATCAGCGCCTTGCCATGGGTCTCGAACTCGCTCGACAACGCGCCGAGATCTTCCAGCGCCTTGCCGGTCTTGCTGTTGAACACCGTGAGCTGGTCTTCCAGCGTCTGGGTCGCCACGCCGTTGCGCGAGGTGACGTCGTTCATGGCGGACACGAAGTCGGCCACGCGGGTCACCAGCGCGCGCTCCAGCGAGTTGAGGTTGTCGTGGGCGCCGGTCAACACTTCCTGCAGCAGGATGTTGCCCTCGCGCAGCCGCTCGAACAGCGCGACCGTATCGGTGCGCAGGATCTTGCTGGTCTCCTGCATCTCGGTGACGGCCGAGATCGAGACCTGGCGCGACTGATCGATCGCCGCGCGAGAGGCCTGCTCGAGCTCCTTGAGCGACTTCGCCACCGCGCCGGTCGCCTGGTCGCCGGCCGAGGTGATGTTGCGCGCGACGTCGCCGCCGTGCGCCGACATCGACTGCGAGAAGGCGAGGCCGCGGGTTTCGATCGCCTTCAGCGCATCCGCAGTGGCGCGATCCATGTCGGTCGCAAGCTGCGTGGTCTTGGCGGTCAGCGCCTCGACCAGCGAGCCGCGGCGGCCGTCGACGATCTGCGACAGGCGCTCGGTCTGCTGCTGCACATAGGTGACGATCTCGTCGGTCTTGCCGGTCATCGCCGAGCCGAACGCGCTGGAGGCCGACAGCACCGAGCGCTCGATGTCGGCGGAGGTCGTCTTGACCTTGGTCGAGACCTCGTTGGACATGTTGATCAGCGCGGCCTGCGCGTTCTGCGCCGACGTCTGGATGTTGTCGGTGGTCTTGGCCGTGACCGCACCCAGCGCGCGCTCGATATCGGTCGAGAGCGTGCGGATTTGGGCGGCGGCATCGGCCGAGGTTGACGCAAACGAGCTCTGGGCCTCGCGGGCGCTGCCCAGCACGGTCTGCGCGGTCTCCGCGCCGGCCGTGGTCAGCGAGCGCTCGATCTCGGCGGAGATCGCGCGGATCTGGCTTGCGGTCTCGCTGGACGTTGCCACGAACGAGTTCTGGGCGTCGCGGGCGCTGCCCAGGATCGACTGGGCGGTGTTGGTGCCGACCGCCGTCAGGGTGCGCTCGACATCGACGGCCAGCGACTTGACGTGGTTGACGGCGTCCGTCGCCGCGCTGACCAGTGTGTTCTGCGCCTCGCGGGCACCTGCGGTCAGCGCCTCGGCGGTGCCGCTGCCGGCCATCGACAGCACGCGCTGGATGTCGGCGGCAAGCGCCGTCACCTGTGTCGCAGACTCGGCGGATGCGCTGACCAGCATGCTCTGGGCTTCACGCGCACCTGACGTGATCGATTCCGCGGTGGCCGAGCCGGCCATCGACAGCGAGCGTTCCATATCGGCCGCGAGCGTGCGGACCAGATTGGTGGCCTCGGTGGACGCACCGGCAAGCGTGCTCTGGGCCTCGCGGGCGGAAGTGACGACGGCTTCCGCAGTGGCGGTGCCGGCCATCGAAAGCGAGCGCTCGATATCGGCCGACAGGGTGCGGACCAGATTGGTGGCCTCGGTGGACGCACCGGCAAGCGTGCTCTGGGCCTCGCGGGCGGAGGCGACGACGGCTTCCGCGGTGGCGGTGCCGGCCATCGACAGCGAGCGCTCGATGTCGGCCGACAGGGTGCGGACCAGATTGGTGGCGTCGGTGGAAGCGCCGGCGAGCGTGCTCTGGGCCTCGCGGGCGGAGGCGACGACGGCTTCCGCGGTCGCGGTGCCGGCGGTCGAGAGCGAGTGCTCGACGTCGGCCGCGAGCGTGCGCACTAGATTGGCGGCTTCGGTGGAGGCGCCGGCGAGCGTGCTCTGGGCCTCGCGGGCGGAGGCGACGACGGCTTCCGCGGTCGCGCTGCCGGCCATCGAGAGCGAGCGCTCGACGTCGCTGGCGAGCGACTTCACCTGGCCGGTGACGTCGGTCGATGTCGCGATCAACGTGGTCTGGGCCTCGCGCGCGCCGGTCATGATCGCTTCGGCGGCGGCAGAGCCGGACATCGACAGCGACTGCTCGACATCGGCGGCGAGCGACTTGACCTGGCTGGCGGCCTCGGCCGACGCCGAGACCAGCGTGGTCTGCGCGTCGCGGGCGCCCGACAGCACCGAGGCTGCGGTGGCGCTGCCGGCGGCCTGCAGCGTGCGCTCGACATCCTCCGACAGCGCCTTGATCTGGGAGGCGACGTCGCCGGAGGCGGAGACCAGCGAGACCTGCGCGTCGCGGGCACTGGTGAGGATCGAATTGGCGGCGCTGGTGCCGACGGCAGTCAGCACGCTCTCGACCTCGGCCGAGCTCTGCTTGAGCTGGTTGCCGACGTCCGAAGACACTGAGAGCAGCGCCTGCTGAGCGGTGCGCGCGCCGGTCTGGATCGTCTCGCTGGTGTTGACCACGAGGTTGGTCAGCGAGCGCTCGGCGTCCTCGACATGGGATTTGATGCTCGACGACAACAGCTCGGCGCGGGACATCAGGTCCTCGCTCGCCTGGCGGCCGCTGCTCTCGATGCGGCCGGCGACGGCCTCGACGCGCGAGCCCAGCAGGTCCTCGAACTGCGCGACGCGGGTGTCGATGTCGCCGGCGATGACGCCGACGCGGCTCTCGATGCCCTGCCGGATATCGGTGAAGCGCGCGGTGATGGTGTCGGTCAGGTTCGAGCTATGACCACTGATGGTCTCGACGAGGCGAGTGCTGTGACCGTCGATGGTTTCGGCGAGGCGGGTGCTGTGGCCGTTGATGGTGTCGGCAAGCCGGATGCTGTGGCCGTCGATCGTCTCGGTGACGCCGTTGATACGGTGGTCGACCGCGGCGATCGCCTGCACCGTGCCCTCGGTCAGGGTCGTGGTGAGCAGGCCGAGCCGCGAGTCGATCGACTGGATCGCCTGGGTGGCGCCTTCGGTGAGTTGCGTCGCGAGCGTGCCGAGATGGCCGTCGATGGTGTCGGTGACCGACTTGGCGCGGCTCTCGAAGGTGACTTCGAGCGTCCTCATGCGGCCGTCGATAGTGTCATCCAGCGATTGCAGACGGCCGTCGAACGAGCCGATCTTGCTGGCGAGCGAGGAGTCGAACGACGACAGCTTGTCGTTCAGCGAGGCGTCGAGATTGGTGACGCGGCTGCCGAGCGTGGTCTCGAACTGCAGCAGGCGCTGGTCGAGCGAGGCGGTGATGTCGCCGCTGTTGGTGGTGACGCGATGGTCGAACGTGTCGACATAGATCTTCAGGCTGTCGGCGATGTCCTGGGTGCGCTGGCCCATGCGCTCGACGATATCGCCGCCGAAGGTCTTCACGGTGCGGTCGAATTCCGAGATGTGGCGGGTAATCAGTGCGCCGAGCGTGCCGGAGTCGCGGGCGAATTTCTCGGCGAGCTCGCTGCCGTGGTTCTTCACCAGGTCGTCGAACGCGCTCATCTGCAGCGACAGCGAATCGTGTGCGGTCTCGGTCTGGCCCACCACCTTGGCGACCAGCGAATTGACGGTGACGTCGAGCGCCTCGCTCGCCTTGTCGCCGGAGGTCATGATCTGGCCGGCGAGGCGGTTTCCGGCGTCGTCGATCTTGCTGACGAGGTCGTTGCTGCGCAGCTCGAGCTCCAGCAGCAGCGAGTCCGCGGAGTTCTTCAGGGAGTCGTGGACCTCTTCGGTGCGGTCGGAGATGCCGTCGACGATCGCAGACGAACGCTGCTCGAACTCGCCGGTGATGCGGTCGACACGCTCGTTCAGCATCTCGTGGACGCGATCGGCCAGATCGACGAACTCGTCATGGACGTGGCCGGTCTTGAAGTTGAGGCTGGTGGTGAGCCGCTCGGAGGCGTCCATCACCGCGCGGGTGGTCTCGGCGCTGGCTTCCTCGAGGCGGTCGAGCAGGTCGCCGCCGCGCTCGCCGAGCGCGAGGATCATGTTGTCGCCGGCATGGCTCAGCGCCGTCGTGATGTGCTGGCCGCGCTCTTCCAGCGCGCCGGTGATGCTCTTGGCGACCTCGTCGACGCGCGAGGCGATCGCGTCCGAGATCAGCGCAATGTCGTGGCGCAGGTCGATCTGCACGCCGGAGATCGCGCTGCGCACCTGCTCGGCCTGGCCGACCAGATTGTCGCGCTGGTGGGCGATGTCCTGCAGCAGCGCGCGGATGCGCACTTCGTTGTCGGAATAGGCGCGTTCCAGCGCCGCCACTTCGTTGGCAACCAGCGTCTCGAGTTCGCCGGCGCGCGCGATCGCGCGCTCGACGCCGTCGCCCATCGCCGCGACCTCGCGGCGGATCGCCTGACCGACCGTCACCATGGAATCGGCGGCGGCGTTTTCCGGCTCGGAGAATCGCATTGCGACCTGCGCCATCGATTGCGCGATCATCTGCATGCGCTGACCGTGCGCGGCGAGGCTGGCGAGATAGTAGAACAGGAGGATCGGCACGGCGAACAGCGCGGCGAGGCCGGCGAGCACCAGCACGCCGGTGCCCTGGGCCATCGAAGCCTGCAGCGCGGGCCAGAAGGCGATGGTGAGGATCGCGCCGCCGAGCAGCCAGGCGCCGGAGCAGACGAAGAACAGCGTGAAGGCGTTGCGTGCGGAACGGCCGCCCTGCAACGTCTGCAGCATCTGGCCGATGGTCTCGCGATCATCGTTGGCGGCGCGGCGCGGCGCGCGCGACTCCTCGATCGGCTCGAACGCCGGGCGATCGACATTCGGACGCTGATCCAACGATGCAGCTGAAAAATCGGGCGCAGGCGGCGGCAGATTTGGCGGCGCGGCGCCTTCGTTGAGGGAGCTGCGGTTCTCCGCACTCTGTTCGCTGATGTTGAGGGCTTCCTGGATGGCAGAAAGCGCGACTTCGGTGGGATCTTTGACCTTCTTGGGAGTGTTCGCCATGTTCAGTCCAAGCCCTCTCACTATTTTACGCGTCGGCGAGCCTGCGATCGTCCCCACGCAAGCTCGAAGCCGGTGCCCACAAGCGGAGGCAAGCGCCCCCCTCGGCGGCTTGTCCGCTACATCCGCAAACATCCTATTGGCTGAGCGATGCGAATGAAATGCTTGCGATTAATACTTTCTTAATCATCGTTAACAGCTTTGCGCCATAAGGCCTTATGGGTACTCGAAATTCCTGCGTTAGCGCGTCGATTGTGTCCAGAAATTGTCCAGAATGGGGCGGTTTTGCCGATCATCCCGACAACAATCCGTTAACCAGTTTCGTGATTGGCTTGGCCAACGCGCCGCCGGCGAGACCCGGCGGAGACGACAGGGACAGGCCATGCCGCTTCATCTCGAACGGGTTGAATGGACGCAATCGCCACCGCTCGCGCCCGGCGACGGGCCGATCGACCTCGATCACCTGCAGCGCATGACGCTGGGCGACCGGGGGCTGGAGCGGGAAGTCCTGGCCATGTTCTCGACCCAGTCCGCCCGGATCCTCGGTGAGCTGGCTGTCTTGCCGCCCGAGGCGGCGACCCATGCCCACACCCTGAAAGGATCGGCGCGGGCGATCGGCGCATTCGGCGTTGCCGAGGCTGCCGCCCAGCTCGAAACCGCGCTGATCGGCGGTTCCGATCCGGCCCAGCCGCTGGCTGCGCTCGGGGCTGCGATCGCCGAGGCGCGCACGGCGATTGAGCTGATTCTGCGCCGTTCCTAGCCCTACAGCGCTTCTACGGCCCGCCGCCGCGGCCTGAGCGCCCGTCCGGGCCGGCCGGCAGGTTTTCGGTCTCCGCGCTAGCGCAGTGCGGATCGACCCGTTATACGACTGCCGGGACCTTTCCAACCATCGTCCGGCGCATTCCGGCAGCACGAGCAATCATGGCCAAAATCCACTTTATCGACCATTCCGGAGAGAAACGCTCCATTGATATCGAGAACGGCGCGACGGTGATGGAAGGCGCGATCCGTAACGCGATTCCCGGCATTGAAGCCGAATGCGGCGGCGCCTGTGCCTGTGCAACCTGCCATGTCTATGTCGACGAAGCCTGGCGCGAGAAGGTCGGCGCGCCGTCGCCGATGGAAGAGGACATGCTGGATTTCGGCTTCGACGTGCGTCCGAACTCGCGGCTGTCCTGCCAGATCAAGGTAACCGACGACCTCGACGGATTGGTCGTGTCGACGCCGGAGCGGCAAGCTTAAGGTCCCTTATTCGCCGTCCGGGTTCACACCGCGACGGACCCAGCGGCGGAAGTTGTCCTTGACCTCCGCCGGCAGCGGTGTCGGCCTGCGCGTGGCCTCATCGATCATCACCGTGACCGCCTTCGCCGACGCCACGCGTCTGCCTTCCGAAAACACCACCTGATCGAAGGTGGTCGACGTCCGACCGAACTTGACGAGACCGAGCCCGAGCTCGATCTGACCCGGCCAGTGCAACTCGGCGCGGAAATGGATGTCGAGGCGCACCATGATCCAGCCGAGCCCCGCCGGCATCAGCCCCATGCTGCGGTCCTTCACCAGCGTGACGCGGCCGGTTTCAAAATAGCTTGCATAGACCGCGTTGTTGACGTGCCCGTTCGGGTCGAGATCGGCAAAGCGCACATTGTCGGACAGGCGGTAGGGAAAGTCTTCCAGGCGCAGCGCATCGTCGGCGCGGACAGGGGCGTTCACGAGGGGGATCTCCGTCGGTTTCCCGCCCATACAGCCGAGTTGCGCAGGCTCGGCAAGGGGTTGCCGCGCCAGCCGCTGTCCCTATTATGCATGTCGCCATACTTGGTTGGGCAGGCGAAAGCCGTCCAGCCGATTTCAACTGAAAAGAAGCGGATATGAGCGAAGTGATCAAAACCGATGTGCTGATTATTGGCGCGGGTCCCTGCGGACTGTTCGCCGTGTTCGAACTGGGCCTGCTCGACATGAAGGTGCATCTGGTCGACATCCTCGACAAGATCGGCGGGCAGTGCGCCGAGCTTTATCCGGAGAAGCCGATCTATGACATTCCCGGCATCCCCTTCGTCACCGGCCAGGGCCTGACCGAGCAGTTGCTGGAGCAGATCAAGCCGTTCAACCCGACCTTCCATCTCAACGAGATGGTGGAGTCGATCGAGAAGATCGGCGATCCCCTGTTCCGCGTGAAGACCGACGCCGGCAAGGAATTCGAGTGCAAGGTCGTGGTGATCTCGGCCGGCGGCGGTTCGTTCCAGCCGAAGCGGCCGCCGGTGCCCGGCATCGAGGCCTATGAAGGCACGTCGGTGTTCTATGCCGTGCGCAAGATGGAGCAGTTCCGCGACAAGGACATCCTGATCGTCGGCGGCGGCGATTCCGCGCTCGACTGGACGCTCAATCTGCATCCGATCGCCAAGCGCATCACGCTGCTGCACCGGCGCGACGATTTCCGCGCAGCGCCGCACAGCGTCGAGCAGATGCGCGCGCTGGTCGCCGGCGGCAAGATGGATTTGAAGATCGGTCAGGTCACGGGGCTCGAGGGCGCCAATGGCCAGCTCACCGGCGCGGCGCTGAAGGGCAACGACAACGCGCTTTCGACCATTACCTGCGATACGATGCTGCCGTTCTTCGGTCTCACCATGAAGCTCGGCCCGGTCGCGAACTGGGGCGTGGCGCTGGAGAACAATCTGGTACCGGTCGACACCGCGGCGTTCGAGACCAACGTTTCCGGTATCTTCGCGATCGGTGACATCAATACCTATCCGGGCAAGCTGAAGTTGATTCTCTCCGGCTTCCACGAGGGCGCGCTGATGGCGCAGAAGGCCCACCGCTACGTGTATCCGGACAAGCGGCTGGTGTTCCAGTACACAACCTCGTCATCGAGTTTGCAGAAAAAGCTTGGAGTGAACTGATTCCACTCCAATAGCGACCTATGCCGGAGGCATCGGCCATGACCTGCGCGGTGCGGGTACTGGAACCCTCCGTGAAATGGCCGTAGTCTGCTTCTATTCGAGTAGTCGATCGATCAGGTGATGATGATGCGGAACACGCTGACCAGACTTCGGCTGATCCTTGCGATCGCGGCAGCCTTCGTTCTAGCTGCTCCGCTTTCAGCCAGGGCGGCCGACCCATCATCCGCGGCCGGCCTCTGGCAGAAGCTAGTGGACGGCAAGCCCGACGGCTGGTTCCTGGTGATCGACCACAACGGCATCTTCGAGGGCGTGATCGCCAAGATTTTCTCCGATCCGGATGATCCGCCGAATCCGATCTGCTCGAAATGCACTGACGACCGCAAGAACGCGCCGTGGCTTGGTCTGTCCTTTATCCGCGACATGAAGCGCGATGGTCTGAAGTACGAGAACGGCAACGTGCTCGATCCTCGTGACGGCAAGATCTACAAGGCCAAGATGTCGCTGAGCGCCGATGGACAGACGCTAACCATGCGCGGCTATCTCGGCATCTCGCTGTTCGGCAAGGACGAGGTCTGGACCCGGCTGCCGGATACCGCGATCGCCCAGCTCGATCCCGCGATCGTCGCCAAATATCTGCCGGCACAAGCCGCAGCGGTGAAGCCGCCTCCGCCGCCACCGCCGCAGCCGCTGAAGAAGCGGTAAGGCCCTCTCTCAGCCTGGTTTGAGTTGTGCTCCCGTGCGCGCCAAGGATTTCCTTGGAGCGAGAGCGCTGAGTTCTGAATTAGATCCAAAGAACTTCAGATATCTCGATTGAAGGCTGGGGCCGGGTCGGCGAAAGCCCGACCGGCAATCTCTTCAGTTCGCCAGCACCGGACCGCGTGTCCATCGGGGCGCGTTTCCAGCGATGGCCCAGGCTCGCGGCAGCAGATCGCTTCGGCATAGTGACAGCGCGGATTGAACGCACATCCGTCCGGCGGATTCAGCGGACTGGGAGGCTCGCCCCTTGTCGTCGCAAGCGGCGCGCGGCGTAGCGGATCGGGAATCGCCGCGATGAGTGTTTGCGTATATGGGTGCGCCGGACGTTCGAAGATTTCGCGCCAGCCGCCGGTCTCCACGATGCGGCCGAGATACATGACGGCGACCCGGTCGCTCATGTGCTCGACGACGCCGAGGTCATGGCTGATCATGATGTAGGAGAGACCGAGCGTTTCCTTCAGCTCCAGCAGCAGATTGATGATCTGGGCGCGGATGGAGACATCCAGTGCCGACACAGGCTCGTCACAGATGACGATCCTGGGATTGAGGATCAGCGCGCGAGCGATGCCGATGCGCTGACGCTGGCCGCCCGAGAACTCATGCGGGTAGCGGCCGGCCTGCTCGGGCCGCAGGCCTACATGTTTGAGCATCGCCTCGACGCGTCCGTCGATCTCGCTCTTCGCCGTCACGCCATGCAGCCGCAGCGGGGCCTCGAGCGTGCGACGAACGGTCTGGCGGGGATTGAGCGAAGCGTAGGGATCCTGAAACACGATTTGGACGATGCGGGCCAACGCCTTTCGATCGACCGATTGCCGTCCGGTCACGACCTGACCGTCCAGCACGATGCGGCCGCGCGTCGGCAGCAGCAGGCCAAGTATCGAAAGCGCGACGGTCGACTTGCCGCAGCCGGATTCGCCGACGAGACCAAGGCATTCACCGCGCTTCAGTTCGAGATCGATGCCGTCGACCGCACGCAGCAGCCTCCGGCCGCCGCCCTGGAAACCGCCACCAATCGGAAAATGGACCGCGAGATCCTGCACGCTGAGGATGACATCGTCGCCGGACCCGTGCGCAGGTTCATGCATGGTGATGGCACCTGACAAATCCGTCTTGCCCGAGCAGTGTCATCTCCGGCGCGGTGGTCCGACAAATGTCGGTCGCTCGCGCGCAACGTGGATTGAACCGGCATCCCGCCGGGAAATCCGCAATCGCCGGGACGACACCCGCGATCTCCCTGAGCCTGCTCCGGCCGAGTGCCGCACGCGTGCCGAGCCGCGGCAACGCGTCGACCAGGCCTTGGGTGTAGGGATGCGCGCATGCACGGAAGACATCGTCCGAGCCGCGCTCCTCGACAATGCGGCCGGCATACATGACGGCGACACGGCGGCAGAGGTTGGCGACCAGGCCGAGATCGTGACTGATCATCAGGATCGCCGTGCCTCGCTCGGCGCATAGATTCCGCATCAGCTCGATGATCTCCGCCTGCACGGTCACATCAAGCGCGGTGGTCGGCTCGTCGGCGATCAGGAGGTCCGGCCCGCATGCGAGTGCGGCGATCATCACGCGCTGACGCATGCCGCCCGAAAGCTGGTGCGGGTAATCCTTCACCCGTCGCTCGGGCGCGGGGACGCGGACGCTCGCCAGTGCCTCGACGGCCAGCTGGTTGGCTTCGCGCCAGCTCTTGCCCTGGTGCAGCACGAACATCTCCGCGATCTGCCGGCCAACGGGCGAGACCGGGTTGAGCGCCGTCATTGGCTCCTGGAAGATCATGGCGATGCGATTGCCGCGCAGCGCGCGTTGTTCGGCCGCTGGAAGTCCCTGGATCTCGCGGCCCTCAAATCGGATGGCGCCGGCGCCGATCGAAAGCGGCCGGCGCAACAGACCGATCAAGGCGAGCGCCGAGATGCTCTTGCCGCAGCCGGATTCGCCGACCAGGCCGAATGTCTCGCCGCGATCGATGCGGAATGAAACGCCCTCGACCGCCGCAACCCGGCTGGACCCGTTGTCGAGGTCGATACGCAGGTTCTCGACTTCGATCAGAGGGGGCGTCATGTGCGCCGGCTCCGCGACTGTGGATCGAGAATGTCACGCAAGCCGTCGCCGAGCAGGTTCAGGCCGAGCACCGTCAGGAAAATCGCGAGGCCAGGGAAAACCGAGAGCCACGGTGCCGTGGTGATCTGGTCGCGGGCCTCCGAGAGCATGCTGCCCCAGCTTGGAAAGGGTGGGCGGATTCCGAGGCCGAGGAACGAAAGCGAGGCTTCGGCCAGGATCGCGCCGCCCATGCCCAGCGTAGAGATGACGATGATGGGTCCGAGCATGTTTGGCAGCAGCTGCGTGATCATGATGCGCAGATCGCCGTAGCCCAGCACCTTTGCCGCCTGCACATAACCCTGGCTCTTGAGCGACAGCGCCGACGCCCGTGCGATCCGGCAGGAGAACGACCAGTTGGTCAGCCCGAGCGCGATCAGGAGGCTGGTCAGGCCGGGTCCAAGCACCGCCATGATGGCGAGCGCGAAGATCAGCGAGGGAATTGCGAGCATGAGATTGGTCAGCCCGTTGACGAAGTCGTCCCACCAGCCGCCCCAATAGCCGGCGGTGAGACCCAGCGTCACGCCGATCACGCTGTTGACGAGCTGCGAGACGATGCCGACCGTCAGCGAGATGCGCGCGCCGTACACGACGCGGGAGTAGATGTCGCGACCCTGCGCGTCGGTGCCGAACCACCAGATCCAGCTCGGCGGCTCCTCCGCATTCAAGAGGTTGGCATCCATGACGGGATCGGTATGCGCCAGCCAGGGCGCGAACAGACCGACGAAGACCGCAAGCGCGAACAGCGCGCCGCCGATGATGAGACTGGTTCCGAGCTTCATCGCGGCCGCTCCGCCACGACAGGCGGTGCGGTCGATCGCGCGCAGCTGTGGGAGAGCCGACCGGCGCTCATGCGTATCTGATCCTCGGATCGATCACGGCATAGGCCACGTCGATCAACGTATTGACCGCGAGGAAGAACAGCACCACCACGAGAATCGAGCCCTGGACGGTGGGAATATCGCGCTGCAGGACACTGTCGACGAGCAGTGAGCCGATGCCGGGCCAGGAGAACAATTTCTCGACCACGACCGCCTGTCCCATCAACGCGCCGAATTGCAGGCCAATGGTCGTGAGAATGATCACGAGCGCATTGCGCAACACATGCCATTTCACGACCCGGGTCTCGCTCATGCCCTTCGAGCGCGCGGTCCGCACGAAATCCGCGGTCATGATCTCGAGGACCGCGGCGCGCGTCGTCCGTGCCAGCAACGCCATCGGCGAGACGCCGAGTGTCACGGCAGGCAGGATCAGATATTTGAGCCCGCCATCGCCATAGCCGAAACTCGGCAGCCAGCCGAGCTTCAACGCAAACAGGTACATCAGCAGCAGCCCGAGCCAGAATTTCGCCATCGAGAGGCCGGACACCGCCACCACCATCGAGACCGTGTCGACGAAGCCGCCTGGCCGCAGTGCCGCGATGAAACCGAGCGGTACCCCGATCGCAATCGCAAACGTCATGGCTGCGAATATCAGTTGCAGCGTCGGCCACATCCGTTTGGCGATCATGGTGGTGACGGGCTCGCGGGTCCGGAACGACGTCCCGAAATCACCTGTCGCAAGCCTCGAGATATAGGAGCCGAAGCGGATGTAGACGGGATCGTCGAGGCCGAGCTGCTTTTTCATGCGCTCCACGACCTGCGGGTCCGTCGGCCCTCTGCCGTCATCGCCCATGCTCGATACGATGCTGCCCGGAACGACGCTGAACAGCACAAAGATCACCAGCACGACGGCCAGCACGGTCGGAATGGTTTGCAGGATTCGACGGATCAGGAAGGCGAGCATTGGACGTTTTCCTCCCTCCCTCCATCAGTCCCTGCGATGGAGGGAGGGCGAGAGCACATGTCACTTCGCGGGCGAGGTCTCGTCGACCCAGAGGTCTTCGACGTTCTGGTGGGTCAATTCGGTTGCGTTCAACTGGATTCCCTTGAGCCACGGCTGCACCGCCATGACCGCCTTGTTGTAGTTGAAGAACCAGACCGGCGCTTCGTCATAGAGCAGCGCATTGGCCTTCTGCAGCAGCTGGCCGCGCTTGGCGGCGTCATCGGTCTGCCCGGCCTCGTCGATCAGCTTGTCGAAGTCGGCGTTCTTGAAACTCATGTAGTTGCAGGCTGATTGCGGCGTCGCCGAGTGGAAGCATTTGAGGGCCGCCTGGGGATCCGGGCCGGTCGACTGCGAATAGACATAGGCCTGGAAGTCGCCCTTGCGAATGACTTCCGACAACACCGCGGTTTCGACCTGCTTGACCTTCACCTTGATGCCGACTTTGTCCAGCATCGGTATAATGGCTTCGACGATCGGCAGGCCCCAGCTTTCATTCTGGCTGGTCGTCCATTCGAATTCGAAGCCGGAAGGATAACCTGCGTCCGCGAGCAGCTGCTTCGCCTTCGCGGGATCGAAGGCGTAGGGCTTCATGGTCTTGTCGTAGAACGGCGAGGTCAGGGGCAGCCAGCTCGTGGCGCGATAGGCCTTGCCCTTGACCAGTTTCTTGATGATCAGATCGGTATCGATCGCATGGTTGATCGCCTGCCGGACCCGCTTGTCGGAGAACGGTTTGAATGCGGGATTCATCCCCATGTAACGCGTGAAGACTTCGGCGACTTCGACGATGGTGCCCTTGAGATCGGGGTCGGCCTGATAGGCGACATACTGCGCGGGCCCGAGCACCGAGGTGTCGATTTCCTTGTTGCGGAAGGCGACATCGCGCGCCGCGGCTTCACCCATCAACGACACGATGAGCTTGTCGGCGTACGGCTTGCCGGGCTTGTAGAATTTGTCCCACCGCTCAAGCACGACGCGCGATCCCGGCACGTGCTCGACGAATTTGAATGGGCCAAGACCGATCGGCTTCTGCAGGAAGCCCTCCTTCGCGGCCTCGTCGGCGGGATAGATCGAGGTCAGCGCGGTGAAGAAATAGAAGCCCGGATCGACTTTCTCGGTCAGCTTCATTTCGAGCGTGAAGTCGTCGATCTTTTTCAGGCCGGAGATTTCCTTGGCTGTTCCATTCTCGACCGCGGCGGCGCCCTCGATCACGCGGACAAAACGCGCGCCGGGATAGGCCTTGCTGCCGTCCATGATGCGATTGTAGCTCCAGATGATGTCATCGGCCGTCATCTTGCGACCATGATGGAAGTAAGCGTCGTCGCGCAGCTTGAAGGTATGGACAAGACCTCCACCGGAGACGATGTCCTCCTTGGCAAGCTCCAGCACCGGCTTGCCTTCGACGGAATTCCAGATGTAGAGCGACCGATGCAGCGCTTTGGCGTAGATCTCGTCCTGGGCGCGCTGTGTCGTATGGATGTCCATGCTGGTGAAACTTGAGCCATAGGGCGCGGTCATACGAATGGTACCGCCCTTGCGCGGTGTCTGGGCCTCCGCCGCGGCGGATAGTGCCAGTGCCAAACCTGCCACTATCGCAATCTGCTTGAACATCATGCTTCTCCAAACGGGAGTATTGATCAGCGAGTTGACCACTCGCAGCACGTCAAGCGCAAGCACACGTTGACAGCGATCGGGTCCAATACGTGTGCAGCCTCAAAAGCGAGGGGGCGGACAACCATCGGGGGCGGCACGTGGTGCGCGATCCGGTTCGAAATGTCGCTGGTGAGGTGACCAGGGCGCGTGTCGAATGAATAGGGGCAGGGCGCGGAAGTCGGTATCCAGGGTTGCATCGGCAGGATGCTCGCTGGAATTGATTCAATCGCACTCAGTACTTGTCCGCAGTTTGCGCGGAGCCCGTAAGTAATTGCGATTGAATAAATTTCTGGTTCCGCGCCGAATTTCTGAAGGTCGCCCGCTTCAGGAACGGGCCACGGCTTCAGCGTTGCTCCGGCGCGATCTGCAGCGGTGCGACCGGCTCGGACGTCACCTCGGGCACGACGGTGTTCAATCGCAGCACGGTGGCGGCCGCGGGGACCGCGGCATCGGCCATCGCCGCATGGCCTTCTGCGCTCGGGTGCACCGCGCCGCCATACACCGCCGACAAGATGCCCCATGTCGCGTCATGGATGTCGGTTGGCTGCATCGAGGACGGCAGGCCTTGCGGATAGGTCATCGCCGCGAAATAGCTGTCATTGGCATCGCGGATCCAGCGCGCGCGCGGCAGATAGGCGCGATATTCGCCGGCGCTGCGGCCGCATTTGAGCGGCTGGTTGGCCGCGGCGACGATGTCGGACACAAAGCTGTCGCCATTGGCGGCGAAGCAGTCGCGGTCGAATTCCGGATCGGTCGACGCGCGTGCGCAGAAGCCATGGCTCGCAAACGCATCCTGATGCGCGTCGACGAAGGTCATGCGGTCGGCCTGCGGATTGCGGCAGATGATGCCGGACTGGCGCTGCGCGATCGCCTTGAGCTGCGGCAGGAACTCGTTCTGTACAAAGCCCGTGACCGACGCGAGCCGCTTGGGATCGGCGTTGAACGAGGGATGGATCTCGAAGCCGGCGCGGCCGCCCGGACAGGGCGCGCCGCCATTGGCCAGCGCCGGATTGGCATAGGCCGTGTAGACGACGTGCGAGAGGTCGCCGCCGACCAGAGGCTTCAGCGCATCGCGCAGCTTGGCAAAATCGGCCGGCAGGTCGCGCGCCAGTGCCGAACGGGCATCGTCGACGCTGGCCATCGAGCCGCCCTGGCTGAACAGCGCGCGTTCGGTGGGCGTGTCGACGATCACGTTGGCGACGAGGCCCGAGAAATAGATGTCGTTGGCGCCGACCGAGAGCAAGATGAGGTCGAGCGTGCGGTCCGGCTGCCGGCGCTTGGCGGCCGCCAGCGCCGTGCGCAGCTCCGCAATCTGGCCGTTGACGGTGCCCGAGCAGGTGTTGGCGGTCTTGGTCGGCAGGCATTCCCGCGCCTGCTGCGAGCCGAGCAGGCCGTCGGCGATGGTGGCGCCGGTGCAGGCCAGCGGCAGATAGGTCACCGCGATGTGCGGATATTGCACGGCAAGCGCCAGCGCAGTGCGGGTCTGGTAGCTGTACAGCGAACGGTGACAGGCCGAGTTGAGCCAAAGCGCGCTCTGGCGCTGCCAGTTGGTCAGGGTGTCCGGCGCCTCGCAGGCGCGGCCGCCCTTGTAGCCGGCGCGGCTTGGCCGGTAATACTGCGCGCCGCCGAGATAGGAGCGGAAGCAGAAGCCCTCGTCGGAGAGCGCAATCGCGCGGTCGGGATTGCCTTCGCCGGATGCGATACTGTCGCCGAGGCCCGCAATCAGCAGATCGCGCACCGCGATCTGCGTCGTCAGGCGCTGGTTGGCGTCCGCGCCGCTTGCGACATCGACGGTCGCGACCGTGGTGCGGCCGTAACGGACGCGCAGATTGACCGGCTCGGCGCAATCGAAGGTCGAGGATTGCGGCCCGTCGCCGTCGTCGAACGACCAGGCGCAGGTCGCACCGACCGGAACCGGGCCGGTGAGGCGAACCACGATCGGGTGATCGATCGGCGTCAGGTAGCTTTCCTTGACGTTGTCGCGGGTGCAGGGCTCGCTGACGCGGCCCTGCAGGTCGATGCAGAGTCGGTTGACCATGTTGCGCGCCCAGCCGCGGCCATCGCTTTGCAGTTCCAGCGCCTGTTCCGTGGCCAGCACGCTGCGGCCAAGCCCGCTTTCGACATGGAGGCGGAAGTCGCGCTCCTCGCGGAACAGACGGAAGCGATTGCGGACCTCCCAGGAGATCTGAAGCTGACTGTCCTGCGCGTCCGCGGCTGATGCGAATACCGCCAGCAGCGCGCTGCCGAGCAGCGCGCTGCAGACCGTCACACGAAACGAAAATCGAACCAAAGAGCCAATCATGGCGCGGTTTGACGTGAGCGGTACGGCGAAAATAAGAGAATCGGGTGCGGGGATCGAAAAACCGGCATCGAAGAGCTGGGACCGAGAGCCGGGATTTGGGGCCGATAACGTCGCTGTTACCGCCTCAGCCGCCTGATCTGCTGCTGCCGGCTTTCGATCGGTTGCCGCACGGTCGCCGAAGCCGTGCAGGCTTGGCTTAGTCGCTTTCGTTCTTGCCAGGGCTTCACCACGTTGAGCCAGAGCTCGCGCATGCCCATGATCGAGATCGAAATCCCGAACGGGATCAGGAAATAGAGGATGCGGAACACCACCAGCGTCGCCAGCAATTGTTCCTTGCTGAACTCCGGCAGCGCCACCAGCATTGCGGCATCGAACACGCCGATCGAGCCGGGGGCATGGCTGGCGAAGCCGAGCAGGGTCGCCAGGATGAACACGACGGCGAGCGAGACGAAGTCGATATGCGGCTCGGTCGGCATCAACAGGTACATCGCAAGCGCACAGAAGCCGAGATCGACCACGCCGATGATGATCTGCAATAGCGTCAGCCTGGCGGAGGGCAGCACCACCTTCCAGCCGTTCTGGCCGAGCTCGCGGCGCTTCTCGCCGGTCAGGAGCCAGACGAAATAGGCGCCGATGCCGGCGAGGCAGCCGAGTGCGATCAGGCGGTTCATTGCCGGCGGCAGCAGGTCCATTGCCGATGCCGCCGCGGGGTGCCAGGCCATGCCGAAGCCGAGCACGAACAGATTGCCGAGCCAGAACGTCAGGCCCGACAGAAAGCAGATCTTGGCGACGTCGATCGCGGACAGGCCGTAATCGGAATAGATCCGGAAGCGGATCGCGCCGCCGGTAAAGACGGTGGCGCCGATGTTGTGGCCGATCGTGTAGCTCGTGAAGCTCGACAGCGCTGCGATGCGGTAGGGGACGTGGGTCTTGCCGATCGTGCGCAGCGCGAAGAAGTCATAGAAGGTCAGGGTACAGAACGCCCCGACCACACAGAGCGCCGCCAGCGCGATCCGGTGCGGTGCGATGTCGGTCAGCGCAGTGAGGATGATACCGGTATCGACGCCCTTCAGGGTGTGGACCAGCGTCGTGATTGCGAACGCGATGATGAGCACGCTCGCAGCGATCCCGAGCCGTTTCCAGCCGATCTTTTCCTTGAAGCCACGCCCAAGCGTGGTCAGCAGCCGAAGCATTCATCCTCCCGGCAGGGACAATTTCAGTGGGACCCGGTCACGGATAGCGACGGGTAACGGGCAAACGCACCGTACGCGATGACCCATAAGGCAAAACCGATGCGTTGTGCAGCCCTTGACAAGCCAACCTTCGGCTCACGTTCAGCGTCATTGTCATATTGGCTACATATGGTCTCGCTCTGCGGAATGTGAGTCGCCTGTATCCGTCCGCTGCGGCGAGGATGCGGCATGTTCCGCCGTTCTGCGGCCGTTCCCGGCGATTTCATCCGCATTTTTGCCGATTTTGCCGCCGTCTCGGCACCGGCGCGGGGCAGCGAATAGACGATATGCATCAGCACGGGGACGCCGGAGCGCGGCCGCGGCGTTTACCAAAGCGTGAAGTCGCCGTGCACATGTGCGTGGTCCGGCTGCAGACCGCCGCTCGGGCCCGGATGAGTCGCGCAAGACCCGGTCCGTAGGTCTATTGAGGCAAAACGCCGCGCAAGATGGCAGCAGCCGCTGCATGGGCCGGCCGGCACGACGACAGCACACTTCGATCGGTGGCGAAGTATTGCGTCGAAACGAAGGCCTATCTCTCGCATTGGTTGGCCAGAGCGAGGACAAGACCATGCGGCAGACATCCCTGAACGCTCGGCGTATGCCGGACGGGAGCGCAGCCTGCCATCAGGCGCCGACCGGCCTTGCGGCAACGTTGACGCTGGCCGCGATGAGTCTCGGTTACGGCGTCGTGCAGCTCGACGTCACCATCGTCAACACGGCGCTCAATGCCATCGGCGGCTCGCTCGGCGGCGGCGTTGCCGAGCTGCAATGGGTGGTCAGCGCCTACACCATCGCCTTTGCCGCCTTCATCCTGACCGCCGGCGCGCTTGGCGACCGGATCGGCGCCAAACGCGTCTTCATGGCAGGCTTTGCGATCTTCACCGCGGCGTCGCTCGCCTGCGCAATCGCGCCCGACGCCGTGACGCTGATCGCCGCGCGCTGCGTGCAGGGACTGGCTGCGGCGATCCTGGTGCCGAACTCGCTCGCGCTGCTCCGCCACGCCTATGCGGACGAGAAGGCGCGGGGACGCGCGGTCGGCGTCTGGGCCGCAGGCGCGAGCCTGGCGCTGACCGCCGGTCCGTTCGTCGGCGGCGGACTGATCACCTTGGTCGGCTGGCGCGCGATCTTCCTGGTCAATTTGCCGATCGGCCTGGCCGGGTTGTGGCTCGCCTGGCGCTTTGCCGGCGAAACCACGCGCCATCAGCAGCACCAGCTGGATCTGCCGGGCCAGCTTGCGGCGATCGCCGCGCTCGGCACGCTGGCCGGCGCGCTCATCGAGGGCGGCGCGCTTGGCTGGGGCAGCCCGTTCGTGGTTGCAGGCATTATTCTCGCCGCCGTCTTCTCCGTGCTGTTCGTGTGGCGTGAGGCTAGCGCGGCGCAGCCGATGCTGCCGCTCTCGCTGTTCCGCCGGAGGATGTTTGCCCTGACCTCGCTGGTCGGCCTCCTGGTCAACGTCGCGTTCTACGGGCTGATCTTCGTGCTCAGCCTCTACTTCCAGCAGGTCAACGGCCTGTCGGCGTTCGCAACCGGTCTGGCGTTCGTGCCGATGCTCGGCGCCGTGCTGCCCGCCAATTTGATCGCGCCGCATGTTGCGGAGCGGATCGGCGCGCCGGGGACCATCGCGCTCGGCGCCGCGACCTCGGCCGCCGGATGTGTGGGACTGCTGTTGATCGGCCCCGGCACCAGCTACCCCGCGATCTGTCTGCAACTGCTCGCCATGAGCGCCGGCCTCGGCCTGCTGGTGCCGCCATTGACATCCACGCTGCTCGGCAGCGCCGAGCCGCAGCATGCCGGCATCGCGGCCGGGGTGCTGAATGCGACCCGGCAGACCGGCAGCGTGCTCGGTGTCGCGCTGTTCGGCTCGATGGTCGGCCGGTCCGCGGCCTTCATTGCCGGCCTGCATGCAGCGCTCGTGATCTCCGCCGCATTGTTGCTTGCGGCCGCCGCGCTGATCTGGATCGGTGCATCATCACAAGCGCGGCAATGATTGAACCGGCGATTGCGTGATCGCAAGGCTGCAACTAACTTTGCCCCGTCGGCAGGCGTCGCCGACGGGAGGCCGATCAGATGCCCATGAAGATGCCCACGACAATCGACCGTCGCCTCTTGCTGCAGCGCGCCGTCATGCTTGGCGCGGCGCTGCCATTCGCTGGTCTGATCGGTTCGGCCCGCGGTGAGGCGCCCGACCTGGTCGCGCGCAGGGTGTTCTTCGACAATCCCGACTACCTCAATGTCCGTCTCAGCCCGGACGGGACGCAGCTGTCCTATGTCGCGCCGCTCGACGGTGTGAACAATCTCTGGGTCGCCCCTCTTTCCGATCTCAAGGCGGCACGGCCGGTCACGCGCGTTACCGATCGCAATATCTCGGCCGGCTATCGCTGGGCACATACCAACCGCCATGTGGTGTTCTTCCGCGAGCGTGACGGCGACGAGAACTGGCGTGCCGCCAGCGTCGACATCACCGACGGGAAGGTTGTGCCGTTGACGCCGGAGACC
Source organism: Bradyrhizobium septentrionale (assembly GCF_011516645.4). Lineage (NCBI taxonomy): Bacteria > Pseudomonadati > Pseudomonadota > Alphaproteobacteria > Hyphomicrobiales > Nitrobacteraceae > Bradyrhizobium > Bradyrhizobium septentrionale. The sequence goes on along the minus strand of NZ_CP088285.1, from coordinate 9,356,544 downwards.
GGCGTCAAAGCCTTCGTCCAGGAGTCCGACCGCAAATTCCCCGACGAGATGCTGCTGCGGCACAACCAGCGCGACAAGCGCTACTTCGACCTGTACCGCGTCAACGTCGTGACCGGCACCAGCGAGCTCGTCTACGAGAACCACGACTATGTCGGCCTGATCACCGACAGCGCGTTCCAGCTGCGCCTGGCATATCGCCTGATTGCCGACGGCTCGGCCGAGGTGTTCGAGCGCCGTCCGGACGGTAGTTGGGCGCCCTTCATGACGGTGCCGATCGCCGACACCGATACGACCCAGATGCTGGATTTCAGCGCCGACGGCAAGACGCTATACCTGATCGATTCACGCGGCCGCGACAAGGCAGCGTTGTTCGCCCTCGACATGGCCACGCGTCAGACCACACTGCTTGCCGCCGATGATGACGCCGATATCGTGCGGGCGATCTTCGACGAGAATCGCCGGCCATTGGCGGCGCTGGCGATCACGGACCGGATGCACTGGCATGCCGTCGATCAAAGCGTCGCTAGCGACCTCGCCGATCTGGGCCGCTATGGCGCCGGCGACATCAGTTTTGTCAGCAACAGCGATGATCTCCAACTGGGCACGGTCCATTTCGAGCGCGACACCGAGAGCGGAGAATACGCGCTGCTCGACCGCCGCACGCGCGAGGTGCGCAAGCTGTTCACGCAGCGCCACACGCTTGACGGCGTTGCGCTGCGCAAGCTCGAGCCGGTCGTGATCCCCTCGCGCGACGGCCTGCGCCTCAACTGCTATCTGACCCGGCCGGTCGAGGCCGAGGCCGGCCGGGTGCCGCTGGTGCTCGTGATCCATGGCGGACCGTATTATCGTGACAGCTGGGGATTCAGCCCGGTCCATCAGTGGCTCGCCAGCCGGGGCTATGCGGTGCTCGCCGTCAACTACCGCGGCTCGACCGGCTTCGGCAAAGCCTTCGTCACCGCCGCCGACCACGAATGGGGCGGCAAGATGCACGACGACCTGATCGATGCGGTCGATTGGGCGATCGCGCAAGGTATCGCCGATCCGAAGCGCGTCGGCTTCTTCGGCGGCAGCTATGGCGGCTATTCGGCATTGATGGCGGCGACCAAGACGCCCGATGTGTTCGCTTGCATCGTCGATCTGTTCGGCATTTCCAACCTCGTCACCTTCATGGCGACGATCCCGCCCTACTGGGGCCCGTGGATCAGTGTCTGGAAAAACCGGCTTGGCGATCCCGACACCGAGGCCGGCCGCGCATTCCTGGTCGAACGTTCGCCGCTGACCCACATCGACCGTGCCATCAAGCCGATCCTGATCGCGCAGGGCCTGCGCGATGTCAGGGTTGTGGCTGCCGAGTCCGAGCAGATGGTCAATGCGCTCAAGCAGCGCGGAATACCCGTGACTTACGTCACATTCGCTGACGAGGGGCACGGTTTTGTGCGGCCGGAAAATCGGCTTGCCTTCTACGGCATCACCGAAGCGTTCCTTGCCAAACATCTCGGCGGCCGTTGCCAGCCCATCGGAAACGATTTCGCCGGCTCGTCACTCAAGGTCGAGACCGGAGCTGAACTGGTGCCCGGGCTGCGCGGCTGAGCCGAACTGCAGCTGGCGCTTTCCCTGCCTGAAATGCTCTGCGTTCAAGGCTTTTTCACCATGCGCGAAGCCGTGTTGCAGTGCGGTTACCGTTCGTACACGAATGCGCTGGTTTTTATAGGTCCATAAATGGGGCCTATAATGTATCGCGTTTTGACCTGTCTCACTTTGGAACACGACTGGCGGCTGGTCGTCCTTGGTGGGGTAATCTGCCTGCTCGCCAGCGCCGTCACGATCAGCCTGTTTCACCGTGCCCGCGCCGCAGAGGGCCGCGCCCGCGAGATCTGGCTCGGTCTTGATGCGGCGGTCGGCGGTTGCGGGATCTGGGCCACCCATTTCGTCGCCATGCTGGCGTATGATCCCGGCATCGAGGCTGGATACAACATTCCCATCACGCTGCTGTCGCTGGTGCTCGCGGTTGCGATCCTGGCCGTCGGATTGGCCGTCGCCACGCTCGACGAGCGCTGGTGGACGGTGGCGGCTGGTGGCGCGATCGTCGGCGCAGGTGTCGCGGCGATGCACTACACCCCGGCATGCTGGGCCTGCAACTGCCGGCGCGCATCGTCTGGTCGCCCGGCATCGTGGCCGCATCGATCGCATTCGGAAGCCTGTTTGGCGCGCTGGCGCTTGTCGTTGCCACGCGTGGCGAACGCCTGGGCACCACCGCGGCTGCGACCGGCCTTCTGACCGTTGCGATCGTCTCGCACCATTTCACCGCGATGGGTGCGGTCACCCTGGTCCCGGATCCGACGATCGTTCCCGACGGGCTTTCGGTCTCGCCGCGCGTGCTCTCGTTCATGACTGCGGTTGCAGCCTTCGCGATCCTCGGCCTGTCGCTGATCGCTTCCATCCTCGATCGCCGCGCCAAGACCGAGCTTCACAAGCAGAAAGTGGTGCTGGATACCGCGCTGGAGAACATGTCGCAGGGGCTGTGCATGTTCGACGCCGATGGCCGCATCATGCTGTTCAACGAGCGTTACAGCGACATCATGGGGCGCAACCGCGTGCCGCTCAAGGGACGCCTGCTGATCGACGTCTTGCAGGACCTGCATTCCATCGGCGAGTGGGACGGCGATCCCGAGGAGTTCTGCGATGCTCTCGTTGCCGAGGCAAAGGCCGGCCAAAGCGCGACGCGGATCGTCAGCCGCAATGACCGCGCGATCCGCGTGGTCGACCAGCCGATGAAGGGCGGCGGCTGGGTCGCAACCTTCGAAGACATCACTGAATGGCAGCAGGCCCAGGAACAGATCTCGCACATGGCGCGGCATGACGCGCTGACCAACCTGCCGAACCGGACGCTGTTCCGCGAGCAGCTCGAGAAGGCCTCGAGATTGGCCAAGCGCTCCGACCAGCTCGCGGTGCTCTGCCTCGACCTCGATCATTTCAAGGAGATCAACGACACGCTTGGGCATCCGATCGGCGACGCGCTGCTGCGCGAGGTCGCGCGGCGGCTCGGCGAATGCGTGACCGAGCATGACACCGTGGCTCGGCTCGGTGGCGACGAATTCGCCATCGTGCAGTTCTGCAGCAACTGCGAACCATCAGTGGTGTCGCAGCTCGCAAGTCTCGTGGTCGAGCGGATCGCCGCGCCCTACGAGATCGGCGGCCATCAGCTCGTGATCGGCGTCAGCATCGGCATCTCGCTCGCACCCGAAGACGGCAAGGGTCCCGACGAACTGCTGCAAAAGGCCGATCTGGCGCTGTACCGCGCCAAGGCCGACGGCCGCGGCACCTACCGGTTCTTCGAGACCGGGATGGATGCGCGCGCGCAGGCGCGCCGCCTGCTGGAGCGCGACCTGCGGCTCGCGCTCGAGCGCGACGAGTTCGAGGTCTATTACCAGCCGATCCGCGATGTCGTGGGCGATCAGGTGGTCGCCTTCGAGGCGCTGGCGCGCTGGAACCATTCGCTGCGCGGCCTGATCGCGCCCAACAATTTCATTCCGGTCGCCGAGGAAACCGGGTTGATCGTTCCGCTTGGCGACATCGTGCTGCGCAAGGCCTGCGCCGATGCCGCAGGCTGGCCCAAGGACATCGCGGTCGCCGTCAACCTGTCTCCGGTGCAGTTCAAGAATCCGAACCTGGTGTCGTCGGTGAAGGCGGCGCTGGAAGCATCCTGCCTGTCGGCGGATCGGCTTGAGCTCGAGATCACCGAATCGGTGCTGCTGCAGAACAGCGAGGCGACGCTTGCGGTGCTGCACGAGCTGCGTGGTTTCGGTGTCCGCATCTCGCTCGACGATTTCGGCACCGGCTACTCCTCGCTGAGCTATCTGCGCAGCTTCCCGTTCGACAAGATCAAGATCGACCGTTCCTTCGTGACGGACCTTGCGACGCGCGAGGACTCGATGGCGATCGTGCGCGCGGTCACCGGCCTCGGCAAGAGTCTCGGCATCGTCACCACGGCCGAGGGTGTCGAAACCGACACCCAGTTCGACCTGCTGCGGCAGGAGGGCTGCACGCAGGCGCAGGGCTATCTGTTCAGCCCGCCGCGGCCGGCGGCTGATGTCGCCAAGATGCTGCTGCGCAGGCTGCCGGAACGATCGGTGGCTTGATCAACGACGGCGAGGACGCTGGCTTCTTGTTTGGACGCGTTTTCTTTACGCGAACCGGCATCCACTTCGCTCGAAAACGCTCTAGCTCTTGCGCAGTGCAAAATAGGCGCCGCAAAACGCCATGACGGCGCCGAGGCACAGCGCGGCGAGGCCGGCCAGCACGGCGGAGATGGTCGAGACCGTGCTCGGCGCCGCCGCGGCCTGGCCGGCGCCCGCCAGCATCAGCACGCCGACGACGATCAGGAATTGCCGCATCCGCTGCGGAATCTGGCCGGCCACCGCGCTGTGCATCAGATTGGCGGTGAAGTAGCCCCCCGAAAACCCGACGCTCGCGATCAGCCACCACGCAATCGCAGCACCTGCCGGCATGAACTCGTGGGTATCGGAGCGCCACAGGCCGCCGAGATCGAGCCCGTAACGCGCGCCGAGCATATGCACGGCAAGCGCCAGCAGCACGCCTGATATCATCGCGCCGCCGAGGATGAGGTAACGCGGAAAATAGGTCGTCTCGGGCATGGCTCGCTTGTAGGATAGGCATGACGCTTCGCGCAAGCTAGAGCATGATCCGGAAAAGTGGAAACCGGTTTTCCGAAAAGATCATGCTCAAGCAAAGAATCTAGCGCGTGCATGAACGGGTGGAACGGCGGATTGCCAACAACGTTGCAGGATCGGTCGGAGGCAGGCGAGGGCTCAGCCGTGCGCTATGCCTATAAGGCCTCATTGGTCGGCTCGGCGCACCAGTTCGAGCTGACCGAGGACGGGCTGGCGTGGCGGATCGCCGGCAGGTCTGGCGTGTGGGACTACGCCGACATTTCCGCCGTGAAACTGTCCTATCGCCCGGTCTCGATGCAGCAGCAGCGATTTCGCGCCGACATCGACAATGCCAAAGGAGGACGGATTGCGGTCCTCTCGACCACCTGGCAGACCGCGACGCTGGTCGCGCCGCAGGGAGATCTGTATCGCGTCTTCATCGTCGATCTGCATCGCCGGATGCAGGCCGCGGGCAGCACGGCCAGGCTGGTCGGAGGTCTCGGGCCGAAGACCTACACCGCCGCGCTGGCGTTGCTGGCGTGCCTTGCGGTGGCAATGATCGGATTGTTGCTGATGGCGCTGCTGACATCGAACTGGATGGGCGCGCTGTTCCTGGTCGGCTTTGCCGCGCTGTTCGCCTGGCAGGTCGGCGGCTTCGTCACCCGCAACCGGCCGCGGCGCTACAGCTTCGATCGATTGCCCGATGCTCTGCTGCCGAAGCGACCCCGCAATCAAGCGTGATGAACCGCGACATCGTCGCGTTTACTCCGTCGAATCAAAATCCTCTTCGGTCGCGCCGAGCATTCCTGCCAGTGTCCGCAGGCCGAGCTCGAGCTGCTCCAGCGGCGGCGCGGCCAGCGCGAGCCGTACCGCATTGGGCGCGTGTCCCGGCGTGGCGGCGAAGGTCGTTGACGGCGTCAGCGCGATGTCGCGGCGCGCCGCGGCGGCGACCAGGGTCTGCGAGCGCCAATGCGGCGGCAGGGTCAGCCAGAGGTGATAGGATTTTGGGTTGGTCTGGATCTCGAAGTCGGCCAGATATTTCGCCGCCAGCTGCTGGCGGCGGCCGGCGTCGATCCGCTTCAGCCGTGACAATTCGGCGGCGGTGCCGTCGGCCATCAGCCGCTGCCCGGCGGCGAAGGCGTAACCCGACGCCGTCCAGCCGCCGGAGCGCACCGCGGCCATGATGCTCTCGCGCAGCCGCGGCGGCGAGACGATGAAGCCGAGCGCGAGGCCCGGCGCCACCTTCTTCGAGAGGCTGTCGAGCAGGATGCAGCTGTCGGGCGCGAGCGCGGCCAGCGGCACCTGGTCGTCGAGGAAACCGTAGACGCCGTCCTCGATGACGACGAGGCCGAGCTTCTCGGTCACGCGCAGCAGCTCGGCGCGCCGTTCGGCCGGCATCGTGATGCTGAGCGGGTTCTGGATCGTGGGCTGGATGTAGAGCGCGGACAGATGCGCCTCGCGGTGCGCCTTCTGCACGCCGTCCGGGCGCACGCCATGCTCGTCCATCGCGAGCGGCACCAGTGCGATGCCGAGCCGTGCGGCAATGCCCTTCACGAACGGATAGGTCAGCGCCTCGACGCCGCAGCGTCCGCCGGGCGGCACGACGGCGGCGAGCGCGGCGGCGATGCATTGCCGACCGTTGGCGGTGAACACGATCTGGTCGGGATTCGGCGCCCAGCTCTTGCGCGCGAGGAATTCCGCGGAAATGGTCCGCGCCGCCCGTGTGCCGAAGCTGGTGGCCGGCCGCAGCGCGCCTTCGAGCACCTCGGGCCGTTCGAGCCCTTCGAGGCTCTTGGCGATCATCGTCGCCTGATGCGGCAGCAGCGGATAGTTGAATTCGAGGTCGATGCGGGCGCCGCGCGGCTCGGTCGGGGCCGCGCTGCCGCGCCGCGCCTCGCCGGACACGAAGGTGCCGCGGCCGACTTCGCCGACCACCAATCCGCGCCGCAACAGCTCGGTATAGACCCGGCTCGCGGTCGAGACGGCGATGTTGCGGTCATAGGCGAAATGGCGTTGCGGCGGCAGGCGGTCGCCCGCCTTGAGCGCGCCGCTGGCGATCTCGGCGGCCACCGTATCCGCCAGTTTCAGGTACTCGAATCGCGACATTATTGCACCGAGAGCAATGTTTTACTTGCTCCGAGCAATGTACCGGATCATTGAAGAGGGAACAAGCCCCTGATTGTACCGAGGAGCGCGCAAGCAATCCGAGGTGACGACGGCGCAGGCGCCAAAACGGCATCTGCGTCAACGGCATAGCCTTGCTGTAGGAGCATCGAAGGAGATGACAATGACGACGATATCCTCAGCCGCGTCACCGCCCGCGCGGTCCAGCATGCTGGGCGGATTGCTCCGATTGCTCCGAACGTGGGGCGATGCACTCGCGACCCACTGGGTGCGCCGCGAGGCGATCAAGACGCTGCGCCAGCTCGATGACCGGACGCTGCGCGATATCGGAATTTCGCGCTGCCAGATCGAGCCCGCCGTCGCCGGCGATCTCGACCTTGAGCTGGTGCGGGTCCGGTGAGCCGCCGCGTGGTGCGGCGCTGAGACTATAGTGGCCCCAATCCCTACTGTGCATGGGGTTGTTTTCGAGTTTTTGTCTAGCCTAGTGCCGCACCACCAGCACCGAGCATTTGGCGTAGCGCACGACGTGTCCGGCATTTGAGCCGAGGAAGTAGGTGCGCATCGCCGGGCGGTGCGAGGTCATCACGATCAGGTCGGCCTTCATGATCGCGGCCTCCTCGAGGATCTCGTGATAGATGCCGCCCTGGCGGACCACGCCCGAGATGCGCTCGGGTGCGATGCCGGATTCGCGCGCCACGATCGCGAGCGCCTCTTCCGACGTTTCGCGCTGCTGGCTGTCGAAATCCGCCGGCACATATTCGGCGAGCATCACCGGCGTCATCGGCAGCACGTTGAGCAGGCGCACCGAGCCGTTCCATGTCTGCGACAGCGTCGCAGCGGTTGCGATCGCTGGCTTCGCCAGATCGGTATCGGAGAGGTCGATCGGAACGAGAATGGACCTATACATCTGCGCCTCCTGTCCGCGATTGGTCTGGAGCCGTTTGGTCCCCGTGCCGGGACGCGCGCCTTCTTTTTCTTGAAGCAACTTGTCGTGTCGCCGCGAACCGGTCCCCCTGTCGCGCCGACAGCAATATAGCATGGCAGAGCGGCGCTGTCCGCACGCGTCAGCCGCGCGAGGCCTGCTTCAACAGTTTAGGGCTGACGAACAGGACGAGCTTGCCGCGCCGGAACGAGACGTCGTTCCAGTCGTCGGTTGCGAAGTCGAAGACGGCGAGCCCCGAGGTCGGCAGATTGTCGCTGAGCGCGCGCTTCGCGGCCTCGTCACCGCTGCCGGTCAGCGTCAGCGCGAGCTCGTGCATGCCGGGGTTATGGCCGATCAGCATCAGCCGCTTCGGATCGGTGACCGAGGCCATCCGGATCGCGGTCAGCAGTTGTGCCGGATCGGCGCCGTAGAGGTCCGGCACGAATTCGACCTTCGGCGCAGCTCCAGCACCCTTCAGCGCCTCGCGCACGATCTCCCAGGTCTGCGTGGTGCGGACTGCCGGCGACACCAGCGCCAGGTTGGGCAGGGGCGGGTGTCGGGCGATCCAGCCGCCGATCTCCGCCGCATCGCGGTGGCCGCGCTCGTCGAGACGGCGGTCCTGGTCCTGCCCCGAAGGCGCGTCGGTTTGGGTTTTGGCGTGACGCAGCAGCAGCAAACGGCGCATGGACTTCCATTCTCGATTCGGTCTGGTCGCATTAATTCTACAGGCTCATGCCCCGGACAAGGTGACAAGCGCCGCAGCGGTTCGTAAGAAACGCCATGAGCGAGACTTCCACAAGTGCGGCGGACGGCCCTGACGAGGCGGCATCGCCGTTCCGCGACCGTCTGGCATTCGACCTCGACGTCGACATCTGCGTGGTCGGAGCGGGGCTGGCCGGCCTGACCGTGGCGCGCGAGGCGGCGCGGCTCGGCGCGAGCGTTGCCGTGCTCGAGGGCCGCCAGGTCGGCTGGAACGCCTCCGGCCACCATCTCGGCACCGTGATGCCGGGCTTCGGCCTGCCGATGTCAGATGTGATCGAGCGTGTCGGCCTCGACGACGCCCGTGAATTGTGGGCGCTGTCGAAGGAGGGCGCCGACTATGTCCGCGCCACCGCAACCGAGGATCTGATCCCGGGCATCAGCCCGAGCGATGGCGCGCTCGAAGTATCCAATGTCGATGTAGGCGAGGCGCTGATCAGCCGGCTGCAGACGCTGGGTGTGGATTTTGCGACCGAGGTCGAAGGCTGGCAGGTCGATCGTGTGCGCAGCGTGCTGAAGACCGGCCGCTATTTCCACGGCATCTATTATCCGAAGGCGTTCCAGATCGATGGCCGGAAATATGTGCACGGCCTCGCCGCGCTGGCGACCCGGGCGGGCGTGCGGATCTTCGAGGAGACGCCGGTCGTCAGCATCGATTTTTCCGGCATCCGCAAACGCATCGTGACGCCGACGGCGCGGCTGCGCGCCAACCATATTGTCCTCGCCGGCAATATCCATCTCGGTGCGCCGCTGAAGCGCTTGTCCGACACGCTGCTACCGGTGTGGCGCTATGCGGCGCTGACCGAGCCGCTCGGGGAACGGCTTTCGGAGACCATCGCGTTTTCCGGCTCGGTCGCCGACAGCGACGGCATCGACCATTTCCGCATCGTCGATGCCGATCGTCTGTTGTGGGCCAGTCCGGAAACCACCTGGAACGCGCGGCCGCAGCGCCTTGGCGCGGCGGTGCAGCGCCGCATCGCCACGGTGTTTCCGCAGCTCGGCAAGGTTCCGATCGCGGAGATGTTCGGCGGCGCGGTCGGCGTCACCGTGCACGGCATGCCGCAGATCGGGCAGTTGCGCAGAGGGCTGTGGGTGGCGAGCGGCTTTGGCCGGCAGGGGCTCAATACCTCGGCGCTCGCCGGACAGTTGATCGCGCGCAGCATCCTGTGGGGCGACGACCGCTGGCGGCTGTTTTCGCCATTCGAGCTGGTCTGGGCCGGCGGTACCACCGGCCGGGTTGCCGGTCATTTCATCGGCTTGTGGGCGAGGGGAGCCTCGTCCGCCGCGGGCGTCCTGGCGCGCTACCGCGAGGGTGCACGTGCGAAGGAACGCCTCCGCGAGGCGCGGCTGGCCGAGGCCAATTTCAAGGCGGGAACCAGGGGGCCGGCGCCGCGCCGTCCGCCGGTGCCCGTGGCGCGGCCAATGCCGCCACCCGCAACCCTGCCGGCCGAGGAGCCGCATCCTCCCGCCTCGCAAGAAAGTGAGCAGATATCCGACGGGCGGATGTAACGTCGGAGGGCGGTGTTCGTACCTGGTAACGAACCGTGGGCACGTACCTTGGGCCCTCCGCAAACGGAGATGATTGATGTTCGATCGCCGTATCCTGCTTGCTTCCGTCGCCGGCCTGTTCGGCCTTGCCGCCTTCCGCTGGCTGCGCGCCTCGCCGGCGCAGGCCGCCGAGAAATTCGAGATCGAGAAGACCGATGCCGAATGGCGCGCGCAGCTGACGCCGCAGCAATATGAGATCCTGCGCAAGGAAGGCACCGAGCGGCCGGGATCGAGCCCGCTGCTCAAGGAGCACCGCAAGGGCACCTTCGCCTGCGCCGGCTGCGACCTGCCGCTGTTCTCGTCCGAGACCAAATATGAGAGCGGCACCGGCTGGCCGAGCTTCTGGAAGCCGCTGGAGAATGCGGTCGGCACCACGACCGACCGCACCTTCGGGATGGCGCGCACCGAGGTGCATTGCCGCCGATGCGGGGGCCATCTCGGCCACGTCTTCGACGACGGCCCGAAGCCGACCGGGCTGCGCTACTGCATGGATGGCTTTGCGCTGGTATTTCACCCGGCGGCGCCGTCGGCGACCTGACGGGCCATAGCGTTTTCAAGCGAAGTGGCTGCCGGTTCGCGTCGAGAAAACGCGTCAAACTATAACGAAAGAGCGCGGTCGGAACGGCGCTCCGTCCCGGCAATTGTTGCCTGCCCGGCAATTGTGCCCCGGTTAAACGGCCGGGGCTTTTTTTTCAAGCGCATGATTTTGTTACGATTCGTTTCCTGGCACGACCCTTGCGACATGCTCCGCCGATGCGGCCACTCTTGTGATTGCCAGCCGCCGGGAATCGAATTGGAGAACATGTCATGGGTATCTTCGGCGCTCTTACGACGGCGGTCGGTGGCTTGCGCGCAGGGTCGTACGCGCTCGAAAACATCTCCGGCAACATCGCCAACTCGCAGACCACCGCCTTCAAGCGCATCGATACCTCGTTCCTCGACCTCGTCCCGCAGACCGCGCTGACGGCGCAGCTCGCCGGCGGTGTCACCGCGCAGTCGCGCTCGACCAACTCGGTGCAGGGCGACGTGCAGTCGGCATCGGTCGCGACCTTCATGGCGATCAACGGCAACGGCTTCTTCGCGGTGCAAAAGCCCGGCAGCTTCACCGACGGTGCGCCGGTGTTCGACGGCGTCGACCGCTACACCCGCCGCGGCGATTTCCAGCTCAACAAGGACGGCTATCTGGTCAACGGCGCCGGCTATTACCTCGAGGGCGTGCCGATCGATCCGACTACCGGCAACCCCGCCGGCTCTTCGCCGCAGGTGCTGCAATTCAAGAACGATTTCCTGCCGGCGCAGCAGACCACCAAGATCGACTATCGCGCCAACCTCGCTTCCTACCCCCTGACCACCGCGCACGACACCTCGGTTCCCGGCTCCGAGTTGCTGCGGCCGGGCGCGTTCAGTGCCGGTCACAACCCGCTGGTGATCGGTACGCCGGCCGCGCCCCCGACCGACTCCTCCGTCACTGGCACCGCACAAAACAACAAGGCGACGCCGTCGGTGGCCAATACCCTCGCCACCGCGCTGAACGGTACCGCGCCCAGCAACTCGATCGCCTCCAATTTCGTGGCGGGCGACACCATCACGGTCAACGGCACCGTCCTGACCTTTGTCGCCTCGGGCGCCACCGGCAACCAGCTCAATATCACCGACACGATCGGGACGCTGCTCAACAAGATCGACACGATCACTGCCTCCGGGATCTCGTCGACGATTGCCAGCAACGGTTCGATCACGATGCACTCCGGCACCGCGGCCGATCTCAACGTAACGAGCTCGAACACCGCAGCCTTCGCGGCGCTCGGCTTCACCGGCTCGGCCGTTGCGAACCGCGGCGGCGGCGGAACGGTCGGCACCGGCCAGGTCGTCGGCAACGACAACTCGACCTTCCTGAACGAATCCGTCTCGGGCGGCGCGGTCACGGCCTACGACGTGTCGGGTGCGCCGGTGAACCTGCAATTCCGCTGGGCCAAGACCGACAGCTCCTCGCTGGGCTCCGGGCATACCGATACCTGGAACCTGTTCTATCAGGTCAATCCCAATGCGACCGGCACGCAGGTCTCCTGGCAGAACGCCAACATCAACTTCACCTTCGCCTCGAACGGCCAGATGTCGCCGGCGATCTCCTCGGTGGCGCTCAACAATGCGGTCGTCAACGGCGTGTCGCTCGGCAACCCCGTGATCAATTTCGGCTCCGGCGGCGTGACCCAGTTCGCGGACGCCAACGGCAACGTCCAGGTCAACCAGATCCAGCAGGACGGCTTTCCCGCCGGCCAGCTGCAGTCGGTCAGCGTTTCGACCAACGGCCGCATCGTCGGCAACTACACCAACGGCCGCAACATCGACCTCGCCGAGATCTCGGTGGCGACCTTCAACGGCACCAACTTCCTCAAGCGCATCGACGGCGGTGCGTTCGAGGCGACCGACGAGTCCGGTGGCGCGCTGTTCGGCAAGGGCGGCAGCACCATCGTCGGTTCGTCGCTCGAGAGCTCGAACACCGATATCGCCGACGAGTTCACCAAGCTGATCGTGACCCAGCAGGCCTATTCGGCGAACACCAAGGTCATCACCACAACCAATTCAATGGTGCAGGATCTCCTGAACGTCGTGCGCTGATCGCATCGACGATGCACGTGCGAAGCAGTAAAGGCGAGTACAGATCATGGGTTTGGGCCAAGCCCTTTCCACCGCGATGTCGGGCCTGCGCGCCACGCAGGCCTCGCTCTCGCTCGTGTCGTCGAACGTCGCCAACGCGGAGACGCCCGGCTACGTCAGGAAGACGCTCAACCAGGTCACCGGCACCACCGGCCAGTACGGATCGAGCGTCCTCATCACCGGCGTCAACCGCCAGCTCGACGAATTCCTGCAGACCCAGCTGCGCACCGAGACCTCGGGAGCGGCCTACGCCGACGTCCGCTCGGATTTCCTTTCCAATCTGCAGGGTGTGTACGGCAATCCGGACTCCACCGGCACGATCGAGGACGCCTACAACAAATTCCTGACCGCGGTCCAGGGCTTGTCGACCAGCCCGGAATCGCAATCGGCCCGCATCGGCGTCGTCAATGCCGCGCAATCGATGGCGCAGCAGCTCAACGCGACCTCGCAGGGCATCCAGACGCTGCGCGCCAACGCCGAGGCCGGCATCAGCGACTCCATCAACACCGCCAACAACGCGCTGCAGCAGATCGCACGTCTCAATGTCCAGCTGCAGGCCAATGGCTGCACGGCCGACGCGTCGACCGCGGCCTTGCTCGATCAGCGCGATCGCTATGTCACGCAGCTTTCGCAGCTGATGGACATCCGCACCGTCACCAACAGCCAGAACCAGGTGACCGTGTTCACCAATTCCGGCGTGCAGCTGGTCGGCACCGAGGCGGCGGCGCTCAGCTTCAACGCCCAGGGCACGATGACGCCCAACACGCTGTACAATACCGATCCGACCAAGAGCACCGTCGGCACCATCACCATCACGTTCCCGCATGGCGGCACCTACGACATGGTGTCGACCAACTCGATCCGCTCCGGCAAGATCGCAGCCTATCTCGAGCTGCGCGACAACACGCTGGCGCAGGCGCAGACGCAGATCGAGCAGTTCGCCGCCGCGATGTCGAGCGCGCTGTCGGACAAGACGACCGCCGGCACTGCCGCGACGGCGGGGGCGCAGTCCGGCTTCGACCTCGACCTCTCGGGACTGCAGAGCGGCAATACCATCCACGTCTCCTACAAGGACAACACCACAGGCCTCACGCACAATCTGTCGATCGTCCGCGTCGACGATCCGAGCGTGCTGCCACTGAGCAACACCGCGACCGTCGATCCGAACGACGAGGTCCTGGGAGTGGATTTCTCCGGCGGCATGAGCTCGGTGCTGTCGCAGCTCAACGGGGCGCTCGGCGGAACCGGCCTGCAGTTCTCCAATCCGTCCGGATCGACGCTGCGCGTGCTCGACGACGGCGCGGCCAACAAGGCCGACGTGACCGCGGCGTCGGTCACGTCAACCGTCTCGTCGCTGACATCGGGCGATCCGCAGCTTCCGCTGTTCACCGACAATGGCGGGCTCTACACCGGCGCGATCACCGCGAACGGCTCGCAGACCACCGGCCTTGCCGCGCGGATCAGCGTCAACACCGCGCTGGTCGGCGATCCCTCGCGCATGGTCATCTATTCGACCAATCCGCAGACCCCGGCCGGCGACACCACGCGCGCCAACCTGATCCTGAACCAGCTGTCGAACGCCTCGTACAGCTATTCGCCGCAGACCGGCCTTGGCACCACGGGCGCGCCGTTCACCGGCACGCTGCTGAACTTCGCCAAGCAGTTCATCAGCCAGCAGGGCGAGTCGGCGACCGCCGCCAAGCAACTGGCCGACGGCCAGGACGTCGTGCTGAACACGCTGCAGACCAAGATGGACTCGACCTCCGGCGTCAACATGGACGAGGAGATGGCGCATCTGCTTTCGCTGCAGAACGCCTATTCCGCCAATGCGCGCGTGATGTCGTCGATCAAGCAGATGTACGACGCGCTGCTGCAGCTCACGTGAGGGTAACATGTCGATCGACGGCGTAAGCGGCAGAACTTCCTATATCGGCACCACGATCCTCAACCTGCGCAATCAGCTCAACGACCTGACGACGCAGCTTGCGACCGGCAAGGTCTCGACGACCTACGCGGGGCAGGGGCTCGATCGCGGCTTTGCGCTCAGCCTGCGCGCGCAGATCAGTGGCATCAATGCGTTCTCCGACACGGCCACCAACCTCAACACGCGCCTGAGCGTCGCCAACCTCACTTTGCAGGGGCTGTCCGACGTCGGCACCCAGGTGAAGAATTCCGCGACGACGGCGACGCTGACGCTCAACGACAGCGGCCAGACTTCGGGGCAGATCACGGCGCAAGCGGCCTTCGCCAATGCGGTCGCGATGCTGAACAGCCAGTCGGGTGACCGCTACCTGTTTTCCGGCCGCGCGATGGATACCCCGGCCACGGTGTCCGCCGACACGATGCTCAAGGGCACGGCAACCCAGGCCGGCCTAACCCAGCTCATCAATGAGCGCAAGCAGGCCGATCAGGGCAGTAACGGGATGGGGCGGCTGAGCGTCTCGTCGCCGCCGGCGACCATGACGGTGACAAGCGTCGCCGAGGACGGCTCGCCGTTCGGCCTCAAGCTTCTGTCGGTCCAGTCGTCATTGACCGGCGCCACCGTGACACAGCCGACCGGCACGCCGAAGTCGACCTCGGTCGATCTCGGCGCCGTCAATCCGAAAGATGGCGACAAGATCAAGTTCAACTTCACGCTGCCCGACGGCACCACCGATGCGATCGAGTTGACGGCGACGACGACGAACCCGCCGCCCGCGGGCTCCTTCCTGATCGGCGCCGACACTGCGGCGACGACCGCCAACCTGCAGTCGACGCTGACCTCGTCGATCAAGACGTTGAGCGACACCTCGCTGGTCGCGGCCTCCGCGATCGCGGCGTCCAACAACTTCTTCAATCCGGTCGCGACCGTCTCGGGCGCCGCCGTCAACAACCACAACACGCCGCCGGCGCCGATCAGCGGTGCCACGGCGCTTTCGGGTGCAGCCGGCACCGACTCGCTGTCCACGAGCTTCGCGGCCGGTGACACCATCACGGTGAACGGCACCCCGATTACCTTCGTTGCCTCGGGCGCCACCGGCAACCAGCTCAACGTCACCGACAGCGTGCAGACGCTGATGGCGAAGATCGACCAGATCAGCGGCACCAAGAACCCGTCGACCATCAGCAATGGTGCGATCACGCTGCATGGCGCTGACGGCGAGAGCCTGTCGATCTCGAGCTCCAATGCGGCAGCGCTCGGCGCGCTTGGCATCGCCAACAATACGACCGCGACGCCGGCGCCGCTCAGAGTCGGAGGGCCGCCATTCGACACCGCGACCAACCTGGTCGCGGGCACGCCGGTCAACACCGTCTACTGGTACACAGGCGAGAACGGCCCGGGATCGGCGCGCGGCACAGCCGTCGCACAGGTCGATCAATCGATCACCGTGCAGTATGGCGCGCGCGCCAACGAGCAGGCCTTCCGCTATCTGTTGCAGAACGTCGCGGTGTATGCCGCTGTTACCACCAATGCCAGCAATCCGAATGCGAGCCAGCAGGTGACGGCGCTGGCGCAGCGCGTCAGCGCCAACCTCGCCCCGCAGAACGGTCAGCAGCAGATCCAGGACGTGCAGGCGGAATTCGCCGGCGCCCAGACGGCAACCAAGGCGGCCACCGATCGTCAGACCCAGCTCAAGGGCATGGCGGAAACGATGCTCGACTCGGTCGAGGGCGTCAATCAGGACGAGGTCGCGACCAAGATCCTGGCGCTGCAGACCAGCCTGCAGGCGTCGTACCAGACGACGTCGATGCTGTATCAGACCACGCTGCTGAAATATCTGCCGATCAGCTGATCGCGCGGCGCGGCATCCATGGACAGCAAGAAGGCCTCCTCGCGGAGGCCTTTTTGGTTTCGGTGAGGGGAGTCTAAAGCGCGATGAGATTATGAATCATCATCGCGCTTTAGCTCTTTGTTTGTGCATGATCTTTTCGAAAACCGCTTCGCACTTTTCCGGATCATGCTCTACGCGCTCTTGCGGGTGTCGTCCTGATTGGCGTTCTGCTGACTGCGCGCGCTTTCCAGCAGCTTCTCCTCATGCGCGATCAGCTTCTTGGATTCCTTCAACGCATGATAGAGATCGCCGTTGAGGATGAAATTGTTGACGCTTTCGATGAACGGCCAGGCGCTCGGCGTCGCGGTGATGATGTCGCGCACCAGGCTGAAATAGGTCGGGTGGTGCGCCATCGGATCCGGCGACAGATACATCAGCTGCACGGCCAGATAGATCAGCTTCGCCGGCGTGTCCGCGGTCTCCGGCGTCAGGATATCCTTCTCGCGCAGGATCGGAATCCGATCACCGTCGATCAAAAGGCGGGCCCGCTGATCGGTGTTGGTGATCACGCAATTGCCGACGATGATGCGCTCGTTCGGTTTGAGTTCGACCTTCAGGGCCATGACCGTTCTCCTTTGCCGGCAGTCGCGCGATGTCGTCGCTAGCGGAACGAAATTGTGTTCGGCACTGCTTAGCAGCCGCCGATGCGGCTAGGTGCCGATGCGACAGCGATCCTTTCCCATGATGGTTAATGCTTCGTAAACAGAGGGCGGGCGCGGGTGTCGCCGCTCGTCCGGAATCGGCAATTGTCTCAGTAGTTTTCGCGGCGAACTTCGCCCAATAGCGACAATTTTATTCTTCGGCATTCGTCTCAAATGCCGTGCTGGAGATTTCTTTTTCCTTGGCGGCTTGACCGCAGGATCGGCTCATCCGCCCGATCAGAAAGGATTGGCGCGGCTTTTTCCTCAGTTTCACACCAGAAAGGTATGAAAATGTCCGATATCATTCTCTCCTCCTCCGTTCGTCAGAACCTCCTCTCCCTCCAGTCCACCGCCGATCTGCTCTCCACCACGCAGAACCGTCTTGCCACCGGCAAGAAGGTCAATACGGCGCTCGACAACCCGACCAACTTCTTCACCGCACAGTCGCTCGACAACCGCGCCAGCGACATCAACAACCTGCTCGACGGCATCGGCAACGGTGTGCAGGTGCTGCAGGCTGCCAACACCGGCATCACCTCGCTGCAGAAGCTGGTCGATACCGCGAAGTCGATCGCCAACCAGGTACTGCAGAGCCCGACCGGCTACACCACGAGGTCGCAGGTCACCTCCAACGCGGCGCTCGGCGGCACCTCCGCCAACCTCGTCGACGGCACCACCATCAAGAGCGGCGACGTGCTGTCGATCGCGGCGTCGGCCGGCCAGCCCGCCTTCACCTTCACCTTCGGGGCCAGCAACTCGCTGGCGCAGCTGAACTCGTCGCTGGCGGCGAGCAACCTGACGGCGACGCTGGACAGCTCCAACAAGCTCGTCATCTCCACGACCAACGACGCGGCGTCCTCGACGATCGGTGCGGTGACCTTCACCAACACCGGCGGCGGTACCGCGACGTTCAGCGCGGCCGGCACGGCTCCGGTTGCCGACTCGGCCTCGCAGTCGGCTCGCGCCGCCCTGGTGACGCAGTACAACAACACCATCGCGCAGATCACGACCACGGCGCAGGACGCGTCGTTCAACGGCATCAACCTGTTGAACGGCGACAGCCTGAAGCTGACCTTCAACGAGACCGGCAAGTCCACGCTCAGCATCACCGGCGTCACCTTCAATGCCGCCGGCCTCGGCCTGAACTCGCTGACCGCGGGCACCGACTTCCTCGACAACAACTCGGCGAACAAGGTGCTGACGGCGCTGGGCACGGCGAGCTCCTCGTTGCGCAGCGAAGCCTCGACGCTGGGCTCGAACCTCTCGATCGTGCAGATCCGTCAGGACTTCTCGAAGAACCTGATCAACGTACTGCAGACCGGTTCGTCGAACCTGACGCTGGCCGACACCAACGAGGAAGCGGCCAACAGCCAGGCGCTGTCGACCCGCCAGTCGATCGCGGTCTCCGCGCTGGCGCTCGCCAACCAGAGCCAGCAGAGCGTGCTGCAGCTGCTCCGCTAAGCGCGACAAGCACACAGGGAACGGCGGGGGAAACCCCGCCGTTTTCTTTTGTCTCCGGGATATTACGGTATCTATCCATGCCGTCAGAACGACGCATTTCGTAACGCCTGCTAACCATATTTAAAGGCGGCCGATGCATAAATATCGGGCGCTAGAATTGCGTCCCCGCGGCTCGAGAAATCCGCATCCCATCGAGGTCATTAATGTCGAATGCAGCCCAGGCCTACGCCCGCACGTCCACCACGACGGCGTCCCCACGTGAAATCGAGGCGCAGGCGCTGTTGAAGGCTGCGCGGCAGCTGCAGGAAGTTCAGGCGAACTGGAACGGCCTCGACAAGGCGCTCGATCATGCGTTGCTGTTCAATCGCCGCCTGTGGTCGATCTTCCTCAGCGCGGCAGAGGGCGACGACAATCCGCAGCCGCTCGAGGTGCGTCAGAACATCGCCAACATCAGCGTGTTCGTGATGAAGCAGACCATCGACATCCAGATGAATCCGGACCCGGCGAAGCTGAAGTCGCTGATCGACATCAACTGCAACATCGCCGCCGGCCTCTCGGGCCGCGGCTGATCGCCCGGTTCAGGACGGAGCCCACGATATGGCCGACGTGTTGAGCATCCTGTCGGCCAACTACAAGGCCGCCGGCCTGACAGTCCCGTCAAAGACGCCCTATGTGGCTGTCGATCCGAAGCTCTATGAGGGCAGCTGGAGCGGCAAATACGCCAACAACAAATCGTTCAACATCTCGGTGTCGAACGTCGAGGGCTTCCGCGCCAAGGTCCACTATCAGAGCGATAGCACCAGCAAGTATCAGGACGTGCTGATCAAGGACGGCGCCTTCCGGATCGGCGATACCAAATTCTCGCTGGTGCAGCAGGGGACGGCGCTGATCGCCAATGTCGTCACCGATCCGGCGACCGGATCGACCTATCTCGACAAGGCCTACGCCACCCAGAAGACCTGACGGGGCGTTGGTCTGCGCTTATGCGCGGCGGTCGGTCGCGCGCGCCCGCGTCGGCGCGTCCTTGCTGAGATCGAGCGCGTGGAAATAGGCGCGGCGGCGCAATACGGCTTCTTCCGGAAACTGTCTCACCACCAGGTTGGTGCGATTGTCGACCACCTGGTAGACCACGGCGCGGGCGTCGCGGTCGATGATGACCTGGTCGGTGACCGACGGCGCCTGATTTGAAATCGATGCGTTGACGGCGTTGGGATCGATCGTGACGCGCACGCTCGGCTCCGGAGCGGTGACGCTCTGGCTCGCCGGCAGTTCGGTCTTGACCGCCTTCTGCGCCGCATCGCTCACGGGAGTGATCATCGGCGCCGCGACCGGTGCCCCCACCGGCTTGATGTTGAAATCTGTACTCATGGCAGCCTCGTAGTGCACATGCACTAGTTTGCTTGAGTCAAATCCCAACCCCTCACGATCCGCAACTCTACGGGGAACCTCTCAATACGGTGTTAGAAAACACGCTGAATGCCGCGCTGCCGCGGCCGCGTCGAATTGAGCTAAATTGCAAGCATGCGCGTCAGAGCGTGCGGCTGACCGCGATCGGCGTCATGTTGCGCGGGCCCGGCGTGGCGCGCTGTCCGCTTGCGGTGTAGGTGTTCGGGATGTTGCGGCGCTGCACCTCGGCATTGACGCCGCGCACGATCCCTTCGGAGACGGCGTGCGCGGTCGCAAGTACCGTCAAGTTGACCTGGAGCATGGCGCGGAACGTCTCGTGATGACGCCGCAGCGTTGCGAGCAGTTCAGGATCAGTCTGCGACAGCATCTTCTGCATCGATTTCAGGTGCTCCACCGCGAGCATGTAGCGCCGCGACAGCTCGGATTTTTGCGCCTCGAGCCGCATGCCTTCGCGGATCTTGCCGGCGCGGACGAATTCGGTCTCCTGCTCGATGACGGCGAGCAGCCCGCTCATCACTTCCGTCAGCTCGTTGGCGAGCCGCGCGACGTCCGGAGGCGTCGACGTCACGGGACGCGCGGCGGGGGCGGGCGCTGGCCGCTGCGGTGGACGCTGGTTCATCGCGCTTCTCCTTGGGACCGTATCAGCTCTTGTTCGCCTGCTGCAGGATCAGCGAGCGGAACACCTCGTTGGAAATGCCGACGCCGCCGGCCTTGGCGAAATTCTTCGAATATTCGTCGGTCAGCATCGACCGCCAGGCGCCGGTGCCGACGGTGTCGCCGTACGGGCCGTCGCCCTTCAGGCCGGTCGTCATCTGCGAGAACATCGAATTCAGGAACATCGATTCGAAATCGGTCGCGGTCGCCTTCGCCTTGGTGATCTGCTGCGGCGACACCTTCTTCATCGCGTCCTGCAGCACGGGATCGGGGCGGCCGTTGAACATCGGCATCAACGCCTTGTTCGGCATGCTGCCCGTGGTGCTGTTGATCAGGCTCGCCATCACATCACCTCGATGTCGGCTTCGATGGCGCCGGCGGCCTTGATCGCCTGCAGGATGCTGATCAGGTCGCGCGGCCCGATGCCGAGGCCGTTGAGGCCGTCGACGAGCTGCTGCAGCGAGACGCCGTCCTTGACGACCGCAAATTTCTTGCCGTCCTCGCTGACGCCGACGCTGGTGCGCGGCGTCACGACGGTTCGGCCGCGCGACAGCGGATTGGGTTGGCTGACTTGGGGGCTTTCGGAGATCGAGACGGTGAGATTGCCTTGCGCCACCGCAACGGTGGCGACGCGGACGTCGCGGCCCATCACGATGACGCCGGAGCGTTCGTCGATCACGATCTTCGCCGCGAGATCGGGGTCGACCTGCAGCTGCTCGATTTCGGTCAGGAAGGCGACGACGTTGCCCTTGAACTCCGGCGGGATCGAGAGCTGCACGGTCGAGGGGTCGATCGGCTCGGCGGTCTTGACGCCGAGATAGTCGTTGACCGCGGCGGCGATGCGTTTGGCAGTGGTGAAGTCGGCGTTGCGCAGCGCCAGGCGCACATTGGGCAGGCGGTTGAGCGCGAACTCGATCTCGCGCTCGATGATGGCGCCGTTGGCGATACGGCCGACCGTCGGCACGCCGCGGACGACGCTGGCCGCGGCGCCTTCGGCCGCGAAGCCGGCGACCGCCACCGATCCCTGCGCCACCGCGTAGACATTGCCGTCGGCGCCGAGCAGCGGGGTGACGAGCAGGGTGCCGCCGCGCAGATCCTTGGCGTCGCCGAGCGCGGAGACGGTGACGTCCATGCGCGTGCCCTGGGTGCCGAATGCCGGCAGATTGCCCGTGACCATCACGGCGGCGACGTTGCCGGTTCGGATGGTGGCGCCGCGGATGTTGACGCCCATGCGCTCGAGCATCGCCTGCAGCGACTGCTTGGTGAACGGGATGTTGTTCAGCGTGTCGCCGGTGCCGTTGAGGCCGACCACGAGGCCGTAGCCGATCAGCTGGTTCTGGCGCACGCCCTCGATGTTGGCGAGATCCTTGATCCGCGACGTCGCGGCCGCAGGCATGGCGGACGCCGCCAGCGCCAGCAGTGCGGCGCAGGCCATCCCGAATAAACGCGCGATCCGGATGCCAGGCATCCCAAACTCCCCTCAGACCTAACTCGCGGATCACGCGACACTCCCATGACGGCGATCCGCCATTAACCATGCGAGTGGCGTGCCACATCGCTTCATCGGCACAATGTATTGATATATTTATCGAAATTGTCGGCGCGCCATTCGCCTCCGGTTCGCCAGGGCGCGCGAAACTGCCGTGTGGCGGCAGAAATTGCCGGGTCGTTTACGCACCGTTAACCATAAAACAGCGATGCTCGCGGCATTCAGGCCTGCGGGATCACCACGATGCGCATCTACGGACCGAACGGCACCACGCTTGGCACGTCGACCAGCTCCACGCGGCGGACCTCGTCGAGCGGCTTCTCGCTGCCGGACGCGACCACCGCGCAGGAGGAGGTCCGCTCCAGTGCGGCGCCGAAGGCCGCCGCCAGCCTCGATGCGCTGCTCGCGCTGCAGGGCGTCGAAGACCCGACCGAACGCCGCAAGCGCTCGGTGGCCCGCGGCAAGGGGGCGCTCGACGTGCTCGACGCGCTCAAGCTCGGACTGCTGTCTGGCAATTTCGATCCCTCCACCGTGAGCCAGCTGCGCAGCGCGGCGGCGAACCTGAAGGAATCCTCCGGCGATCCCGGCCTCGATGCCGTGCTCGGCGAGATCGAGCTGCGCGTCGAGGTCGAGCTCGCCAAGGCCGGGCAGTACTAGGCTCCTCCCGATCAACTCACCTGTCTTGCGCAACTGACGCCAGTGCCTTCAGGCAGCCAGTGCCTTGCGCTGCGTATCGTAGCGGCGTTGCGCGGCCAGCACTTCCTTCAGATTCTGTTCGGCCCAATCGCGTAGCGGATCGACCGCTTCGGCGAGCGTCGATCCGAGCGGCGTGATCGAATATTCCACGGTGACCGGAACGGTCGCGATCGCACGGCGGCGCAGCAGGCCGTCGCGCTCCAGGCTTTTCAGCACCTGCGACAGCATCTTCTGCGAAATGCCCTCGATGGCGCGGCGGAGCTGGTTGAATCGCATCGGCTCGCTGCGCAGCAATAACAGGATCAGCACCGCCCATTTGTCGCCGACCCGGTCGAGGATCTGGCGCGTCGGGCAGTTGGCGGCATAGGCGTCCGGCTTCAGGCTGGCGGCTTTCATCGGGGTTACTCCGGCGTAATCAGGTGAGACTAGAGTGCCTTCTTCACACCTACATCCATTTCGCTATCTAGTCACTATTGGAAACCTTCAATTGGAGACTTGAGATGAAGATCGCCATCGCCGGCGCGTCCGGCCAGGCCGGCTCGCGCATCACGGCGGAACTCGCCCGCCGCGGCCACGCCATCACCGCCATCGCCCGCAACCCGGAGAAGATCGCCGATCTGCCCGGTGTCACCGCCAAGGAGGGCGACGTGAACGACGAGGCCGCCCTGGCCGCGCTGTGGGCCGGCCACGATGCCGCAATCAGTTCCGTCCATTTCTCGGTCAGCTACCCCGCCAAGCTGATCGGGGCGGCCAAGGCGTCCGGGACCGGCCGCTATCTCGTGGTCGGCGGTGCCGGCAGCCTCGAAGTGGCCCCCGGCGTCCGTCTGGTGACCACCCCGAACTTCCCGGCCCAGTACAAGGCCGAAGCCTCGAAGGGGGCCGAGTTCCTCGACCTGCTGCGGCAGGAAAAGGACCTGAACTGGACCTTTCTGTCGCCTTCGGCCCTGTTCGTGGCGGGCGAGCGGACCGGCAAGTTCCGCCTGGGCACCGACCAGCTCCTGACCGCCGCCGACGGAAAAAGCTGGATCTCGTTCGAGGACTTCGCAGTTGCACTCGCCGACGAAATCGAGCGCCCGGCCCATATCCGCAGGCGTTTCACGGTCGGTTATTGAGGGGGCGGGAGGCGGCGCAAGAGAGGGCGAAGGGCGGCCCCCAGGCAGGGCGGATAAGTTTGCCTGTGCAAGGCCTTGGGGGCAGCCCGCCTTTCCCGGTTGCAGATATTGTCTGTCACATGTCGTGGCTATATAAGGCGCCGCGCGGAGGGGTTTTTGTTCCCTCCGCCTGACAGGGACATGGCTGCCTTTGGAAAAGCTGAAGAACTACCGGCCGACTGAAAAAGAGCCTTTCATGAATGAGCGGCAGCGCGACTATTTCCGCGCCAAGCTGCTGGCCTGGAAGGATGAGATCCTCCGCGAATCGAAGGTCACGCTGCAGACGTTGCAGGAAGAGAACGTCAATCACCCCGACCTCGCGGACCGAGCGTCCTCGGAAACCGACCGTGCGATCGAACTTCGTGCCCGCGACCGTCAGCGCAAGCTGATCTCCAAGATCGACGCGGCGCTCCAGCGCATCGAAGACAACACCTACGGCTATTGCGAAGAGACCGGCGAGCCGATCTCGCTGAAGCGGCTCGAAGCCCGCCCGATCGCAACGCTGTCGGTGGAGGCGCAGGAACGCCACGAGAAGCGCGAGAAGGTCTATCGCGACGAATAGTGGCGGTTGATCGCCACGGATTGATCCCGGTGCGCACCGGTTGTAGGTTCGCGCCGCTATGATGACACGTACTCTCAACATCGCCTCGGTCTTCTTCCTGGGCTGATCCCGCTTCCACGAGGAAGCGCTGATCGCCCCGGCAAGATCTGCTTGGCCGGGTTCCAGTGAACCGAATGAGCCGGTCAGGTTCCGCGCATCGCGGAGCAGCGATGGCTGGCGACAGTTTGAGAGACAATCATGATTCATCGAGACGACGCGCGTCCGCTTGACGGCACGCAGATTGAGCAATTCATCGAACAGGGCTTTGTCCGGATCGACAACGCCTTTCCCCGCGAACTCGCTGATGCCGGACGCGCCATCATGTGGCGCGACCTGCCATGCCGCGAGCACGATCCCTCGACCTGGACGCATCCGGTGGTGCGGCTGCCGGGCTATGGCGAGGAACCGTTCCGGCAGGCGATCAACATGCCGGTGCTGTATCGGGCGTTCGACCAGATCGCCGGCCCCGGCCGCTGGTCGCCGCGCCACAACATCGGGACCTTTCCGGTGCGGTTTCCGCATCCGGACGATCCCGGCGATGCCGGCTGGCATATCGATGTCAGCTTTCCCGGCGACGATTGCGACCCGAACGAGCGGAGCAACTTCTCCGCCTGGCGGGTCAACATCGTGTCGCGCGGCCGGGCGCTGCTGATGCTGTTCCTGTTCTCCGACATCGGCGAGCACGACGCGCCGACCCGGATCCGGGTCGGCTCGCACCTGCCGATGGCGCGTTACCTCGCGCCGGCGGGCGAGGCCGGGCGCGCATGGTGCTCGACGAGATGGGCGCCGACTGCGAGGTCGCGTTCGCGACGGGCGAGGCGGGGACGGTCTATCTGTGCCATCCCTTCCTCGTGCATGCCGCGCAACCGCATCGGGGAACGAGGCCGCGCTTCATGGCCCAGCCGTCGCTCGGCAGCGGCGAGCCATACCGGCTCGAGCGTGACGACGGCGCGTATTCGCCGGTCGAGATCGCGATCCGGCGCGCGCTCGGCATGGGTTGATGCGGCGCTTCCGCGAACTTGGTCTACCTCTCCCGCTTGCGGGGGAGGTCGGATCGCATCGTTAGATGCGATCCGGGTGGGGGCTCTCTCCGCAATACGACTCGTGGTGATACCCCCACCCCAACCCTCCCCCGCAAGCGGGAGAGGGGGCCGAGTCCCATTGCCGATGCAATCGGTCCTCACTCAGTCAATTCCAACTCCAAGCTGCGTCTCGCCTGCCACGGCGCTTCGTCGGGCACCGAATGTCTTCGACCACGCCAGCAATTCGCGGAAGGCCGGCGTCAGGCTCCAGGCCGAATCCGTCAGCTCGTATGCGACCTGCAGCGGCTTCTCGGTGAGCACCTTGCGCGCGATCAGCCCGTCGCGCTCGAGCTCGCGCAGCTGCGCGGTCAGCATATGCTGGGTGATCGGAGCGAGCGCGCGGCGCAGCGCGCCGAACCGCACGCCGCCATTCATCAGCGTGAACAGGATCTCGAGCTTCCACTTGCCGCTGAGCGCGTGGATCGCGTGCTTGAACTCGAGCAGCAGGGCGGGGTCGGTCGGGCAACTCTCGCAGTCACCGCCGTCACACAGATCGCTGGTATTGTTTTCCATACCGGTCTCGATTTTCATTCTACTTGCCCGAACAGAGATAGTGACCAGATGCGGTCTGTGCAGGGTGGGCGGCGTGACGTCCGGACCCGCTGAACCATGGAGAGGGCGAGGGCATGAGCACGGTTTTGGTCACGGGCGGAACGGGCTTCATCGGCGCGCATACGATTCTGCAACTGCTCGCCGCCGGGCACGCGGTGCGCACCACGCTGCGCAATCCGGATCGCAGCAAGGACGTCACCGCGATGCTGCGCGAGGGCGGTGCCGATACGCCCGACCAGGTCGGCTTCGTCACCGCCGATCTCTTGCGCGACGACGGCTGGCGCGAGGCCGCTTCGGGGTGCGAATACGTGCTCCATGTCGCGTCGCCGCTCGGCGCCCACGTGCCTGAGGACGAGAACGAGCTGATCGTTCCGGCGCGTGAAGGAACATTGCGGGTGTTGCGCGCGGCGCGCGAGGCCGGCGTCAAACGCGTCGTCATCACATCGTCGTTCGCCGCGGTCGGCTATGGCCATCCGCCGCAAGCGGCGCCATTCGACGAGACCGTCTGGTCCAATCTCGATGGCGGTGATGTGCAGGCCTATCCCAAATCCAAGACGCTGGCCGAGCGCGCCGCCTGGGATTTCATCGCGCGCGAAGGCAATGGTCTCGAGCTTGCTGTGGTCAATCCCACCGCGGTGTTCGGCCCGGCGCTGGGGCCCGACTTCTCCGAATCGATCGGCATCATCAAGGCGCTGCTCGACGGCGCGATGCCGGCGGTGCCGCGGATCCATTTCGGGCTCGTCGACGTGCGCGATGTCGCCGACCTGCATCTGCGCGCCATGACCTCGCCCAAGGCCAGGGGCGAGCGCTTCCTGGCGGTCGCCGGAGAGACCCTGTCGGTGCTTGCCGTTGCCCGCCTGCTGCGTGAAAAACTCGGCAGCAAGGCGCGGCGTGTGCCCCGGTTCCAGGCGCCGGATTGGCTGATCCGGCTCGCCGCACGGCGCAATCCGCTGGCCCGCGCGGCCTTGCCGTTGCTGGGCAAGGTGCGGCGTTCCACCAGCGCCAAGGCGCAGAACCTGCTTGGCTGGCGGCCGCGCGGCAATGAGGAGATGATTGTGGCGACCGCCGAGAGCCTGATCAGGCTCGGTCTGGTCAAGGCCTGACGGCAGCTCACGTCCAGCGTGCTTGCCAGATGCGTCGGCGAGTGCTGAATTGCTGTGAGCAGGCAGGGGCGCCACGGCCCCGCCGAGAACATCAGGGAGGCTGCGCAGATGGACCGGGTCGTCGCGGCCGCAAAGGCGATCGCCGCCGCGCGCCGCAATCGCGCGCCGTTGAAGGCGCTCGCCAAGGACGTCGTGCCGCGCGACGAGGCCGAAGGCTACGAGGTGCAGCGCGCGCTGCACGATTTGCTGCTGGAACAGGTCGGCAGCCTGGTCGGTTACAAGATCGGCTGCACCAGCGCGGTGATGCAGGAATACATCAACATCCCGCATCCCTGCGGCGGCGGGGTGTTCGAGAAGGTCGTGCATGACAGCGGCGTGCAGCTGCCGGCGGCCGATTTCGTCCATGTCGGCGTCGAGTGCGAGATCGCGGTGCGGCTCGCGCGCAATCTCGCGCCCGGCGAAGCGCCGTTCACCGCCGAATGGGTCGCGGAGGCGATCGAGGCCTATTATCCGGCGATCGAGATCGTCGACGACCGCTACGTCAAATGGGAGACGCTGGGCGCGCCGACGCTGATCGCCGACGACTTCTTCGCGGCCGGCTGCGTGCTCGGCGAGGCGGTGCCGCGCATCACCGTGCCCGATCTGCGCCAGGTCACCGGACGCGCGCTCGTCAACGGCAAGGAGGAGGGGCGCGGCACCGGCGCCGACGTGCTCGGCCATCCCCACAATGCGCTCGCCTGGCTCGCCAATCATCTCGCCGCCGAAGGCCGCGGCCTGCATGCCGGCCAGATCGTGCTGACCGGCAGCCTGGTCAAGACGATATGGCTGAAGGCCGGCGATGCCGTCGTGATGGAGCTCGAGGGGCTCGGCAAGGTGGAAGCGACGTTCACCTGAGATGACGTTAGGCTGAGGCGCTTGTATCCACATGAAGACGTCGTCCCTGCGAAAGCAGGGACCCATACTCCGCGGCGGTTGTTGTGAACGGGGCTCGTCGTTCCAGCGATGCACAACAATCAGCATTCGTGGTTATGGGTCCCTGCTTTCGCAGGGACGACACTGAATGTGCGGAGCGACGTTCACCTGACTTTCACGTCGCCGGTCGTTTCGCGTCCGTGACCAGCTCGACCTTGCCGTCGGCCAGCCGATAGACCGCGCCGACGATCCTGAGCTTGCCCTGATCGACCGCGGCGCTGAGGATCGGCGTCGCCGATTTGAGCTTCGCGACATTGTCGATGACGTTCTGCGTGATGGCGTTGGCGAGCCGGTCGCCGGGCTTGCCTTCGGTCGCCTTTACGGCCGGCGCGAGCGCGTTGACCAGCGAGGGCAGATGGCCGGGCAGGGTGGTGTTGTCCTTCAGCGACTTGATGGTGGCGTCGACTGCCCCGCAGGCGTCATGGCCGAGCACCATGAACAGCGGTACGTTGAGCACCGCCGCCGCATATTCGAGGCTTGCGATCATCTCATCGCTGGCGAAATTGCCGGCGACGCGGCAGACGAACAGATCGCCGCGTACGGCGTCGAAGGCGTACTCCGGCGCGATGCGGGAGTCCGCGCAGCTCAGGACGCCGGCGAACGGATTCTGTCCGCCCGCCAGCGCCTCGCGCTCGTGCTTGAAATCATGCCGCCGCGAGACGCCCTCGACATAACGGAGATTGCCCTTCACCAGCCGGTCCAGCGCCGCGTCCGGCGACAGCACGTTCTGCGGTTTCGGCGGCGGTTTCGTCTCTTTGGCGAAGACCTGCGGCGCAAGGGCGAGGCTGGCTGCGCTGCACGCCGCGGCAGCGAGGAAGCGGCGCCGTGAGGTCTGGGTGGGAAGAGTGACGTCGCAGAGCTGGCACATCAAGGATCTCCGTGAACAAGGACTGCATCCGCGCAATGGTTGTAAATCATGCGCAGCGCCATCGCAGCGGGCTCTCATGTCGCGCCGCCTACACCACCGTCGTCCCGGCCTAGTGCGCAATTGCGCACGGGAGCCGGGACCCATACGCCGCAGCAGATGTACTGAACGGGAACGGGACGCGTCGTTCCAGCAACGTGCGACAATAACCACTTGTGGTAATGGGTCCTGGCCTTCGCCGGGACGACGATGAGGATGGTTCTCGATTCAACAGTCAAACAGCTTGTTCAGTGTCATCACCCGCGCATGCGGGTGATCCAGTATTCCAGAGACGCTGGTGCTTGAGCCGAGAGGCCGCGGCGTACTGGATCGCCCGGTCGAGCCGGGCGATGACAGTGTGGGTGGGGACGCAACTGCGCATTCTCGCGACATGATTTGCCCGAGCTTTGCGTCTCGTTTCGCCCTCTCTTGAACAGAGGGCGCAGGGAAAGCCGGGTGCCGATCGCACCCATGGGCCCCGAGCAAAAGGTAGAAAGCTCGGGGGTAGGACCACAGGTGAAACCGAACAATCCGGCTTTCCCTGCGCGATGGGTTACGGCTTACTTCGTGCTCTCCCCGGCGAGACTGGGCTTTTTTGTCACCGCCTTCGCAAAACGCATTCGCGCTTTGCTTGGGGACACCGGCCGCTAGGGCGTCAGGACCACACGACTTCGCCGTCCGCCTCATGCGCATTCGTCAATCGCGCAATCGGCGTCCGTCGCATCTCACACCGCGTTCGTGACGATCGCGACCCGCCCCTCTATCGGGTGAGACGGGCAAACCATACACTGAGTTGTCATTACGATAAACCGAAATATTTTTGCGCGGGGTGATTGACAGATTTTGCTGAGTTGCCCGACGGGCAGTTCGTGCCGGCGAATAACCGGTGGGCTATGAAAAGCCGAAGCGGCGAGTTTCAGGATCGAGCCACCGAACGGCAGGAAGAATTCGACGTCCTTCAGCCCGCCCGGATTCCCCATTGACTCATCCATAACTGGCTGGTTATACGTTAATCAATAACCACCAGGTTATGGATCGCAAAATGCCTGACGCCCACGACATGCTGTTTCGAACCCTCGCAGACCCGACCCGCCGGGCGATCTTCGAGCGCCTGTGCCGCGAGGGCGAGCAGACCGTCGGCGCGCTGACCGCCCGCGCAAAAATCTCGCAGCCGGCGGTGTCGAAACATCTCGGCGTGCTGAAGCAGGCCGGGCTGGTGCGCGATCGCCATGAAGGAAGGCAGACGCATTACAGCGCGCAACTCGGCGCACTGGCGCCGCTGATCGACTGGACCAGCCAGATGGCGGGCTTCTGGCAGAACCGGTTCGACCACCTCGAAGATCTCCTCAAAAGGATGGACCAATGAACAAGACCACCCGTGAGACGCGCTCCGCGATCGTCGAGCGTGAATTTCCCCATGCGCCGGAAAAGCTCTGGCGTGCGCTGACCCAACCGCATCTGATCGAGGAGTGGCTGATGAAGAACGACTTCAAGCCCGAGGTCGGGCACAGCTTCAATCTGCGCGGCGAGTGGGGCGGCGTGCTGGACTGCAAGGTGCTCGCCGTCGAGCCGCACAAGACGCTGTCCTACACCTGGAATTTCGCGCATGCGGATGCCGCCTACAATCTCGAGAGCGTGGTGGTGTTCACGCTGACGCCGACGGCGAAGGGCACCCATCTGCGCGTCGAGCAGTCCGGCTTCCAGCCACATCAGAAGCAGGCCTATGGCGGCGCCCATGCCGGATGGAAGCAGTTCCTGGAGAATCTCGATCAGCTGATGGCGCGGCCGGAGTGAGGCCCGCACAACACCTATCAAACAGGAGGTCACATTGAACTGGAACAACTGGATCAGGCAACTTCACCGCTGGCTTTCGATTGCCTTCACGGTCGCCGTCATCATCAACATCATCGCCATGGTGCATCAGCAGCAAGCCGTGTGGATCGGCCTGCTGGCGCTGTTCCCGCTGATCCTCATGCTGCTTACCGGCCTATATCTGTTCGCGTTGCCCTATCTGGCACCACGGCGGGGATCGACCTCGGCATCACAAGTGTGATGCCCGGGCATCCCAAATATGATTGCATAGGGCAGGCGAGGAATACGAGGCGGACATGACGGCATCGGAACGCATCGACCGGATGATCGAGGATCTCACCGACTGGCGCGGCAAGACGCTGGCCAGCCTGCGCAAGAGCATCCTCGCCGCCGACCCCGGCGTCATCGAGGAGTGGAAGTGGATGGGCAGCCCGGTGTGGTCGCGTGACGGCATCATCGCGGTCGGCAACGCGCACAAGGGCAAGGTGAAGCTGACTTTCATGTACGGTGCGCAGCTGCCGGACCCCGACGGATTGTTCAACACCGGCTTCGAGGGCAATGTGCGGCGCGCGATCGACCTGTTCGAGGGCGACAAGATCAACGACCGCGCATTCAAGGCCCTGATCCGCGCCGCGATCGAGCTCAACCAGGCCAAATCGAAGAAGCCGGCCAAGAAAGCTGCGAAGAAGGCTGCGGCGGGTGCCCGCGCGGCCGCGAAGAAAAAGGCGTGAGTTGCGATCGTGCGTTGGCCCGCTGACTCGATCGAGCTGAAATGATCACAACCAGGCTCGCCACGTCGTCGGACGCGGAAGCCGTCTCCGCGCTGCTGACAGCCAACAGCGGTGACCGGGGCGGCATGCTGCTCGGGCAATGGCCGCGCGATGCGATCGAGACGCACATTGCAAGCGGGCAATCGATCGTCATCGCGATCGACGAAGCGGGCAGGCTGCTCGGCGCGCTCCTGACGTCGGAGAAGGGGTTTGACGAGGCTCCGCCGGTGCAGGCCATGCTGCAGGCCTGGCCGGGGCGTCCGGATGCCTATGTGTATGGTCCCGTATGCATCTCGCAGGACGCGCGCGGCCTTGGAGTCCTGGAGGCTTTGTACGCGAGGCTGCAGGCAAATTTTCCCGGCCGTGAGGCGATCCTTTTCATCAGGGACGACAATCCGCGCTCGCTCAAGGCGCATCTTCGGCTCGGCATGCGCGAGGTCGCGCGGTACGACTTCAACGGCAAGGTCTTTGTTGTCTTGAGCGACAGGCCCGAGGGGAGCGGCCAGATCAAGGGATAGTCCGTGGCTCAACTGTATCGGCAAGCCGCCTCGCGTCGCGGACAACCGGATAGATCCCGGCGCAGGTCAGCACGCCGAACAGGATTGCGCCAAATGTCCGCGTGAAGTCCGCCGACTGCAAAATCACGGCCATGACCGCGATGCCGAAGCCCGTCGAGAGCATGGTGAAGAACAGATAGGACCACAGGAATTGAATTGCCTGCTGATCGGCGGCTTTGCCGGCGGCCAGCCGGCGAACCTCGCGCCGCGTCCAGAACAAGTCGGAGATGACGGGAATTAGGACGAGAATCGTGACTGCGAAGGAGAGGCCATCGAAGCGCTTGATCGAGCTTGCAAGGCACAGGCCGAACACAAAGGCGCCGACCGCGCCGCAGCAAGCATGCGCGAGCAGCTTCATGACCGTGATCGGCCGAGCGTTCATTGCAGGCGGTCACGCCTTCGTATGCACGATCACTGGACCCGCCACTGCGGTAGCCTGGCCGATCAGCAATGGACCGAGATTGTCATCGATCCAGGCCAGCGCGCGACGGTTGGCCTCCTCGGCGCCGGCGTAATTGTTGAAGACGCTGATCGCGGTGACCGTGTCGTCGCCGGCATAGACCACGTAATAGGCCATGAAGCCTTCGACGTCGCTGATGATCGGAATAGCGCCTTCCTTGATCCGGCGCGCGAGTTCTTCGGCGCTACCAGTCTTCGCCTTGGCGTGACGGATGGCGGCATACATGCGGTCCTCCTTCCGGCTGCATCGATTGGGCTGCGCTTCGCGCATGTGCAATGCTACGCCTGATAGGGCAGAGACGCCATCGACATTGCGGACGGGTCAGCTGAAACGCCTGGTCACGACGGTCGTGCGGCGGCCGGGGAGTTTTGGCAGTCTCGCGACATCCGCGCGTGTTGTCGTCGTTTTTGGGCCGGGGGCGGGCTCCGGCTCGTGCTGCTGCAGAAACAGCGTGGCCTCGAACAGCACGCCGGGGGCCTGCTTGGCGGTGCCCGAGCACACCGCCCGGTTGCCGTTGAACGAGCCGGTCAGCTGCGCCTCGACCTCGTCGCAGCCGAACACCGTGGTGAACGGGCCGTCGGCATATCTGTGCGTCGTCAGGGTCGCGGTGAAGCGGTCCTCCTCGAGCTGATAGCTACCGCCATAGGTGAACATGGCGTCGCCACCCGAGATCCTGCCATTTGCGAGCTGGACTATTCCGGTGCCTTCGCCGCGCGGCGTCCGGAACCACGCCGCATATCGACCGTCTCTTTGCATGACTGTCATACAAATAGAAAACCCTGCGTTGTCGCCTAGCTACGTTGCAATCGATCGGACTTCCACTGTGCGCTGCTGCGACGGTTAACGAACCGAGAAAGCCATCGTGTGACTTTCGGAAAGCGGTATCGGACTGGTGCACGCCGATCGCGCGAGCGCACGCTACCGGTCACAAAATGCCACGGCCCTCGCCAGGGGAGCTAGCGAGGGCCGTGTTGGTACACCGCGCCGCGCCTAGGTTCGCGACGAGATGTGGGAGCTCGTGAAAATCCTACTTAGGCATGATCCATTTCCGAAAACCGGTTTCCACTTTGCGCTAACGCGGCCCTTCGGGTCGGGATCATGCCGTTAGAAGGGCAACAGCACGTCGAGGACCTGCTGACCGTAACGCGGCTGCTGCACATCGGTGATCTGGCCGCGGCCGCCATAGGCGATGCGGGCCTGGGCGATCTTCGAGGAGTCGATGGTGTTGTCGCTCTGGATGTCCTCCGGGCGCACGATGCCGGCCACGATCAGCTCGCGGATTTCGTAGTTGACGCGGATCTCCTGCTTGCCTTCGACCACAAGGTTGCCGTTCGGCAGCAGCTGGGTGACGACAGCGGCGACGTTGGTCTGCAGCGCTTCCTGGCGGTTGACCGAGCCCTTGCCGTCGCTCGAGGCCGTGGAGTCGGCGGTCAGGATGCGGCCGGGCAGGATCTTGTTCGGCTGCGTGATGGTCTGCGAGCCCAGGAAGTTGGTGACCCCGGAGTCTTCGGAATTGGTGCGGCTGCGCTGGGTTTCGTTGGCGATTGCGGCCTTGTCGGTGATGTTCACCATGACGGTCAGGATGTCGCCGACCCGCGCGGCGCGCTGGTCTTTGAAGAAGGCGCGGGAGCCGCTGCGCCACAGCGAGTTCGGGCTGTAGGAAGCGACCTCGGGCTTCGGCATCGGCATCTGCACCGGCTTGTAGCCGGGCTGCGTCGTCGGGTTCTCGATCTCCGTCAGCTTCGGCTTTTCACCGATCTGGGAGAGACGGTCGATCGACGAGCAACCGCTGGCGATCGCTCCGAGTGCGAACAGCGCACCGGCCAGGACGAGGCGGTTGATACGGTACTGGGACATGAACTTTACTCGGCGTTTGGTGCGACTGAACTCAGCTTGACGGGAGCGGAATTTGGATCGGTGGCGTCGGCGGCCGGCGCGGCGCGCGGGGTTGCGACCGAGATCGAGACCTCGCCGCGGCCGGTGACGACGCCGGAGACGGCGCGCTTGGACTGCAAATTCATCACGTTGACGACGTCGCCCTCGGCGCCGCCGTCGATCGCCTTGCCGCGGATCGTGAGGTAGAGACCGGAGGTGCGGTAGATCAGCGTGACGTTCTGGTCGCGGGTGACCAGATCGGGCTTCACCAGGTCGGCGGCGCGCAGGGCCTGGCCGGCGCGGAGCTGGCGGCGGACCTGCATGCCGATGGTGCTGTCGCGCACCGCCGCGTCGTTGCCGATTTCGGCCTTCGGACGGCGCTCGACCAGCACGTCGGAGGCCTTCAGCAGCTCGCCGCGCTCGACATTGCGCACCAGCACGGCGGCGTCGATGGTCTCGATCGCGGTGCCGGTGAGGCGCAGCTTGTACGGCGCCGTCCCGGCGTCGTTGCTGATCTCGAAGGTCACGTCGAAACGCGTCGAGCGCGCGTCGTAGCGCACGCCGATCGGCTGCATCGCACCCGTATTGGTCGCCTCGAGGCGGATGTCACCGGGATCGCGGTCGAAGGTCAGCGCGATATTGCCGGCCCGCCCGAGGCCGTGGCGGCCCTCGAGCGCGCGCGACACCTGCTGCTCGATTTCCTTGTTGTCGATGGTGCGCGCCAGCCGCGTGACCGTGATCTCCTTCAGCTCGCGGGTGTCGACGCCGATCACCTGGTGGCTGCGCAGCACGTTCAGCGCCTGGGCGACCGGCAGCGTGCCTGTCGTGCCGAGGTCAGGGGCGCGGTAGATCGCGATGCTGCCGGCGCTGCCGGCATTGTCGATGAGGTCGCCGACCCGCACGATGTCGTCCGCGACGGTGATGCTGGCGCGCAGCGTCGGCACCGCGATGGTCTCGCTGCGGCTTTGCGCGGCTGATGGTGCCACGGTGAGCGCGAGGAGCGCGGCTGCGATCAGGAGTGAGCGGGCGATCATCGACATCATCATCCTCAGCGGAACAGGTTGGAGGTCGACTGCATCATCTGGTCGGCCGCGGAGACCACCTTCGAGTTCATCTCGTAGGCGCGCTGGGCGGCGATCAGGTCGGAGATTTCCGAGACCACCTCGACATTGGCCTGTTCGAGGTTGCTCTGCTGCATGTCGCCATAGCCGTCGGTGTTGGCGATGCCGTCCTGCGGCTGGCCGGAGGCCGGCGTTTCCTGGAACAAATTGTCGCCGATCGGCATCAGCCCGGCCTTGTTGATGAAGCGGGTCAGGCCGATCTGGCCGATATTGGTCGATGCGGTCTGGCCCGGCAGCGTCACCGAGACCTGGCCCTGCGCGTTGATGGTGAGGCCGGAGGCGTTCTGCGGGATCGTGATCGTCGGCTGCACCAGGTTGCCCTGCGCGTTGACGATGCGGCCCTGATTGTCCATCTGGAACGAGCCGTCGCGGGTGTAGTTGAAGGTGCCGTCCGGCATCAGGATCTTGAAGAAGCCTTCGCCGCGGATCGCGACGTCGAGATCGTTGCCGGTCGGAGACAGCGTGCCCTGGGTCATCATCCGCGGCGTGCCGACGGTCTTGACGCCGCCGCCGAGGTCGATGCCCATCGGCATGATGGTGTTCTGATCGGAGGCCTGTGCGCCGACCCGGCGCACGTGGTCGTAGATCAGGTCCTGGAACGCGGCGCGCTGCTTCTTGTAGCCGGTGGTGCGCAGGTTCGCGATGTTGTTGGAGATCACCTGAACGCTGAGTTCCTGTGCCGCCATTCCGGTCGCTGCGGTATAAAGTGCGCGCATCGGTCAATCCTCCGGATCAGTTCGGCACGTCGGCGAGCTTCTCGATCGCCGATTTGTGCAGGTCGCTCTGCTGCTGCAGCAGCGAGGCGATGGCGGTATAGGTTCGCGTGATCTCGATCATGCGGCTCATCTCGACGACCGAGTTGACGTTCGACTTCTCGATGAAGCCCTGGCGGATTTGCGCCTTGGTGTCCGGCAGCGGCTGCGCGCCCTCGCCGGTTGAGTAGAGGTTCGAGCCTTCCTTGAGCAGGCGCTGGGCCTGCGCGAACGAGACCAGGCGCAGCTTGCCGCGCACCGAGTCGAGGCGGGACGTGCCCTCTTGCACGGTGATATTGCCGTCGGCGGCGATGTTGACGTCGTGGTCGGTCTGCTGGAACGTGATCGGACCGGCGTTGCCGAGCACCTGGTAGCCCGAGGCGGTGACGAGCTGGCCGCGGCCGTTGATCTGCAGATTGCCTTCGCGGGTGTAGCGTTCGCCGGCCGGCGTCTGCACCACCAGGAAGGCGTTGCCGTCGATCGCGACGTCGAGCGGGTTCTTGGTCTCTTCGGTCGGACCCTGCGAGAAGTCGTGGAAGGTCGCGCGGTCCTGCACAAAGGAGACGCGGCGGTCGGAGGACGCGAAATTGTCCTCATGCGCGTTCGAGGACAGATATTCCTGGAACAGCGACCGGTCGGCCTTGTAGCCGTTGGTGTTCATGTTCGCGATGTTGTTGGAAACGACATCCATCTGCCGTTCCAGCACCATCTGCTTCGATAGTCCGACCAGAAGCGTATTCTGCATCGGTGGTTCTCCCCTGTGAGGTGATCCGATGCAGAGGTTCTCCCAAACCTTCACGCCGGACCGTCGGTAACCATTGGGTTCTCCCAAACCCGCGGGTTACGACGTCCTCTCAGCGAAAGCCGTGCCAACTTGAAATATTCAGGTATTTTAATGGCTTAGGTGTTTTGCCGGGGGCCGCGCGGGGCGGCAGAAAGGTCTTGTTGACCATGTTTGCCCGGCAGTTTTTTCCTAGTGGATGGTAAATCCTAAGCTTCCGTTAACCATTATGACCCTAGCGTTGCCTTCGTTGGGGCGCGTGTGCGCTGGCGGCATTTGTATCGCGTCTTCAGGCCAAAGCTGGGGCAAATCGCGTTCGCATCCTTCAGAGTGAAGCGAGCGGACGATGGCGGACGAGGAAAAGACGGATAGCGGCGAGGGCGCGGCCGCTCCGAAGAAGGGCAAGCTCAAGCTGATCATTGCCGTCGCAGGCCTCCTCGTCGTGCTCGGCGCGGGCGGGGGCGGATGGTTTGTCTTCATGCGCGGCCACGGCGAGGAGCAGCACGCCGAGGCGCCGTCGCCGAAGCCGCCGAGCTTCGTCGACGTGCCGGACATGCTGGTCAATCTGGTCGGCGCGCCCGGCGAACGGGTGCAATACCTCAAGCTGAAGCTCGTGCTCGAGGTCAAGGAAGAGAAGCAGGCCGAGGCGATCAAGCCAGCGCTGCCGCGTGTCACCGACCTGTTCCAGACCTATATGCGCGAGCTGCGCCCGAGCGATCTCAACGGCTCGGCCGGCCTGTTCCGCCTCAAGGAAGAGCTGACCAAGCGGGTCAATCTCGCGGTTACCCCCAACCAGGTGAACGCAGTGCTGTTCAAGGAAGTCGTGATCCAGTGACGGGGTGGATGTAAAGCCATGGCCGGCAACGACCAGATGGACCAGGACGCCATTGCGGCCCAATGGGAAGCCTCGCTCGATTCCGAGGATCCCGCAGCCGCCGCGGCGGAAGCTGCCAAGAACGAACTCACCGAGAACATGGCGCTGCAATGGGCCGCCATGGTCGAGGACGGCAGCCGCGACTTCGGCGGCAAGAACACCAATGGCGAGCGCGTGCTGTCGCAGGAGGAGATCGACAATCTCCTCGGCTTCACGGTCGGCGACGTCAGCCTCGACGATCATTCCGGCATCCGCGCCATCATCGATTCCGCGATGGTGTCCTACGAGCGTCTGCCGATGCTCGAAATCGTGTTCGACCGCCTGGTGCGGTTGATGACGACATCCTTGCGCAATTTCACCTCCGACAACGTCGAGGTCTCGCTCGACCGCATCACCTCGGTGCGCTTCGGCGACTATATGAACTCGATCCCGCTGCCGGCGGTTCTGTCGGTGTTCAAGGCCGAGGAGTGGGAGAATTTCGGCCTCGCCATGGTCGACTCCAACCTGATCTATTCGATGATCGACGTGCTGCTCGGCGGCCGCCGTGGCCAGACCCAGCTCAAGATCGAGGGCCGGCCCTACACCACGATTGAGACCAACCTGGTCAAGCGGCTGGTCGAGGTGGTGCTGTCGGATGCCGAGCAGGCGTTCCGGCCGCTGTCGCCGGTGACCTTCACGATCGACCGGCTCGAGACCAATCCGCGCTTTGCCGCGATCAGCCGCCCGGCCAATGCCGCGATCCTGGTCCGCCTGCGCATCGACATGGAAGACCGCGGCGGCAACGTCGAATTGCTGCTGCCCTATGCCACCATCGAACCGATCCGCAACGTGCTGTTGCAGATGTTCATGGGCGAGAAGTTCGGCCGCGACCCGATCTGGGAAGGCCATTTCGCGACCGAGGTGGCGCAGGCCGAGATTTCCGTCGACGCGGTGCTGTACGAGGCCGACATCCCGCTGAAGGAGCTGATGAAGCTCAAGGTCGGCGACACGCTGCCGCTGGATATCCGCTCCGACGCGCTGGTTTCGGTCCGCTGCGGCAACGTCACGCTGACCGAAGGACGAATGGGCCGCGTCGGCGACCGCGTCGCGATCCGCGTCACCAAGAATTTGCGCAAACCCCAAACCACCTTCGCGATGTTCGAGAAGGCGGATGAGCGGACCAAACTGATGGAGGCACCATGAGCCATGTGCTTGGACTAGCGATCGAGAGTCTGGTGGCCGTGCTGCTGATGCTGACCATCGGCTATTGCTGGCTGCTCAACAAGCGCCTGCAGCGGCTGAAGGCGGACGAGCATTCGCTCAAGGCGACGATCGCGGAATTGATCACCGCGACCGAGATCGCCGAGCGGGCGATCGGCGGGCTGAAGCACGCGGTGCGCGACGTCAACGAGAACCTCGGCAACCGGCTCGATGCGGCGACGCAGATGTCCGCGTTGCTGAAGACCCAGCTGGCGGAAGGCGATGGCGTGGTGCGCCGTCTGTCCAAGATCGCGCAGGCCGCGCGGCCGTCCGAACCCGCGTATGCGCCGGCTCCCGCCGTTGCACCGGCGGCGCCGGCGCCCAGGGTCTCGGCCGCGCGCGCGGTTGCCGCGGCGGCTGAAGCCTTCACCGAGCGCAGGAGGGCCGGCGGTCTCGCTGCATGAAGTTGCTTCGTGACATCAGAGTGATGCCCGTGGTGCTGGTCGCGATCTTCGGCCTGATGGTGCTGAAGGTCGCGGGCCTCGTGCTCGATGGCGGTTACGTGTTCGCTGACGAGGCGCGGCCGGCTGGCCCGTCTGGCCCCTCTTGGGCGCAGCAGAACTTCAATTTCCCCGGCGCCGGCAAGGCGGTGGTTGACAGCAAGCTCAAGGCCGATCCCGGCGACATCACGGGATCGGTGCACGGCAAGGAAGAGAAGAAGGACGAGGCGCCGAAGCCGGCCGCCCCGGCTGCGGAGCCGTCCAAGCCCGACGGCGTGGTGGTCAATCTGGATGCGCCCGCGCCGGTGTCGGCGTCGGAGCGCGCGATCCTGGAACGGTTGCAGGCGCGCCGCCAGGAACTCGAGACGCGCGCGCGTGAGGTCGATATCCGCGAGGGCCTCCTGAAGGCCGCCGAGAAGCGCATCGAGGCCAAGGTCGAGGAGGCCAAGGCCAATGACGCCAAGTCGAACGCCGATGCGGCGGCAAAGGCGGAAGCAGACGCCGCCCGCTTCAAGGGCATCGTCACCATGTATGAAAACATGAAGCCGAAGGACGCCGCCAAGGTGTTCGACCGCCTGGAAATGGGCGTGCTCTACCAGATCGCCTCGCAGATCCAGCCGCGCAAGATGTCCGACATCCTCGGCCTGATGCAGCCCGAGGCCGCCGAGCGGCTCACCGTCGAACTCGCCCGCCGCGCCGGCGGCGACAAGTCGGCCTCAACAGACGATCTCCCCAAGATCGAAGGCAAGATCCTCGCGCCGAAGACGAATTGAGGGGAGCGTTAGCGCAGGGCTTGCTTCCGGCAAGCTTGCGCCCGCGAGCCAGGCGGGGCCTCGGCGAGGTCGGCGATGGCTCTTGCGACGAAAGATGGATCGGCACGGTCCAGCGCCGGTGCCGCTTGCTCGAGTATCTTCAGATGGTCCTTGATGCCGAACCTTGCTGTCTTGAGCGGCATCTCAAGTCGCCAGTTTCTGCGAGCCGGGCCAATGTGATGGCAAGCATTCTTTAACCATACCGCAAACGCATTCGAGAATGGTCTGAGATACCTTGCGGCCTCACCGCAGGGCGGAGCCAGCTCGGAAACTGCGAAAGACTTGCTCGCTCCTTCCTAGGAGCTTGTCTGGATAGTCGCTGTTCAAATCTGGTCGGGTCTGATTCAACATTGGGCGATGAGCAAGTATTTTCGGCCTTGGAACATCGATCAGACGCTGCTTCTGCCGCCGAATGTGCAGGACTTCGTGCCGAAAGGCCATGTCTCGCGGTTTATGGTTGATCTGGTGCGGGAGAGCCTCGATCTCAGGGAGATCATGGGCAGCTATGTGAGCGGGCTTGGGCAGCCGCCGTTTGATCCGCGGATGATGGTGGCGCTGCTGCTGCATAGCTATGCGAGTGGGCTGTATTCGTCGCGTCGGATTGCCAAGGCCTGCCGGGAGCGGAACGATTTTGTGATGATCGTGGCGCTGGATGCGCCGGATTTTCGGACGATCAGCGACTTTCGCAAGCGACATTTGAAGGCGCTCGGCGCGCTATTCGTGCAGGTTCTGAAGTTGTGCGAGACGGCCGGGCTGGTCAAGCTCGGTCATGTCGCGCTGGATGGTACGAAGATCAAGGCGAACGCGTCGAAACACAAGGCGATGAGTTATGAGCGCATGAAGAAGCGCGAGGCGGAATTGAAGGCCGAGGTCGCTCGCATGCTGGCGGCCGCCGAGGCGGCGGATGCCTCGGAGGATGAGACTTTCGGCAACAGCGACGAACTGCCGGACTGGACCGTCGACAAGCAGAAACGGCTGGCGAAGATCCAGCAAGCGATGGCGGCGCTGGAAGCGGACGCCAAACTGGCGGCGGAGGAAGAGCGCCGCATCGAGGCCGAAAAGGAACAGCAGCGCCAGGCCGAAGGCCGCAAGAAGCCGGGCAAACCGGCGGCGCTGCCATCGGAGGAACCCAATCCCAAGGCGCAACGCAACTTCACCGATCCGGAAAGCCGCATCATGAAGTCGAAGGATGGCTTCGTTCAGGCCTATAATGCCCAGGCGGCCGTCGATGCACATGCCCAGATCATTGTCGCGCAAGAACTGACCCAGCACGGCAGCGATCAGGGCCAGTTGGTGCCCCTGATCGAGGCCATCGAGAGCAATCTTGGCCGCAAGCCGCGGCAGGCCTCAGCGGATTCCGGCTACTGCAGCGAAGCCAATCTCGAAGCGCTCGACACACGCAGCATCGATGGCTATGTCGCGCCCGGACGCGCCAAACACCCGACAGTAGCGAACGGAAAAGTCGGCGGCCCGCTGACACAGGCCATGCGAAAGAAGATCGACGATGGCGGCTTCGAAACACCCTACCGATTGCGAAAGCAAGTGGTGGAGCCGGTGTTCGGGCAGATCAAACAGGCAAGAGGCTTCCGCCAGTTCCTGTTGCGGGGCATCGAGAAAGTGCGCGCCGAGTGGACAATGATCTGCACCGTCCATAACCTCCTCAAGCTGTTCAACCTCGCAAACGCAGCCTGAGCCTGCTACTCTACAACAAATGCCCGTCACGAAAACATATCTGGACGGGCTCCTAGCCCCCCGAAACAATCCATTGACGTTAACAGCTCCTTAACGCCGCCCGATCCAAGATCGGGACGCGTGGGCGAGGGCGCTTCGCGCTGGTATGGCTGAGGTCCCGAGAAAACGTTTCGAGATGGCGCGAACGGCTGCCGCTGGAACATGGTCGCTAGGCCGCGCCTGGGCGCGGACTGCGCGTCTGTGCCTGCTTGCCACCGGCCTTGTTCTCATGACCCTCACATATTCGCCTGCTGCACGCGCCGAAGACGCGGTGCCGGGTGAGGCGGCCTTCTCGGCCGCGAACGGCTTTGCCCGGCTGGTGCTGAAGCTGAAGGAGGATGTCGAGTCCGAGGTCACGGCCGCC
Organism: Bradyrhizobium septentrionale; assembly: GCF_011516645.4. Lineage (NCBI taxonomy): Bacteria > Pseudomonadati > Pseudomonadota > Alphaproteobacteria > Hyphomicrobiales > Nitrobacteraceae > Bradyrhizobium > Bradyrhizobium septentrionale. The sequence continues at coordinate 9,313,750 of NZ_CP088285.1, read as the reverse complement.
GGCACGATCATCGTGATCCGCTTCAAGCGTCCGGTCGATATCCCGGTCGAGAAACTGTCGGATGCGGTGCCCGATTATGTCGGCGCCGCGCGCCGCGATCCGGACGGTTCGGCGATCCGCCTGTCGCTGGCGCGCCGTGTCACCATCAACACCATGACCGCCGGCGAGCGCATCTTCATCGACTTCCTGCCCGACAGCTGGACCGGGCCGCCGCCGTCGCTGCCGCAGGAGGTGATCCGCGAGCTTGCCGAGCGCGCCCGCGCCGCCGAGCGGTTGCTGCGCGCGCAGCGTGCCGCCGACGCCGCCAAGAAAAAGCCGCCGGTGCGCGTTCGCGCGCTGGTGCAGCCCACCTTCGTCCGCTTCGTGTTCGAGGTCCCCGACGGTGTCAGCGTCTCCTCGGTGCTGAATGAGCAGAAGCTGACGCTGGCCTTCAACTCGGTCCTGAGCTTCGACCTTGCCGACGCCAAGGTCGCCGCACCCCCGAACGTCGCGTCGATCAGCGCGCGCGCCGACACCGACACCTCCGCGGTCGATGTGACTCTGATCGGCGATGTCGACGTGCATTCGTTCCGCGACGAGAAGAACTACATCGTCGATGTCGCCTTCCAGCAGAACGAGCAGCCGGCGGCAAAGCCCGCGCTGAGCGCGCTGCTGCCGACGCCGCGCGGCAGAGCCAAAGGTGCTGCGGCGATCGCGCCGGTGACGTCGGAAAGCATCGCGCGAGAGGCCAAGATCGAGATCAAGCCTGAGCAGCCCAAACCTGAGCAGTCCAAGGCGGAGCCGGCCAAATCCGAACCGCCGCAATCCGAGCCGGTCAAGCCCGAGCAAGCCACGACCGAACAGCCGGCAGCCGCGCCCGCCAAGACCGAGCAGCCCAGATCCGAGCTGCCGAAGTCGGAGCTGCCGAAGATCGCCGCTGCACCGGCCGCGGATGTCGAGAACGCTGCTGCGCCTTCCGCGCCGCGCGAGGGCAGCGCCCCTTCTGCGCCGGAGCGGAACAAGGTGCCCGTGAGCGAGGCGCCGAAGCCGGCGCCCGCTGTCGCGGCCGTGCCGGCGATGGAAGGGCCGAAGCCGGCCGTGGCGCCATCGCCCGGCGAGGTCCGTGCCAGCGGCAAGCCCGCGGTCGAAGCCCAGCGCGACAGCGACGGGCTGGGGGTGACGTTTGCATTCCCCGGCGCGACGCCGGCGGCGCTGTTCCGCCGTGCCGACACGGTGTGGATGGTGTTCGACACGCCTGAGGCGATCGATGTCGATCCAATCCGCGCCAAGGCCGGCTCGCTGATATCAGACGTCAGCCGGATTCCACTCGAGAAGGGGCAGGCGGTGCGCTTCCGCCTCAACCGGCCGCAGATGCCGTCACTCGAGAGCGACGATCGCTCGCGCGGCGTGAGCTGGACGCTGACCTTTGCCGACCGGGTGCAGAAGCCGCCGCTGCCGCTCAGCGTGGTGCGCAACATCTCGGAGCCCGCGCTCGCCAATGTCAGCGTGCCGCTCGCCAATCCCGGCCAGCTCCATAAACTGGTCGATCCCGACGCCGGCGATACGCTCTGGGTGGTGACGGCGCCGCCGCCGACCCGCGGCATCATCAAACGGCAGGATTTCGTCGAGCTCTCGCTGCTGGAATCGATCCACGGCGTCGTGGTCCATCCCAACGCCGACGACGTCAAGGCGGAGGTCGGCGCCGACAAGGTGATGCTGGGCCGGCCCGGCGGACTGACGCTGTCATCGGCCGACGTCGCCGCCGAGCGCGCGACCGCGGCGGTGAAGCCGCTGTTCGATCCGAACGAGTGGCGCAAGAACCGGTCGGAGAGCTTCCTCAAGCAGCTCGACGCTCTGATCGTGGCGGCCGGTGCCGCCAATGCCGAGCAGCTGCCGCAGGCACGGCTCGATCTCGCCGATTTCTACATGGCGCGCGGCATGTACTACGAAGCGCATGGCGTCACCAATCTGATCCTGTCCGAGAGCAAGCGCGGCGGCGAGACGGCGCCGGTGGTGATGGTGCACGCGGTCGCCAGCATCCTGATCGGACACCCGGCACAGGGCTTGAAGGACCTGGCCAATCCCGTGATCGGCAATGGTTACGATTCCCAATTGTGGAAAGGGCTCGCCTTTGCCCGCGAAGGCAAATGGGCCGAGGCGCGCGAGAAGTTCAAGAACGCCGAATTCGCGGTCGCGACGTTGCCTGCCGAGCTGCAGCGCATCGTCACCCTGGACTCGATGAAGGCCTCGCTCGAGGTCAAGGACTATGCCGGCGCCGCGCGGCGCAAGAGCGATCTCGACGTGGTCGGCGTTCCCGACGGGCTCAAGCCTGCGGTTGCGGTGCTGCGCGGCCGGCTCGCCGAAGCGCTCGGCCAGGAGAAGGACGCGCTCGACGCCTACCGCTTCGCCGCCAATTCGGCCGACCGTCAGGCCGCCGCCGAGGGCAAGCTGCTCGAGACGCTGCTCAAGCAGAAGCGCGGCGAGATCGGGCGCGACGATGTGCTGAAGGAGCTCGAGCTGTTGTCGATGCTGTGGCGCGGCGACTCCATCGAGCTGAAGACGCTCTACGTGTTGTCGAAGATCTACGCCGAGACCGCGCGCTATGCCGACGCCTTCGCGGTGACGCGTGCCGCGACCCGGCTGCAGCCGAACGCGCCGGAATCGCGGCTGGCGCAGGATGCCGCCTCGGCCTTGTTCGTGCAGCTCTATCTCGGCCCCAAGGGCGACGAGATGGCGCCGATCGATGCGCTCGGCACTTTCTACGAATACCGCGAGCTGACGCCGATCGGCCGCCGCGGCGACGAGATGATCCGCCGTCTCGCCGACCGTCTCGTCGGTGTCGATCTGCTCGACCAGGCCGCCGACCTCCTGCAATACCAGGTCGACAAGCGTCTCGAAGGCGCGGCGCGCGCCCAGGTCGCCGCGCGCCTTGCGATGGTCTATCTGATGAACCGCAAGCCTGATCGCGCCATCGGCGCGCTGCGCTCGACCCGGATCGCGGACCTCTCCGGCGAACTGCGCCAGCAGCGGCTGCTGCTCGAGGCGCGCGCGCAAAGCGACGTCGGCCGGCACGACCTCGCGCTCGACATCATCTCGAACATCACCGGCCGCGAGGCGATCCGGCTGCGCTCCGACATCTACTGGGCATCGCGGCACTGGCGCGAGGCGTCCGAGCAGATCGAGCTCTACTACGGCGACCGCTGGCGCGACTTCACCCCGCTCAACCCGGGCGAGAAGGCCGACATCATCCGTGCCGTGGTTGGCTACGCGCTCGCCGAGGACGCCATCGGGCTATCCCGGTTCCGCGAGAAATACGCGCCGCTGATGTCGGGCGATGCCGACAGGCTGGCGTTCGAGGCGGCCAGCAAGCCGGTCGCGACCTCAAGCGCCGAGTTCGCGCAGATCGCGCGGATGGCCGCCAGCGTCGACACGCTCGACGGCTTCATCCGCGAGATGAAGGTCCGCTTCCCCGACGCCACCGCCCGCGCGCCGCTGCCCGATCCGGTCGCGACCGGATCGGTGCCTGACAGTGCGAAGGCCGCGCCGGTGAGCACGCTGCCGGCGATCAAGGGCGAGCGCCGCGCCAGCGCGTCACAGTAGCGCCTCTCGACAGACGCCCATCAAATCGGCAACCATGGCGGAAGTCGCCAGCCGGGAGGACGTCGTCATATGAGCAAGCCGAGCAAGACCGAAGCCGAACTTATCGCGATGGCGCGGGCCGAGTTGAAGGTGCATGCCGACTGCCCCGACGGCATCGACATCTCTGTGCTGCGCGACGGCGACAGCTGGGAATTCCGTGCCAGCGCCGACGAGGCCACGGTGGCCAGGCCCGGCTACCCCGAATGTGTCGCGATGCTGGTGCAGATCGGCGATCACCTCAGCAAGCAGTATGATGTGCAGGGGTAGCGGCAGCCGCGAGCCGAGGAAAGCTTATGGACCGCATCGACGCCATGAAGGTTTTCGTCGCGGCGGTCGACGAGGGCAGCCTTGCGGGTGCCGGACGGAAGTTGCGGCGATCGCCGGCGGCGGTCAGCCGTGCCGTCGCGTTCCTTGAGCATCATGTCGGTGCCGAGCTGCTTCATCGCACCACGCGGTCGCTGAAGCTGAGCGATGCCGGGCAGCGTTATGCGGCGGCGTGCCGGCGCATCCTCTCTGAGCTCGAGGAGGCCGACATCTCGGCCGGTGGCGAGCGCTCGGCGCCGCGCGGCACGCTGACGATCACGGCGCCTGTCGTGGTCGGCGAGGATCTGCTGCGGCCGGTGCTTGATGCCTTCATGACGGAGCATCCGGCGGTGGTCGCCCGCCTCGTGATGCTCGATCGCACCGTCAATCTGATCGATGAGGGCATCGACGTCGCGCTGCGCATTGCCCATCTCGCCGATTCCAATTTCGTCGCGATCAAGCTCGGCGAGGTGCGCCGCGTGGTCGCGGCGTCACCGGGCTATCTCGCGCAGCACCCGGTGATCGGCGAGCCGGCCGATCTTGCGAAGCATCAGATCATCGCGATGACGCATTTCGGGCTCGACTCCTGGAGCTTTCCGCCGGCCGTGAAGTCGAAGGTCGCGCGCGCGGTGCAGTTCACGCCACGGCTGGTTGTCAACACGGTGCGGGCGGCGGTCGCCTCGGCCAGCGAAGGGCACGGCATCACCCGGCTGTTCTCCTATCACATTGCCGAGGAAATCCGCGACGGGCGGCTGCAGATCCTGCTCGCAAGCGACGAGCATCCGCCGCTGCCGGTGCATCTGTTGGCGCCGCAGGGCCGCTTCGACGTGCCGAAGGTGCGCGCCTTCGTCGACTTCGCGACGCCGCGGCTGAAACGCTATTTCGAGCGGCTGTCGCGCGAAGCCAGCCAGGCCAGTCGTTCGCGCCGCGGAAGAGTGTCTGCCGAATAGCGGGCATTCGCGCGGAAACCGAACGTATCTACGTTGTTCTCCATCGAGGCGGCGCTGTTGCAGCCTCATCAACAGATGGAGAGAGACCATGGGTGCAGAGCAGAAGGTTGCCATTATCACCGGCGCGTCGCAGGGAATCGGCGAGGCGCTCGTCAAGGGCTATCGCGACCGCAACTACCGCGTTGTCGCCAATTCCCGCAGCATCAAGCCGTCCTCCGATGCCGATGTGCTGGCCGTCCCGGGCGACATCGGCGATCCCGAGGTTGCCGACCGCATCGTCAAGCAGGCGCTGGCGCGCTTCGGCCGCGTCGACACCCTGGTCAACAATGCCGGCATCTTCGTCGCCAAACCGTTCACCGACTACACCGACCAGGACTATGCGTCGGTGCTCGCGACCAACCTCAACGGTTTCTTCTACATCACCCGCCGCGTGGCGAAGGAGATGGTGAAGCAGGGCTCCGGGCACATCGTGCAGATCACGACCAGCCTGGTCGACCACGCCAACAGCAACGTGCCCTCGGTGCTGGCCTCGCTGACCAAGGGTGGGCTGAATGCGGCGACCAAGTCGCTCGCGATCGAATATGCCGCCAGGGGCATCCGCGTCAACGCGGTGGCGCCGGGCGTGATCAAGAGCCCGATGCACGCGCCTGAGACCCACGACTTCCTTGCCAAGCTGCATCCGGTCGGACGGATGGGCGAGATGAAGGACATCGTCGACGCCGTGCTGTTCCTGGAAGGCGCGGGCTTCGTCACCGGCGAGATCCTGCATGTCGACGGCGGCCAGAGCGCGGGTCACTAGGACCGGAGGACGTCATGCCTATCGTCACCATCCAGGTCACGCGTGAGGGGACGGCGCCGGGGGCGTCGTCCACCACACCGGAGCAGAAGGCGGCGCTGATCATGGGCGCCAGCGAGCTGCTGCGCGACGTGCTCGGCAAGCCCATGGAATCGACCTTCGTCGTCATCGAGGAAGTCGATACCGACAATTGGGGCTGGGGCGGGCTGCCCGCGCTGGACTATCGCAAGAAGCTCGCGGCGGAACGAAACCGCTGAGACTCAGTCCCACGAGAGAGCTCACCCCTCACCCGGATCGCATCTGACGATGCGATCCGACCTCTCCCACAAGGGGAGAGGTGAGGAGCTGAGGTGATCGCTGCGAACGATTGCTGCGATCGCAACTAATCATTTTTCACGGACGGCCGGAGGGCCTACTGCGATGTCCATGTCAGCCAATGTCGACCATGCCAGGCGCCATCACGCCGAACTACATCGCGATGCGGGCGGACCGCTATGGCTGGCCGCGGCCGCAGGGCTGTGCGCGTCGCTGGTCGGGCTCGGGCTGGCGCGCTTTGCCTACACGCCGCTGATCCCGGCGCTGATCGCGGCGAAATGGTTCACGCCGGCGGAAGCGGTCTATCTCGGTGCCGCCAACCTTGCCGGCTACCTTGCCGGCGCGCTGATCGCCCGCGATCTCGGCGCGCGGATCGGCTCGGTGTGGGCGCTGCGCAGTATGATGACACTGGCTGCGATCACCTGCTTTGCCTGCGCAGTGCCGATCTCCTTCATCTGGTTCTTCGGCTTCCGCTTCCTCGCCGGCGCCAGCGGCGGCGTCATCATGGTGCTGGCGGCGACCGTGATCCTGCAGCACACGGCGCCGAGCAAGCGCGGCCTGATCGGCGGCGTGATCTTCGCCGGCGTCGGATTGGGCGTCGCCGCCTCGGGCACGCTGGTGCCGCTGTTGCTGCAGCAGGGCGTCAAGCAGGCCTGGTACGGGCTCGGAATCCTGTCGGCGGTGTTGACCCTGATCAGCTGGAAGGCGTGGCCGGCGGAGGCGCCTGCCGCGCATGCTGCCGCAGAACAGCACGTTGCGTCGCATGGCGTGCGGTCACCGCTGCTGATCGCGCTGTGCCTGGAATATGGCCTCAACGCGCTGGCGCTGGTGCCGCATATGGTGTTCCTGGTCGACTTCGTGGCCCGCGGACTCGGGCAGGGGATCGCGGCAGGTTCCTATTACTGGGTGCTGTACGGCATCGGCGCCGTGGTCGGACCGCTGCTGTCAGGACATCTCGCCGATCGCGCAGGCTTCGCCGCGGCGCTCCGCGTGGCGTTCCTGATCGAGGCCGTAGCGGTCGCGCTGCCTGCCGTGACGACGTCGCCGGCCGCAATGATCGTGTCGAGCCTCATCGTGGGCGGCTTCACGCCCGGCATCGTGCCGCTGGTGATCGGCCGCATCCACGAGCTGATCCCGCACTCCGCCGCGAGCCAGCGTTCTGCCTGGGCCCAGGCCACGACGACCTTCGCGCTGTTCCAGGCGGCGGGCGCCTACGGCCTGTCCTATTTGTTCGCGCACAGCGGCGGCGACTATGCGCTGCTGTTCGTGATCGGCGCGGCCAGCGTAGCCGTTGCGCTAGCGATCGAGTTGTTCAGCGTCATCGCGCTCGGGCGCAAGCGGAGTTAACCGCGCAGCGCCTTCGTCAACACAGCGACGAGGCGGTCGACATCGGCCTCGTCGTTGAAGACGTGCGGTGAGATCCGCATCCGGCCGAGCCGCAACGCGACGTGGATGTTCTCGGTGGCGAGGCGCGCGATCAATTCCTTCGGGATGCCGCCCGCCATGCCGAGGCTCAGGATATGCGGCGCGCGCACGCTGCGCGGCAGCACGTCGAGCCCGAGGTCACGCACACCGTCGGCGATCCGCTCGTTAAGCATCGCCAGCCGCGCGCTGACGGCAGTGGCGCTCCAGTCCGCCATCATCTCCATGCCGATCGACGCCATCTCCAGCGTGATGAAGTGATCGCGTTCGCCCATGTCGTAGCGGCGGGCGTCGTCGACATAGGTGAGATCGCCGAAATAGACCGGGTTCTCCGAGTTCACGTTGCGGCGGCCGGCGGAGGTCTGCTCCAGCGGCACGCCGTTCTGGTGACGTTTCGCGACGTAGAGGAAGGCGCGACCATAGGGGCCGATCAGCCATTTGTAGGTCGGAAAGATCACTGCGTCGGGATCGAGCTTTGTCACGTCCATCGCCACGACACCGGCGCTCTGCGTCGCGTCGATCACGAACATCGCATCGTGCCGCCGCAACGCCGCCTGCACCTTGTCGACATCGATCAGACCGCCGTCCGACCAGTGCACCGACGAGATCGAGGCGAGGCCGACCGGCGGCGCGCCGGACCGCTCGATCGTCGCGAGCACCGCCGACGTCCAGTCGCCATCGGCAGGCTGGCGCACGGTGTCGACGACAAAGCCCTGCGCCTCGGCGCGGGCGTGCCATTCCAGCACCGGCGAGGAGTGATCGTTCTCCAGCACGACGACGCGGGTGCCGCGCGGAATGCTCAGTGCCTTCGCCACCGTCGCGACGCCGTAGCTGATCGCCGGGATCAGGGCGACATCATTCGCATCGGCATTGATCAGGCGCGCCGCCGCGGCGCGGGCGCGTTCATGCTGGCGGCCGGCGAAACCGGCATCGATGGTCCAGGGCTGGCCCTTGCGTTCGACCGCCGCGCGGCCGGCGTCCAGCGTCTTCAGCGGCAGCGGGCTGTAGGACGCCGAATTCAGGTAGCAGATCTCGCGTGGAATCTCGAAGAGGTGGCGCTGGGAGGGAAGCATGTCGTCTCGTGGCTGAAATTGCGGAGGGTGGCGTGATGCGGAGGCGTGCGCTCACCCGTCATACTGGTCCGGCCCCATCGCCCAAGGCGCCTGGTCGTAGCCGTTGGCGAAGGTGCGGTTGGTCTGCGCCGGATTGCGGTTGATCAGCGGCCGCAGATACATCGGGTGCGTGGCGCTGCGCACCTCGTGCTCGACGGTGAACAAATGCCGGCCATTGGCGGGATCGACGATGTCGCAGAAGCGGTACTGGTACTGATTGTCCTCGCGGGAGACCAGATTGCGCTCCCGCAGCCGCTTGTAGGGGCCCGAAAAGTCGGTGATGTAGATCTGGACATGATGGCCGTCGAACTCGCCCTGCGCCTGATCGGTCTCGCGGAATTGCAGATACTGGTCCTTGCCGACCTTAGCGCGCGCGACGACATCGTCGCCGTTCGCAACGCTCGCCGGGATGCCCATGATCTCGGGATAGAACCGGCTGATGGCTTCAGCGGTGCCGCGCGGCACGGCGAATTCGACATAGGGCATGCCGAGCGCGATGCGCCCGAACCGCTCGGCGTCCGGTTCAAAGCAGCGCAGCCGGTTGCCCCAGGGACAGGTGGCCTCGACGTGATCGTTGCGCTCGCGATAGCCGAACGCGGTGCCTTCGAGCTTGGGGGCGACCGCGGCAAGCCGCGTCAGCAGGGCCTGCCGTCCGGCGATCACGATACCGGTATGGCCGCGCAGCACCTGCTGCCGGCCGGTCGGCAGATGAAACTGGCTGCGGCCGGCGTTCACCCACATGTTGCTGTCTGAGACCATCAGATAGGGATCGCGGGTCAGCCCGATGCCGGCGACATAGAACAGCGTGGCAAGGCGCTGGTCCGGCACCTGCACGTTGACATGTTCGAGATGGATGGAATTGCCGAGATCTTCTGCGGCGCGGTCGAATGGCTGCTGCACGGGCACGGCTCCCTGGATGCGATGCCGCGCATGATAGTGCAACGGCACGCCCAATCCAGCTGACGGGCCATGAATGTTTCGCGGGGCTACCCCCCGTAACTCTGCACCAGGCTGCCGGCGACCAGCGCCCAGCCGTCGACCAGCACGAAGAAGATCAGCTTGAACGGCAGCGACACCACCACCGGCGGCAGCATCATCATGCCCATCGACATCAAGACCGAGGCGACCACGAGGTCGATGATCAGGAACGGCAGGAACAACAGAAAGCCGATCTCGAAGGCGCGCTTCAGCTCGGAGATCATGAAGGCCGGCACCAGGATGCGCAGCGACATCTCATCGGGCGTCGCCGGCGGCGGCTCGCCGGAGAGGTCCATGAACAGCTTCAGATCCTTCTCGCGGACGTTCTTCTGCATGAAGCCGCGCAGCGGCACCGAGGCGCGCTGCAACGCCTCCTCGACGCCGATCTGGTTGGCGACCAGCGGCTTGATGCCGTCGTCATAGGATTTCTGCAGCACGGGCCCCATCACGAAGGCGGTGAGGAACATCGCGAGCGCGATCATCACCGAGTTCGGCGGCGCGGTGGCGGTGCCGAGCGCGGTGCGCAGCAGCGAGAGCACGACCACGATGCGCGTGAACGACGTCATCATGACCAGGATCGACGGCGCGATCGACAGCACCGTGAGCAGTGCGATCAGCTGGATCGCGCGCTCGGTCACGCCGCCATTGCCGCCGCCGAGATTGATGCTGATATCCTGCGCCATCGCCGGATCAGCGAAGGATCCGGCGGCGATCAGGACAGCGATGAAAAAAACTCTACGCGGGACGGACCCTGATCTCACGAAGGAGACTTCGGTGGTCGGCCGAGCAGCGAGGCCATCTCGTCCTCGAGATTCTCGAACCCGCTCTTCTGCTGGGCAGGCGCGGCGGGCGGCTCGCTGCGCGGCGCACGCACCGGCGGCGCCTCGGGCGCAACCGGCGGCGCGACGGTCTCGCCTGGGCCGGTCGGGCGGCGCAGCGCAGCTTCGAGCCGCTGTGCCATCTCGGCGAGATTGGCGTCGGCATTCGATGCGGGCGGCTGGGCCGGAGGCGCCTGCGTCGCGACCGGTGGCGGAGCGGGGGGAGGCGGTGGCGTGACGGCGCGCTCGGCCGCGGGCGCGCGCAGCGGCGGCGGCGCCTTCGGCGGTTCGGCCGCGCGCGGCACACGCGGGATCACGGGTTCGGAGCGCGGCGGCAGGCGCGGCGGCATCGGATCGGGCCGCGGCTCGCTACGCTCGGGCGTGAAGCCCGTGAGCGGATCGCTGCGACGCTCGGCGATCGGCGGCGGGGGCCGGCGCAACTCGTCGGCGAAGGAGGGGCGCGCCTGACGCTGCGGCAGCTCGGGCTCGGGAAGTTCGAAACTGTCGGAACGGGCGGCCTCGCTCTCGTTCCAGGCGGCGTCAGGAAGCGGTGCGGCGCGCGGCAGCGCGGCTTCTGGGCCGACCGCGGGGCGGGCCGACATCTGATCACGTCCGGGCATGGCGCGGACGATGTTCGGCTCGACGACGATATCGGTGGGGCCGCCGATCATCAGCAGATGTTCGATATTGTCGCGGCGGACCAGCACCAGCCGGCGCCGGCCGTCGACCGCGGCAGCGTCAATCACCGCCAGCCGCGGCATCCGCCCCCGATTGGCGTTGGCCCCGAGGCGGTTTCCGGCGAAGCGGCGGACGAGCCATGCGGTGACGCCGATCAGCGCCAGCACGACAACGAATGCCAAGACGAATGTAACGACCTGCATATTGGAGTCCCCGGCCATCGTGGCCTTCCTCAGCTTTCGCCATCAACGAGCGCGGATTGACAAGTGCGGTTTGCACAGCGAATCGCGCCCGAGATTCGCCTTATTTCTTAATTCCCAGCGGCTTGCAGCCGGCTGTTCTATTAATAAACCAAGAATCGCTTGTCCCAAAACGACTTCTCAGCGCCCCACGCTGTCTTGGTCCGTGCTGGTTAACGCAGCATTCGTGGCGAAAATGCGCTCTCAGGCCTCAGTTGCGGTGTTCTCCACGGATCAGTCCAGCATTTTAACCACCCGTTAACCATACACCGGGCAAATTCTGCCTACCTCGGGAGCCCAAGGGTTGTCCAAGAGGTTAACGGAGCCGCGGCGATGTCCATGAACGATCTCCCGATCCTGTCGGCGCTGCGCAGCAAGATGCAGTGGCACCAGGAGCGCCAGCGCGTCCTTGCCGAGAACATTTCCAATTCCGACACGCCGAACTTTCGGCCGCGCGATCTGGTCGAGCCGAAGTTTGACCGGGCCGGTGCCACGATCGGCGGCGGCATGGGGACGCTGCCGATGATGCAGACCAGCGGCACCCATCTGGCGGCGGCCGGCGCGCCTGATGCCTTCGACAACGACCGCGGCAAGAGCGGCTTCCAGACCCGTCCGGCCGGCAATGCGGTCAATCTCGAGGACCAGATGCTGAAAGTGTCCGCCAACCAGATGGACTACGCGGCGGTCACCTCGCTCTACAGCAAGAGCCTGCATCTGCTGAAGACCGCGATCGGCAAGGGCTAGGCCGTCTGACGGCGGCAGGAGGATCCCATGGCAGATGGAACAAGCGATTTCAGCCGCTCGATGAGCATCGCGACCTCAGGCCTGCGCGCGCAGGCCGGGCGGATGCGGGTGATCTCGGAAAATATCGCCAACGCCGATTCGACGGCGCAGACCGCGGGCGGCGACCCCTATCGCCGCAAGGTGCCGACCTTTTCGTCCGCGCTCGACCGCTCGCTCGACGCCCAGGTCGTGACCCTCGGCCGGATCCGGCCGGACCGGTCGTCGTTCCGCATCAAGCAGGAACCGGGCAATCCGGCGGCGGATGCCTCCGGCAATGTCAAATATCCGAACGTCAATCCGATGGTCGAAATGACCGACATGCGCGACGCCCAACGCTCCTACGAGGCCAACCTCAACATCATCAGCGCGACGCGGCGGATGATCCAGCGCACGCTCGACATCCTCAAGTCCTGACGCAACAAGAACAGGGAACGTAAATCATGGCTACACCGACAGTCGCCGCCAACGCCTACGCCAGCCTCGCGAAATTGATGGAGCGCGGCGGCGCCGAGAAAGCCGGACTGGGCGGGCAGGCCGTCGCCGGCCCGTCGTTCAGCGCGCTGCTGAAGGACTCCGTCGGCAGCGTGCTGGAGGCCGGCAAGAAATCCGACGCGCAGACCATGGCGATGGCCTCGGGCAAGGCGAATGTGATGGACGTGGTGACGGCGGTCGCCGACACGGACGTTGCCGTGTCGACGCTGGTCTCGGTCCGCGACCGCGTTATCCAGGCCTATGAAGACATCATGAAGATGCCGATCTGACGTCGCTTGCGACGTCATCCCGGGGCGCGAAGCGAACCCGGGAAATCGAGATTCCCCGATGCGCAGTTGCGCATCTGAGGTCTGGTCCTTCGGACCATCCCGGAATGACGAAACAAACAACAACAGCGAGAACTCCAAATGACCGGCCCTGAAACCCTCGACGTCGCGCGTGATGCGATCTGGACCATCGTGATCGTGTCGTCGCCCCTGATGGTGGTCGGCCTCGTGGTCGGCGTCGTGGTGTCGCTGTTCCAGGCGCTGACCCAGATCCAGGAACAGACACTTGTCTTCGTGCCGAAGATACTCGCGATCTTCGTCACATTGCTGCTGGCATTACCGTTCATGGCCGACTCGCTCGCCAGCCACATGATGCGGATTTCGTCGCGAATCATCGGCGGTTGATGCACTAATGCCGCGGTCATGCGCATCGATGTCTCCCTGCTGCCGGCGCTGGCCGCAATATTCGTGCTGGTCTTTGCGCGCGTGGGCGCGATGGTGATGCTGCTGCCCGGTTTCGGCGAGAGCAACATCCCGGCGCGGGTCAAGCTGTCGATCGCGCTGCTGCTGACGCTGATCATCCTTCCGCTGCATCGCAACGCCTATCATGTCGACCTGACGTCGATATCCTCGCTCGGTGTCCTGATGGTGCATGAACTCATCATCGGCATCGTGCTCGGCGCGACCGCGCGGGTGACGCTGTCGGCGCTCAATGTCGCGGGCTCCGTGATCGCGCAGCAGCTCGGCCTCGGCTTCGTCACTGCGGTCGATCCGACCCAGGGTCAGCAGGGCCAGATCGTCGGCAATTTCCTTACTATCCTCGGTCTCACCCTGCTGTTTGCCACCGACAGCCACTATCTTGTCATCGCGGCGCTGAGCGAGAGCTACCGCATCTTCTCGCCGGGCGAGATCATGCCGACCGGCGACGTCGCCGCGCTCGCGACCTCCGCGTTCTCCGCCGCCTTCAAGATCGGCCTGCAGCTGTCGGCGCCGTTCCTGGTGTTTGGCCTCGTCTTCAACATCGGGCTCGGTGTGCTGGCGCGGCTGATGCCGCAGATGCAGGTCTATTTCGTCGGCGTGCCGCTCGCGATCATGGTCGGCTTCCTGATCTTCGGCGTGGTGCTCGCGGCGATGATGAATACCTATTTCGACTACTTCAACGGCGTCATGCGCCAGCTTGCTCCGATGAACTAATCAGAGCGTTTTCGAGCGAAGTGGGAACCGGTTCGCGTGAAGAAAACGCGTCAAAAATAGGGACCGCAGAACATGATGCGATAAGTCGCATCATGTTCCAGGGAGAGCGATGGCCGACGATACCGAAGACAAGACAGAAGACCCTACGCAAAAACGTCTCGATGAAGCCCTTGAGAAAGGCGACGTCGTCAAGAGCCAGGAGGTCAACACCTGGTTCATCATCGCCGGCGCCACGCTGGTGCTGTCGACCTTCTCGGGCTCGATCGGCGGCGGCATCTTGATGCCGTTGCGCAACCTGATCGCCAATTCGTGGATGATCCGCACCGACGGCGCGGGCCTGCTTCAACTGACCCAGACGCTTGGCTACGCCGTGGTCGCCGCGATCGGCGTACCGTTCCTGATGCTGGCGCTGGCCGCGGTCGCGGGCAACATGATCCAGCATCAGCTGGTGTGGTCGGGCGAACAGCTGAAGCCAAAATTCTCCAAGATATCGCCGGCCGCCGGCTTCAAGCGGCTGTTCGGCAAGCAGGCGGTGGCGAATTTCCTGAAGGGCCTGTTCAAGCTGATCGCGCTCGGCGCCGTGATGGTCGTGGTGCTGTGGCCCGAGCGGCTGCGGATGGAGGCATTCCTGCGGGTCGATCCCGCCGAGCTTCTGCCCGCCATCATCAGCATGACGGTGCATCTGATGGCGGCGGTGGTCGCCATCCTCGCTGCGGTCGCGATCGCCGACTACTTCTTCCAGTACCGGACCTGGTACGAGCGTCACAAGATGTCGCTGCAGGAGATGAAGGAGGAGTTCAAGCAGTCGGAAGGCGACCCGCACGTCAAGGGCAGGATCAAGCAGTTGCGGGTCCAGCGCGCCAAGAAGCGCATGATGGCCCAGGTTCCCAAGGCCTCGGTGATCATCACCAACCCGACCCACTATTCGGTGGCGCTGGCCTACGACCGCAGCATGTCGGCGCCGCTCTGCGTCGCCAAGGGCGTCGACGTCATGGCCTTCAAGATCAGGGAGATCGCCAAGGAGCACGATATTCCGATCGTGGAGAACGTGCCGCTGGCCCGGGCGCTCTATGCGACCGTCGAGATCGACCAGGAGATCCCGGTCGAGCACTATCACGCGGTTGCCGAAATCATCGGCTACGTGATGCGGCTGAAGCGCGGCCTGTCCGGCCTGCGCCAGTAAGGGGCGGAAAACCGCTCGAAATGCGCGTAACTTGCGAAATTGCCGCCTGATGGACTTGCGTTTTCGGGTCCGATTCAGGCACTCAGGGGCGAGGCGGCCGGCCGGGCGCCTTCGTGATGCAGACGAGCCATGTCTCTCCAGATGACCGCCGATAGCAACGATCCACCCGCGACTGAGCCGTTCGTGGCTCACGGGCCAGCGCGGCGCAGCGGCAGTATCCTGCTGGTGGTCCTGATCGCCGTCGGCATCGTCGCGGTGGCGGTCTGGTTGATGACCATCGGCCGCACCCAGGCGCAGCCCTATATCCTCGGCGTGCTGGCGCTGCTCGCCACCGTCGGCCTGTTCACCCTGTTCGCGCTTGCCGCCGGCATCATCCGCTTCTCCGATCGCGCCACCGACGACCCCGTGATGGCGCGGATCGCCGACCAGGCCCAGGAAGGACTCGTGGTCACCGACTCCCGCGGCCATGTGGTCTATTCCAACGCCGCCTATCTGAGGCTGACCGGCGCGGCCGGGCCGCAGGACGTCCGCCCCGTCGAGCGCGTCTTCATCGGCAACCCCGACGTCTCCGAGGCGGTGTTCCGCCTCTTGAAGGCGGCGCGCGAGGGCAAGCGGCAGCAGGAGGAGGTCCGCGTCGCCGGCCACGAGGCCGGGCAAGGTGGTGGACAAGGCCGCTGGCTGCGGCTCAGGGTGCGCCCGCTCGGCGAGGGCAAGCGCGACGCGAGATATGCGGTGTGGTCGATCGCCGACGTCACCCGTGACCGCGAGGACCAAGAGGACGTGTTCCAGGAGCTGCGGCACGCGATCGAATATCTCGATCACGCGCCGTGCGGCTTCTTCTCGGTCAATCCGGCCGGCGAGATCGCCTATGTCAACGCCACGCTGGCCAACTGGCTGGACTACGATCTGGCCGAGATCGGTTCCGGCGGGCTGAAGCTGACCGACATCGTCTCGGGCGACGGCGCGGCGCTGTTGACTTCGATTGCGGCGGTGCCGGGCGAGGTCAAGACCGAAGTGTTCGACATCGACCTGCGCATGCGCGGCGGCAAGACCGTGCCGGTGCGGCTCTATCACAAGCTCGCCTTCGGCGCCGACGGCGCGGCGGGCGCCTCGCGCACGCTGGTGATCAGCCGCGCCCGCGACGAGCGTTCCGATCCGGAGCGCGCCGCCGAGGTGCGCTTCATGCGCTTCTTCGACCATACGCCGATGGCGATCGCGACCGTCGACCGCGGCGGCAATGTGGTCGGCGCCAATGCGCGCTATGCCAAGCTGGCGCAGGGGCTGAACGGCGACGGCGGCGCGGCCAAGTCGATCTTCCGCGCGGTCAATCCGCGCGACCGCGGCCTCCTGATCGCCGCGATCAACCAGGCCGCCGAGGGCCAGGGCGATATCGCGCCGGTCGAGGTGATGCTCGACGGCACCAAGGAGCGCTTCGCCCAGTTCTTCGTGACCACCGTCGAGAAGGACGAGCGCGACGCCGAGACCGCGATCGTCTACATGCTGGAGATCACCGAGCGCCGCGCGCTGGAAAACCAGATCAACCAGTCGCAGAAGATGGAGATGGTCGGCCAGCTCGCCGGCGGCATCGCGCACGACTTCAACAACGTGCTGTCGGCCATCATGATGGCCAACGACTTCCTGCTGAACGCGCACAAGCCGACCGATCCGTCGTTCCAGGACATCATGCAAATCAAGCAGAACGCCACCCGCGCCGCGACGCTGGTGCGGCAGCTGCTTGCGTTCTCGCGCCGCCAGACGCTGCGGCCGCAGGTGCTCGACCTCGGCGATGCGCTATCCGACCTCACCATGCTGCTGCGCCGGCTGATCGGCGAGAAGGTCAAGCTCGACCTCGTGCATGGCCGCGATCTGTGGCCCGTGAAGGTCGACGTCTCGCAATTCGAGCAGGTGGTGGTCAATCTTGCGGTCAACGCGCGCGACGCGATGCCGGACGGCGGCAAGCTGATCATCCGCACCGGCAATGTGCCGACCGAGGAAGCCGCGCAGCTCGCCAACAAGGGCATGCCGGCGGCGGACTATGTGAAGATCGAGATTTCGGACACCGGCACCGGCATTCCGCACGAGATCATCGACAAGATCTTCGAGCCGTTCTTCTCGACCAAGGAAGTCGGCAAGGGCACCGGCCTCGGCCTGTCGACGGTCTACGGCATCGTCAAGCAGACCGGCGGCTTCGTCTATGTCGATTCCGTGCCTGGCGGGGGCACCACGTTCCGGATCTATTTGCCGCGGCATCGCCAGGACCAGGAGGTCGCCCCGGAAGCGCAGGCCGGCAATGGCGCGGCAAAGGACGCCGCCGCCGAAGCCGCCAAGCCGAAGCCCGATCTCACCGGGCAGGGCACCATCCTGCTGGTCGAGGACGAGGACGGCCTGCGCTCGCTGAATGCGCGCGGTCTCCGCTCGCGCGGCTACAGCGTGATCGAGGCGGCCAACGGCGTCGAGGCGCTGGAGGCGTTCGAGGAGAACAACGGCGCCGTCGATCTCGTCGTCTCCGATGTCGTGATGCCGGAGATGGACGGCCCGACGCTGCTGAAGGAAATGCGCAGCCGCAATGCCGAGCTGAAGATCATCTTCGTCTCAGGCTATGCCGAGGACGCCTTCGAGAAGAGCCTGCCCGAGAACCAGCAGTTCGCGTTCCTGCCAAAACCGTTCACGCTGACGCAGCTGGTCGCCGCGGTGAAGGAAACCATGACGGCGAATTAGAGCGTTTTCGAGCGAAGTCGGCACCGGTTCGCGTGAAGAAAACGCGTCAAATAAGAAGCGCCAACCCAGGCGAGGGGCTTCGATGCGCCTTCGCTTCTGGCATGGGAATAGTCATGTTGCGATGCGGTCGCGGTTGAACCTGAGCCCCATCTCGCGGTAGGACGCGCCGTCGCGTCCACAAGGACCATAGTGTCACATCTCCGCGACCGAGGGCCGCAGCCGCGGTTCCCGTTTCCCGCTTCACTTTTATCAGGCCCTGCCCATCTTAGGGGCGTTTCCCCATGCCGGGGAATCCTTTGAGGAAACCAACATGAATTTCTCGCAACGCACGCGTGGAATTGTCCGGGCGATCGCCGTCGCGATGGCGCTGGCGCTGCCTGTGATGATGACCGTTTCGGCGGCCGACGCTCGCGTCGGCGGCGGCGGCTCGCGCGGCTCGCGGACATTCTCCGCGCCGCCCTCGACGAGCACGGCGCCCGGCTCGGTTGCGCCGATGAACCGCACCTTCAGCCAGCCTGGCAGCCCGAACATGGGGTCGCCGGCGGCGGCGACGTCCGGCGGCCTGTTCGGTCGCGGCGGAATGGGCCGTGGCCTGCTCGGCGGCCTGGCCGCGGGCTTCCTTGGCGCCGGCCTGTTCGGCATGCTGTTCGGCGGCGGCCTGTTCTCGGGTCTCGGCGGCCTGTCGTCGATCCTCGGCCTCCTGCTGCAGATCGGTCTGATCGTGCTCGTCGTCCGGCTCGCGATGTCGTGGTGGCAGCGCCGCAATACGCCGGCCTCCGCGTACGCGGGCGGCCCCGACGTCGGTCCCGGCGCGCAGGGCAACGCCCGTTCGGGCTTCGGCTTTGGCCTCGGCGGCGGATCGAACACACCGGTCGAGATCACGCCGGCGGACTATGAGACGTTCGAGCGGCTGCTCGGCGATATCCAGGCCGCGTGGTCGAACGAGGACATTGCGAAGCTGCACACGCTCGCGTCGCCGGAGATGGTGTCGTACTTCTCGAAGGATCTCGAGGAGAACAAGGCGCGCAACGTCACCAACAAGACGTCCAATGTGAAGCTGTTGCAGGGCGACCTCGCCGAAGCCTGGAGCGAAGGCGACAGCGAATACGCCACCGTCGCGATGCGCTACACGCTGGTCGACACCATGCTCGAGCGCGGCACCGGCCGGATGGTCGGCGGCAACGGGCAGCCGGAGGAGATCACCGAAGTCTGGACCTTCGTGCGCCAGCGCGGCGGCAACTGGGAACTCTCGGCGATCCAGCAGACCAACTGATCGATCGCCCGATATGACAAGTACAAGGCGCCGCGGCATCAACCGCGGCGCTTTTGTTTTGCGCGCTTCATTGGCGCGTCGCGGCGCCGGAATATCCGCGCGGGCCGCGGGTTGATGTCAGCGGACCATAACAACCATCGGGAGGATTAAGATGAAGGTCATTGCGTGCATCGCGGTTCCGGCCTGTCTTGCATTTGTCGTCACGGCTGCGCCGCCGGCACAGGCGCAGACTGCCGACACCAGCTTCTTCTTGACCAGCAACGGCATCGGCAACGGCGCCAATCTCGGCGGCCTCGCCGGTGCCGACAATCATTGCCAGACGCTGGCGCAGGCCGCGGGCTTCGGCGCGCCGAAGACATGGCGCGCCTATCTCTCGACCCAGGCCGCCGACGGCCAGCCCGCGGTGAACGCGCGCGACCGCATCGGCAAGGGACCGTGGAAGAATGTGAAGGGCGTCGTGGTCGCCAAGGACGTCGCCGACCTGCACAGCGCCGGCAACAATCTGACCAAGCAGACCGCCCTGTCCGAGAAGGGCGACGTCGTCAACGGTGCCGGCGACACGCCGAACCGCCACGACGTGCTGACGGGATCGCAGGCGGACGGGACTGCGTTTGCGGCCGGTGAGGACCGCACCTGCAAGAACTGGACAAGCAGCACGCAAGGCGCCGCCATGCTCGGACATTTCGACCGCAAGGGCCTGCGCGACGACGAGCCGTCAAAATCCTGGAACGCGTCGCATCCCTCGCGCGGCCCCGACGGCGGCTGCTCGCAGGCCGATCTGAAGAGCACCGGCGGTGACGGCCTGCTGTACTGCTTCGCGGCGAACTGAGCGTCGCCTCAGAACGCGTCATTGCGGGGAGCGATCGCGACGAAGCAATCCATCTCTCCGCATATGCGGCGCGGTGGATTGCTTCGCTTCGCTCGCAATGACGAGGAGAGAGCGGCGTACCTTCGACCGCTCACGCCTTCTTGCGCTTGACGGTCTTCCTTGCAGCTTTCTTTTTCTTCGCGGTTTTCTTCTTGGCCGCGAAATAGGCCTCGACCTTCTTCGAGGAATGTCCGACTGCGGCCACCGCGGTCTTGAGCCGGGCAGGGGTCACCTTGAACTTCTTCGACCAGTAGCGGACCTCGTAGGGCTGGCTGATCGCGATCCGTGCGCGGTCGGCAGCCTTGTGCCGCTGCTCCTTGAAGTAGGCCTCGACCTTCTTGGCGGAATGCCCGACCTTCTTGACGGCGGCTTTGAGCTTGGCCGGCGTGACCTTGAACTTCTTGGACCAGTACGCAACTTCGTAGGATTCGCTCAACGCGATCAGGGCGCGATCTGCGCCGCCCCGCTTCTTCTTGTTGTCCGCCATCAGATGATCCTTCATCGAAGATTCGACGTCGGAACATTAGCAGTCTCTGCGTGGTTCGGACAGGCAGCCTGTCCACGGTGGACGATCCGAGCGCTGCACGGCTACGATCGATCTGACCGGGAAGCGACGCGGCGAAAGTTTTTGGAGGTAAGTGCATGCACTATCAGCTTTACTACTGGCCGATGATCCAGGGCCGCGGCGAATATGTCCGCCTCGCGCTCGAGGATGCGGACGCCGGTTACACCGACGTCGCGCGCGGCAAGGGCGGCACGGGCGCCATGATGAAGATGATGGACGCGCACAAGGGCACGCCGCCGTTTGCGCCGCCGTTCCTCAAGGCCGGCAGCCTCGTGATCGGGCAGACCGCGAACATCCTGCTCTATCTCGGCGCGCGCCACGGCCTCGCCCCGAAAGCGGAAGGTGGCAAGCTCTGGCTGCATCAGCTGCAGCTGACGATTACGGACTTCGTGCTGGAGATCCACGACACCCATCATCCGCTCGGCCCGTCGCTGTATTACGAGGACCAGAAGGCGCCGGCGAAAAAGCGCACGGAAGAATTCTGGGCGTCGCGGGTGCCAAAATATCTCGGCTATTTCGAGGACCTCGTGCAGGCGAACGGCGGCGCCTTCGTCACCGGTCGCCGGGTGACCTACGTTGACCTGTCGCTGTTCCAGATCGTGGAAGGCCTGCGCTACGCGTTTCCGAAGCGGATGGCGGCGTTCGAAAAGAAGGTCCCGCGCCTGATCGCGCTGCGCGATCGCGTCGCCGAGCGGCCGAACATCAAGGCGTATCTGGCCAGCGAGCGGCGGATTCCATTCAACGAGGAGGGGATCTTCCGGCGCTACAAGGCGCTGGATTTGTAGGTGCCGTCAGGACGCGATCTTACTGTGCTCGTCATGGCCGGGCTTGACCCGGCCATCCATGTCTCACCATTCGATGGATGCCCGGGCATAGGCGAGCGGAAGCGACGCCGTCCTTCGGACGGCTGTGCCCGGGCATGACGAAGGGAAAAGTGCCTACCGGTTCCTTCCGTCCACCGGCGTCATCGTGATCTTCGACAGATCGATGCCGTCGATGCAGCTGACATTGAGCGCCACGATGTCGGTGCCGTCAGGCTTGTTGCCGCGTGCGAACACGTCGACGCCGCAATCGACGCAGAGCTGGTGGCGGATCGCATGGCGGTTGAACAGATATTCCTTCAAATTCTCGGCGCCGGCGCGAAGCTGGAAGCTCGTTGGCGGCATGAACACGAAGTGCAGGCCCTTCTTGGTGCAGATCGAGCAGTTGCAGGCGGTCACCATCGCCATGTCGGTGGTGCATTCGAAGCGGACCTGGCCGCAATGGCAGCCGCCGGTATAGGTCTTGTTCTCCGCCATGATCGATCCTCACCACAGCCCGGGCACAAGGCGATAGCGCACCCGTGCCGCATAATCGGCATAGCCTGACAAACCCGCCACCAGCGTGCGCTCCTCGATCCCTGTGCGGATCGCAAACATCACGAAGAACACCGGCACGAAGGCAAGACCCCACCAGGAGCCGAGCATCAGCGGCACGCCGATGAAGAACAGCATCACGCTCGTATACATCGGATGGCGGACCAACGCGTAGGGGCCGGTCGAGATCACCTGATGGTGGCGCTCGGTCTGCACCTTCACGACCGGTGCGGCGAACGAATTGGCGCGGAACACCCACAGGATCAGCACGGTCGAGACCAGATACAGCACAAGGCCGAGCACGATCAGCGGCGCGCCGGCATTGGCGCCGCCAAAGCGCCGGTCGAGCCCCATCGCGACGAACCACAGCACCGCGACGACGACGAACACCAGCATGAAGCGCTTGTCCTCGGTGGGCTGGCCCTCACGCGCGGTGAGACGCATGCGCTCGGCCAGCAGTCCGGGATCGACCCTGGCGAGCCACAGCCCGCAGGCGGGCCCGATCAGCGCCGAGGCGATCAGATAGGCCCACGCGCCGGGCCAGTGCAGCGTGCCGGCGAAGGCAAACAGCAGCGCGGCCATGGCGATGACGAAGAAAGTGTTCTGCAGGAGGAGCTTTGCGATCATGGGCGGCTCCGCACGATTCCGATCACAGTTATCGCACCCTTTTTCCGGCAAACATGCGACCGCAGCCATCAACTTTCGGAGCACGCAACACGTTCCCGTGTCGCCGTCGGCGCTGCGGCTGCATTGGCGCCTCCGCATTGACTTTTATATAAGTAGATGCTTATATAAATTCATGACCGCCGCCATGCAGCTGACCAATGTGCTCAAGACCCTCGCGGATCCGACGCGGCGGGCGGTGTTCGAGCGGATCGCACGGGAAGGCGAGGTGGCCGCGACCGGGCTGGTGCAGGGCTCAAAGGTGTCGCAGCCGGCGGTGTCGCAGCATCTGCGCGCGCTGCGCGATGCCGGGCTCGTCGCCGAGCGGCGCGAGGGCCGGCATATCCATTATCGCGTCGCGCCGAAGGGGCTCGGCCCGCTGATCGACTGGCTCGGCCACTATGAGACGTTCTGGGCCGAGCGCTTCGCAAATCTGGAGAAATTGCTGAAGGAGAGTGAGTGATGGCTGAGACGCACGCGATCACGGTCGAGAAGGTGCTGCCTTACGCCGCCGACAAGATCTGGCGTACCCTGACCACGAGCGACTTGCTGGTGAAATGGCTGATGCCGAACGATTTCGTTGCCGTGGTCGGACACCGGTTCAATTTCCGCACCAGGCCGATCGGCGGCTGGGACGGCGTCGTGCATTGCGAGGTGCTGGATTACGATCCGCCGCGCCTGCTGCGCTATTCCTGGAAGGGCGGCGCCGACACCAATCCCGAATACGGCTCGAAGCTCGACTCGGTCGTCACCTGGACGCTGACGCCGGTCGAGGGCGGCACGCAGGTCCGCATGGTGCATGACGGTTTCGTGTTCCCCGGCAACCGCTACGCCTTCGACATGATGAGCCCGGGCTGGGGCAAGATCGTCGATGCGATCGGACGCGTCGCCGCCGAAGCCTGACGGCTCACTCGTTGTTGCCGCGGCGGACGGTGATCGAGGCGTCGGTCCGGTTGCGCGTGCATTCCAGATTGAGGCGGCGATAGCGCATCGTGATGGTGTTGCCGCGGAGGATTCCCATGCGCTTCAGGCAGCGCGAGGTACCGGTCACGGCGTCGTCCTTCGGCACGGTGAAGACCAGCGCCGTGGCCGAGCCGACCAGGTTGAAGAACTCCGGCCTCATCTTGCGATCAGTCTTGGCATAGAGCTCGATCGAATAGTCCTTGCCGCGGCAGCCGAGCGACAATTCCTTGGCCGCCGGATGCGTGAGGTAGGTGATGTTGGCGGCGCTGAAATTGACCTTCAGCCCGTCGATCTGGCCGGCGAGCTGCTTGGCGATGTCCGCGCAGGGATCGGCATGAGCGGGTGCCGCCGCGAAGGCTGTCGCCAGCGCGATCAGCGCGGCCGGCAGAATGGAGCGGATGCTCAAAGGCAAGCGTCGGCGCAACGGTGCTGTCACGAAATACCCCCGCGGTACAAAAATACGCGAAGGTACATGCAGGCTCCCGCGGAGCGCGTCAATATGTGCGGTGACCGCGGGAGCGGTCACACAGCGCCGTCCGCCTAGCCAGGCGCCTTGCACTTGCCGTTGTGCTTGGACACTCCGGCGGCCTCGCGCCTGCAATCAATTGCCGATGGCAGTCCGAGTGCCTTTCCGTTCCCCTAAAAGACCGGCGGCTAGCCACCTGCCTTAGGACGCGCACTTCCCATCCCGCGCCTTGGACGCCCCGGCGGCCCGGCGTTCGCAATCATTGCCGTAGGTCTTGCCGTCGCAGCCGCAGACCGGCCGGAAAATCTTGTTGCAGATCGTCGGGCGGAAGGCGCAGGTGCCGGTCTGGTCGAAGCGGCCGCAGGTCCCTGGCTTGAACTGGCAGAACTTGCCGGTGCCGCATTGCAGGCCGGCGATGCCGCCGCACGTCTTGCCGAGGCGGGCTGCATTGGCGTCAATCGGAACCGCCATCAACAAGGCCAGCGCCGCGAACCAGACGAAAAGCGCTGTCTTCATGACGGTCTCCTTGGGCGTCTCGTGGATCGTTCGGCGTTGTCGCAACCTGAGATTACGGCGCGATGAAACATAGCACGCGGATTGCCGTTTCAGCGCATGGCTGGACGGCGGCCGCCTTCCCTTTCCTTTGTCCGAAAAAGGCTTAGAACGGCTCTACATTGCCGGCGGCCTAGCGGCTGACCAGCCTTTCGAACCGACGCGCAGCCCAAACGAGCAGCTCATGAACGCCCCCACCGCCTTTCCCGACCAGCAGAAGCCCGTTCCGCCCTACAAGCACACCCCGCTGTTCCCGCTTGGTACGGACACCACGCCCTACAAGAAGGTCACGAGCGAGGGCGTCCGGGTCGAGAAGGTCCTGGGCAAGGACATGCTGGTGGTGTCGCGCGAGGCGCTGCGGGCGCTCTCCGAGGCCGCGTTCGGCGAGATCAATCACTATCTGCGGCCGGGCCATCTGAAGCAGCTGCGCTCGATCCTCGAGGACAAGGAAGCCAGCGACAACGACAAGTTCGTCGCCTTCGACTTCCTGAAGAACGCCAACATCGCGGCCGGCGGCGTGCTGCCGATGTGCCAGGACACCGGCACCGCGATCATCATGGGCAAGAAGGGCTTTAACGTCATCAGCGACGGCGACGACGAGGCGGCGCTTTCCGAAGGCGCCCGCGACGCCTATCTGCGCCGCAACCTGCGCTATTCGCAGGTCGCGCCGCTGTCGATGTATGAGGAGAAGAACACCGCCAACAACATGCCGGCGCAGTGCGAGATCTACGCCGAGGGCGATGACGCCTACAAGTTCATGTTCATGGCCAAGGGCGGTGGTTCCGCCAACAAGAGTTTTCTGTTCCAGGCGACGCCCTCGGTGCTGACCAAGGACCGGCTGCTGGCCTTCCTGAAGGAGAAGGTGCTGACGCTCGGCACCGCGGCGTGTCCTCCGTACCACCTTGCGATCGTGATCGGCGGCACCTCCGCCGAGCTCTGCATGAAGACGGTGAAGCTCGCTTCGGCGCGCTATCTCGATGCGCTGCCGACCCACGGCTCGGCCGACGGCAATGCGTTCCGCGATCTCGAGATGGAGCAGGAAATCCTCAAGATGACGCAAAGCTTGGGGGTGGGAGCGCAGTTCGGCGGCAAATATTTCTGCCACGACGTCCGCGTGATCCGTATGCCGCGCCACGGCGCCTCGTTGCCGATCGGGCTTGGCGTGTCCTGCTCGGCGGACCGTCAGGTGCTCGGCAAGATCACCAAGGACGGCGTCTATCTCGAGGAGCTCGAGCACAACCCGGCGCAGTATCTGCCCGCGGTCGAGCAGTCGCTCGGCGGCGAGGTCGTCAAGATCGACCTCAACAAGCCGATGAAGGACATTCTCGCGACGCTGTCGCAATATCCGACCAAGACCCGCGTCTCGATGACCGGCACCATGATCGTGGCGCGCGACTCCGCCCACGCCAAGCTGCGCGAGCGGCTGGAGAAGGGCGAGCCGCTGCCGGATTATTTCAAGAACCACCCGGTCTACTACGCGGGCCCGGCCAAGACCCCCGACGGCTACGCCTCCGGTGCGTTCGGCCCGACCACGGCGGGACGCATGGACTCTTTCGTCGATCAGTTCCAGGCCGCTGGAGGCTCGATGGTGATGGTCGCCAAGGGCAACCGCGCCGTCGCGGTGCGCGAGGCCTGCAAGAAGCACGGCGGCTTCTATCTCGGTTCGATCGGCGGTGCCGCGGCGAACCTCGCCGAGCACTGCATCAAGAAGGTCGAGGTGGTCGAGTATCCCGAGCTCGGCATGGAAGCGATCTGGCGCATCGAAGTGGTCGACTTCCCGGCCTTCATCATCATCGATGACAAGGGCAACGACTTCTTCAAGGAACTGAATCTCGGTTGAGGATCCGGGTTGAGGGCGACAGGCCTCGACGGATTTTCCAAGGGCTGGGTTGCCGTCAGCATCGACGGCGACCGGCGCACGATTTCCTTTCACGCCGATATTACGGACGCGCTGGCGCGTCCGTTCGATCGCGCCGGGATCGATATCCCGATCGGCATGACTGATGACGGCGAGCGCGCGTGTGACCGTCTCGCCCGCGAGCGCCTGCGTCCGCATACCTCGCGCGTCTTCACCGGGGCACGGCGCTGGCTGTGGGAGGAGTTTCGCGATCCCGACGTTGCGAACCAGGAGGCGTTGCGGCGCGGCCAGACCCGCGTCTCGCGTCAGCTCTGGCATCTCGGCAACAAGATCATGGAGGTCGACGCGTTCGTGCGCGCCGACGCCGCGCATGACATCCGCGAGGTGCATCCCGAACTGGTGTTCCTGCGGCTGAACGGCGGCATGCCGTTGCCGCGCAAGAAGTCGGAGGAGGGCGATGCACTCCGTTGCACACTGCTCAAGCGCTCGGGCTTTCGCGACATCGATCGCTGGCTCACGAAGGCGCGGATCGGCAGCGGAGCCAAGCGCGACGACGTGCTGGACGCCTGCGCGGTGGCGTTCGCCGCGTGCGAGCCTTGTGACAGCGTTCCCGAAGGAGCACCGCCATTGGATGCGCAAAATCTGCCGATGCAGATCTGGTTCTAGCGTCAAGCCCGCGCCGTATCGCTGCTGTTAACCACGCTGCGGCGACTGCGACGTTCTGCCACGCGCAGGGTTGTGGGGCGCGATCAAAGCAACCGATTTCGGCCAAGGACCCTTAACGTTTGTCGTCGACCCTCCGCGCTCATCCAAGGGTAGTGGGCGTGGATGACATGACACATTCGGCGATACAGCGAATTGGACGCGCGGCGCTTGTGTTCGCGGCGCTCGGCCTCGCCGGCTGCAACAAGGAGCGGCCGCCCGGCGTGTACGACGTGAGCGTCAACGAGGCCTACCGGCGCCTGTCCAACGACAAGCTTGCCGACATGGTCTACGCCAAGCAGTGCGGAATTCTGGTCCATGTGACGCCGTCAGGCATCCCGGGCTACGAGGTCACCTGGCGGGTTCACAGCAGCGGCCGCGAGGTGGTGCGCTTCACCGCAGTGCTGACGGCCTTCAGCGAGAACCAGACCAAGGTCGAGATACGTATGCCTTCGGCCGGCAACGGCGAGGCGTACGATGGGTCGCAATCCTACAGGCGGCCGGCCTTCCAGCAGCCGCTTCGTCCGGCCGTGCAGGAGCAGGTCGCCGCGATCCTCGAAGGCCGCAAATTCGACGTCCAGCGCGTCGGGCCCGGGAAGGACAAGATTTGCCAAGTGCAGCGCGCCGGGCTCGAGACGGGCCTGGTGTTCCGCGTCGACGATTAATGGAAATCAATAAAGGGAGTTGACGATGAAGTTTGCTTTCGGTGCATTTCTCGTGGCCTGCGTGGTGGGGTATCTGTACTACATCTTTCCAAACCCCGCGGATGGCACGGTCTATCCCGTGCCGATCACCCAGGCGCGGCAGGACCTCGCGAAGGCGGAGCTGCCGCCCTTTGTTTTCGGCAGCCAGTCGCTGGACGTGGTCCGCAACATCGGCGACGCGCAGGTTGTCTGGATCGTCCGCAGGAAGAGCGAGGAGTTGTTCCGCTACACCGCCGAGCTCTCGCCGGAGGAAAAGGGCGCTGCGACTCGCGTCAAGCTGAGGCTGGACGGCGCCAAGGGGCGCACCGAGGATTATGCCAAGAACCTCGCGGACAACCCCAAGATCCGGGACCTGTATCTTGTCGCGATGCAGGAGCGTGTCGCTTCCACGCTCGAGCGCCGGCAGTTCGAGATGTCGCGCATCCATCCCGCAATGGCGGCCGCGGCAGTGGCGAACATGGGCAATATACGGAAATCGGCGGACGAAGCGGCCGCCGCAGCCGCGGAGATCGAGCGCAGCACCATTCAAAGGGCCTATCGTAACGAGCCCGCCAGCGTCCGCCGCTGAGAGCCAAAGCGCGCTGAGATCAGGTTGAATCGTCAGCGCGCTTCGGCTTTTTGTGTGAGCCGGTCGGCGTGTGGACCCGGCGCTTACGCCCGGGTGCCGGTGAAGGGGAAGCTGCCCATCGGGCCGATGCCCATCTCGCCGGCGATGCCGTCGCCGGAAACCTTGCCGGTGAATTCGAGCGTCAGCGGCATCGGGTTGGTGATGGAAACCTTCCAGGTGACGTTGTCGCCGTTCACGGAGCCGTCGAAGATCTCGGTGGAATTGCCCTCGGCGCCCTGCGTGCCGGTGAGCGTGCCGCCCGAGCTTGCCAGCGACAGCGTCGCCTTGCGCTCGCCCATCGGCGTCGTCATCGTCAGATT
Source organism: Bradyrhizobium septentrionale (assembly GCF_011516645.4). Lineage (NCBI taxonomy): Bacteria > Pseudomonadati > Pseudomonadota > Alphaproteobacteria > Hyphomicrobiales > Nitrobacteraceae > Bradyrhizobium > Bradyrhizobium septentrionale. The sequence goes on along the minus strand of NZ_CP088285.1, from coordinate 9,284,989 downwards.
CCAGTTTCCGTCCACCGCCATTGATGTCTCCCCTGAGATAAAAGCGTGCGCGGGTATAGCTTATCTTGCCGCGCGCGCCTAGTTCGCGGCTGCGGCGATCAGGCGCGGGCGGCGGCGCGCAGCCGGTTTCCGACCAGGAAGCGGAAGGCGACATACTGGATCGCGAAGGCAACGATCTTGGCGCCGAGCAGCACCACCGATACGTAGAACGCCCACAACTTCATGTCGCCGGTCGCTGCGATCGCGATGGTGCCGGCGGCGAGCACGAACATCAGCACAGCCCAGGCATAGCCGGCGAAGGTGGCGTATTCCGGAATGGTCTCGGTCACGATCGGCGGCAGATAGCGCAGCATCCAGCCGCGCTTGAGCATGATCGCGCCGATCGCGATGTGGCCGATCGCGGGCTTCGCCAGCACGAAGCGCGGATCGTTGGTCAGCAGCGTCGCGCTGCCGAGCACGATCACCAGCGCGAGGCTTGCCCAGGTCATGTAGCCGAGCGCTTGTCCCTTCACGCGCGCATAGACCACTTGTGCAATCGCGCCCGCGATCGCAACGCCGGTAGCGATCAGGACATTGTCGGTGGCGAGATAGACCACCAGGAACACGATGGTGGAGAGAAAGTCGCTCGCAAGCCTGGCAAATACGCTCTTCATCGTCGTGGTTTCCGTTTCCTCGGGCGGGTGATTGTGCTGATGTTGTTATAGCAGCGTTCAGTGCGACGGCAGCGCGCTGGCCGGCGGTGCTCCGTACTTGGCCGCGCGATATTGCGGATACCAGCGGGTGAAGCACACCGCGGCGTTGCGCGCGGCGAAGGCGATCAGCAGACCCGTCCACAGCGGCAGGGCCGGCACGTAGAGCACCGCGATGTTGCCGATCAGCATCAGCAGCGTCGCGGCAGCCCAGGCCCCGGTGATCAGGTAGTTGGCGTGGGTGAAGCCGGGCAGCTTCGCGATCTCGGCAGCGACCTGTTCGAGCGCGTATTGCCGTGTGAAGGGCTGGCCGATCAGGATCGAGAACAGCGTCACCAGCAGCATGCCGGCATCGACCGCGATCTTCACGGCGATGCTGCTCGGCGTCGCGTCGATGAAGGTGAGATAGCCGCCGACCGCGGTGAACACGATCACCGAACCGACGCCGAGAATCTTGATGCTGCGGCCGCGCGCGATATCGGAGGCGATGACGGCAAGGCAGATCAGCGCGGCACAGAGCAGGCTCAAATTGGCCGAGGCCACCAGCATCAGCGTGGCGAAGGCGCCGTAGGGAGCGAGGATCAGGAAGATCGTCATGGTCGGCCTCATCCGGCTAATCTTTACACCGTAAAGATACCCTAGAGGTGGGCGAGCGAGGCGTCAAGTGAAATCTTGACAGTGTCAAAATCGTGAAGCGATCTCGGAAAAATGGGTGATTTCAAACGGATGCGCCGGCGATCAGGGGCCGTTGCGTCGTTCTCGCCAGCCGTCATGGCCGGGAATTGCCGTCCGAAGGACGGCGTCGCTTCCGCTCGCCTATGCCCCGGCCATCCACATCTATCCTGCAAGAACCAACAAAGACGTGGATGCCCGGGACGAGCCCGGGCATGACGGTGGAGGAATTCGTACCCTCTGGCGGGACGCGCCGCGGCTACTTCGCTCCCACCCAATTGCCGTGGAATCCGTCTGGCACCCGGTGACCGAGATGGACCAGCGCAGTCGGGCCCGCCTCGACATCTTGCGCGTTGAACACGGCGAGGTCGCTGCGATTTTCGCGGGCACGCCAGACCGCGGCGAGCAGCCAGCCGTCGCCCTCCGCGGCATCAGGTCCGCGCTCGACGAACACGGGCTCGGAGATCGTGTCGCCGGCGGGCAGGAGGTATTTGCCGAGCCGCTTGCCCGCGCCGTCGACATGCACGATGCCGGACAGCGCGCCGGCCAGCGGCACGTCAGGGTCCGTGCTTGCGTGCCAACCGTGGCTATTCCTGAGACCGGCGCGGCGGTCGTCGATGCGCGGGAATTCGCCGGTCAGATCGTTGAGATAGGTTTGGGTGAAGCTGTCGGTATTCCCGGCCAGATCGAAGCTCCAGCGGCACAGCCGGGCGCTCGATTTCTTCTCATCCGTCGGCGAGCCGTCGGGGTGGGTGAACAGCGGCGGCTCAGCAGTTCTCGGCGCGGAACCAGACCAGATCGTTGGCTGAGCCGTTGCGCTTCATGACGCCAACATAGGCGCCTTTTCCTGGTTCCCAGGCGTAGGGCGGCTTGCCGCGCATCGCGCGTTCCATGCTGCCGGTGATGGGCAGGACCGGAAACAGCAGATGGTTTTCGGTGACGATGAAGTCGTGCACCATGCTGGCATAGGGCGCCTCGAAGCGTTCGAACCGCGTCACCACGCCGGATGAATTGACCGAACCGAACGACAGCGCCGGCGTCAGCGGACCGGCGGCGTTGTAGCCACCATCTCGCCGGTGATCGGATCGATCTTGGGATGCGCGGTGAAGGGGCCGGAGATCGCGCCCTTGTAGTCGCAATAGCCGGTGCGCTTCAGTGTGCCCGGTTCGATCTCGGTCGGCAGATGGCCTTCCTCGAGCGCGAGCAGGCGGCCGGCATGGAAGATGATGTTGGTATTGGCGACGCCGCCATCGGTGATGGTGGTTTCCGGCGCATCCGGCAGCTTGCGGCCGAAGCCGCCGAACAGCGCGCGTCCCGCATCATGCTCGGCCTGCCATTTCGGGGTGCGGACCCAGCGGTTGCGATAGCTGGCGCGGCCGTTCTCGAGATGGAAGGCGTGCAGCATGCCGTCGCCGACGAACCAATGCGCGCCCGGCGCGTCGAACTGCGGATTGGGGCCGTTGCGATACAGCGTGCCGTTCAGCTCGCGCGGCAGTTCGCCGGTGATCTTCAGGAACGGCGCATCGGCCTCGAATGGGATCGGCGCCAGATTGGTCCCCACGGCATTTGATGTCACAAGATCGAGCATTCGCGTCTCCTCCATTTGATCTTTACATCGTAAAGATATCCGTACGGGTGATGCGGCCGATCGTCAAGCAAAATCTTTACAGTGTAAAAATTGCGACATATAAGAGCCGCATGACAAGATTATCCAAGGAAAACAAGGCCGCTCGTCCGGCACCGGCGCGCACCCGCAGGGTTGCGCGTGCAACCGCTGACCGGCCGGCGCGGCGCCGGGCCAATGACGCGCCGTATCATCACGGCGATCTGCACGAGGCACTGCTCAAGGCGGCCGAGCGCGTGCTCGAGCGTGACGGGCTGGGCGGGCTGACATTGCGCGCGGTGGCGCGCGAGGCCGGGGTGTCACACGCGGCACCCACGCATCATTTCGGCGATCTCACCGGTTTGCTCAGTGAACTCGCGGCGATCGGTTTCAGGCAGTTCGGCGAAGCAATGGCGGCGGCGAACGCGTCGGCAGCGACGCCGCCGGAGAAGGGAATGGCGAGCGCCAAGGCTTACGTCGCCTATGCGCAGGCGCATCCAGGCATGTATGGGCTGATGTTCCGCAGCGAACGGCTGGATTACTCGCGACCATCGCTGCATGAATCGTCCGAAGCCTCGTTCGCAGGATTGGCCCGCGGCGTCGGTGCCAGCCGGCATGAGGAGATTTCCAGGGATTCGCTTTCGCTGGAGCAGGCTGCCGCGATCGCTTCCGCCTGGTCGCTGGTGCATGGCTTCACCATGCTGCTGCTCGACGGACGGCTCTCCAAGATTCTGAACCTGTCGCCCGAAGGAACGACCCCGGAGACGTTGCTGATCGCGATGCTGCGGTTGGCCTCAAGCCGTCCGCCGCGGCCGTAGCCGATGTTCTAGGAGCTTGTCTGGATAGTCGCTGTTCAAATCTGGTCGGGTCTGATTCAACATTGGGCGATGAGCAAGTATTTTCGGCCTTGGAACATCGATCAGACGCTGCTTCTGCCGCCGAATGTGCAGGACTTCGTGCCGAAAGGCCATGTCTCGCGGTTTATGGTTGATCTGGTGCGGGAGAGCCTCGATCTCAGGGAGATCATGGGCAGCTATGTGAGCGGGCTTGGGCAGCCGCCGTTTGATCCGCGGATGATGGTGGCGCTGCTGCTGCATAGCTATGCGAGTGGGCTGTATTCGTCGCGTCGGATTGCCAAGGCCTGCCGGGAGCGGAACGATTTTGTGATGATCGTGGCGCTGGATGCGCCGGATTTTCGGACGATCAGCGACTTTCGCAAGCGACATTTGAAGGCGCTCGGCGCGCTATTCGTGCAGGTTCTGAAGTTGTGCGAGACGGCCGGGCTGGTCAAGCTCGGTCATGTCGCGCTGGATGGTACGAAGATCAAGGCGAACGCGTCGAAACACAAGGCGATGAGTTATGAGCGCATGAAGAAGCGCGAGGCGGAATTGAAGGCCGAGGTCGCTCGCATGCTGGCGGCCGCCGAGGCGGCGGATGCCTCGGAGGATGAGACTTTCGGCAACAGCGACGAACTGCCGGACTGGACCGTCGACAAGCAGAAACGGCTGGCGAAGATCCAGCAAGCGATGGCGGCGCTGGAAGCGGACGCCAAACTGGCGGCGGAGGAAGAGCGCCGCATCGAGGCCGAAAAGGAACAGCAGCGCCAGGCCGAAGGCCGCAAGAAGCCGGGCAAACCGGCGGCGCTGCCATCGGAGGAACCCAATCCCAAGGCGCAACGCAACTTCACCGATCCGGAAAGCCGCATCATGAAGTCGAAGGATGGCTTCGTTCAGGCCTATAATGCCCAGGCGGCCGTCGATGCACATGCCCAGATCATTGTCGCGCAAGAACTGACCCAGCACGGCAGCGATCAGGGCCAGTTGGTGCCCCTGATCGAGGCCATCGAGAGCAATCTTGGCCGCAAGCCGCGGCAGGCCTCAGCGGATTCCGGCTACTGCAGCGAAGCCAATCTCGAAGCGCTCGACACACGCAGCATCGATGGCTATGTCGCGCCCGGACGCGCCAAACACCCGACAGTAGCGAACGGAAAAGTCGGCGGCCCGCTGACACAGGCCATGCGAAAGAAGATCGACGATGGCGGCTTCGAAACACCCTACCGATTGCGAAAGCAAGTGGTGGAGCCGGTGTTCGGGCAGATCAAACAGGCAAGAGGCTTCCGCCAGTTCCTGTTGCGGGGCATCGAGAAAGTGCGCGCCGAGTGGACAATGATCTGCACCGTCCATAACCTCCTCAAGCTGTTCAACCTCGCAAACGCAGCCTGAGCCTGCTACTCTACAACAAATGCCCGTCACGAAAACATATCTGGACGGGCTCCTAGCGCTGCGTGAGCGACGTGGTGCGGCCGCTCTGGCCGATCGTCTTCACCTGATCCGCGCCGCATTTGAAATCGCGGGCGAACTCGTCGGCGGCCTGCCGCGCCAGCTCGTTGGCGTTGGGATTGGCCGCGACGTCGACATAGGCGACGTGACAGACCTCGCCCGGCGGCAGCCGGGTCACCGCAAGCATCGCCCTTGAGACGGGACCGCCGCGCTTGTCCTGCTCGCTGTTGTCGGCGATCAGCCAGCGCTGGATGATGGCAAAGGGCTCGCTGCCGGCCGCACGCCATTCGACGGTGTCGCCACTCGAGCTGAACGGGCCGGACCAGGCTTGCGCCGCCGGTTCCCTGGCTGCCGCCTCGCGATTTCGGCCGACCGAGACCACTTCGCGCAGATCGCCCTCGCTGATCAGCACCACAAGGCCGGATTTCCCCGGGCAGACCCGCGTGGCGCTGCCGTCCTCCTCGTTGGGCTTGCCGATCATGCGGCAAGCCTTCGGCGCGGTCGAGGTGTAGCTGCTGCTGATCGCCTCAGAGCCAGCCTGACCAGGATTTGCGCTGGCAAGCGCCATAATGGCTGTTGCAAAAGCAAGGTATTTCATCAGGGGAGACTTACGATCCACGTTACTTTGTGTCTGACACACGCAATCTGGGGAAGGTTCAACAGACACGCGGGAAACACCTGACAGACGCGCGGAATCGTCCTAGAAGGGCGGCTTCGCAACTTTTGTCACGTGCGCCTTGCGTGCCGTAACCTCGATCGTCATGCCCACGATATCATCCAACAAGCCTTATCGCGTCGGCCGCTCCCGTACCGGCCTCGGCCTTTTCGCCACCAAGCCGATCAAGAAGGGCGACAAGATCATCCGCTATTTCGGGCCGTTGCTCGACTCGAAGAAAAAGGATGAGGACGCGATCGAGAACAAATATCTGTTCGAGCTCACCAATCGCTGGACCATCGACGGCTCGATCCGCGAAAACCTCGCTCGCTACATCAACCACGCCTGCCGGCCGAACGCGGAATCCGACGTCCGCCCACGCAAGCGCAAGGTGTTCATCCGCGCCATCAAGAACATCGAGCCGGGCGACGAGATCAGCTACGATTACGGAACCGACTATTTCAAAGCCTACCTGAAGCCGATCGGCTGCAAGTGCGACGCCTGCGAGAAGAAGCGCAAGAAGAAGCGCGCGGAGGCGAGGGCGGAGCGGCTGCGGCTGAAGGAGAAGGCCGAGCGCAAGGCCGAGAAGCTCGCGGCGGAGAGGGCGAAGGCCAAGGAAAAAGCCGCGCCAAAGGTCAAGCCAAACGGCGCCAAGGCGAACGGCAAGCTGAATGGCAAGCACCTGAACGGCCATTCCTATTTGAAGGCCGCAGGCAAGAAGGGCGTCGCCTCGAAGCGTGGTGGCGCGCGGGCGCTCTCCGCCTGACACCGGTCTCCGGAATGAGACCGTGTGCCCAAATGGCTGGTGGTCTCCTTTGGCACGCGTGATGTCCGCTTGTCCGCCGGAGTGCAACAATTCTTAGCCGCCCGGCTTGCGCGCCGACGCCGGCAGCGGGGCGTCGCCGAAATCGAGTGTTGAGCGTTGGACGATCGTGCCGCGCTCGTCGATGACGAGGCGGAAGCGGCGGTGTTCCAAAAAGAAGGTCAGCCGATGCCGGCCCGCATCGGCGTCGACCCCGCGTTCCGACAGCGTCGTGATCTTTCCGGATCGCATCTCGGCCTGCAGCAACGGCACGGCGATGCCAAGCCCCTCGGCGACGACGTTGGCATCGACCTCGAACGTGCCGTCAGCGAATACGATTCCTGTCATGACGCCCTCGCGGGCTGGCGCGGAAAGTAGGTGCAATCCGCCAGCGTGGTTCCATCGAGCTCGCGCATGAAGGCCTCGCGCGCCGCCGCAAGCCTCGCCTTCAGCCGGCAGCGCGGCAGCAGCACGCAATCGCCGCCATCATCCCTGAAGCATTCGACAAGTGCGCTGTCGCCCTCCAGCGCGCGCACCACCTCGCCGAGGGTGATCGCCTGCGGCGGCCGCGCCAGCGCAAACCCGCCCCCGACGCCGCGCTGGGTGGTGATGAAGCCGGCCTCGGCGAGGTCGCGCACCACCTTGGCGAGGTGATTGCGGGAAATGCCGAATTCGGCCGCGATCTCGCTGGTGGCGAACGACCGGTCCGGCTCGCCGGCCAGCCGCATCAGCGCGCGCAGGGCAAAATCCGTGAACGACGTCAGGCGCATGGGAGGCCCTCGAAAACAGAACTTGGCAGGGCTGATATAGCCCGCTAAATGGGTATTTGAAATACCTATTTATGGAGGCCCGCCATGACAGGGGCAGAACGGCGCGAGCAGATCACGGCCCAGATCGTCGAGCGGACCGGGATCACCGAGGCGATGATCGAGCGCCTCGTGCACGGTTTCTACGCCAAGGTGCGCCGCGACCCGATGCTGGCGCCGGTGTTCGACGCCAGGATCCGCGATTGGGGGCCGCATCTAGAGCAGATGTGCGCGTTCTGGTCCTCGGTCGCGCTGATGACCGGGCGCTATCACGGCACGCCGATGGTCAAGCACATGAAGCTGCCGATCGATGCCGCGCATTTCGACCGTTGGCTCCAACTGTTTGAGGCAACCGCAGCCGAGCTGTGCCCGTCCGTGGCGGCGGAACATTTCATCGACCGCGCGCGGCGCATCGCCGCCAGCCTGGAGATGGGCGTCGCCAGCGGGCAAGGCGTCATGCTCGGCGTCGGCGAGCGTTACAGGCGAAACGAAGCAGGAGCAGTGCAATGAGGAACAGGGCGAAAGCGATCGCGCGTGCAATCGACAGGACGGGGTTTGAACAGGACCAGGCCAATCCGTTTTCAGGCAGCAGCCTCGTGCCGATGCTGATCATTGGCCTGGCGTTGACCTTTGCGGGCATGATTGCCGCAGTCGCTCTGAGCTGACGACCGGGAGCGGCCGCCGCGTTTGCCGCGACGGCCGCTCGTCACGTCTTCCATTCGGCTTACGCCGCGACAGTCCCGCCACTGCGGCGCAGCCCGACATATTGCAGCTCGGCGAACACGCCGGTGGCGATCGCCTGGGCGAGGATCATGATCGTCCCGAGCAGGTTCGGCGACACCGCGCCCGACAGCAGCAGCGCGATGCTGGCGAGCGTCCAGGCGGCGTTGCCTATGACCACCAGCATCACCACCGCCTTCGGCACCGAAGCGCGCGTGCCGAGCCAGCCGACCAGCGCGGTGTAGGCGACCAGGAACAGCCCGGTCTCGCGTAGCAGCGCTTCCGGCAGATTGAAGAACGACGCCAGCGCGCCGGCATCGAGCACCATCGCGACGGCGGATACGCCGCTGAAGATGGCGTCGGCGAGCAGGGCGCGGCGCAACAGCTGGGACGAATGGATCATGGCAGGTTCTCCTCTGGTTGGGGATCGGGTTTGGTTGGTCAGCGGAACAGGGACTGCAACTGACGCCACAGGCGGAACGGGCAGAGTGCCTTGCCGACCCTCATCTCGACCGCATAGACCTGCGCGAACACGAACAGGCCGGTCGCGTGCACGAGCGGCTGCGGCATGTTGAGCGAGCGCGCGACGAGCCAGGTGGCCAGATGGACCAGCCACGGGATCAGGACAGCGAAGGCGCGGATAAGGGACAGCATCAGCATGGTCATCTCCTGTGCCGTGGAAGATGAGCCGGCTAGCGCGCCAATTCGATTACCTCAGGCGTAATGGAACGACCGAATTTCGCATGGTAGGTTTTGCAGCATGAACGCACATGCATCCATGGCGCGGGCCGAGCCCGCAAAACCCGTCCTGATCGGCGAGCACCTGCGCGAGTGGCGGCAGCGCCGTCATCTCAGCCAGCTCGACCTTGCCGTCGACGCCGAGATCTCGGCGCGGCATTTGAGCTTCGTCGAGACCGGCCGTTCGGCGCCGTCGCGCGACATGGTCCTCAAACTGGCGGAGCGCCTCGACGTGCCCCTACGCGAACGCAACGTGCTGCTGGTCGCCGCGGGTTTCGCACCCGCATTTCAGCAACGCCCGCTGGACGATCCCGCGCTGAAATCGGCGCGTGAGGCGATCAACCTGGTCTTGAAGGCGCATGAGCCGCATCCGGCGCTGGCCTATGACCGGCACTATAATCTGGTCTCGGCCAACCGCATGGTGGCGCCGTTGCTCGAGGGCGTGCCGCAGCGGCTGCTCGGCCAGCCCTTCAACATCCTGCGGCTCGCCTTCCATCCGGAAGGGCTCGCGCCGCGCACCGTCAACCTGCCGGAATGGGCCGCGCATCTGCTCGAGCGGCTGCACCGCCAGTGCGAGGCCACTGCCGATCCGGAACTGCTGAAGCTCTATCAGGACCTGAAGTCCTACCCGATCCCGGCGCGATCGGCGCCGATCGCCCCCGACAACAATGTCGCGCTGCCGTTCAAGCTGCGCCTCAATGGCGAGATACTGAGCTTCATCTCGACCACCATGGTGTTCGGCACGCCGGTCGATATCACCCTGCAGGAACTGGCGCTGGAGACCTTCTTTCCCGCCGACGAGCTGACCGCCGAGCGGATGCGGCAGATGGCAGCCAGTATGAAATAGCGGCTTGTCTCGGGGCACTTTCGGCCTACCTTTGGGGCTCCATCTCCGCCGGGAATCCCGCCATGAGCGACCTGAAGCCGCTTCGCCTCGATATCGTCTCCGACGTCGTTTGCCCCTGGTGCTATATCGGCAAACATCGGATCGAGGATGCGCTCAAGCTGGTGCCGGATGTGCCGGTCGAGGTGCACTGGCGGCCGTTCTTCCTCAACAATTGGGTGCCGCGCGAGGGCATCAGCCGCGACGAATATCTCACCGCCAAATTCGGCTCGGTCGAGGCCTACAAGGGCATCGCCGGCCGCGTGGTCGCCGCCGCCAATGAGGAAGGGCTGACCTACCATCCCGAGCTCGTCAAGCGGCAGCCCAACACGATCGATTGCCATCGCCTGATCCACTGGGCCGAGGCCAAGGGCAAGGCGGCCGAGATGAAGCAGCGGCTGATGGAGCTGTATTTCCGCGACGGCGGCGATCTCACCGACAGCAACGTGCTGGTGCAGGCGGCAGCCGATGTCGGGCTCGACGCCGACGACGTCCGCAAGCGCCTTGCCACCGACGAGGACACGGCCCTGGTCTCTGCGCAGGCCCAGGAGGCCGCCGAGAAGGGCATTTCCGGCGTGCCGACCTTCGTGTTCGCGCAGAAGTACGCGGTCTCCGGCGCCCAGCCGGCCGAGCAGCTTGCCCGCGCCATCCGCGAGGTCTCGGCCGAGATCAACGCGCAGGCGGCCGAGTAGTCCCGCAATCCTCTTCGAAAGCCCGGTTCACGCCGGGCTTTTTCGTCTTGCCCATTTCATCTTGCCCGCACGATCGATCGGGAACAATCAGGGAGACAACCATGATCTATGAGCTGCGCACCTACACGGTACGTCCAGGGACCGTCGGCGAGATGGTCAAGGCGGCGAGCACGATCTCGCGCGATATCCGCGGCGACAATTTCGGCAAGCTCGAGGGCTACTGGATCACCGAGATCGGTCCGCTCAATCAGGTCATGCACATGTGGAGCTATGCCGATCTCAACGAGCGGAGCCGGTTGCGCGCCGAGCTCGCGAAGAATCCGCGCTGGACCGGCGAGTATATTCCGGCGATCCGTCCGCTCTTGGTGCGCCAGGAGGTCCGGCTGATGAACGCGATCATCCCGCCGGTGGCGCCGGCGACGACAGGCAACATCTACGAATTCCGCAACTATCGCGCCAAGCCGCTCGGCGGTGTCAAGCAATGGCTCGATCTGATCACCGGCGTGCTGCCGGAGCGCGAGAAATATTCCAAGATCGTCGGCCTCTGGCACACCGATTCCGGGCAACCCAACGAGGTCTGCCACATCTGGGCCTATCCCGATCTCAACGCCCGCGCTGCTGCGCGCGGCGGGGCGATGAAGGATCCGGCTTGGCTGGAATTCCTCAGCAAGGGCACGCTGCTGCTGGAAGAGATGCACTCGACCATCATGCTGCCGGCGCCGCACTCGCCCTTGCAGTGAGGGTGGCGATCATCCACGGTCGTCCTGCCGGGCACGCAGGCAGAAGGCCCCACCCGATGTTTCCATCGGATGAGGCCTTCCAAGCAAGGGCGCGCGCCGCCTGAGAAACAGCGCGCTGCAACGCTAGTCGGGTCAGCTGACGCCAACCTGACAGCGGGAACCAATTGTTTCCCGGTGTGTCCGAATGGCTAGGAAACGGTAAACCGTTCGCGGCCGCGAATGCGGCCACCGCGATGCGCCATTCCTGCAGGGGGAGTGTGCTTGCGCCTCCTGCGCGCAACGTCCGCCTCGCGCATTACGTGAACCAGGGCGGCATCACGTTGCGTGATGCCGCCTCATCCAACGCGGCGAATTGGTCCGAGCCGCCCTCGAACGGGGTGACCATGTCTGCCAGCCGGTCAAGCTCGGCGAGGGTGCTGACATCCAACACCTTGCTGGCCGGCGCAGCGTCGCGCCAGCTGTCCCAGGCCGACATCTGCCGGTTCGTCAGCGACAGGAGGTCACGGTAGACGTTGACGCGAAGAAACCACAGACCCGTGGCTGCTTCGTGCCCGAAGCTTTCCGCAGCAATTGCGTTGCTTCTCGCCAGCCGCCAGGCCTGCGATGCCGTCAGAAACGCATCGCGTGGCAGGTCTGAGCAGTCGAACTCGATCCGCGATTGGTCGATCTGGAATTGATCGAGCTGGGCGTCGACTTGCACCCAGCGCCGGTCGACCGGTGACCAATACTCGCAGATCCAATGGTCGTGATACATATCGGCGGCAAGGTAGGCGGCAAAACCGCAGCGGACGCGCGCCGGGATGGATCGGTTGCGCAGCATGCTGCACAGCAAGAGCGCGTAGTCGCGACATGTGCCGAATGTCCGTCTGCGCGGCGGGCGCGGCACGGTGAGCGATCCGGCGAACGAGGCCTGAATCAACCTCAATCGATCCGCGACCGGTTGGGTTTGCCGGACCATCGGGACGTCAGGCGGTATGCCATACCGCTCCGCCCATGCGACATGAACAATCAGCCCCGAGACGACCTCGCGCATTCCGGAGATGGTTCCGGGCAGATCATCATATCCACCGGCCAACTCGCCAGGGTCGGTCAACAAATCTTGCCGGGCGTAGAATGCCTGAATCGTCATGTTCCCGCCGAATGAGATGCCGCCGGCCGCCGGATTACGGTTTGCGCGCGGAAGGCGTCGCTTTCGGTTTTGACTGCAGGGTGAGGATACCGCATTTGGTCAGTACCATCACCGTTCGCTCCACAGATTCACCGGGTACGTTGGGCATGTGCCGGATCAGGTCCGACATCGATAACGACGGGCCATGCTTTTCGAAGGCGCCGACGATCTCATCCACAACCTGCGGCCTGGCAACGACCTGAGCGGCCCGCGCAATACTTTCGGCGGAAAGCCTGCGTTGCACTTCCTTGCGGTCCACGCCTTCGCCCAGCGCGAATACACATGCGCCGTCGAGCGTTCGCGTCGGATAGGAGTTGAACATCGAGAACGGATTGAGCCGGTCCGGCCGGATTGCTCCTGCCGGCACGGTGCCTTCGACCTTGCTTCGCCTGCGCGCTCCGAGTTCGGTCCAAAGCTGTGCATACAGCTTCATGATCTGCGACCAGTCATAGTGATCGCGCGCGCGCTTCTGCCCCGCTGCCCCCATCTGCCGCCGCAGATCGGGATTGGCAAACAGCGTCGAATAGGCGGTCGCGGCGGCGGGGATGTCGACTGCGATCAACTGGCTCGTGAGGGCGGTATAGGTATCGTAATTGTCGAAGCCGAAGTCTGCCCGCTCGACGAGGAACTCGGCCGAACCTGGTGGCAAAGTGAGGGTTGGCACCCGGAAGCCGTCGGTGCCGTGACGAATGGTTTCCTTGTAGCCGTTCCAGTCCGATACCACGACCGGCAGGCCGGAAGCCATCGCCTCGACCGGCGTGAGGCCGAACGTCTCCTGAAAATTGTCGGCGAGCGAGGTGAAGATGTCGGCCGCCGCCCATGCGGCCTTCAGATCCTTGGCCTTGCGCCCGTCGACGAAGATGCGCCGCAGAGACGGGCCAAATTGGGCGCACTCGCGGACATAGAGCTCCTCGGTGGCGTCGCGGCTGAACCAGCCCGCCAGCACCAGCACGACCTTATGTCCCTTGCTGGCCTGTTCCGCCGCCAGCAGCATGGGAACGTGGTGGGCCTTGGCATGGAAAGACAGGCGTCCGACGTAAAGCAGGACGATCTCATCGTCGTCGATTCCCAACATCTGCCTGGCGCGTTGCCGTTCGCCTTCGCGAAAGGTGAAGTCGGCGCAATTGACCCCAAGCGGGATCACCGGAAGCTGCGGTATCGGCATTCGGCGCGCGCCCAGCCTCGCCTTCAGGAATGCGGCCTGCGCCTTAAGCAACTGGTCGACGCTCTTGTGCACTGCAAGCGAGGTGCAAATAACCGCATCCCAATGCTCGAGCGGACTGAGCGGCATCGACGACAGCATCCCCATCGCAACATGGGTCATCGTCGTGTGCGTGATGCCGCACAGGCTATAGGCGCGAGGCGAGTGCCGCGCCCGCCGCCAGGCGTACGGGGCGAGGCCGGGGTCGGGCAGATACAGCAGCCCTGGTTCGCCAAGACGTCGATGCGCCGGCGGCGGCAGCCATTCGATGGTGGTGGTATCCGATCCGGAACGCCTTATATCGGTCGCGAACTGATCGACGAATTCCCGCTTTGGCGTGTAGCAGAACAGCCGTTCCGGTTTCTCGCGCGCCAGCGCCTTGAGAAATCCAGCCCCGGCGGCTTGACGTCCCATGATGCGCTTGTCGCCAAGCGAGTAGGCTTCGGGAAGATAGGAAATCGCGGCGGTGGGAAACGACATCTGATTATCCAAAATCAATATTGCCCGAGATTGATAGCAGGTGAGGCCGTTGCAGTGGAACCTGATTTCTTTTTGCCGCCTCCTTGAACCTGCAACCTGAGGGCGATAGCGTGCCCGCCGAACGCCGTGTTAGCGTAACGGTGTATTTGAGAGGTTCGGCCCCCGTGGCCGGCATCGTTTGGGTTGGCTTCGATTTGTGGCCGCCCTCGCTTTTTTAGCGGCTCGACGAAGAGCCTGCATATTGACGGAGATGTTTCATGGTCGGCCGCGACACGGCAGTTTGTTGATCAGCGCAAATGTGAGCGCGACCACAGTGCCCGGCGGCGAATTCCCCTATTGTTAGTCGGCGAGGCGGGGTCCGGGACCCTTCTTCCGAGCCTCTTTTGGTGTTTTGAGCCGGGGCAGGCGGCCTCGCAACTCCGGCTTCTGGTGCCAAGCGCCGGTCGCCTATCTCTACGGCCGGCCTTGGAAATTAAAGCAGGTGATTTTCGATTGCATTGAACCTTGCAACCATCGCCGATACCAAAACAGTTGGATGCTAGGTTAACGCCTTGTTTGAAGACCGGCCTTTCGAGGCCATTTCGTCCCCCGGCGGTTCCCCATATTTGGCCGCCTCTAAGTTTTTGGCCGGCTCGACGAAGAGCCAATATTGACGGAGATATTCCATGCCCGTGTTTTACGGCGACAGCACCGACAACAGCGTTGCCCCCGCAGCCAACTTCGATTCGCTCTATGGCGGCCAGGGCAACGACACGCTGGGCAGCAGCATCGTCGGTTTCGACTACTGGGAGGGCGGCCAGGGCAACGACTACCTGTATGCACTCTGGAGCAGCACGGCCTACGGCAATTTCTACGGCGGCGACGGCAACGATTTCATCCAGGGTGGCAATACCGCCGTTAGCCAGTTCGAGTATGGCGGCAGCGGCGACGATTACATCCAGGAAGATTCGAGTGGTCTGACCACGCAGCTCCACATCATCGATGGCGGCGCTGGCCGCGACCGCTTGGATGGCTCAAACGGCAACGACACGATCTACGGTGGCGACGGTAACGACAGCGGCGCCGCCATCACTGGCGCTTTCGGTTCCGTGACGCCGGGTCTGTACGGCGGCCTCGGCAACGATGTCCTTGCAGGGGGCGGCGGCGATGACCTCCTGTTCGGCGGTGACGGCAACGATTTGGTGTATGGCGGCACCGGCAACGATACGTCGTATGGCGGCACCGGCAACGACACCATCACCGGAGATGCCGGCACCGATCTGCTCGAAGGCGACGCCGGCGACGACTGGCTCTACATGAGCAGTGGCAACCTCAGCAATGCCTACGGTGGAACGGGCAACGACGTCATCATCGCCACCCAGGGCTCGGCGGTCGAGAATGGCGACGACGGCAACGACGTCATGTACGGCGACCAGGGCAACGACTATCTCTACGGCGGCAATGGCGACGACACCATGTACGGCGGTGCCGGCGTTGACGTTCTGCTCGGCGGCGCCGGCAACGACTATTTCGATGGCGGCACCGGCGTGAACTACTACTTCGGCGGCGGCGGCAACAACACGTTCGTCTCCAACGACGTGCCGGGCGTCGAGGTGGTTCAGGACTTCAACGCTGCCACCGATACCGTGCAGCTGAACGGCACAGGCTTCAGTTCGTTCGCGGATGTGCTGTCGCACTCCTACCAGAACGGCGCCTACTTCGTCGTCCAGGTCGACAGCGACACTGCGGTCTGGCTGAACGGCGCTTCCGCAGCCACGGTCACGGCGGCGAATTTCTCGATTGTCAGTTAACGAGAGGGGCCCGGGAGCTTTCTCCCGGGCCCCCTTTCGCCGCCACCAATCCGGACTGGATGGTTCAAAACCCCCAGTTTCACAGATCGAAAGCGCCCGTCCGCTTTGACTGCGGTCGGGCGCGGAGCGTTTCAAATTGGTTAGCCCGTGGTTTTGCGGGATCTCGACGCGACGAAGTTGGAAGTGCATGAACCGGCCGAAGCAACTATGATGGCTGGTATGAGGTTAGGGGAATGTTTGATTTCTTGAAGCGAAAGGTGTCTCTCAACAGGGCCGTCGAGGTTGGTTGGACGCTTGACACCAACAAGGCCACCTTCATGTGGGAGGCCCCGAGCCGGCTCAGCCGGGAAGAGAAGCGCACCGCGCACGCCAAGGCCGTGACATACTGCCCCGCCGTGATCGATCACGAAGCGCGCATCTTCCAGGTCAACTGCCCGGTCGACATTCAGCTTCGGATCGCGATCGATCCGAAAACCAACGAGCCAAAGCTCAGTAGCACGGCCGGTGACATGTCCTCGATCCGGCCGAAGGCACTCGCGGAACTGGTCAAGCTCAACTCCCCCAAGGAATGGCGCCATCCGAAGCGGCCCATTCTGCAAATTGGGAGCCCCTACGTCTTCCTGGCCGATGAACTCGTCTACATGATGCAGTTGCCGGCCTTCAATCACTACTACACGACGCCGTTGCCGGGCGTGATGATCGGCGGCCGGCTGCCGATTCATATCTGGCCGCGCCCGATGATGTGGGCCTTCGAATGGCATGACATCAGCAAGGAGCTGGTGCTGAAGCGCGGCGATCCCTGGTTCTACGTCCGCTTCGAATTCCAGGATCCGACCCGGCCGGTCCGCATGGTCGAGGCGGATATGACGCCGCAGCTGCGAGAATACATGCAGGGCGTGTCGGCCGTGACCAACTACGTCAGCCGGACCTATTCATTGTTCGAAACCGCCAAATCGCGACGGCCGAAAACCTTGCTTGTCGAGAAACAGCGCTAGGAAAGCACCTCAACCCGAACCCCGATTGTCATGCGCATTCTTTTCATCCACCAGAATTTTCCAGCGCAGTTCAGGCACATTGCTCAGCTCCTGAAGCGCTCCGGCGACCAGGTCCTGGCGCTTTGCGACAGCCGCAACACGAAGCCGGAAATCGTGCCGGTCCGGCGCTACCGTTTCAATGACGCGAATGTCGGCAAACCCTCGCCGCTGGCGGCTTCCTTCTCGCAGCACGTGGTGCGGGCGCGGCACGCCGCCGATGAGATGCTGAAGTTGCGAGAGCAGGGGTTCGTGCCCGATCTGGTTTTCGGCCATGTCGGCTGGGGCGAAACGCTGGCGGTCCGCGATGTCTGGCCGTCTGCAAGGCTCGCCGTCCATGCCGAGTTCTACTATTCGGCCGACGGGGCGAATATCGGTTTCGATCCCGAGTTTCACTCGACGTTGTCATTCAACGAGCGCTTTGCCGCGCGCCTGAACAATGCGCCGATCCTGCTCGCGATGACGGACGCCGACGCCGCGGTGGCTCCGACGCAGTGGCAAAAGATGCGATACCCCTCGCATCTGCAATCCAAGATCCAGGTGCTGCACGAGGGCATCGACACCGACATGGTGGCGCCCGATCCGGCGGCGACCTTTGTCCTGCCGAACGGCCGGTCGCTCGGCCCGCAGGATGAAGTCATCACCTTCGTCAACCGCAATCTCGAGCCCTATCGGGGCTATCATATCTTCATGCGATCGCTGCCGGCGATCCTCGAAGAGCGGAAGAACGCCCAGGTCGTGATCGTCGGAGGCGACGGCGCCTCGTATGGACCGAAGCCGAGGGATGGCCGCAGCTGGAAGAACATCTTCCTGGAAGAGGTGCAGGATTCGCTGCCGCTCGATCGGGTGCATTTTGTCGGATCGATTCCGTACGACAGGTTTGTTGCGCTGATGCAGATTTCGAGCGCGCACCTGTATTTGACCTATCCGTTCGTGCTGTCGTGGTCGATGCTGGAGGCGATGAGCGCCGGCGCGCTGGTGATCGCCTCGAAGACGGCGCCGGTGGAAGAGGTGATCGTCGACGGTGAGAACGGTCTGCTGGTCAATTTCTTCGATTCAGAAAAGCTTGCCGAACTGACGATCGAGGCGCTGGCCGCGCCGTCGCAGTTCCGGGGCCTGCGGGAGGCCGCGCGCCGCACGATCGTCGATCGGTACGACCTGAAGCGGCGCTGCCTGCCGCAATGGGCGGAATTTGTCCGCCAGTTCGATCCGGCCAGACGCGGCAAGCCGGCAAAGGACGGCGTCGGGCGCGTCCTTGGTGTTGAGAACAATATTGCGGTTGTAACAAGGGATAGTCATGACGTTGCAATCAGCAATCCCCGATAACGACGACGCTCCGGCGTCGGTCGAGAAGGTTGATACCGGCCTGTATTCCGTGGCTTTGGTGGCGGGCTATTTCCGCATCGCCGCCGATCCCCGGCAACTCGGTCACGAGCTCGGACTGGCCGGGCGGCTCGCTGAGTCCGCGGACCTCGTTGCGGCCGCAAAGCGCCTGGAGTTGAAGGCGCGCTGGATCACCAACGCCACGGTGAAGCGCCTCACCAGCTGTCCCTTGCCGGCCATCATCGGACTCAAGGAAGGCGGCTTCCTGGTGCTCGCGCCGGGCGGCAAGGCCGGCCAGTTCCGTCTCGCCGATCCGGTGCGCCGCAGCAGCGCCGAGGTCGATCTCGAGCAGTTGGCCCAGCAATGGGACGGCAATATCGTCCTGATCACGCGGCGGGCCGGCGGCGCCGGCGTCAATCCGAAGACATTCGGCTTCAACTGGTTCCTGCCGTCGATCTGGCGCTACCGGCGCGTGCTCTCGCATGTCTTGCTGGCATCGTTCTTCGTGCAGATATTCGGCCTGATCACGCCACTGTTCTTCCAGCTCGTGGTCGACAAGGTGCTCGTTCACAAGGCCATGTCGACACTGATCGTGCTGGTCGTCGGGATGGTGTCGCTCGGCCTGTTCGAGGCGACGCTGCAATATCTGCGGACCTATGCCTTGAGTCACACCACCAACCGCATCGATGTCGAGCTCGGGCGGCGGCTTTTTCATCATCTGTTCCGGCTTCCGATCGCCTATTTCGAGACCCGCGCAACCGGCCAGACGATCGCGCGCGTGCGCGAGCTCGAGACCATCCGGAACTTCCTAACCGGCCAGGGACTGACGTCGCTTCTCGACCTGTTCTTCACCTTCGTCTTTGTCGGCGTTCTGTTCCTCTATTCAGTGCCCCTGACGCTCGTGGTGCTGGCGACGCTGCCGCTCTACGTGCTGATCGCGGGCCTGATCCGTCCGTTCCTGCGCGAGAAGATCCGGGAAAAATTCAATCGCGGCGCGCGCAGCCAGCAATTCCTGGTCGAGTCGATCGTCGGCGCCCTGACGCTCAAGGCGGCGAGCGTCGAGCCGATCATGCAGGCGGAGTGGGAGGACCGGCTGGCCGCCTATGTCCGCACCTCCTTCGAAGCGTCGATGCTGGGCTCACTCGGACAGAACCTGATCCAGTATGTCGGCAGGCTCACCACGGCGATGATCCTGCTGTTCGGGGCGCAAGCGGTGATCGCGGGGTCGATGACCGTCGGCGAACTGATCGCCTTCAACATGATCTCGAGCCAGGTGCTGCAGCCGATCCTGCGGCTGTCGCAGCTGTGGCAGGATCTGCAGCAGGTTCAGGTGTCGGTCGAGCGCCTCGGCGACATCCTCAACACGCCGGTCGAGCCGATCCCGGCGAGCCTGCCGACCCTGCCGCCGCCGAAAGGCGATATCGAGTTGCGCGACGTGTCGTTCCGCTATCAGCCGGGCCGTCCAGAGGTTCTCCGCAACATCTCGCTCAGGATCAAGGCCGGCGAGGTGATCGGGATCGTCGGGCCTTCGGGCTCGGGCAAGTCGACCCTGACCAAGCTGATCCAGCGGCTGTATTTGCCGGAGCGCGGTCAGGTCTTGCTTGACGGCGTCGACGTGGCGCAGCTCGACCCAAGCTGGCTGCGCCGGCAGATCGGCGTCGTGCTGCAGGAAAACCTGCTGTTCAACCGCACCATCCACGAGAATATCGCGTTGGCGAATCCGGCGATGACGCGGGCGCAAGTGATGCACGTTGCGCGGCTGGGCGGCGCGGACGAGTTCATCGGGGCGCTGCCGCAGGGCTACGACACGATGATCGAGGAGCGCGGCAGCAACCTGTCGGGCGGACAGCGTCAACGCATCGCCATCGCCCGGGCGCTGGCGACCAACCCGCGGATCCTGATCCTCGACGAGGCGACCAGCGCGCTCGACTACGAGAGCGAGCGCATCATTCAGAACAACATGCGCGCCATCACCAAGGGACGCACCGTCATCATCATCGCGCACCGGCTCGCCGCGGTGCGGCCATGCAGCCGGATCATCGGCATGTCGGACGCCAGGATCGTCGAACAGGGAAATCACGACCAACTGATCGCAAACAGCGGCAGCCTTTACGGCCGTCTGTGGTCGATGCAGAATGATTGGACAAAGTGATGGGCAAGGAAGTCACACCGGCTCGCCAGGTTCTTTTTCCATTCAAGTCGGACGTTCGCGGCGCCGACCGCGAGTTCCTGCCGTCCGCGCTGGAGATCCTGGAAACCCCCGCGTCGCCGGTCAAGGTGGCGCTGATGCTCACGATCTGCGCCTTCGTGGCGGCCGCACTCGCCTGGTCGGTTTTCGGCAGGCTGGACGTGCATGCGGTGGCGCTCGGCAAGATTGTGCCTTCCGGACAGACCAAGTTCATTCAGCCCTTTGATCCGGGCACGGTGGTTTCGTTGTCGGTGACCAACGGAATGCGCGTCGAGGCCGGACAGGAGCTGATGGCATTTGATGCCGCCGAAGCCGAGGCCGAGGCCAGGCGGCAAAGCGAGGCGGCGAGCGCGCTTCGCGCAGAGGTCGCCCGCCGCAAGGTGGCGATCGATCAGGCGAAGGCCTGGCCGGGCAGGCCGCTGTTCCCGGTGGCAGACGTCGAATGGCAGGATGACGTGCCGCCTGCGTTCCGCAGCCGCGAACATCGTGTGCTGGCGGCGGATCTTTCCCAGCTTGCCGAGACCATCGGGACGCTGGAGAAGCAGATCGCGCAGAAGCACGCGACCCGCGAACGCCTCAACATGAGCATCGCCTATCAGACCGAGCTGATCAAGACGCTGCAGGACCGCGTGGCGGTTCGCGAGGCATCGCTCAAGCTCGAGGTCGGCACCAAGATCAATCTGTTCGATGCGCTGGAGTCGCTGGACAAGTCCCGCTCGTCGCTTGCCAGCGACAAGGGCCAGCTGCTCGAGACCGAGGCTGCGATCGTCGAGCTGCGCGGCGAGAAGGACAAGGATCTCGCGACATTCATCGCCGACAACAGCACGAAGCTTGCCGATGCCGAGAAAAAGCTCGACGACGCCGTGCAGCAATATGCCAAGGCCAGCACCAAGCTGGCCCGCACCAAGCTGCTTGCCCCGACCTCCGGAACCGTGCAGGCGCTTGCGGTCACGACGCTCGGCCAGGTCGTCACGACCGGCCAGCAGCTTCTGACCATCGTGCCGGATGGTGGGCGGCTGCAGGCCGAGGTCTATGTGTCGAACACCGATATCGGCTTCATCAAGGTCGGCCAGGACGTCGTGGTCAAGGTCGACACGTTCCCGTTCACCCGCTTCGGCTCGCTGCATGGCAAGGTCATCAACGTCGCCAACGATGCGATCGACGAGCAGACGGCGCGGCGCCAGCAAGCCAACCCCACCAGCACCGTGAATGCGATGGCCAACACGCCGGGCGCTCCCGGGCAGCCGCAGAATTTTGTGTTCCTCGTCACGGTGGCGCTGGAGGAATCGGCGATGAAGATCGATAACGTGATCATACCGCTCACCCCGGGCATGACCCTCACCGCGGAAGTCAGGACCGACGACCGCCGCATCATCAGCTATCTGCTGTCGCCGCTCACCAAGGTTGCCTCCGAGGCATTCAGGGAACGCTGAGCGCCTCGCTCCGAGGCCGTCGCGCGCAATCTTTCGACCCGCGGGCTGGTGCAAGCGGCGTCGTGCTATCCGGGCGTTGCGCGCCGTTGGCGGATCCACCTGACAGCGTCACGCGCGGCTTCGTAGCCGTGCCTGTGGATGTTCAGCGCGCCGTGAATGGCCGGTAGCAGCGGATCGTGGCGTCGCAGCGGGAGCAGCACGTCGCCGATTGCGAAGCGGCCGCGCCAGATCGGATCGATCATGGGGTGGCCGGGAGCTGCGGTGGAATCGGCCGAATTGATCGCGGGGTCGGCGCAGAGGTGCCGCGTCAGCTCCAGCGTCAATTGCGCGCCGGGCGAATGCTTCGCAAAGCGCTCGTCGATGCCGATCTTGAAGAAGAAGGCGCGGTCCTGGTGGCGCACCACGATGCCGCCTGCGACCGGTGTCGCGCCCGCATACAGCGTGAGGATCTCGCAGCGGCCGGCTTCGGCCATTGCCGACGTCGCGCGGCGGATGAAGGCCTCATCGCCGGCGTGCTGGCTGAGCGCCGTGCCGCGCCGGCCCTTCCAGCCGCCGGCTTCGAGGACAAGGAAGGTCTCAAGCGCGGTGGCAACTTCGTGTGGCGTGCGTGCGACGTCGAAGCGCACCGCGCCATGGTCGGCGAGGCGTTGACGCTGGCGGCGTAGCTCCTTCAGCTTCTTAGGCCCGAGCGCGTCGCGCAGCAATTGGTCGGCATCGCGCGTCGCATCGAGCTGCGCGCGCTGATAGGCGCTGAGCAGGCGCGGCTGCAAACCGTCCCGCGCGAGCACCGCGCGGATCGCGGCCATGGCCGGGCCCTCCAGCGACATGGTGCGGAGGATCAGCGCATGCGCGCCCGCATCGCGTGCCTGCTGCAGCATCTTGCCGACCGCCTGCTCGGCGGCGTCGCGGTCGAGCAGCGGCGTGCACAGCGTGCCATAGGGCTCGACGCCGACCAGCGCGGGCAGGGGAATGCGATAGATCCGCCGCATCGGGACGACCGGCAACAGCCCGATCAATTGCCCGGCATCGCCGGTGGCGCTGAGCAGCGACGCGCCGGTGCGACCGCGCGCGGAGGCATCGACCGCCAATTCCCAGTCCGGCTGGTAGTAGCCATTGGCCTCGATCGTACGCTCGGCCAGCACGCGCCATGCACCGACCGGCGCGCCCGACAGCGGCGGCAGCACATGCCTCTCCGTGGCATCGTCACGCGATGCACGGCGGATCATTGCCTGGTCAGCAATATCGGCCACGTCCCTGTTTTCCCCGGTGCGCGAGCCTGATCGGCCTGCGTTCGTCAGGGCAACGCTAGCGGAAAGAAATGGAAAATGCCGTTGAGGCCATCAGGCAATTTGAGCGGTCAGGTTAACCGCGCATTCAGCATGGCGCGGGCGGCTCACGGTTTGGCGTTTTGTTGCGCTTGCACCGCAACGGCGCTGTCGACCGGTTCGTAATTCTCGGTCAGGCAGTTGTCGTCGGCCTCCACCTGCCGGCGATCGAAGATCGCGCCACCATTGATGAACACGCGATAGGTCCGCGTCCCGAGCGGCTTGCCGATCACCGATGTCAGCTCGGCCTGCACGCAGGCCGTCCAGCCGGTGCCGCCGGGGTCGTGCAGCGGGGCGGAGACCCGCACATGGGTCGGCTGCGAGCCGGCGGTGAACACCGAGTCCAGCTTGCTCGCGACCAGCCGTTTGACATCCGGAGGCGCCTCGAGCGGCGCCGGCTCGGTGGACTTGACCTTCAATATCT
The DNA here is from genome assembly GCF_011516645.4 of Bradyrhizobium septentrionale. Taxonomy (NCBI): domain Bacteria; kingdom Pseudomonadati; phylum Pseudomonadota; class Alphaproteobacteria; order Hyphomicrobiales; family Nitrobacteraceae; genus Bradyrhizobium; species Bradyrhizobium septentrionale. The sequence goes on along the minus strand of NZ_CP088285.1, from coordinate 9,261,347 downwards.
CCGGCCACACCGCGTGGCTGCCCGCCAGCCCGCAGCCACTCAACATAAGGGCGGCGCCGGCCAGCAGCGCCGCCACATGTACCTGTCTCTGTCCCATGGAGCTAATTTAATGTGCCGTCGCCCAGATTGCGCCCCCCTGGTGACGCTGAATTCGCGCCACGCGGCGCTTTGTCGATCAACAAATGTCGAGAGACAAGTTATGTTTGGGGTGGCGGTATTGCCGGATGTTTCTGCGGCCGCGGGGGAGAGAGACTGACATGAAAAGCTTCACGGTTGCTGCCGTCATTCTGGCGCTGGTCGCGACACCAACTCTGGCCCAGGGCCGGCGAGGGGGCGGGGGCGGTGACGCGAAGACCGAGCAGAAACCAAAGGTCGACGAGAAGGCCTACAAGGCCGCGCTCGATCGGATCCCCGAGCCCAAGGAGAAATACGATCCCTGGGGCGTCACCAAGCCGGCCGCCGATCCAGCCAAGAAGCCGAAACAGTAAGCGCTCGTTGGGCCCCGCGACAGTTCCGCAGCAGAACCGGCGTCGGGCGGCCGCCCGTTGCCGCGCGTAGCTTGAACCTTGGTTTGACGGCTTTCGACCCATTTCCGACGTCACCGCCGGAGGCCGCCATGTTTCGCCGTTCGTTGCTCAGCCTGATCGTTCCGGCTGCGATCCTGCTCGGCACCGTACCGGCATTGGCGGAAAACCGTCTGGCGCTGGTGATCGGGCAATCGGCCTACAAGTCCGTGCCCGCACTGCCCAATCCGGCCAACGACGCCAGCGCCATGTCGCAGATGCTGACCGATGCCGGATTTGCGGTGACGGCGGCGTCTGATCTGTCGCAGGACGAGATCCGCGGCCGGATCAGCGACTTCGCCGGACAAGTGGCGGCGAAGGGCGCCGACACCGTGGCGCTGGTGTTCTATGCCGGGCATGGCCTGCAGATCGACGGCGAGAACTATCTGGTGCCGGTCGATGTCGATCCGAAGCGCGAGGCCGACATCCCGATCCAGGCGGTTCGCCTCAACGACATCCTGAACACGCTGACCTCGGTGCCGAGCCGGATGCGCATCGTGCTGCTCGATGCCTGCCGCAACAATCCTTTCCCGGAGTTCAGCAAGACCGCAGGCCACGGGCTTGCCATCGTCGATGCCAGGGTCGGCGCACCCGGTACCTTCGTGTCGTTCTCGACGTCGCCGGGCGCGGAAGCCGAGGACGGCAGCGGCGCCAACAGCCCGTATACGACCGCGTTGCTGGCCTCGGCCAAGGAGCCGGGCATTGCGATCGAGGACACCTTCAAGCGCGTTCGCCTTGCGGTGTACAAGGCGACCGACGGCCGCCAGACACCATGGGACTCCTCGTCGCTCACCGACGACTTCCGCTTCATCGCAGATCCGGCTTCGGCGACGCCCGCGGCCGCGCCGCAACCCGCCGCCGCCAAACGCACCGTCGACGAATGGAAACGCGAATTGCAGGGCAAGCCGATCGAGGCCGCAAACGAGTTGATCGTGGTCGACGGCACCGACGAATCCTATGAAGCCTTCGCCGCGGTCTTCGCCGGCACGCCGCGCGGCCTGCAGGCGCGCAACTGGCTCGACCGGCATCGCCGCATGGTGGCGTGGAATGATGCCATTCTCGCCAACACGGCGGCGGCCTATCGCGGCTTCCTCGCGCAATATCCTGACACCGACCTTACAGCCACCGCGCGCAAGATGATCGAACGGCTGCGCTATCGTCCCGATCTGACGCCGGCCGCTGCGGTCAGTGTGCCCGCGACCAATGTCGCGCTGGCGGCGCCGACCTGTCCCTGCAACGCCGCGCCGCCGCAGTTGCAGAAGGCCGATGCACCGGCCAAGAAGGGTGTCGGTAAGCGCGTCGATCCCGATCCGCCACGGCGCGCAGGCAAGCGCCCGCCGCGCGTGGTGGTCGAGGACGACGTCGTAGTGGTGCGCCGTCCGCCTCCTGCCGTGGTCTACGAGCCTGTTGGGCCGCCCGTTGGAATCGGAATTGGCATCGGCGGCGGTCGTGGTGGCTATCGCGGCAATGATGGCGGCGGATATCACAGGGGTGGATACTGAGGCGCCGATCGCGTAAAGGCTTTCCCGCTTGAGATGCAGCGCCTAATGATCGCATCTCGCGGGAGGACGCAATGCGGTCGTTGTTTCGCCTGGTTGCCGCAGTGGTGCTGTGTACTCGGCCGGCGCTCGCCTGGGAATATTGGGGCGGTGACCGCGGCGGACAGCGCTTCTCGCCGCTGACCCAGATCACGCCAGACAATGTCGGCACGCTGGTGCGTGGCTGGGAATTCCGCACCGGCGATCTCGACGCGCGCCCGCCCGAGGTCATGAAGCGGACCAAGTTCGAGGTGACGCCGCTCTTGGTCGAGGACAGCCTGATCCTCTGCACGCCGTTCAACGAGGTGATCGCGCTCGATCCCGGCACCGGTGCGCAGAAATGGCGGTTCGATCCGAAGATCAGCATGGCGCAGCGGCCTGCCAACCGCTTCGTCTGCCGCGGCGTCGCGCACTGGACGGATGATCGGGCGGCTGACGGCGCGGCCTGCAAGTCACGCATCTTCACCGGCACCAATGACACGCGCCTGATCGCGCTCGACGCCAGAACCGGCAAGCCTTGCGCCGATTTCGGCAACGCTGGCGAGATCAAGATCGACGCCGGCATGAAGCTGGCATGGCCGGGCGAGTTTCAAATCACGTCGGCGCCGGTGACGGGACGCGGCGTGGTGGTGGTCGGCTCCGCGATCGGCGACAACCGGCGGGTCGATGCGCCGCTCGGCGCGGTGCGGGCCTTTGATGCGCGGACCGGCCAGCCGCGCTGGACGTTCGATCCGCTGGTGCATGACGGGATCGAAGCCGGTCACAGCAATGTCTGGGCGCCGATGTCGGTGGACGAGGAGCGGGGCCTGGTGTTCCTGCCGACGACATCGCCCAGTCCCGATTTCTGGGGCGGCAAGCGCCCCGGCAATGATAAGCACGCCAATTCCGTCGTCGCGCTGCGGATCGAGACCGGCGAGCTCGTGTGGGCATTCCAGACCGTGCATCACGACGTCTGGGACTACGACCTGCCGGCGCAGCCGACATTGGCGCGGATCGACACCGGTTCTGATATGCGCGACGTCGTGATTCAGCCGACCAAGCAGGGCTTTGTGTTCGTGCTCGATCGCGACACCGGCAAGCCGGTGTGGCCGGTCGAGGAGCGCGCGGTGCCGCAGAACGGCGCCGACGGCGAGCAGTTGTCGCCGACGCAGCCGTTCCCGACCCACGTGCCGCCGCTGCTGACGCAACGCATCACGGCCGATGATGTCGCCGGATTGCTGCCGGGCATCGGGAGCTCGGCCTGCGAGAAGCTGCTCGCCCAATCCCGCAACGAGGGCCTTTACACGCCGCCGTCGACGCAAGGCACGATCGTCTATCCGATGACCGGCGGCGGTGTGAACTGGGGCAGCGCAGCGTTCGATCCTGTCAACCAGGTCCTCTACGCCAATGTCAGCCATGCGGCGCATATCATCACATTGATCCCGCGCGACCAGGCCAAGGGCTTCGATCCGCCGCCCGGACATGATTTCGGCCAGCAGGAGGGCGCGCCGTTCGCGATGTCGCGGGCGCTGGCGAAGTCGGCGGTTGGATCGCCGTGCAACAAGCCGCCGTGGGGCGAGACGGTGGCGGTCGATCTCAAGGCTGGCAAGATCCTTTGGCATTCGACGGTCGGCACCAGCGAGGATCTCGCGCCGCTCGGCATCGCGCTCGATACCGGCACGCCGCTGGTCAATGGCGTCGCGATCACCGCAGGCGGGCTGGTCTTCACCGGCGCGATGGATGCCTATCTGCGCGCGTTCGATGCCAGATCGGGCCGGCTGTTGTGGCTCGGCCGGCTTCCGGTGCCGGGCGTCGCCAATCCGATGACTTATCTCTGGAAGGGCGAGCAATATGTCGTCATCGGCGCCGGCGGCCATTCCGAAGCCGGCACATCGGTCGGCGACAGCGTGGTCGCGTTTCGCCTGCCGCGTCAGGGCGAGGGTGTTTCGCTTCTCGCGCGATTGATCGATCGTCCCGGCGGACGGTTTGCCGCGAAGGCAGTCGCGACCGGTGCGGTGCTGATCGTGCTTGTTGGGTTGTTCCGGCGCTGGCGCAGGAGGCGTCGCGTCAAGGTCGTGTAGCTCGACTGCGCGTTCGGTGAGGCGTCACATGACAAATCGGCGACACGGCTTCTCACTCCGTGCACCGAAACGACGTGCAGAACGATCTGCGCGATGCCATGCTTGCGTTCGCTGCAATGCTTCGCTTACGAGGTCGCGAGCGGATGCGCTGGGCTTCCGGCGACCTGTTCATTTCAGATCATTGCCCATGGAGATTGCGATGAAGTTCACTGCCTCGATCATGCTTGCCGCCGCGCTTGCGCTGTCGTCCGCGCCGGCCAAGGCCACCGTCCTCGATCTGTCGACCATGACCTGCAAGCAGTTCGTCGAAGGCGGCGACGATACCATCAAGATGGTGCTGATCTGGATGGACGGCTGGTACAAGGGCGATTCCGACGAGGCGATCATCGACACCGATGTGTTCGTCGAGAACGCAAAGAAGTTCGGCACCTATTGCGGAAAGAATCCGACCATCAGCATCGTCAATGCCGCCGAGGCCGTTCTCGGCAAATGACGTTTCTTTGAGCATAATCCCGCGCGAACGCCTTGCGTTTGTCGCGAGGGAGAACCGCTTCGCACTTTTCCGGATTGTGCTCTATCCCGGCAGCATCGCGAATGCGCTCGACACCATTGCCACCGGCTTGTTGTCGGTGGCGGAGAGCAGCGTGACGCGACCGAAGCTCATGGTCCGGCCGAGCCGGACCACACGGGCGTCAGCCAGCACATCGGACGCGGTCGCCGCGCGCATGAAATGCGTGGTCTGGTCGACCGTCGTCATCGGACGATAGCCCTTGTTGGCCGCGAGATTGGCGAGCACCATCGCGGTGTCGGCGAACGCCATCAGCGCTTGGCCGCAGACGATGCCGCCCTGGCGGCACAGCCGCTCGGAAAACGGCATGCGCAGGATGGCGCCGGGCTGCCAGTCGGCACCGCCACCGGCGGGCGGCGCAAAGTCGAACTGCTCGATCGACAGATTGAGGTCCTGCACCCATGGCGCAAAGACGTCGCCGAGCACGCGTCGCGCGTCGTCGATCCCGAATTCACCGGCCTGCTGCATGACGTCCCGTTTCCTCCGCTTGGTTTCTTGCTTGCTATTTATTGCCTAGTGCTTGTACCCATTTTTAATCACGCTGCACTTGACGTCTGCTATGCACTCGACTGCGGCCGGGAAGCGCACATGGCCTGACTTCGCTTGTGGGCTGTGCGCCGACACTAACTGCAAGTAGCGAGTTGGCTCCACGCCTGTGCCATTGGATCGAAAACGGCAGGGTTTTTTCGTACGGTGACCGACCACACCGGCATCGTGAACGTCGGGTCTAGGTTCAAAACACGTTCGGCGGCCGATCTCGCCTCTTCGATGCGACCGAGCCGGACCAGGGCGACCGTGAGAAGGACTTGCGGCACGCTAAATGAGGGATTGGCTTCGACGGCGCGAGCCGCTGCCCTGAGCGCCTCGTCAAAACGGTTCGCATGGAGTTCGGTCACCGCGATCGCCATGTGAGCAATCAGTGTATCGAACGGGCTAACCGTAAGGGCATGTTGCGCCAGTTGCAGCGCAATTTTGCCATCGCCCATGAACGCATGTGCAAACGCACTGTTCCCCAAGGCAACGACATTCGAAGGACTGATCGACAGTGCCCGGTGAAACACCTCGAACGCGTCACTGAAGTCAGGGTCGGCGAACCAGATCACCAGACCGGCAGCACCGAGCGCGGTCGCGTCGTCACTTCTCGTCGCAGCGCGAGCATAATGGACGGCGGTGGCGCGATCTGCCTCGTTCAATCCACCGCGGCTGAATCGTATCTGAAAACATCGCGCCAACTGTGCCTGGGCCGCCGAATAATAGGGCTCCAGCACCAATGCCTTCTCCAAGAGCGGAATGGCTTCACCAGCGCCCGTCGGCATGGTTGTGCGCATCGAGGAGAGTGCCCGCAACACGAGGTCATAGGCGTCGAGACTGTTGGGGCGCTCTCGTCGAACGCGGCTGATCTCGACCTTGCGTAGATTCGGTTCGAGCGCTCCGATCAGGCTCATCGCAATGGCATCCTGAACCTCGAAAATATCATCAAACCGGCGATCGTACCGTTCGGCCCACAATGCGACTCCCGTGTCGGACTCGACCAACCTCGCCGTGATCCTTAAGCGATTGTCGGCCTTACGTACGCTCCCCTGCACGAGATAGCGGCACCCCAGCTTCCGCCCGATACTCGCCAGGTCGCCGGAGCCGGCTTCGAACAGCAAGCTCGACGTGCTGCCGACCACCGATAGACCGGTGATACGGGACAGTCCCGTGATGATGTCCTCTACGATACCGTCGGCGAAGTAATCTTGGCTGGAATCCCCACTGAGATTGGCGAACCGCAGCGGCGACCGTGGTCCCGCGCGCCGGGGCGTCTCCGGAGCCCGAATACGCCGGCATGTCGGGACCATTCTCGAGCCCTACCAGGCGATAGCCTCGTCCCGGAACGGTGACGACGTAGCTGTGACCGTCACTTCCGATTTCGAGTGCCTTGCGCAAAGTGGACACATGCACCTGGATCGCGTTCTCCTCCACCACGCGGCCCGGCCAGATTTTTTCCATCAGGCGATCCTTGCTCACGACCTCGCCTGGGACCGAAGCCAATTCGCAGAGGATATCGAGCGCCCGGCTTGAGAGTTTGACGGGCTGTCCCGAACAGGTCAACCGCCGGTCGACAAGACCCAGCGCAAACGTTCCAAATCGAACAGTGTCTCGATCCGGTTTCGGATTGAACGCCATGCCTGTTCAGAACTCTTCAGACCCTGAAACAAGGACCTTAAGGGTATCGCTTCGTAGTGTCCATCGAGCCCGACAAACTGCCGTGCCGGCGGTCGGGACGAGGAGGCTCCGTCATGCGCACCACGCATTTGGCTCTGGGACTGCTGACCACAATCGCTCTGTCGTTTACCGCGCTTCCGGGCAACGCCCAGTCGTGGCCGACCCAGGTCGTGAAGATCATCACGCCATTTCCGCCTGGCAGCGGTGGCGACGTCACCGCGCGTCCGCTCGCCGAAAAGCTCGCGAAGCGGTGGGGGAAGCCCGTCATCGTCGAAAATCGTCCAGGTGCCGACGGCATCATCGCCGCGACCGCGGTGCTCAACTCGAACGATGGACATACTCTCCTCTACACGAACGGGGGCCCGCTCACGAGCAACCTGCTCGCGCACGCGGGCAGCCTTGCGTACAATCCCGACGATCTGCTGCCGGTTGCGGCCGCCGCCGAAGTCTACGTAGCGATAGGGGTGCCTGCTTCCCTGGCGACAAGCTCGCTGTCCGAATTTGTTGCGCAGGCGCGACTGAAGAAGGGGCAGTTCAATTGGAGCGGAACTCCCGGCAGTCTGGACTATCTTGTGCCGGGATTTTTGAAGCGCGCCGGCATCGATCTGCCGCGCGTCCCATACCGAGAGGTGAGCATGGCGATGCAGGACCTCTCGCAAGATCGACTCCAATTCTATGCTGCTGCCCTCGCGACCCAGTTGCCGATGGCGCAAACCGGCAAGATCAAGATTATCGCGATCACGAATAGTCAACGATCACCCTTCCTGCCGGACGTTCCCACGGCGCGCGAGTCGGGTTTCCCGGAGCTCGAGTACGAAGCGTTCCTTGGCTTTTTCGTGCCCCGCGGGATGTCGGCGGAGCTACGTAAACGCATCGGCACCGACCTGCACGCGATCGACGCGGACGGGGACTTGGCGGCACGCTTCAATGCGATCGGCATGCGGTTACACGTCACCACTGCTGCAGAACTGCAAAAGATCGTCACGGACGAGCGCGCGGCGCTCGCCCGTTACACCCAGGCGGTGCCGCGATAACGGACGCGCAATGCACCGAGACAGGAGAAATATCCCCATGACCCGCGAGCATCCGCGTACCGATCGGCTTTTCGAGATCGGTAGCGCCTATCGACAGGCGAAAGTTTTACTGAGCGCGGTCGAACTCGGAGTTTTTTCGGAACTCGCAACCAGCCCGCTCGATGCGGGGGATCTTGCCAGCCGCATTCAGGTTCACGGTCGCGCGGCTCGCGACTTCTTCGATGCACTCGTCGCGACTGGTCTGCTGACGCGAGACGACAAAGGGCGATATCGCAATACCGAGGAGAGCGATTTTTATCTCGACCGAGCGAAGCCGACTTATCTCGGCGCCAGCTTCGATCAGTACAACCGCCGCGAATACGCCTTATGGGGATCGCTGACGCAGTCGCTACAGACCGGCAACCCGGCGGCCGAAACGCATGGCCAGGATCACTTCGGGTCATTGTACAATGACGCAGCGAGATTCCGGACCTTCGTCACTGCAATGACGTCCGGCAGCTTGCTCGCCGCTCAAGGTATCGCTCACCAGTTCCCCTGGGAGAACTATCAGACACTTTGCGATGTCGGCACCGCTCAAGGATGCCTACCGGTCCAGGTTGCTGTGGCGCATCCTCACGTCCGCGCGATCGGATTCGATCTTCCGATTCTGCGCTCGGCATTCGAGGAGTACGCGGTCGAACGCAACGTCGCTGACAGGGCGAGTTTCGTGGGAGGCGATTTCTTCAAGGATCCGCTCCCTCAGGCCGATGTCATTGTGTTGGGTCGCGTCCTCCACAATTGGGACCTTGAAGCCAAGAAGATGTTGCTGGACAAGGCGTATCAAGCGATCCGGAAAGGTGGAGCTGTCATCGTCTATGATATGCTGATCGACGACGACCGGCGCACAAGCACAACCGGCCTGCTCTCCTCTCTCAACATGCTCCTTTGGACGGCGGGAGGGTTTGGATATACGGCGACGGATTGCACCGGCTGGATGCGTTCGGCCGGGTTCGCAAAGACGATGGTTCGCGACCTTCCAGGTGGCAACTCCATGATCATCGGTGAAAAATAGCCGGCGCTCTGTTCGGTGCCCGCCCAGGTCGTTTTCGACGGATTTGAGCCGGGATGGTCCCTTGGCTGATGTCCGCTGCGCCCCAAAAGTTATGGGGCCGCACCCCAGTTGCCTGTGACATGCACGCCAGGCCGCTTGCCGTCATTCCACTTGCCGTCGATGGCCCGTTCGATCTGGGCGGCGAGCTGCAGCAGAAGCCCGTCATCGGCCTGCTTTCCGATCGCCTGGATGCCGAGCGGCAGGCCGTGCTCGTTGGTTGCAAGCGGCAGCGAGATCGCCGGGATGCCGCACAGATTGGCAAGCGGCGTGAAGGCGAAGTTGCGCCAGAGATTGCCGAACCAGTCCAGCACCGACGGATTGTCGCTGATGGTGAGATATTCCGTGGTGCCGACCTTTGGCGTCGGCAGCGCCGTGATCGGCGTCAGGATGATGTCCCAATCCTCGAAGAAGGCGCCGAAGCCGCGCGCCGTCGTGTTGAAGGTTGCCTGCATGCGGGCGCGATCGGCGAAGCTAAAGTGCCTGCCATGCTCCCAGATCCGGATATTGATCGGCTCGATTAACTCCGCCGGCGGCCGCTCAAGTCCGCGTGCGGCGAGCATGTTGCTGATCACAACGGCGAAATTGCTGATGTAGCAGGTGGTCTGAGCTGCGAAGGCTTCTTGATAGTCGATCGATGGCAGTGCGTAATCGACCTGATGGCCGAGGCCCTCGAGGAAGCGTCCGACCCGCGCGAGCTCGGCTGTGATATGCGGCGTCGCGCGATAGTCGCCCCAGCTGTGCGACAGCGCGATCCTGAGCCGGCCGGGATCGCGCGCAATCATTGCCGTGTACGGCTCCGGCGACGTCCAGAACGGCATGAATTCGCCGGGCGCCGGGCCGCGGCAGGCATCGACGAAGACAGCGGTGTCGCGCACCGTGCGCGACTGGCAGCCCTGGATCGAGACCAGCCCTGTGAGATCGGACAGATGCGGCGCGAGCGAGAACACGCCGCGCGACACTTTCAATCCGATATTGCCGTTGACGCCGGCGGGAATCCGGATCGAGCCGCCGCCGTCGGTCGCATGCGCGATCGGCACGGCGCCGGCGGCAACCATCGCCGCGCTGCCGGCGGACGAGCCGCAGGTGGTGTAGTCGGTGTTCCAGGGATTGCGCGTGACATACACGGCGGGGTTTTCGGCCGAGCTGCAGACCCCGAACTCCGGCGTGGTGGTGCGGCCGATCAGATTGAGGCCGGCCTTGCGCAGCTTCGTCGTCAGGAAGGTATCCGCCGCCGCGCGATTGCCGCGCATCATCAGCGAGCCCATCTCCTGCAGCCGTCCCTTCAAGGTCGGGCCGAGATCCTTCATCAGGAAGGGCAGGCCGGCGAACGGTCCGTTGAGATCGGCGCCGTCGCGTGCGGGATCGGCGATCACGTCGTCGAACAGCTCGACCACGCCCGACAGCGCGGGATCGACCTTGGCGATGGCGGCGGCGGCCTGGGACGCTAGCTCCCGCGGCGTCAGCTCGCCGTTCCGGACGCGCTCGGCGAGCGCCGTTCCGTCGTGCCGCGTCCATTCGTCCCAGCTCATCGCCAAAGTCATTTGATCGATTCCTTTTCTGCTTTGTTGCGCAGTGTAATTTGCGCGGCCGCCCGGTCAAACCGACGCGCGTACGAGGCGCTCCGGCACGCGGGCGCTGCTCTCCGACGCGCGTGCGCGGCGCTGCAAGCGCCGTGCCCGGCTTGAAAATGCCCCAGTTCTATAGCCCAATTGCCCCTCGTCAGTGGTGGGGGCATACATGTTCCGCAGGTTGGCGATGCTGGGCGGCGTGATTGCGATCGGGCTTGCGCTGAGCGGTTGCACGCGCTGCGGTCCGATCTGGGACGACTGGATGCAGTCGCCGAAATCCTGCAAGTCAGACCATCTCTAGGGCAGGAGTAGGCGCGCTTGGCGGCGGCTTTCTTGCGGTGATATACCGCTGCCGAAAATGCAAGGAGCGTTGCTATGAGAGTTTTGTGCGCGGTTGCGGTTGCGGTGCTGCTGTCGGCGCCGGCCTATGCGCAAATGCCGAACGTCAACCTGATGCCCGAGGTCAAAAGCAAGACCCAGGAGGAGAAGGATCGGGACGCGGTCAACGACAAGGCCTACAAGGATTCGCTCAGCAAGATTCCCGACGCCAAGGGATCGTCCGATCCCTGGGGGGTCGTGCGCAGCGACGCGCCGAAGGCGGCGGCCCATCCCGCCAAGCCGAAGACCAAGACCGGAAGCTCCGCGCAGCCCGCAAGCTCGGCGCAGCGCAGCCAGTAGCGCCGGTTCGGGCCGGGCCTAGTCCATCTCCCGCAGACTCGGAATCTCCTGACGCGGTGCCTATATTGGGGCGTCGTCAGTTGGTCCGGAGTTGCGGCAATGGTGTTTCGTCCGCGCGATCTTGCCAGCCGGATGGCCGAGCGGCGCAAGCCGGATGACGGCTATCTGCGCGAGACCTTCAGCCTGCCGCGGGATCAGGCCCGCCTGCGGGCGCGTGACTTTCTCAAGCGCTATCCGAAGGCGGCCTATATGAGCGCCGTCGAGAGCTGGCGTGAGCTGCCTGGCGGCGACATCGAGTTCACGATGCGGCGGCTGGCCAGCGCGGATTAGAGCGTTTTCGACGCCGGTTCGCGTGAAGAAAACGCGTCAAGACAATCATCCGGCGCTTGCCGGATAGACTGCGCCTCAATCGGAATCGCTGCGTCCGCGGGTCCGTCCCCGCCCGACCTTGTTCAGCTCGCGGTCGATCCGCAGCTGCACCCGGCGGATTGCCAGCAGGTCGAGTTTCGCCTCGGTCTTGCCCGTGAAGATCCGATCGCCGATCTGGAAGCGCCATCTCCAGACGCCGGCCACCAGCTGCGTGACACTGAATTCGACGCCCCTGTGGATCATCTGGACCGGTTCCGCAATTGAAAGGCGGTCTTCGAATCTTAAACTGAAAGTTGTATCAATAACAAATGCCCGTCAAACGGTAATGTGCATCGCGCCCATTCGCTCTTCGTTGTGAGAGCTGGCGCCGGTTGTTTGGACAGCGCCCCGCGGGATTTAAGTGGATTCCTGCCGGGTTATGCTGAACGCGGGGCCTTACGATTTTGTCGTTGCGTCGGGAGGGCGTAGCCCGACCAGAGCGACGACAAAATCGTCGGCGACGGTCATGCGGCGATCACCATAGCTTGCGTGCCGAAGTAAGCCTCGTCGGGCGTGCGCCCGTCAAGGCTCGAGTGAGGGCGTCCCTGATTGTAGAAGGCCAGATACTTGGCAATTGACGCTCGCGCCTCGGACACGCTGTCGTAGGCGCGGAGATAAACTTCTTCGTATTTGACCGTGCGCCAGAGCCGCTCGACAAACACGTTGTCGCGCCAGGCGCCCTTGCCGTCCATGCTGATGGCGATCTTCGCGTCCAGCAGCACATCGGTGAACTCGAGGCTGGTGAACTGGCTGCCCTGGTCCGTGTTGAAAATCTCGGGCCTGCCGTGCTTCGCCAACGCCTCCTGGACCGCTTCGACGCAGAAGGCCGCCTCCATTGTGATCGAGACGCGATGGGCCAGGACCCGTCGGCTGAACACATCGACGACCGCCGCGAGATAGACGAAGCCACGCCGCATCGGAATGTAGGTGATGTCCATTGCCCACGCCTGGTCGGGCCGCTCGATCTTCAATCCGCGCAACAGGTACGGGTAGATCTTGTGACCCGGTGCCGGCTTACTCGTGTTCGGGCGACGATAGACCGCCTCGATCCCCATGCGCTTCATCAGCGTCGCGATGTGGCGGCGACCGGCGTATACGCCCTCCCGCCGCAGCAACGATCGCTGCATACGCGCTCCCGCGAAGGGATAATCGAGATGCAGCTCATCGAGCCGACGCATCAAGGCAAGGTCCTCGGCCGAAACTGGCCGAGGTTCATAGTAGACCGTGCTGCGAGCCAGCTTCAGGACCTTCGCCTGGCGCACGATAGAAAGATCATGACCGCGGTCGATCATCGCTTTGCGCTCAGCAGGCCCGCCTTGGTGAGCGCGCCGGACAAAAAATCGTTTTCCAACGCCAGCTCGCCGATCTTGGCATGTAACGCCTTCAAATCGACCGGCGTCTCGGCCGACGCCTTGTCATGCCCAAACACGCCGGCGGCGCCTTCCAGGAGCTGGTTTTTCCAGATCGTGATCTGGTTCGGATGAACATCAAACAGTTGCGCCAGCTCCGCCAGCGTCTTGTCGCCTTTGACCGCAGCCAAAGCAACCTTCGCCTTGAATGCCGGAGAATGCATCCGGCGGCTCTTCTTCGTCATCTTCGCTCCTGATTCGCGGCAAGAATCCTCGCCGCTGTCAGGCAGAAAATCCACTCAAGCTACTGTCCGAATTTGCGGAGCCAGCTCTGTGGACCCTGGAAGAGGATCCGTCCGCCAGCCGCATCGCCTGCCTCGCGACGCGCAGGTTGCGCCGGCTGGATGCGCCAATATTACGAACACTGAGCGGAACCTTGAGTCTTCCTGAAGGCTACGTAGTTTTTTCGGGGGTCAGGAGAGGTACTAAGGTATTATGCAGATTGTGCCAAACCCGTTATCCGGCACCGTCGGGCCTGCCGGTAACTTGTTGATTATCCGAGCGACGCGCGGCGTGTGTGTGGCCATCCGTCGCAGGAACTTTGTTCTCGCCCGGAGAACTACGGAAATGCGGCCGGCCATCGCTGGATGCCCGCGTTTCCAGACGGGGTTCGTCAGCCGCATGAACCGGGGACTCCGGTCGGAGCAGGGGCGGCGATAGCCGTCAGGATGGCCGGGCGCAGGTTCTGGTTTTCCGCCGGCGCTGTCCCGGTCAGGACATCGATTTCTTCGGATCAGGACGCTCGGAAGCGGGATAGCTTTCGTGCCTTTCCGGCCTCGGCGTGTCTTCCGGCACAACGCTGCCCGCTTGAAATATATGCGGACGACGTGCGCTGAACAGGAACCGACTTGGGCAGCGCCCAGTTGTCACAGGTTCGGTTGCTGTCCGCCGACGGCACCGGGCGATGTGGGAAGCCCGGCCTCAGCGTGGCCCCCGCGCTGGGGTCGTTTATCTTGGGACAAGCACGTCATGGGGCGAGCCATGTGGAGCAGGCGGCTTTCGTCAGCCAATTGCCTGGTCCCGACCGGTCATCGCATTCGTCATTTCCTGTTGAAGATTGCATCGGCCAACCAACGATCCCCGGGCGCCGGAGGTTTCACAGCGCCGGGGATCGCTACTCCCGGTGGGCTTGGGGGCTAAGGCCGGGAGCTTGAGAACCGACTCTCCAGGTTCCGGTTCGTTCCTCGGATTGCTGCTCCATGGCCGAAAAATGCGCAACGCCGCCCGCATTGAAATACGACGGGCGGCGTTGGTTCTAGCCCCAGGAGGGTTGGCAAAATCCTGACCTGGACAGCTACGGACGAGCAGGGCGCAAGGTTCACATCTTTGGTCCGTATGACTCCGGTACTCCAAACGCACCCAGCAAAGTGTCGGTTTGAGGTCTAGAATCGAGTGACTGAGTTGCTTTGGCCTCGGCGGGTCCCCCTCGCCGGGGCCCTTTTCGTTTGGATCGTCGAAGCGAGGAATGAGGCAGCGCAGAACAGCCCGCCGCGTTGGCGGCCGTCCGCGTTCCCCGGCTGGATGTCGAGCTGGATGTCACCGCAGCAAGAGCCAGGCCACGCTGACGAACAGGGCCACCAGCGACACCGCCGCAGCGCAGACAAAGGCAACCTCCACGCCATCGATATGGTGGTGGTTCGCCTGCATGATCGTCCTCCCTGATCTAGAGGGGCATCCGCAAACCCCGGGACATCAGCCACTCCGTCAAGTGAGCGGTGGTCTCGTCATGCCGCGCCTTCCTCAGCAGGATCTCTTTGGTGGATCGGGGGAAGCGTGCCGGCTGCTGGCGCATGGCCTCGTCGGCAAGACGTTCTTGCAGTGATTGCGCGTGCCTGGAACGACGCCGCTTCTGCATGGCGCTGCACCCTGCTGGCGTTGGGCGGGAGCGCTAACCGGGCGATCTCATCACCGGTCGATGCCCACGGGCGGTGCGGTGATGAATAATCAACGGATAGAAAGACGGGATGTTCCGCGCAGCGGGAAATTAGGACACTTGTCAAAATGAGGTAATCCACGAGGGCGGGCTCCGTTGCCACTTTTTCCCGATACAGTGAATTGCGCTCTCCGGACGGAGCGCCCAAGGGGGCGGCCCCGGCGCGTATCCCGCTAGCCCGCGCGCCGGGGCCGTTTCGAGTGATCGAAGGACACCGGACAGCACAACGCCGCCCGCTTGAAAATCTTGCAGACGGCGCTGGGCTCTAGCCCCGAGAGGGTACGAACAAAATCCCGGTGATGGTCGGTCTTGCCGGAGCAACGAAAGGTTCACAGGCCGGTCGCCAAAAAGAGCGCCGCTTCTCTCGTTGGCACAATCTGCGGATATCAGAGACGTTTGCGGGGCTATCAATTGAAAACAGGAACGAAGCGCGTCCGCCAGCCGAGGGCGGTCTTACTCTTTCGGCTCCGGATGCAGCTTGCGCTTCTGGGCTTCGTGCTCTGCAATTAACTGCGCCATGCCGTCGACGGTCTGCCGATCCGTGATCGTCCGGGCGAGCGCTGCGTAATGGACGCTTCTTTCGTCCAACTCGACACACTTCGCACACATGGCGTGCGCTCCCATTCCAATGAAAGGCGGGAGCCCGGTAGGTCTCTCAGCCACCGACGCCCAAAATCGTGCCGGTGATGCGCTATAACCAAGTTATCGTGGGTTAGTTTCTCGCTGGGCGATCTTAATCCTGGAGACTCAGCCACTCGGTCAAAGGGCTCAGCAACGCCTCTCGCGCAACCAGTTGCCTGATGTCCCGTAACTGGGAGTGTCGGCCCATTCTTCCATTTTGGTACTACGGGCTGGCTGGGGCCGTTCGGTCCATCCCGGTCACGGACGGCCCTATCTTTTGTTCTCGTAAGAACGGATTGAGCATCATCAAGATTTATATGCCCAGAACCGTGAATATGGCCGCTCATTAGTTCTACTGAGAACATCGGCCAAGCCTTGGTTTCTGTTCGCTTAATCCAAAACGGACCACGCCAAGATTCAAACCGGACCGCCAGGGGATAAAGCCGGCCAGCACCGATTTGCCGGTGCTGTCCCAATTAGGACACCCAGTACGGCAGGCTAGGACACTTCTGAACGACCGGGAAAAAGTGGCAATTCCTGACGGCTATGTTTAGATTTGAGATCTCGGGTGTCACGCCCCGATTTTCGTTGATGCATAGGAAAACTTGGCCTCGGCGCTTTCACGGCTCCGGGGCCTTTTTCTTGGTCTCGCCATCACCGGGATTCTACGGAGTCCACCTTTGCGCCGTTCGGCGCTAATTGTCTCGCTGCCGGGGCTAGATTTCATCCCGAAGCAATTTTCAGATTTCCGGTAGAGGGGCCGTCCGCGTGACCGGCCCCTTTTCATTTGGCGCCGCCCTTATCGATGGGTGGGCCATTTGAGGAAAGGCTGGGGAGTAATCCGAGCGCGCCCTCGGCATTGCCACTTTTTCCCGGTACCGTGCACAGCGCTCTTTGGATGGGCGTGGAGAACGGCTCCGGCGCGTTGGCCCTGTTAGCCCCGGGATAAGTGCCGGGGCCGTTCCCTTGAAGCTCGGGAAGCTTGGCGTGAATGGTGTCGAGTACAGCCTTGCGAGTCTCGCGGTCGTCGCGCTCATCGTCGGCGTGGGCTGGTTTCTGATCGGCTGAGCCAGGCGCTGGCACATTCTGCAGATATCAGGGACGTTTGCGGGGCCATAAATTCCCGACAGGAACGAAGCGCGCTCAGCAGCACTTATTGCATGTCCGGCGCTTGACGGGCGCTGGGACGACCAAAGTGCAACTTGGCCCCGGCTTGTGCCCCTTCGCTGGGGCCGCTTCTTTGAATGTTGCCGCTCACGATCAAGCGGAAACTGGCATCCTTCGCCAAGATATACGCGATGCGTCCAAACGAACTGATCTATCTTGGCGGTCTCTCGACCGGGTTAGATCAGGTGGAGGGCGAGGGAAAAGGCGAGGCAGCGTGATGCATGTATCTCGCCTTTTCTTTTGGGCGCCAGGAACTCCGTTCACCCACGGAGAACCCCGGTAACACTTCTCCTCTGTGGAGAAGAACAGTTGTCGGACCATAACAATTGCTAAAGCCAGAACATCCGATGTGCGACTCAGTAGTCCTACCGAGAACAACGGCTAAGCATTGGTTGCCGCTCGGTTAATTCAAAACAGGCCACTCCGAAAATCAAATTAGGCCACCAGGGGATAAAACAGGCCAGCACCAATTCGCCAGAAAGAACATATTGCGAACATAGAACAAACGTGGTACGAGGTTCCAATCAAAAACGCATTCCGCCCGATCTCATCACCCGTTTGTCCCGCTAGCGAATCCCCGCCATAAGGAGCACATCCCAATGTCTGCTACTGCCCTGCGTATCGTCGAAGGATCCTCCATGGACAAGTCCAAGGCCCTCTCAGCCGCGCTCTCCCAGATCGAGCGCCAGTTCGGCAAGGGCTCGGTGATGAAGCTCGGCAAGAACGACCGCTCGATGGATGTCGAGACGATATCTTCGGGATCGCTCGGGCTCGACATTGCGCTCGGCGTCGGCGGGCTGCCGAAGGGCCGCGTCGTCGAGATCTACGGGCCGGAGTCCTCGGGCAAGACCACGCTGGCGCTGCACACGGTGGCGGAAGGCCAGAAGAAGGGCGGCATCTGCGCTTTCATCGACGCCGAACACGCGCTCGACCCGGTCTATGCGCGCAAGCTCGGCGTCAACATCGACGAGCTGCTGATTTCGCAGCCGGACACCGGCGAGCAGGCGCTGGAAATCTGCGACACGCTGGTGCGCTCCGGTGCGGTCGACGTGCTGGTGGTCGATTCGGTCGCGGCGCTGGTGCCGAAGGCCGAGCTCGAGGGCGAGATGGGCGATGCGCTGCCGGGCCTGCAGGCGCGCCTGATGAGCCAGGCGCTGCGCAAGCTCACCGCCTCGATCAACAAGTCCCACACCATGGTGATCTTCATCAACCAGATCCGCATGAAGATCGGCGTGATGTACGGCTCGCCGGAGACCACCACCGGCGGCAACGCGCTGAAGTTTTATGCCTCGGTCCGCCTCGACATCCGCCGCATCGGCGCGATAAAGGAGCGCGACGAAGTGGTCGGCAACACCACCCGCGTCAAGGTGGTGAAGAACAAGCTGGCGCCACCCTTCAAGCAGGTCGAGTTCGACATCATGTATGGCGAGGGCGTCTCCAAGATGGGCGAGATCCTCGACCTCGGCGTCAAGGCCGGCATCGTCGAGAAGTCCGGCGCCTGGTTCTCCTATGACAGCCAGCGGCTCGGCCAGGGACGCGAGAATTCCAAGGCCTTCCTGAAGGCGAACCCCGACATCACCGCCAAGATCGAAGCCGCGATCCGGCAGAACTCCGGCCTGATCTCCGAGCAGATCCTCGCCGGCACGCCCGAGCGCGACGCCGAGGGCGAAGAGCCGACTGAGGAGTAAGCCGTAAGGCTGCAAGACTTCGCTGCAAGCGGGCGCTGAGGACGTTGAGTTGCCGACGTCTTCGGCGCCCGTTTCGTTTGGTCGTGGCGTTGAACGAGCCTGCGGGCGGGCGCTGGAACCTGATCGGCTTGTCCGATCGTTTGATCCATGTCTGCCGCGCTTACCCCTGCGCCAGTGCCTTTTCCCGGCTTGCGATCAGCGCGCGCAAGTCCTCGGTCACCGCGACCGATTGGTGCGTCTTCTGATCGGTGGCAACCCAGATGATCTCGCCGGTGGCGCGAAGGTCGTCGGAGCCCTTGGCGAAGATCGCGAGCGCAAGCACGATCGAGGAGCGGCCGATCCGTGCGACCCGCACGCAGACCTCGATGTCCTCGTCGAACCGGATCGGCGCCTTGTATTCGACGACCGATTTCACGGTGTGAAAGTCGACGCCGGTCCGCGCCACCTCGCCGAGATAATCGTAGCCCATCGCGCGAAAATATTCGGTGATCGCCGTGTCGAAATAGGTCAGATAGTGGGCGTTGAACACCACGGCCTGCGCGTCGACCTCGGAATAGCGGACGCGAAACGGGAAATGAAACCAGAATTCCTCGCGCATGAATCCTCCTGCCGCGGCATTGCGGGGCCGTCACTCGCCCCGCAGTCTCGCCGGGCTCGCTCAAATGTCACCATATCCTCATCCTCAACAGGCCATGCCTTGATGGCCGCGAGCACGGCGTCAGCATCAACCGCGATCGGACGACCCAATTGCGCCCATTGGAATGTTTAATGGTTGCTACAATAGCGCTACTCCGCCGCCTGCGCGTAATCTTCCACCGGCGGACACGAGCACACCAGATTGCGATCGCCATAGACGTTGTCGACGCGGCCGACCGGGCTCCAGTATTTGTCGGAACGTGACACGCCCGCGGGGAAGCAGCCCTCGGTGCGGGTGTAGGCCCGGTTCCAGGCATCGTCGGCGATGTCATGGACGGTGTGCGGCGCGTGGCGCAGCGGCGACGCCTCGACCTTCCAGCGGCCCTTCTCGATCTCCGCGATTTCATTGCGGATCGCGATCATGGCGTCGCAGAAGCGGTCGATCTCGAACTTCGATTCCGATTCCGTCGGCTCGATCATCAGCGTGCCCGCCACCGGGAAGCTCATGGTCGGCGCATGGAAGCCGTAGTCGATCAACCGCTTGGCGATGTCGTCGACGGTGACGCCGCTGGTCGTCTTCAGCGCCCGCGGGTCGACGATGCATTCATGCGCGACGCGGTCACGGGCGTTGCGATACAGCACCGGGAAGTGGGGCTGCAGCCGCGCGGCGATGTAGTTCGCGTTGAGGATCGCAATCTCCGTGGCGCGCGTCAGCCCTTCGCCGCCCATCATCAGGATGTAGATGTAGGAGATGGTCAGGATCGACGCCGAGCCGAACGGCGCAGCCGACACCGGGCCGATGGCGTGCGCAACCGTGCCGTCAGTTGCGGGATGGCGATTCTCAGGATGACTTGGCAGATAGGGCGCAAGATGCGCCTTGACGCCGATCGGGCCCATGCCGGGGCCGCCGCCGCCATGCGGGATGCAGAAGGTCTTGTGCAGATTGAGATGGCTGACATCGGCGCCGTAATCGCCGGGCCGGGAGAGCCCGACCTGCGCGTTCATGTTGGCGCCGTCGAGATAGACCTGTCCGCCATGCGCATGCACGATGTCGCAGATCTCGCTGATGTGCTCCTCGAACACGCCGTGGGTCGACGGATAGGTGATCATGACGGCAGCGAGATTGGCCGAATGCTTCTGCGCCTTGGCGCGAAGGTCCTCGACATCGACGTCGCCGCGCGCATCGCAGGCCACCACCACGACGTCCATGCCGACCATCGCGGCCGAGGCCGGATTGGTGCCGTGGGCGGAGGAGGGGATCAGGCACACCTTGCGGTGCGGCTCGCCGCGCGCGAGATGATAGCCGCGGATGGCGAGAAGCCCGGCATATTCGCCCTGCGCGCCGGAGTTCGGCTGCAGCGAGACCGCGTCATAGCCGGTGATGTCGCAGAGCCACGCCTCCAGCCGCTGGAACAGCGCGTGATAGCCCTCGGCCTGATCGGCAGGCGCGAACGGATGCAGATTGCCGAACGCCGGCCAGGTCAGCGGGATCATCTCGGTGGTGGCGTTGAGCTTCATGGTGCAGGAGCCGAGCGGGATCATGGCGCGGTCGAGCGCCAGGTCGCGATCACTGAGCTTGCGCATGTAGCGCAGCAGTTCGGTCTCCGAGCGGTGCGTGTTGAACACCGGGTTGGTGAGGAAGGCGCTGGTGCGCCGCAGCTCCTTCGGCAGCGCCTCGCGCGCGGCCGCCTCGATCTCGGCATAGCTGAGCTTGCCGCCGAACACGCGCCATACCGCCTCGACGGTCTCCGGCGTCGTGGTCTCGTCAAGCGCGATGCCGAGCGTGGTCGCGCCGATTCGCAGATTGATCCGCTCCGCCAGCGCGCGGGAGACAATCTCGATCTGCTTTGCGCCAGCCTCGACGGTCACGGTGTCGACGAACGCTTCGCTCACAGGTGCAAAGCCGAGCTTGCGCAGGCCTGCGGCAAGCACGGTGGCGCGGCGATGCACGCTGCGTGCGATGTGGGTCAGGCCCTCGGGGCCGTGATACACCGCATACATCGAGGCGATCACGGCGAGCAGCACCTGCGCAGTGCAGATGTTCGAGGTCGCCTTCTCGCGGCGGATATGCTGCTCGCGGGTTTGCAGCGCCAGCCGATAGGCGGGCGCGCCGCGCGAATCCACCGAGAGGCCGACGATGCGGCCGGGCAGCGAGCGCTTCAGCGTGTCGCGCACCGCCATGTAGGCGGCGTGCGGCCCGCCATAACCCATCGGCACGCCGAACCGCTGCGCCGAGCCGATTGCGATGTCGGCGCCGAGCTCGCCGGGCGAGGTGAGCAGCGTGAGCGACAGCAGGTCGGCCGCCACGATCGCAAGCGCGCCCTTGGCGCGCAACGATGCGATCGCGGGCTTGAGGTCGCGCACCGCGCCCGATGTGCCCGGATATTGCAGCAGCGCGCCAAGTACGTCGGCCTTGTCGAGTTCGGTCAGGGGATCGCCAACGACCAGCGCCCAGCCCAAGGGCGCTGCGCGCGTGCGCATCACCGCAAGCGTCTGCGGATGGACCTCCTTGTCGACGAAGAACACCTTGGCCTTGACCTGCGAGTGGCGCTCGGCGAGCGCCATCGCTTCCGCCGCCGCGGTCGCCTCGTCGAGCAGCGAGGCGTTGGCGACGTCGAGGCCGGTGAGGTCGCAGACCATGGTCTGGAAGTTGAACAGGGCTTCGAGCCGGCCCTGGCTGATCTCGGGCTGGTACGGCGTATAGGCGGTATACCAGGCCGGGTTTTCCAGGATGTTGCGCTGGATCACCGCCGGCAGGATGGTGCCGGAATAGCCCTGGCCGATCAGCGAGGTGAACACCTGATTCTGCGCGGCGAGCTCGCTCATATGCGAAAGCGCCTCGGTCTCGCTCAGCGCGCGGCCGAGGTCGAGCGGCGCCTTCTGGCGGATCGACGCCGGCAGCGTCTCGTTCATCAGCGCCTGCAGGCTCGCGGCGCCTACCGTCTCCAGCATCGCGTTGATGTCGCGCGGCGACGGTCCGATGTGGCGGCGGACGAAATCGGTGGCGGCTTCGTTGATCGGCTTGAAGGGCGCGTTCATGGCTTGATCCTTGGGCTGATCCTTTAGGCGGTGTGGGCGGCGTAGGCGGCCTCATCCATCAGGCCGCCGAGTTCGCTGTTGTCTGCAATCTTCAGCTTGAAGAACCAGGCCTTGCCGCCGGCGTCCGAATTGACCAGCGCGGGCTCGGCAGCGAGCTCTTCGTTGACCTCGATTACCTCGCCGGTGATCGGCGCGTAGACGTCGGAGGCGGCCTTGACGGATTCGACGACGGCGGCGGCCTCAGCCTTCTTCAGGCTGCGGCCGACCTTGGGCAGTTCGACGAACACGACGTCGCCGAGCTGCGATTGCGCGTAGTCGGTGATCCCGATCGTGGCGACGTCGCCCTCGATGCGGAGCCATTCGTGGTCGGACGTGTACAGCGTCGTCATGGAGATCCTCTGGCGTTTAGCGTTTGTAGGTATTGGGAACGAAGGGCGTGGCGGCGACTTTCAGCGGCAGCCGCTGGCCGCGCACTTCGGCGAAAACGGTGGTGTCGAGCGCGGAAAGCGAAATCGGCAGATAGCCCATCGCAACCGGCGCATTGAGGCTCGGGCCGAAGCCGCCCGACGTCACCTTGCCGATCTGCTCGGTCGAGGTTGGATCGGCAAACAGGGCGGCGCCTTCGCGCACAGGCGCGCGGCCGTCAGGCTTCAGGCCGACGCGGCGGCGGGAGGCGCCTTGCGCGAATTGGGCGAGGATCTTGTCGGCGCCCGGAAAACCGCCGGCGCGGGCGCCGCCGCTGCGGCGGACCTTCTGCACCGACCATTCCAGCGCGCCTTCGATCGGCGTCGTCGTGGTGTCGATATCATGGCCATAGAGGCAAAGCCCAGCTTCGAGCCGCAGGCTGTCCCGCGCGCCGAGCCCGATCGGCAGCACGTCGGGATTGTCCAGCAGTGCGGTGACAAGGGTTTCGGCCTTGTCCGCCGGCACCGAGATCTCGAAACCGTCCTCGCCGGTGTAGCCGGAGCGCGAGACGAAACAGTCGATGTCGGCGACGCGGCGCGGACCGGCGTCCATGAATTTCATCGCACTGACATCTGCACAAAGTTTGGCCAGCGCCGATTCGGCTTTCGGCCCCTGCAGCGCGATCAGCGCGCGGTCGGCCAGCGACACGATTTCGCAGGCGTCGGAGAGATGCGCACGCAGATGCGCCTCGTCCTCGGCCTTGCAGGCGGCGTTGACCACCAGGAACAAATGATCGCCGAAATTCGCGACCATCAAATCGTCGAGCAGCCCGCCGTCGTCATTGGTGAATTGGGCGTAGCGCTGCCGTCCCGGCGCGATGCCGACAATGTCCTGCGGCACCAGTTTTTCCAGCGCGAGCGCCGCGTCAGCGACATTGCCGGATTTGGCCTTCAGCACCAGCTGGCCCATGTGGGACACGTCGAACAGGCCGGCGTTGCCGCGGGTGTGCAGGTGCTCCTTGAGCACGCCGGCGGTGTATTGCACCGGCATGTCATAGCCGGCGAACGGCACCATCTTGGCGCCGCGCGCCAGGTGCAGCGCGTGCAGCGGGGTCTGTTTCAGCGGGGAGGTTTCGCGCGCAAGCATCACAGGGCCCTCGCGGTTCCCGCAGGGGACCTATTTCCCCTTGAGAAACCTGCAGAAAGCCCCATCTGTCGCTGTGCCTGAGAGTATTATCCCGTCGGCGGACGCATCGGGGATGACCCCAGCGCCTCTTTCCAGATGTCAGACGTCACGCGGTCCTTTTGCCTGAGAGTTTCCGGGGCGGTTGCTCCTTCGGCGCCGGCGCAAGGCCGGTCTCTCCCGACGTGACTTAGCTATAGGTAGGTAGAAAACACGGCGCCACCAAGACTGTCAACGCAGCTCTCGCTGCTATCCAATGGGCTTTGTGCTGCCGCGGCAAGCCCATGATCCGCCTGCACAGTTTCTGGACACCGCAGCTGGCCTTGTCTAAAAGCGTTCGGCCGGAAAATGACGCCTTTTTGCGGCTGGCCGGCCCCTTTTTCCGATTGGATGAACATGAGCAGCGTCAACGACATCAGGTCGACATTTCTGAACTTCTTCAAGGAGAACGGCCACGAGATCGTGGCGTCGTCGCCGCTGGTGCCGCG
Organism: Bradyrhizobium septentrionale; assembly: GCF_011516645.4. Classification (NCBI taxonomy): domain Bacteria; kingdom Pseudomonadati; phylum Pseudomonadota; class Alphaproteobacteria; order Hyphomicrobiales; family Nitrobacteraceae; genus Bradyrhizobium; species Bradyrhizobium septentrionale. The sequence continues at coordinate 9,237,064 of NZ_CP088285.1, read as the reverse complement.
CAACGACCCGACCTTGATGTTCACCAATGCCGGCATGGTGCAGTTCAAGAACGTCTTCACCGGCGTCGAGAAGCGCGCCTATCAGCGCGCCACGACGTCGCAGAAGTGCGTGCGCGCCGGCGGCAAGCATAACGACCTCGACAATGTCGGCTACACCGCGCGCCATCTCACCTTCTTCGAGATGCTCGGCAATTTCTCGTTCGGCGACTACTTCAAGGAGCGCGCGATCGAGCTCGCCTGGAATCTGATCACCAAGGATTTCGGGCTGAAGAAGGACAAGCTGCTGGTCACCGTCTACCACACCGACGACGAGGCGGCCGGCTACTGGAAGAAGATCGCGGGCTTCTCCGACGACCGCATCATCCGCATCCCGACTTCGGACAATTTCTGGGCGATGGGCGACACCGGCCCGTGCGGGCCGTGCTCCGAGATCTTCATCGATCGCGGCGAACACATCTGGGGCGGACCTCCGGGCAGCCCGGAGGAGGATGGCGATCGCTTCCTCGAATTCTGGAACCTGGTGTTCATGCAGTACGAGCAGGTGACGAAGGAGGAGCGCGTGGCGCTGCCGCGTCCCTCGATCGACACCGGCATGGGGCTGGAGCGCATGGCCGCCATCCTGCAGGGCGTCGAGAGCGTGTTCGAGACCGATCTGTTCCGCCATTTGATCGATGCGGCCGCGTCGGCGCTCGGCCATGGGCCGAACGCGCAGAACGTCGCGTCGTACCGGGTGATCGCGGACCATCTGCGCTCGTCGGCGTTCCTGATTGCCGACGGTGTGCTGCCGTCGAACGAGGGCCGCGGCTATGTGCTGCGCAGGATCATGCGCCGCGCGATGCGCCACGCGCAGCTTCTGGGTGCGAGCGAGCCGCTGATGCATCGCCTGGTCTGGGCGCTGGTCCGCGAGATGGGCCAGGCCTATCCGGACCTGGTGCGTGCGGAGAAGCTGATCGAGGAGACGCTGCGGCTGGAAGAGACGCGCTTCCGCAAGACGCTGGTGCGTGGCCTGTCGATCCTCGATGAGAAGAGCGCCGGCCTCAAGAAGGGCGACATGTTCGACGGCGACACCGCGTTCACGCTGTACGACACTTACGGCTTCCCGCTGGACCTGACGCAGGACGCGCTGAAGTCGCGCGGCATCAGCGTCGATCAAGCGTCGTTCACGGATGCGATGAACCGTCAGCGCGAGAAGGCGCGCGCCTCCTGGGCCGGTTCGGGCGAGGCGGCGACCGAAAACATCTGGTTCCCGCTGCGCGAGAAGCTCGGTGCGACCGAATTCCTCGGCTATGAGACCGAGAGCGCGGAAGGCGTGGTGACGGCGCTGGTCAAGGACGGCGCCGAGGTCGACAGCCTCAAGGCCGGCGAGACCGGTGCGATCGTGCTGAACCAGACGCCGTTCTATGCCGAATCCGGTGGTCAGGTCGGCGACGTCGGCATCCTCACTGGCGAAGGCGTCAAATTCCGCGTCACCGACATGCAGAAGAAGGCCGGCGATCTGTTCGTGCATGTCGGCGCGGTGGAGCAGGGCACGTTGAATGTCGGCACCGCGCTGCAGCTCGAGGTCGACCACGCCAGGCGTTCGTCGATCCGCGCTAACCACTCGGCGACCCATCTGTTGCATGAGGCGCTGCGCCAGGTGCTCGGCGATCACATCGCCCAGCGCGGCTCGCTGGTTGCGCCCGATCGCCTGCGCTTCGATTTCGTGCATCCGAAGCCGATCACTCCGGAAGAACTCGCCCGGGTCGAGGACATCGCCAACGACGTGGTGCTGGAGAATGACGAGGTGACGACGCGGGTCATGGGTGTCGACGACGCCCGCGAAGCCGGTGCGCGCGCGCTGTTCGGCGAGAAATACGGCGATGAAGTCCGCGTCGTCTCGATGGGCAGGAGTGCCCGCGAGCACGGCCAGAACGCGCTCGGCTGGTCGGTCGAGCTCTGCGGCGGCACCCATGTTCGCCGCACCGGCGACATCGGCCTGATCTCGGTCACCAGCGAGAGCGCGGTGGCATCAGGCGTTCGCCGCATCGAGGCGCTGACCGGGCATCATGCGCGCAAGCACGCCAACGACACCATGGCGCTGGCCAAGACCGCGGCGGCCGAGCTGCGCACCACGATCGAGGATGTGCCGGCGCGCATCGCAGCCCTGATGGAGGAGCGCAAGAAGCTCGAGCGCGACCTGTCGGATGCCCGCAAGAAGCTCGCGATGGGCGGCGGCGGCGCGTCGTCGAACGGCGCGGCCTCCGCCGTGCGCGAGGTCGGCAATGTCAAGCTGCTCGCCCGCGCGGTCGAGGGCGTCGAGACCAAGGACCTCAAGAGCCTGGTCGACGACGGCAAGAAGCAGATCGGCTCCGGCGTGGTCGCGATCGTCGGCGTCACCGAGGACGGCAAGGCCGGCATCGTGGTCGGGGTCACCGCCGATCTGACCTCGCGCTTCAACGCGGTCGAGCTGGTGCGCAAGGGCTCCGAGGTGCTCGGCGGCAAGGGCGGCGGCGGCCGGCCCGACATGGCGCAGGCGGGCGGCCCCGACGGCGCCAAGGCCGATGCCGCGCTGTCGGCGATCGAGCAGGCCATGACTCAACAGGCATCGGCCGGGGCCTGACGGAGAGGCTGATCGTGGCGACGGCTCCGGGCAAGCCCACGATCAGCGATCCCGGACTGCGCGACCGTCTCTACGAGCTGCTGGAGCAGGACCACCTGCCGCATTCGGTCGGCGCGCGCTTTGTCCGGCTCGTCGTCGCGATCATCAGTGTCGATGTGCTGGCGGCGATCCTGGCATCGGTGCCCGAGTTCGACGCCCAGCTGTGGTGGCTGTTCTCGGCGATCGAAATCGCAGCCGTCATTGCGTTTGCGCTGGAATATGCCGCGCGGCTCTGGAGCGTGGTCGGCCGCTCGCTGCGCGACATGACGCCGCTGCAGGCGCGGCTCGAATACGCCTTTTCGGCGCTCGGCGTGATCGATCTGCTCGCCTTCCTGCCGTCGGCCATCGCGCTGGTCATCAACGACAAGACCGCGCTGGTGCTGTTCGGCATGCTGCCGTTCCTGAAGCTGGTGCGCTATTCGACCGCAATGCGCTCGCTGCTGGCGGCGCTGCACGCCGAGCGGCGCACGCTGTTCGGCTGCGTCGTGATCCTGACTGGCGCGGTGCTGCTGTTCGCCTCGCTGCTTTATGCCATCGAGCACAGAGTGCAGCCGGACAAGTTCGGCACCATGCCGCAGGCGATGTGGTGGGCGATCGTGACGCTCGGCACTGTCGGCTACGGCGACGTCGTCCCGGTGACGCCGCTCGGGCGGATCGTCACCGTGGTTGCGATCGTGGTCGGCTTCGCGATGATCGCGCTGCCGGTCGCGATCATCTCGACCGCCTTTGCCGACGAGGTCCGGCGCCGCGACTTCGTCGTGACCTGGGGCATGCTGGCGCGGGTGCCGCTGTTCTCGCATCTCAACGCGGCCGATATCGCCGACATCATGCGCCTGCTGCGCTCGCAGACCATCGAGGCCGGCGAGGTGCTGGTGCGGCGCGGCGATCCGGCGTCATCGATGTATTTCATCACCGCGGGCGAGGTCGAGATCGACCTGCCGAGCCAGCTCGTGAAGCTTGCCGACGGCGCGTTCTTCGGCGAGATCGCGCTGCTGCGGCGGACCAACCGCTCCGGCACGGTGACGGCGACGCGCAAGACCAAGCTCCTGGTGCTCGACGCGCAGGACTTCCATGCCCTGATCGAGCGCATGCCGGCGCTCGCCGCGCATGTCCGGGAGACGGCGGAGGCGCGGCTCGCCGATCCGCTTACGGCCGGTGGCGACCTAGCCGCCGGCGAAATCGCCCAGGCGCCTGGCGAGACCGACGGCGGCATCCGCGACTAGTCGCGGCGCAGGAACACGTAATCGGCCGAATAGGGTGCGCTCTTGAACACGCCGGCCTTGTCGCAGGCGCCGTCGAGCTGCCCGCCAGATGTATTGATCCGCTGCACGGTGGCGACGCTGGTCAGCACGCCGTTGCCGCGGTGGGCGATCGCCTCGAGTTTCAGCCAGGGAATATCGGCGGCGGTCGCGCCGGGTGCGCTGCCGGCGGTGCGGGCGGTCACGGTGCTGCCGTCGACATGCTCCCAGTTCGGGCCGGCATAGTGCCGGCCGACCGTGCGGCCGCCGGCGATCAGGGTGGCGATGGGTTCGCGGAACGACCAGGCGAGCTTGCCGTCGGTGACCGGCTTGCACTCATAGACCTGGGCGCCCTCGGCATGCACGGTGAGTACCGCGGTCTCGTCCGGTGCCGCAACGGGGGCGGGCAGGGGATCGGCAGCGAGCGCCGCCGATCCGGTCAGCAACAAGGATGCGAGCGTTGCCCGGCCGAGTAGGGTCATGGTCACGCTCGCTGTTGTATTCACCAACAGGCGGCCGTTAGGCCGCCATCGCCTTCGCGAGGTTGTCGGAAACCTTGTCGAGGAATCCGGTGGTCGAGAGCCAGCGCTGGTCGGCGCCGACCAGCAGCGCGAGGTCCTTGGTCATGTAGCCCTCTTCGACGGTCGCGACGCAGACCTTCTCCAGGGTCGTGGCGAACTTCGCCAGCTCCGGATTGTTGTCGAGCTTGGCGCGGTGAGCGAGGCCCCGGGTCCAGGCGAAGATCGACGCGATCGAGTTGGTCGAGGTCTCCTTGCCCTTCTGGTGCTCGCGGTAGTGGCGAGTCACGGTGCCATGGGCGGCTTCGGCTTCCACGGTCTTGCCGTCCGGGGTGAGCAGCACCGAGGTCATCAGGCCGAGCGAGCCGTAGCCCTGGGCCACGGTGTCGGACTGCACGTCGCCGTCATAGTTCTTGCAGGCCCAGACATAGCCGCCGGACCACTTCAGCGCCGAGGCCACCATGTCGTCGATCAGGCGGTGCTCGTAGGTCAGGCCCTTTGCCTCGAAGTCCTTCTTGAACTCGCGGTCGTAGATGTCCTGGAAGATGTCCTTGAAGCGGCCGTCATAGACCTTGAGGATGGTGTTCTTGGTCGAGAGATAGACCGGGTAGTTGCGCAGCAGGCCGTAGTTGAGGGAGGCGCGGGCGAAATCGATGATGGAGTCGTCGAGATTGTACATCTCCATCGCGACGCCGGCGCCGGGCGCCTTGAACACTTCGCGCTCGATCACGGTGCCGTCCTCGCCGACGAATTTCATCGACAGCGTGCCCTTGCCGGGGAACTTGATGTCGGTGGCGCGGTACTGGTCGCCATAGGCGTGGCGGCCGATGATGATCGGCTTGGTCCAGCCGGGAACCAGGCGCGGCACGTTCTTGCAGATGATCGGCTCGCGGAAGATCACGCCGCCGAGGATGTTGCGGATGGTGCCGTTCGGCGACTTCCACATCTGCTTCAGGCCGAACTCCTTCACCCGGGCCTCGTCGGGGGTGATGGTGGCGCATTTGACGCCGACGCCGACCTTCTTGATGGCTTCGGCGGCATCGATGGTCACCTGGTCGTTGGTCTCATCGCGGTATTCCATGCCGAGATCGAAATAGAGCAGTTCGACATCCAGGAACGGGTTGATCAGCTTGTCCTTGATGTACTGCCAGATGATCCGGGTCATCTCGTCGCCATCGAGCTCGACGACGGGATTGGATACCTTGATTTTTGCCATGACGGAGGGGCCCTCTTGGGAACAGCGCGCTTTTGACCGCGGGTTGGAATACGCCTGCGCTATAGCACCGCCCGGGGGCGGGCGGAAGCGGACCGGTTATGCACTTTAAGCCCATCTTTTCATCGAGAACCGCCATTCTGATGGCGGCTCCCGGTCCTTGGTTTTGACGGGTTTTCTTCACGCGAACCGGTGCCCACTTCGCTCGAAAACCCTCTAAAATGGGACCTGGGTCGCCGTGCCGGCCACGATGTACCAGGTCACGAACAGGCCCGCGATCAGGGCGCCGGGCAGGCTCGATCCGGTCCGCCGCCAGGTGAAGGTCGCTATCACGGCGACGATTGCGAGCAGCGGCACGAACTGGATCGCGACGATGGTCGAGAGCGGCACGAAACCGGGGTCCGGGATCGGATTGAACAGTTTTCCGGTCAGCCGCAGCGTGCCGTATTGCAGGACCAGCAACACGATGAAACCGAACGTCAGCGCCAGGATGTTGGTCAGATAGAGCGCCCCGCGCGGGGCATCCATGGTCGAGAAATTCCGGTGCAGCACGTGCAGCGCCACGACGAAAAACGTCGTGAACGGAATCAGATAGATCAGGAAGATGAGGAATTGCTTCGCGCTCATCAACTTGAGTGCGACGATCCAGAACCTGAAGTCGATCTTGAACGCGAGATCGGCGAGCCAAAGCGCGGCGTACCCCACCACGACCGACGCCACCGCGATCACGACGGATTGACCGACGAGGCCGGCCCGGCTGGCGCGCTTCGGCGCGAACCGCATCAGGGCCAGCGTGATCAGGCCATTGATGATGGCCCAGACCAGGATCTGGTTGGTGATGCCCTGCGGCAGGAACGCGCTCGGGGTCACGAAGGTGCCGCCCAGCGCGAAGGCCGGATAATAGGTCAGCGCCGGAATGAAGGCCGAGAGGATGAACGCCGTGGTCCAGCGCCGGCCGCTTGCGGCCTCGTGCGGCGGCATGGTGCCGTCGGCGATCGCCGGCAGCCGCAGGCGGGAGAACATCGGTGCCTCCAGCAGCCCGTCGAACGTCCCGATCACAAGGGCGACGAAGCCGATCAGCGCAATCAGGGTGCCGATCTCCTTGCGGAACCAGATCTGGTCGTCAACGGGCCGCGCCGTGCCGCCCTTCAGTGTTTTGGCGAACCAGTCGAGGCTGTAGCCGATCGCCTCATGCGAGATGTGCTCGGCCGGATGGGTTATCGCCGGCGTGTAGAGCACGCGGGCGGTGCCGGCAGCCGGATCGCCATAGACCTTGCCCGGCTCGACCGCGCCCTGGGTGCCGAACAGCGCCCAGAGCTTTGGGCTCGTGGTGACGTCGCGGGCGAGATCGACGCCCCACATCAGGTCCGGGAATTCCTCGTACTGGGCGAACACCAAAGCGGTGTTGCGCGGCCAGGTCGCGGTGCCCTCGGCGGCGAACGGCTTGCCGGTCGAAGACCCCTCCAGCACCATCGACTTGTAGTCGTTGGGCATCGCGGCGGCGGCGGCCAGCACAGTCCAGCCGCCCATCGAATGGCCCTCGAGCCCGATGTTCTCCTTGTCGATGAATGGCAGGCTGCGGAGATAGGCGAGGCCGTCCGGTCCGCCGAAGCTGTTGGCGAAGGAGGGCGGGTCGCTGTAGCCATGGCCGGTCTGGTCGAGCGCCAGCACGACATAGCCGCGGCGGGCGAACTCGATGGCGAAGCCGTCCTGGGTCTCGCGCGAATTGATATAGCCGTGGACCGCGAGGATGCCGGGCGCCGGGATCTGCGCCGTGGCATTCGGCGGGATGTAGAGCAGGGCGCTCATCGTGTTGCCCTTGGCGCCCTTGAACCTGACATCCTCGATCCGGATGCCGCCTGCGGTCTGCGTGAGGTGGGCGAACAGGCCCCCCGCCACGATCAAAACCAGGCCCACAATCGCCAGCGTCCATCTGCCCCGCATCGTCGTCCCCCCAAGGTGCCTCGCCGTTCAACCGGCGTCTCAAGCGTGCCTTTACAGCTTCGCTTTGGTTGTGGTTGATAGCCTATCCGAAGGCGAAGCGCGCGCAAGCGGCAGCCTTCGTTGCGTGTGATCCGGATTCCGATTGAGGATTCGCAATCGCCGCTAACCCTGTTATCTCCTTGGAGAAATTGGTCCCGCAAAACCGGTGCACAGCTGGTCGATGCCGTTCTTGGGCCGCTGCATGAGACTTTGAATCAGGCTCTTCGGAAGCTGATTCAAAACCTTCAGACGTTGAATCAGAAAGTGAAGTGAGATGTCCGGCACCGACAAGACCAAGGCAGGGCACGACCTTGCCGGTCCCGTCGTCATCCTGGTCGAGCCGCAGCTTGGCGAGAACATCGGCATGGCCGCGCGCGCGATGGGTAACTTCGCGTTGACCCGGATGCGCATCGTCAATCCGCGTGACGGCTGGCCGAATGTCGCCGCGCAACGTGCCGCCGCCGGTGCCGACCACATCATCGGTTCGGTCGAGCTGTTCGACACCGTCGAGCAGGCGATCGCCGATCTCACGCTGGTGTTCGCGACCACCGCCCGTGCCCACGACCAGGCCAAGCCGGTGGTCGGGCCGGAAGGCGCGGCCGGCGAGATCGTCGGCCATGTCGCCTCCGGCGGCGGCGCCGGCATCCTGTTCGGGCGGGAACGCTCCGGCCTGACCAATGAGGAGGTCGCGCTCGCCAATCGCATCATCACCTTCCCGGTCAACCCGGGCTTCGCCTCGCTCAATCTGGCGCAGGCGGTGCTGTTGATGGGCTATGAGTGGTTCAAGCTCTCGACCGCGGGCGCGCTGCCGTTCGCGATGCCCGAGCGGTCCGAGCCGGCCTCCCAGCACCAGATGCAGGCGTTCTTCGACAACCTCGTCGCCGAGCTCGACAAGGTCGAGTTTCTGCGCCCGGCGGAGAAGCGCGACACCATGCTGGTGAACCTGCGCAACATCTTCACCCGGATGGACCCGACCAAGCAGGACATGCACACGCTGCACGGTGTGGTGATGGCGATCGCCGAGGGTCGCAAGGGCCCGGCCAAGGGCGGGGTGCTCGACGGTGCCCAGGCGACAAGGCTGCGGGCGCTGCTCGCCGAGCAGGGAGGGGGCGGTGCCGTCGCCGACAACTCCAGCACGGTGCGCGGCCTCGCCCGGCTGCTCCGCCGCAACCCGACCGATGCCGAACGCATCCTGTGGCAGGCGCTGACGCGGGACCGCCGCTTCGCCGGCCAGTTCAAGCGCCAGACCCCGGTCGGCCGCCACATCCCCGACTTCGTTTCCTTCGTGCATCGGACCGCGATCGAGCTGGTCAATCCGAACGAGAGCGAGGCCATCGGCGCCGACCGCACCAAGCGCCGCGCCTGGCTCGAGGCGCGCGACTATCGGGTGGTCGACATGCACGTGGCCGACGTCGAGCGCGATCTCGACGGCGAGCTGGCGCGGCTGGAGGGAAGTTTGCGGCAGGGGCGGTGAGGTTTGCGGGCGTTCCGTTCGCGCAAGAATCGATTTGAGGCCCGGATACTCTCCACACGTCGTCCCGGCGAAGGCCGGGACCCATACGCCGCGGCAGATGTGGTTGACGGGACTCGTCGTTCCAACGGTGCATAACAATCGGCATTTGTGGTTATGGGTCCCGGCCTTCGCCGGGACGACGGTGAATGTGTGGCGCGATTTGTGACTCATACAACCGCGTTCTCGCGACATGAATCGTCCGAGCTTTGCTCTTCGTTTCGCCCTCTGAGAATAGAGGGCGCAGGGAAAGCCGGGTGCCGATTGCACCCATGGGTCCGGTGCAACAAAAAGCACCGGGGGTAGGACCACAGGTGTAACCGGAGCAATCCGGCTTTCCCTGCGCGATGGTTTTACGGCTTACTTCGTGCTCTCCCCGGCGAGACTGGGCTTGCTTGTCACCGCCTTCGCAAGACGCAGTTGCGTCTCACAAAAGGACACCGGCCGCTAGGGCGTCAGGACCACACGACTTCACCGTCCGCGTCATGCGCACTCGTCAGTTGCGCAATCAGCGTCCACCGCATCTCACCGCAACACCCGTGACGATGCGCAGCGCCCCTCGATCGGGTGAGACGGGCGAACCATACACTGAGTTGTTTTTCTGATAAAGCGAAATATTTTCAGCGCGTGGGCTTGACAGGTTTTGCTGACTTGCCCGTCGGGTCGCCTTTGCACTCGTTGTCGCCTGACGTGCCGAGTGTCCGCCGTCTCCAATTTCGATTCGCATCATCTGCGGTCAGACGTTTCTCGTCGATCGTCAGCGCCGATGAATATCACTTTGCGCACGGGATATTCTCATTCAGCGCATGCACCGCACGAGATGCAAATTGTCGGCAGCGATCCGCGAGATCGTGCTGTTGCAGTTGAGTAACGCGGCGAGAGAATTGCTTGCCCTCCAGGTGGATGCAGCGAGATCTGTGCGTGTGCCAATTGTCTTTGCATCGTTGTCGTTGCTAAGTGGCGGCGACTTTCGGGCTGAGAATATTTTGATGAGCTTGGCGCGTTGCGGGCTCGCCCGCCTCCGCCGTTGCGGGGTTGGGTTTAACCGGTGACGTTCACCGCTGTCGTCACGGGTCTCGGCGGAACGCCCGGCGGCACGGTGACGTTCAGCGACGGCGGGACCGCGATCGGCACCGCCACGCTATCTGCCGGCGTCGCGACTATCACCACGACGACGCTCGCCGCCGGCAGCCATTCGATCATGGCGAGCTATGGCGGCGGCGCCAATTTCAACCCGAGCGCCTCGCAAGCGTTGGCGCAGACGGTTGAATACGCCGTCCGACAGCGCCAAGCTGCGTGAGTTGCAGGTCAACGTCACCAAGGTGGTGGCGCAGGCCTCGGGTCAGGCGATTTCGGGGGCAATCGACTCGGCGATCTCCGACGGCTTCAACGACAATGGCGGCAACTTTGCCACCCCGGGCCCGTACCTCGACGACCACGGCCGCCGGCACCACCACCGCAGCAGCGCCGCTCTATGGCCAGCATGGGGATGAACGCCTCTCTTGGCGGGAAGATTTCCGGCACCGCCGTGTGTGAGGCGACCGACGGGGACGGCAACACCCGACTTTCGTACTTCTCGATTGCAGATGGAAAGGTCACCAGGGAGTCTGTTGCGGGAACAGGGAAGTACGACGGTGCGGTCATAAGCGCCACGGTACAACCGCTGGGACCTTTCCCGGTCATCAAGGAGGGAACGTTTCAGGACTGTAATCACCAGACCGGTACCTATAAACTGAAGTGATGCTGCACTTCGTGCGCGAGGGTCGCTTTCCAGCGGCCCTCTTCGTTTGCCAGATGTCGGATTGTGGCCCTCAGCAAACCTCAGGCGCGCCGCGCCGTCGGGCTTCCTGTGCATCGAGCCGTCGCCTTTGCGCGCATCGGCAGCAATCGCTCTGCAACGGCGACAATCACTCTGGCGCAGCGGCAGAGGCGGTTCGCTAGACATCTTTCCATTCTAACGCAGCCACGCCGCAACGCAGCGTGGTCGTCAGCTGGAGACAAACATGAACCTACACAACACCTCACACCTCGGTCGGCCGGGGCCCGAAGAACTGGTTCCGTCGCGCTACGCGCTGCGGATCGGAGAGATTGACGTGCTGGTGGTCAGCGATGGGGTGCTGCCGCTCCCAACCGCGATGTTGGCACACAACGCCGCGCCGGCCGTCCGGGCGGCCTGGCTGAACGACATGTTCCTGCCGGCGGACGCTTTTGATTGGGCGCTGAACGTGGTCGTGGTGCGGAGCGGCGAGCAGACCATCCTCGTCGACGCCGGGCTGGGGCTCGATCCGGAGTTGCACTTGCCGCGGGCCGGGCAGTTGATCAAGCGGCTGGAGGCCGCCGGCATCGACCTTGGGTCTGTGACCGACGTGGTGCTGACCCACATGCACATGGATCACGTGGGCGGGCTGCTCGTCGACGGGGTGAAGGAGCAGCTGCGTCCGGACCTGCGGATCCACGTGGCGGCCGCCGAGGTCAAGTTCTGGGAGGCGCCCGATTTTTCACACGTCTCGATGCCGCCGGGATTCCCGGACGCGCTGCGGGCGACCGCCAAGCGGTTCAGGAAAGAGTACCAGAGCCAGCTCTGCACGTTCGAGGACCAGCATGAGATCGCGCCGGGGGTGGTCGTCCATCGCACCGGCGGCCACACCCCCGGGCACAGCGTGGTTCGCCTCGCCTCCGGCGGCGACAGGCTGACATTCGCAGGTGACGCCGTGTTCGCGGCCGGGTTCGAGCACCCTGACTGGTACAACGGCTTCGAACACGACCCCGAGGAGGCGGCCCGCGTTCGTATCCGTCTCTTGCGGGAGCTGGCCGAGACCGGCGGGCTGCTGGTGGCCACGCACCTGCCGTTCCCGTCGGTCGGCCATGTGGCGGCCGACGGCGACGCCTTCCGCTGGGTGCCGGTGTTCTGGGACTACTGAGCGCTTGTCGGGTTAAGCCGAGCCAGGGCGCGTGTTCATCGCGTTGATGAGTTCACGGCGATAGTGAGCTCACGCCCTGGGCGGCGCTGCGATCAGGCCTTCGAGATGCCGCCGTCGATCACCGGTCCCATCGGCTCGTAGCGTTCGCCGCTGAAGCGCACCAGCTGCAATTGCTCGAGCGGATAATAGTCGGATGGTGAGGTGTTGATCTTGATGCCCGGCAGCAGCATGTCGGATTCGAAATCCTTCAGATTTGCCGCCTGCTTGATGATGCTGTCGGATGAGACGTCGTCGCCGCACTGCTTGAGCACCTGAACCAGGATCTGGCTGGTGAGATAGCCGGTGACGGCGTAGATGTCGTTCTTGGCCGCCGCCGGATCGTATTTGTCGAGAAAGGCCCGCCATTTCTGGATCGCGGGATCGCTGTCCCAGGCGGCGTCGACCGGATCCTTCAAATAGGCGCTGGAGATGATCCCCTTGGACACGTCGTACCCCGCAGCCTTCAGCGTCGAGCCGGCGGACGAGGCGTTGTTGCCGATGTAATGCGCCGGCTGCCAGCCGAGCTCGGCGATCTTCTTGATGCCTTGGGCTGCGAATTTCGGCGTCGTCATGCTCATGAACACGTTAGCGCCGGCGGATTTGCAGCGCACCACCTGGCTGTCGATGGTTGGATCAGCGGTTTCGTAGGACAGCTCCGCCACGATTGCGGATCCCTTGGCGCCGAGTCCGTCCTTGAAGCCTTTCAAGACGTCGCGGCCGAAATCGTCGTTCTGGTAGACGATGCCGATCTTGGCGTCGGCCTGGGTCGACAGCACATGCTGCGCGAAGGCCCGGCCTTCGATCTGGTAGCAGGGCTGGAAGCCCATGGTGTACGGGAAATTCCTGTAGTCGCCGAACTTGGTGGCGCCCGAGGCGATGAAGAGGTGCGGGACCTTCTTCTGGTTCATGTACTTCATGATCGCTGCATTGGTCGGCGCACCGAGCGGGGCAAACAGCACGTCGATCTCGTCGCCTTCGACCAGCTTGCGCGCCTGTTCCACCGTCTTGGCCGGGCTGTAGGCGTCGTCATAGGTGATGTACCGGATCATGCGGCCGTTGATGCCGCCCTGCTCGTTGATCATCTTGAAATAGCCGCCGGGCGTGCGGCCGATCGACGAATAGACCGCAGCCGGTCCCGAATAGGCGTCGATATTGCCGATCACGATCTCGGTCTTGCCTTTGGCGATCGCGGGCTTGCCGAGCAGCAGCGCGGCTGACGTGGCGGCAGCGCCCTTGATGAGATGACGGCGGGTTGGCTGGATCGAACGGGTTGTTGTCATTGTATTCCTCCGCTTCTTGTTGTTGGCCGTTTTGGCATTATTGGCCGTTTGGCAGCCTCTGACGGGCATGTCGGCTTGGAGCATTTCACAACGCTCAAGCCGGATCAAACCAGTCTATGAGCGGGGCGCTCTGGAACTTGTGCGCAGTCGCTACCGTCCGAAATTTTCGTGTGCTGTCAGCCACGAAGCCACGTGATGGAATGTTCCCATCCTCGGTTACCGACACGCCGCCCGGGATTGCTATACTGCGGTGTGTGTCGTGGTGATCCGAGCGAGGTGGGACCGATGGCGAAAGTGTTGGAAGGCAAGGTGGCGGCCGTGACCGGGGCGGCGTCGGGCATTGGGCTGGCGAGCAGCGAGGCGATGCTGGCCGCGGGCGCGCGCGTGGTGATGGTCGACCGCGATGCCGCGGCGCTGCAAGCGCTCGGGCGCAAGCACGGCGATGCCGTGATCCCGCTGGTGATCGACCTGCTCGATCCGAAGGATTGCGCGACGCTGCTGCCGAAGGTGTTGGCGAGGGCCGGCCGGCTCGACATCCTGCACGCCAATGCCGGCAGCTATGTCGGCGGCGACCTCGTCGATGCCGACACATCAGCGATCGACCGGATGCTGAACCTCAACGTCAACGTCGTGATGAAGAATGTGCACGACGTGCTGCCGCACATGATCGCACGCGGCTCTGGCGACATCATCGTCACGAGCTCGCTGGCCGCGCACTTCCCGACGCCGTGGGAGCCGGTCTATGCCTCGTCGAAATGGGCAGTCAACTGCTTCGTGCAGACGGTGCGGCGCCAGGTGTTCAAGCACGGCATCCGGGTCGGCTCGATCTCGCCCGGGCCCGTGATCAGCGCGCTGCTGGCCGACTGGCCGGCGGAGAAGCTGCAGGAGGCCAAGGCGGCGGGCAGCCTGCTGGAGGCGAGCGAGGTGGCCGAAGTCGTGATCTTTATGCTGACCCGGCCGCGCGGCATGACGATTCGCGACGTCGTGATGATGCCGACGAATTTCGATCTGTAGGGTGTTTTCGAACGACGCAGGAATTAGCGACGGTGTTTCGCTCAACGCGATTCGACTGCCTGGTATTGCTTCGACTTAAGGACCTTGATCGAGAAGCTGACAACCTCTTGCCAACGCGGGAGCAAGTCGCGGTCGAAGTTCAAGTCGACCATAAAGCCTGCAAACGGAAAGTTCGTCTTGCATCGCGCCCATGAGCGCGGAAGAGCCTCGTCACATTCGATCTTGATCAATAGTCCGTCTTGCAGCTGTCCGATTTTACCGGATCGTTGTGAGCCCAGCCCGGGACAGTCTGTCTTCCGTTCGTAGACCCACATAGCATTCTCGACAGGCTTGCCTCGACAGCGGGCAAGTACCTCGCTGGACTTCCACATAGGCTCGGAGCGGCAATTGCTATGAATGCTGAGCCGTATGTTGCGGCGACGCAACTCCTCCGGCGGAAGTTTGGGAATGCCGGGAATATCTCTGCCGAATCGAGGCCCGAGGAGCACGGTCTCGAACAATGATATTGGCGATGCCGTCTCCAAGTCGACGCCGATGTTGAGTATCTCAAAGCCGGCCTCGCGTTGTGCCCAAAGATTGACATAAGCGCGCTCCAGCCGAAATCGCACGACGAGCCCGGGAATGAGCTGGTGGAATTGGGGCACCAAGCTCGGCGATCCGGCGACTTCGATATCGACCGGAGTCATGTCGCTCGACACGGTCAACCGTTCCCTGGTCGGCCTGAATTCGTCTGCCCTGCAGGACGTCGCAAATAGCGCGCTGGCCATCGGTAAAGCCATAACAGCGCGCCAGACTCTCTCCAGTCGCCTTCGTGACATTGCGCCATTCCAAGTGGAGACCGAGGTATCGGCACAATTCCGGGTCGCGTCTCAGTTTGAAATTTCAACGCGCTTCGGACGCCAATGAGTCTTGGATGGTCCCAACGGCTGCAACGAACTGTTCAAACTCATTTGGCTCGAAATAGACCCATTGTGTATTTCCAGCGGACGCTTGCTTGAGAGAAACGAAAAGGGCGCCATCCTTTGCCCGTCTCAAAGCGAGAGTGACTTTCGTTTGTCCATTATGGATTGTTACATCGACGTCATTGATGACTTCACCTGTCATCAGCCGCCACATACCCCTGAACAAGCCGACCATTTTCCATCCCTTGCGAAGCTTACCGCTAAGCATTAACCAGTCGCATGGCTGGGCGCAAAGGGAGGATGCGCCGATAAGTAAAAATGACGGCCATTCTATGCAGAATTGGCCCTATGCACGCCCGCCGGCCAAGACCGAACTGGATACTGAGGCATTACCCAATTCCGTCATGGAGTGCAGAACGACGGTTTTCACGGAAGAGTCCTTGCCGGTGTCGCGCTAGACGGCGACCAACTGCTCGGCCGCGCCGCCGGCGCGCTTCGGCTTCTTCACCTTGGCCGGCGCGAACAGATTGCCCGCGGCGAGGCCGGCGGTGTCGGCGACACCGGGATCACACGACACCATCGCGGCGACGATGGCGCCGTCGATCAACAGCGCGAGCTGATGCGCGAGCACGGCCGGCTCGGCCGCGCCCATCTCGGCGGCGAGCTTTTCGATATGCGCCAGCACCACCTTCTTGTGCTTCAGCGCGATGTTGCGGAACTGCTTTGCGTCCTTGTCGTGCTCGGCGACCGCATTGATGAAGGGGCAGCCATAGAACCGCTCCTCGGCGAACCAGACCTTCAGCGCAGGGAAGATCCGCGACAGCTTGGTCTGCGGATCGCCGCCGCCGGCCTCGATCGCGCCGATGAACCATTCGCGCCACTGCTTGCCCTCGCTCTCCAGCACCGCGTGCACGAGGTTGGTCTTCGAGCCGAACAATTTGTAGAGCGTGGTCTTGGCGGTGCCGGCCTCGTCGATGATCGCATCGATGCCGGTGGCGTTGATGCCGTTCTTGCAGAACAGATGCGTCGCCGCGTTGAGCAGGCGCCCGCGCGCGGATTCATCGTCGCCGGCGGCGAACGCGGCGGCAGGTTTTTTCTTCGTGAGCGATTTGGCCATGCGCGGCAGTAAATCGGAGCGCGGCAAAATCATCAAGCCGCATCTTCACGGGGGCGGCATCTGCGCGGTCCTGCGCTGAAAATAATCGCGGCAGCACGGCAGATGCACCGCGTTTGAGCAGCCGCACCCTGATCAATCCGCAGGCAGGCAGAGCTAAGCGTCTGCGCGATTTCAGCTTTTGATTTGGCGGCGGACTGGCACGCTTCGTGCTGAAAACAGACCGTTCGGTATCCTGACTCAATCCATCGCTCCCAGGGAGAAAACTGATGACCGCTGTCGCTCAAAAAACCGCACTGACCGGCTGCCTCGCGCCGATCGACAGAGGCGGGCTCGAGCAGCTGATTGCCAACGGCAAGGCCAACCCGAAGGTGATCAAGACCTTGAAATGCAAGACGGTGGCCGAGGGCAAGTTCCGTCACGCCAACTACATCCGCAACCTCGCGCCCTACATCGTCGACGAGCCGCCGGGGCTGCTCGGTGACGACACCGCGCCGAATCCCTCCGAGGCCTCGCTCGCCGCGCTCGGCTCCTGCCTTGCGGTCGGCCTGCATGCCAACGCCGTGCATCGCGGCTGGACCGTCAACAAGCTCGAGCTCGAGCTCGAGGGCGATCTCAACATCACCGCGGTGTGGGGCACCGGCGACGTCAGCGAGAAGCCGGTCGGCTTCACCGACGTCCGCGTCAAGGTCGACATGGAATGCGAGGGCGTCCCGCAGGCCGAGATCGACGCGCTGGTGACACATGTGAAGAAGTGGTCGCCGGTCGCCAACACCTTCACCCGTCCCGTCAATCTCGAGGTCAGCGCGTAGCGCTCGACCGGCAATTCCAGGTGCGGAGACCATCCATGGGTTCACTGGCTTTATCGCGGGTCGCAGCTCAAGATCCCGCACCGACCATTACGGACGAGGTCGCGCGCCTCGCCCGTCAGGAGCTGGCACCGCTTGCATCGGCGATCGATGCCGGCTCGGTCTATCCCGGCGATTTCCTGCGCCGGCTCGGCAAGGTCGGGGCGTGGAGCAGCCATGTGCCGCAGGAAGGCCCCGCCGATTTGCGCTGGGCGATCCAGTCGATGGCCGCGCTCGGCGAGGTCTGCGGCGCCACCGCCTTCATGGCCTGGTGCCAGAACACGCTGGTCTGGTACGTCGCCAATTCCACCAACATGAAGCTCGCTGCGCGCTTCGGCAACTGCTTCTCCAGCGGGCGCGCGCTCGGCGGCACCGGCCTCTCCAACCCGATGAAGAGCTTCTTCGGCATCGAGCGGCTGAAGCTCAGGGGTCGCAAGGTCGATGGCGGCTACATCGTGCGCGGCGCGCTGCCCTGGGTGTCGAATCTCGGCCCCGACCATTACTTCGGCACGATCTTCGAGCGCGAGGACGAGGAGGGCACCACCGTCATGTTCCTCGCCGACTGCTCGGACCCCGCGATCACGCTGACGCCGTGCAAGCCGTTCCTGGCGATGGACGGCACCGGCACCTATGGCGTCCAGTTCCGCGATGTGTTCGTGCCTGATGATCTGATCCTGGCCGAGCCGGCCGCGCCGTTCGTGAAGAAGATCCGCGCCGGATTCATCCTGCTGCAGGCCGGCATGGGCCTCGGCCTGATGAAGGACTGCATCAACATCATGGACGAGGTCCACGCGCCGCTCGGTCACGTCAACCGCTATCTGCCGCAGCAGCCGGTGCAATTCCGCGAGCTCTATGCCGAGTTCGAGAAGGAGGCGATGACGCTGGCGCACGATCCCTACAATGCCGACGACAGCTACTGGCGCCGTGTCGTTGCGCTGCGCTTGCGGATCGGCGACGCCAGCGTCGCGGTCGCGCATGCCGCGATGCTTCATTGCGGCGCGCGCGGCTATCTGATGAGCCACCGCGCCCAGCGCAGGCTGCGCGAAGCCTATTTCGTCGCCATCGTCACGCCCGCCACCAAGCAGCTGCGCAAGATGCTGGCGGACGGGTGAGAGAGAGTTCGGGACCACCACAACTGCAACCACGCAACAGGAGAGGCTGCCATGACGGACGTTCTGATCACCGCCGGCGAACTTGCCGGGCTCATCACCAAAGAGCCGTGTGTCATCATCGACACGCGGAATCCGGATGCCTTTGCGGCGGGGCATCTGCCCGGCGCCGTCAATGTGCATGACATCTTCACGTTCCTTGCGACCTCGACGCCGGAAGGCATCCACGAGCTGAAGACCAAATTCGCCGATGCGTTCGGCGCAGCCGGTCTCTCCGGCAAGGAAACCGCCGTGATCTACGAGCAGTCGATGAACTCCGGCTTCGGCCAGTCCTGCCGCGGCTATTATCTGCTGACGATGCTCGGCTATCCCAGGATCAAGGTGCTGCATGGCGGCTTCGATGCCTGGAAGGCGGCCGACCTGCCGGTCACGACCGACGTGACGGTGCCGGTGAAGACTTCCTTCGCGATCGTGCCGGAGGCCGGCGACATCATGATCGATGCCAAGGCGATGCTGGCGGCGCTCGACAAGCCCGGGATCGCGATCCTCGACGTGCGCGATGTCGACGAGTGGATCGGCGACAGCTCCTCGCCCTACGGCAAGGATTTTTGCCCGCGCAAGGGCCGCATCCCCGGCGCCGTCTGGCTGGAATGGTACCGCATGATGAAGCCGACCGGCGAGGGGCCGCGCTTCAAGTCGAAGGACGAGATTCTCGCGGAGTGCGCCACCGTCGGCATCTCGCAGACCACGCCGGTGTATCTCTACTGCTTCAAGGGCGCGCGCGCCTCGAACACCTTCCTGGCGCTGAAGAACGCCGGCGTGAAGGACGTGCGGATGTACTTCGGCTCCTGGAACGAGTGGTCGCGCGACCCGTCGCTGCCGATCGATGAAGGCTTGCCGACCGCTGCCGTCGTAACAGGCAAGGCGGCATAGAACCTGCATGTTTGTTGGCGTCCGGCGGCGCAAAACGCGGCCGGACGCCGAACAATGAACCGGATCGCGGCGGTCTCCGTGGTTCGGTGCGACAATGGGGCGCAGCATGTCCACGTCAGATGATCCCTTCGATGCCGACCGCGCGCTGGTGCGATCTGGCTGCGCCTGCGGGCTGCATCGCACCGCGGCCGAGCACGCCGCGCGTACGCTGCGCTGCGAGCCGGTGGCGGACGTCAGCGAAGAGAAGCGTTACGAAAGCATCGTCGCGTCGGCTGTGATGCGGGCGGTGTTTCCGCAGGATATCGCGCGCCGCGCCTTCCTGAAGTCGGTTGGCGCTGCGACCGCGCTTGCCGCGCTGTCGCAATTCTTCCCGCTGAAGACGGCGACGGAAGCGTTCGCCGATGCCGGTCCGCCGGAGAAGAAGGACCTCAAGGTCGGCTTCATCCCGATCACCTGCGCGACCCCGATCATCATGGCGGCGCCGCTCGGCTTCTATGCCAAGCAGGGCCTCAACGTCGAGGTGGTGAAGACCGCCGGCTGGGCCGTGATCCGCGACAAGACCATCAACAAGGAATACGACGCCGCCCACATGCTGGCGCCGATGCCGATCGCGATCTCGCTGGGCCTGGGCGCCAACGCTATACCCTTCACCGTGCCCGCGATCGAGAACATCAACGGGCAGGGCATCACGCTTGCCATCAAGCACAAGGACAAGCGCGATCCGAAGGACTGGAAGGGCATGAAGTTCGCCATCCCGTTCGACTACTCCATGCACAATTATCTGCTGCGCTATTATCTCGCCGAGCACGGGCTCGATCCGGATACCGACGTGCAGCTCCGCTCGGTGCCGCCGCCGGAGATGGTCGCCAATCTGCGCGCCGACAACATCGACGGCTTCCTTGCGCCCGACAATATCTGCCAGCGCGCGATCTATGACGGCGTCGGATTCCTGCACATTCTCTCCAAGGAGATCTGGGACGGCCATCCCTGCTGCAGCTTTGCCGCCAGTCGCGAATTCATCACGACGGCGCCGAATTCCTTCACGGCGCTGACCCGCGCGATCATCGATGCCACCGGTTTTGCGGCGAAGGCGGAGAACCGCAAGCAGATCGCGGAGGCGATCGCGCCGGCCAATTACATCAATGCGCCGGTGACGGTACTGGAGCAGGTGCTGACCGGCACCTACGCCGACGGCCTCGGCGGCGTGAAGACCGATCCGAAGCGCGTCGATTTCGATCCGTTCCCCTGGCAGTCCTTTGCGGTGTGGATGCTGACGCAGATGAAGCGCTGGGGCCAGATCAAGGGCGACGTCGACTACAAGGCGGTTGCCGAGCAGGTCTATCTCGCGACCGACACCAAAAAGGTGATGGCCGAGATGGGGCTCGCGCCACCCGCCACCTCGTACAAGTCGTTCTCGGTGATGGGCAAGAGCTTCGATCCGGCCAAGCCAGACGATTATCTGGCGAGCTTCAAGATCAGGAAGTCGTCGTGAGAGGAGAAGCTCTCTCCACGTCGTCCCGGCCTAGTGCGCGGTTGCGCACGGGGCCGGGACCCATAACCACGACCGTGGGTTGTTGCGCAAGACGTCTCCCCGCGTGCCTCATCGCGAGAGCGCGGCGTATGGGTCCCGGCCTTCGCCGGGACGACGGGTTGAGGGAGCTCGCCAAATGACGTTGTCGCTCCGCCTTCGCGCCGCGATCGTCTCCATCGCATTGCTCGCTGCCTTTCTCGGCGCCTGGCATCTCGCGACCCGCAGCACGGGGGCGACGGCCAATATGAGCCCCGAGTATGCAAAACTGATGGGGCTGACCGCAACCCAGGGCAAGTCGGCGATGCCAGGGCCGCTCGATGTCGGCGCAAAGCTGTGGGAGCACCTGAAGCGGCCGTTCTACGACAACGGGCCGAACGACAAGGGGCTCGGCATCCAGCTCGCCTATTCGATCGGGCGCGTCGGGCTCGGCTATCTCATCGCGGTCATCGTCGCGATCCCGCTCGGCTTCATGATCGGCATGTCGCCCTTGATCAGCAAGGCACTCGATCCGTTCATCCAGGTGCTGAAGCCGATCTCGCCGCTGGCCTGGATGCCGCTCGCGCTCTACACCATCAAGGATTCGTCGATCTCGGCGATCTTCGTCATTTTCATCTGCTCGGTGTGGCCGATGCTGTTGAACACCGCGTTCGGCGTTGCCAGCGTGCGCAAGGAGTGGATCAACGTGGCGCGGACGCTGGAGGTCGGCACCGTCAGGCGCGCCTTCACGGTGATCCTGCCGGCGGCGGCGCCGACGATCCTGACCGGCATGCGGATTTCGATCGGCATCGCCTGGCTCGTGATCGTCGCCGCCGAGATGCTGGTCGGCGGCACCGGCATCGGCTATTTCGTCTGGAACGAGTGGAATAATCTGTCGATCACCAACGTGATCATCGCGATCCTCCTGATCGGCCTCGTCGGCATGCTGCTCGACCAGGTGCTGGCGCGCTTCACGCGCATGGTGACGTTTCCGGAGTAGGTGATGATGATATTCACGAACGGTGCCACATGCGTACCTCGCCCCGCGTGCGGGGAGAGGTCGGATCGCATCGTTAGATGCGATCCGGGTGAGGGGGACTCTCCGCGAGTCCAACTGTCACCGTCCTCGCCGAGGGAGCCCCTCACCCCGACCCTCTCCCCGCGAAGAGCGGGGCGAGGGAGCGCAGCCCGTTCGCGGAGCCAGTGCGGATGACCGACAAGTTCATCTCCATCGAAGGCATCGCGCGGCGCTATCCCGGCGCGGGCGGCGGCACCACCACGGTGTTCGAGAATTTCTGGCTGTCGATGGCACGCGGCGAGTTCGGCTGCGTGATCGGCCATTCCGGCTGCGGCAAGACCACGGTGCTGAACATCCTCGCCGGCCTCGACGAGCCGAGCGAGGGGACGGTCATCGTCGACGGGCAGGGCATCGAAGGCACCAGCCTCGACCGCGCAGTGATCTTCCAGAGCCATGCGCTGCTGCCGTGGCGCACCGTATCAGGCAATGTCGCCTATGCCGTCAGCTCGAAATGGCGCAAATGGGACCGTGCCCAGGTGAAGGCCCACGCGCAGAAATTCATCGATCTGGTCGGGCTGACCGGCTCTGAACACAAGCATCCCTCCGAGCTGTCCGGCGGCATGAAGCAGCGCGTCGGCATCGCACGGGCGCTGTCGATCACGCCGAAGATCATGCTGATGGACGAGCCGTTCTCGGCGCTGGATGCGCTGACCCGCGGCACGCTGCAGGACGAGGTGCGGCGCATCTGCCTGGAGACCGGGCAGACCACCTTCATGATCACCCATGACGTGGACGAGGCGATCTTCCTCGCCGACAAGATCTTTCTGATGACCAATGGTCCCGGCGCGGTGCTGGCCGAGATCGTCGAGAACCCGCTGCCGAAGGAACGCGGCCGCATCGATTTGCACCGCCACCCCTATTATTATGCGCTGCGCAACCATATCGTCGATTTCCTGGTCAGCCGCAGCAAGAGCTTTGCGGCTGAGGTGACCGGTCACGATCCGCGCCACGTGCCGACGGTGCGGCCGGGCTTGCCGGAATTGGCGCTTGCGGCCGGAGCCGAACCAAATCCACAGGCGTCATGGCCGGGCTTGTCCCGGCCATCCACGTCTGCCTGAGCCAACCAAAGACGTGGATGCCCTGGACACGTTCGATGAAGACGCGCTCCGCGCTTATGCCCGGGCATAATGATTTGAACAGAGGGAGACCAAGAGATGAAACGCGAAGACCTCACCGAGAAGCTGCTCGACATCAAGCGCGAGAAGGGCTGGAGCTGGAAGCACATCTGCGAGAAGATCGGCGGCTATTCCGAGGTCCTGATCGTCGGCGCGATCCTCGGCCAGATGAAATTGACGAAGCCACAGGCCGCCAATGCCGCCGAGTTGTTCGGCCTGTCGAAGGCCGAGACCGCGATGCTCAACGAGGTGCCGATGCGCGGCACCGGCACGCCGATGCCGCCGACCGATCCGCTGATCTACCGCTTCTACGAGATGGTGATGGTCAACGGCCCGGCGTGGAAGGCGCTGATCGAGGAGGAGTTCGGCGACGGCATCATGTCGGCGATCGACTTCGACATGGCGATGGAGCGCGTCGCCAATCCGAAGGGCGACCGGGTCAAGATCACGATGTCAGGCAAGTTCCTGCCGTACAAATATTACGGCGCCAGCGGCAACGTGCCGGAATACGGCTTCAAGGAGGAGTGAGAGAGCGAATGGCGAATAGTGAGTAGCGAATGGAACTCACTATTCGCCACTCGCCACTCGCATCAGAGCGAAAACGTCACGGCGGCCGGCCCGCAGCTCATGCCCGCGCTATTCGGCACGGCCGCATCGCTCGTCCAGTTGTCCTCGCCGTCGGTGGTCTTGTACAAATACTGGCCGTTGGGTCCCTGGTGCAGGATGTACAATGTCTGATTGAACACGACCGGCGCGGCATTGCCGAAATTGCCCGGCGTGTCGGGGACCTGGAGGTCTGCTCCCCAGGACGAGCCGTCGAACTTCTTGAAAAAGAACAGGCCGGTGGGGTCGTTGAAGAACAGATAGATGAGGTTCTTGCACAAGGCGGCACCCGGCCCGTTGCTGAGGCCTTCCGTACCGGCAACCGGATTGCTTCGCCAGGTGCTGCGGTCGAAGGTCGCATACCAGAAGCGGTTCATGTTGCCGGGTTCGTCGGCGCCGGGACCGCGGCCGAACACGTAGAGCGTGTCGCCGAGCACGAGCGCCGCAGGCGTATCCACGTTCTGGTAGGCGACGGAGATGAGGTGGTTGGTTCCGGAGGCGTTGATCTCCGGCCCGAAGGTGGTGCCGTCGTACGTCTTGTACATCAGGTTGGTGCTGCCGGGATTCGAGTAGATCAGATAGATCAGGCCGTCATACACGGCGGCGGCGAGTCCAGCGCCCACGCCGGCCATGTTCGGCACCAGGGCCTCGGCCGTCCACACCTCGCCGTCATAGACCTTGTAGTAGAGGGCCTGGAAGCGCGGATAGAACAAATACAAATTGGAGTTGAAGACGACCGCCGCCGGCGTGTTGCTGATCCCCTCGTTGCCCGGCACCAGGACGTCGCCGCTCCAGGCCTGACCGTTGAAGACATTTGAATAGAACTGCGGATGGTTTCCGACGGTCTTGTGGAAGGAAAACAGCCAGGTCTTCATTACGGGAATCCTCCATGGCGACGAGGCGCCGCTTCTCATCATCGGTGCAATTGGTCGACGGGCGCGGGGATGGATGCGAATGGATTGATCGGTGGCGTGCGAGCGTAGCCTTGTACGCCCGATTCACCAAGGTTGCGTGAAGTTGTTCACGCACCCGTCGGGGAAGATTCAAATTTCGCTGCGCGGATTGAGAAATGCATCTCCTCTGGTCATGGCCGGGCTCCCGGCCATCCACGTCTTTCTTGCGTGGTTGGAGCAAAGACGTGGATGCCCGGCACAAGGCCGGGCATGACGGAGCTAAACGAAAGAGCCTGATTTCATTGATCGCTTTTTGAGTCAGACTCTAGGAGCGTCCCTGACCAGCCGTGAACATGTCGCGCACCTCCTTCACTGGCGCCATGTCGCGCACGAAGGTGAAGGAGCCCTGATCCTTCATCTCGCGGGCACAGCGCAGGAACGCGGCCAGCGCGTGGCGCTGCATGGCGCCGCCGACGCTGATGCGCTTGACGCCGGCTGCGGAGAGCTGCGCGACCGTCAGGGTCGGGTCGGCAAAGCCCATCACCAGGTTGAACGGCTTGTTCACCGATGACACCACGGTCTTGATGGTGTCGATGTCGTAGAGGCCGGGTGAATACAGCACGTCCGCACCCGCAGCCTCGAAGGCCTGCAGCCGCTTGATCGTGTCGTCGAGGTCCTTGCGTCCCCAGAGGAAGTTCTCCGCCCGCGCCGTCAGCGTGAACGGGAAGGGCAGGGCGCGCGCGGCCTCGACCGCGGCCTGCACCCGCTCGACCGCGAGCGAGAAATCGTAGATCGGATGCTCGGGATTGCCGGTCGAGTCCTCGATCGAGCCGCCGACTGCGCCGGCTTCCGCGGCGAACCGGATTGCCTCGGCCGCGAGCTTCGGCATGTCAGCGCCGCAATTCTCGAGGTCGGCGTTGACCGGCAGGTCGGTGGCCTCGGCGATCACGCGGCAATTCTCGATGATGGCGTCGAGGCCGACGGTCGATTGTCCCAGCGTGTTGGCAAGGCCGAGGCTCGTGGTCGCGAGCGCCTCGAAACCCATCGCCGCGAGCAGCTTCGCCGATCCGGCGTCCCATGGATTGGGAATGATGAAGGCGCCGGGCCCCTGATGCGGTTTCGCACATCAGACAAATTTGTTATTTCTCTCGATATCATCAGCTTTTTGCATGAGGTCGACGATGGACAGCGACGCGCTTAACACGTTCCTGGTGGTGCATCGGCGCGGCGGGATCTCCAATGCCGCGAAGGCGCTGCATCGCTCGCAGCCGGCGATCTCAAGGCGCATCGCGCTGCTCGAGCAGGAGCTCGGCGTGCCGCTGTTCGAGCGGATCGCCGGCAAGACCCGGCTCAGCGATGCCGGGCGGGTGATGGTGCCCTATGCCGAGCGCGCGGTGGCCGCGGCGCAGGATGCCGAGAACGCGGTGCGGGCGTTGCTGCGCGACAATTCCGGACCGGTCGCGCTGGCGGTGACGGGCACGCTGGCCGGCGAGCGGCTGTCGAAAGTGCTGAAGCGCTTTGCCCGCCGGCATCCGGATGTCGCGCTGACGCTGCGCACGGCGACCAGCGCCGAGGTCAGCGATCTGATCCGGCGCGGCGAGGCGACGATCGGGCTGCGCTACGACCGCGACCGTTCACGCGATCTCGATTGCGAGGTGCTGTTCGCCGAGCCGCTCCAGGTGGTCTGCGCGCCGGACCATCCGCTGGCCGGACGCAGGATCGGCAAGCTCGCGGACCTCAGGGATGAGCGCTGGATCGCGTTTCCCGAGGTGCCGGGACGCCGCGAGATCACCGCCTCGCACGTGTTCGCCCTGTTCCTGACCAGCGGGCTCGGCGAGGTCGACTGGACGCCGGTCGACAGCCTCACGGCCCAGAAGCGGCTGGTCGAGGCCGGGCTCGGGATCGCGCTGCTGTCGCAAAGCAATGCGGCGGAGGAATTGCGCGCCTCGACGATCGCGACGATCCGCGTCGGCAATCTCACCGCCAGTCATGAGGTCGTCGCAGTGACGCGGCATGGCGGCTTTCTCAGCGCCGCGTCACAATTGTTGCTGAAAATTATCCGTGCCGAGTATCGCGGTCCGAAACCATCGGCGCGTTGACGGACGAACAGCCGACGCCGGCGGTGCTAGTGGGTCACGAGTTGCACCACGTAGGTGTAAGGTCCGTTCGGACTGCGCTGCGCATTCCACGCGCAATACCAGCCGCTTCCCCAGGGCAGACCGGTATCCCATCCGTTCGAGCTGATGTTATCCCACTGCCATGTCTTGACGTTATCCTGGGGATTGGACGGGAAAAACTGGCTCGAATAGACCATGATTTGTCCCTGCTGGGCGCGGAACGGCGCGGTGGTCTGCCACGACAGCCAGAGATTGCCGTGCAGCTGATATGCATTGAGATACCAGGTGTAGGTCGCTGACTGGGTTTGGACCGCCTGGGCCTGGTCCGTGATATTTCGTGTCGAAACCATCTCGTTCATTTTGTGATCTCCCTTAGGTTGTATCGTTAGAGAGATGTAGCTTTAGATTTACAAAGATGGTTGTGCAATCGAAAGTTGCTCACAAAGTGGTGTTGTGAAAGTACGGCGCGGCTTGTCAGGCTGGCGAAAAATGTTCGATGGCAGCGCTCGCGGCGTCCCTGGCGCTGGACGCGGCGGCACCGGCGCCCAGCGCGCCCTGGACAGCGAACCTCTCGCGTTGGCCTGTTCCCATTTGTGTCACCGTTAACATCAGATGAAACGGCAGAGCGGTTTTCCGCGATCGCGATTTGGTATGTTGCAACTGAAGGTGGTTATGAACCGGGCCACATTCGCGGTCAGTGCAAGGAATTCGTCATGACGTCGCCTGCGCGCCTTCTCCCCGTCACCGTCGGCCTGCTGCTGCTGACGGCTCCTGCCTTCGCTCAGGCTCCGGGGCAATTGAGATTTGTCGAGCAGCCGACTGGTCTCGCCGGTCAGGCCGGATCGGTGCGGGTTCAGAGCTCGGTCAATCTGTTCATGCCGGGGCCGAGCGGTGACGGCGAGGAGGCGCAAAAGCTGCGCGACCGTGCGCGCCGCGTCGTCTACGAAATGGCGGCGCGCGAATGTGACCTGCTGCGCGATGCGATCGCCAGGGACTGCCGGCTTGAATCGATCAACGTCAATCTCGGCCGGCAGTACGGTGGTCAGCAGCAGGAAGGCTTCAACGTCAACGGGTCGATGAGCCTTCAGATCACGCTGAAATAGAAGTTGCGGGAGCCCAATTCAGGTTCCCGCCTTTACCTGGGCCGCTGCCACGGCCAATAGCTCGTCCATCTTGGTGCGGACGTCGCGCTCGGTGACGGCCTGGCCCTTGGCGGTGAGGTCCTTTAGAACCTTGTGCAGCACGTCATTGTCGCCGGCTTCCTCGAAATCGGCGGCCACCACTTCCTTGGCGTAGGCACTGGCGGCGTCGCCGGAGATGCCGAGCTTCTCGGCGGCCCACAGGCCCAGCAGCTTGTTCCGGCGCGCCTCAGCCTTGAACTTCTGCTCCTCGTCGAGGGCGAACTTCTTCTCGAAACCTTCCTCGCGCTTGTTGAATTCGTTCATGGCTGAAGTTCCAGTTCCCTTGCTGAATGAAGGGCCGCCGCGCGTTGCGGCAGCCCTGGTCCCTGCCTAGATAGGGGGGAGGAATCGGCAAGACAACGAGCCGTTAAGCCGCAGGCAAAACAGGCGGAATCGGCCCTTTATGATAGCGCGGTATAAGTGCCCCCAACGGGGCGGTATCGATTGTGCTGGATGGCCCAATCAGATAGGTTGCGAACAGGCATGGTTCTTGTTCTGTTTCCAGTTGGATTGCCCAGGTTCCAGGCCTCCGCGGCAGCTCCGTCGTGGGTCGTAACCCCAAGTTATCCGGAGCACCCAAATCCATGGATTTCAACAAAACACGGTACATCCCAATGAGCCGTCGACGCCGCATTTATGAAGGCAAGGCCAAGGTCCTGTATGAAGGCCCGGAGCCGGGAACCCTGATCCAGCACTTCAAGGATGACGCGACCGCGTTCAATGCCAAGAAACACCAGGTGATCGAGGGCAAGGGCGTCCTCAACAACCGGATTTCGGAGTACCTGTTTCAGCACCTCAACGACATCGGGGTGCCGACCCACTTCATCCGCCGTCTCAACATGCGCGAGCAGCTGATTCGCGAGGTCGAGATCGTGCCGCTCGAGGTGGTGGTGCGCAACGTCGCCGCCGGCTCGCTGTCGCAGCGGCTCGGGATCGAGGAGGGCACCCAGCTGCCGCGCTCGATCATCGAGTTTTATTACAAGAACGACCAGCTCAACGACCCCATGGTGTCGGAAGAGCACATCACTGCCTTCGGCTGGGCCACGCCGCAGGAGATCGACGACATCATGGCGCTTGCCATCCGCGTCAACGACTTCCTGACCGGCCTCTTCCTTGGCATCGGCATCCGCCTCGTCGACTTCAAGATGGAGTGCGGGCGGCTGTTCGAGAACGAGATGATGCGGATCATCGTCGCCGACGAGATCTCGCCGGACTCTTGCCGGCTGTGGGACATCAAGTCGAACGAGAAGCTCGACAAGGATCGCTTCCGCCGGGACCTGGGTGGCTTGCTCGAAGCCTATACCGAAGTGGCAAAACGCCTCGGCATCCTGATCGAGAACGAGCGGCCGGCCGGCAGCGGCCCGGTGCTGGTGAAGAGCTAGAGCATGATCCCGAAAAGTGGGAACCGGTTTTCGGAACAAGATCATGCTCAAGCTTTAGGAGGGCGACCGTGAAGGCACGTGTGACTGTGACATTGAAGTCGGGCATCCTCGATCCGCAGGGCAAGGCGATCGAGGGCGCGCTGAAATCGCTCGGCGTCGACGGCGTCGCCAGCGTCCGCCAGGGCAAGGTGTTCGACATCGAGCTCGCCGCGACCGACAAGGCCAAGGCGGAGGCGGCGCTGAAGGCCGCCGCCGACAAGCTCCTGGCGAATACCGTGATCGAGAACTACCGGGTCGAGGTTCTCAGCTAACCGAGCGAGCCAAATGATAACAGCCGCTCCCGCCTTTTCCGGCAGCAATCGCGCGTTGGTCCGATCGTTCCTGCTTGCTGTGCTGACGGCTGCCGGCATCGGCGCTGCGTCGGCTCAACCGAAGCCGGCGCCTGCCGCCACCGCGACACAACCGCCGCCGGTTGCGGTGAGCGGCTGGCGCTACGAGCGCAGCGGTCCTGACAGGCACATCTTCCACTGTGAGCAAGCGAGCTGCGGTGCGGGGTCCAAGGTCAGCTATCGGCTCTATGCTGCCGACAATCCGATGACCCTGGAGCAGTTCCGTGACAGCCAGGACCAGATCATCAAGGCGCTGCAGCAACGAACGCCGGGACAGCGCATCACGATTATCGGTGTCGATGGCGACAAGGGCACTGCGGTGCCGCGAATGTTTCGGGCACGGCGCCTGACGGTGACGCCCAACGGTGCCAGCGAGTATCAAGTCAATGGCTTGCTGTTCGGTGCGCGAGCCTCTGCCAGCCTGATCAGTTCGGCGCGCGACGAGAAGGCCAGCAATGACAACTACGCAAAATTCATGGTTGCACTAGCGTCGAAAATCCGGTGATCCGATGAAATCAGCCGTCCTCGTCTTCCCTGGCATCAACCGCGAGCGCGACATGGCGCGCGCGCTGAAGCTCGCCTCCGGCAATGAGACCGCGATGGTCTGGCATGCCGAGACCGCGCTGCCCAAAGGCACCGACCTCGTGGTGGTGCCCGGCGGCTTCTCCTATGGCGACTATCTGCGCTGCGGCGCGATCGCGGCGCGCGCGCCCGTGATGGACGCGGTGCGCGACTTCGCTGCCAAGGGCGGGCTCGTGCTCGGCGTCTGCAACGGCTTTCAGATCCTCTGCGAGTCCGGGCTGCTGCCGGGCGTGCTGATGCGCAATGCCGGGCTGAAATTCGTCTGCCGCGACGTACACATGAAGGTCGAACGCTCCGACACGCCGTTCACCCGCGGCTACAATGCCGGCCAGGTGATCCGAGTGCCGGTGGCGCATGGCGAGGGCAATTACGAGGCCGACGAGGAGACGTTGAAGCGGCTCGAAGGCGACGGGCGGGTGCTCTACCGCTACTGCTCTGCCGATGGCGTGGTCGACGAGGCCTCGAACTTCAACGGCGCCGCGCATTCGATCGCGGGCATCGTCAACGAGCGCGGCAACGTGCTCGGCATGATGCCGCATCCGGAGAACCACGTCGAAGAGATCATGGGCTGCACCGACGGCCGCGGCCTGTTCGCGGGCCTGGTCCAGCAGTTCGAAAAGGCGGCGTGATAGTCATAGCGTTTTCGAGCGAAGTGGGGGCCGGTTCGCGTGAAGAAAACGCGTCAAAATAATATGCTCGGACGGTGGTTCGCGGCGGCCGCCGCGCTGTTGCTTGCGACGGCGGCACACGCCCAGGACTTCCCAAAACGCCCGATCACGATGATCGTGCCGTTCGCGGCAGGCGGCACCTCAGATGTGATCGCCCGCGCGGTGGCCGACCAGATGGGCGCAGCGCTCGGCCAGACCATCATCATCGAGAATGTCGGCGGCGCCGGCGGTTCGACCGCGCTGACCCGCGCGGCGCGCGCCGAGCCGGACGGCTACACCATCGCGATCGGCAATGCCGGCACCAACGCTGCGACCTACACGATCTATCCAAAGCTGCCGTTCACGCCCGACTCCTTCGCGCCGATCGCGGTGGTCGCCAAGACTTTCGGCATCGTCGCGCTGCGCAAGGATTTTCCGGCCAAGGACCTCAAGGAATTCATCGACTACGCCAGGAAGAATCCGGGCAAGATCAATCTCGGCCATGCCGGCGTCGGCTCCTCGAATTATCTGATCTGCAAGAGCTTCGTGCATGCCGCCGGCGTCGACGTGCAGCTGGTCGGCTATCGCGGCGCGGCGCCGGCGCTGACGGATGCGATCGGCGGCCAGATCGACGGCGTCTGCGATGCCGCGGCCTCGGTGTCGCAGGCGATCGACGACAAGCTCGTGAAAGCGGTCGTGGTCGGCTCGACGATGCGGCTCACCTCGCTGCCGGAGCTGCCGACCTCGACCGAGGCCGGTCTGCCCGAGTTCGAGGCGCAGGGCTGGAACGGCCTGTTCGCACCGAAGGGGACCCCGCCAGAGATCATCGCCAAATTGAACGCCGCCGCGCGCACCGCGGTCGCGAGCGAGGCGGTGAAGAAGCGGTTCGTCGATTTGTCGACGGTTGCGCCCGACGCCAACGAGCTCGCGCCCGAGGTGCTGCAGCAACTCGTGACCCGCGACGTCGCGAAATACCGCACGCTGCTGGCGGACGACAAGAAATAGCGGCTTCGCGCCGCTGTGCCATGAACCTGCCCGGTTCCGTCAAGGGCTTCCGCTTCACGATCTCTTCACGCTAAGGCGGCCGGCGCAACAACCGAGGATTGTCGCAGCGTGAAGGGCACGTTAGGACGGAGGCGTTTTGGATGAACTGTCCGGTTCGCGGGGATCCGCAATGCCTGTTGCATTGGTCATATTGCTGCTCGACATCTCGCTGATCTATCACGCCGCGCGCACCGGGCGCCTGCAGCCCTGGGCCTTCATCATCCTGATGGTGCCGCTGATCGGCGCGCTCGCCTATATCGTCGTCGAGTTGATCCCGGAATGGTGGGGCGGACCGGGCGCCGCGCAGGCGCGCAAGCGTGTCGCCAACCGGCTCGATCCGGAGAAGCGCTATCGCGAACTGTCGGACCGGCTCGCGACATCCGATACCATCGCCAACCGCGAGGCGCTTGCCGCCGAGTGTCAGAATGTCGGGCGCTTCGAGGAGGCCGAGAGCCACTACGACCATGTCTTGGGCTTGCCACAGGGCGACGATCCCGCCTACGCGCTGGCCAAGGCGCAGGCGCAGTTCGCCCGCAAGCAGCCGGCCGAAGCACTGGCCACGCTCGACGCCCTGCGCGAGCGCTGGCCGGATTTCGAGTCCGCCGAGGGCCATCTGCTCTATGCCCGTTCGCTCGCCGAAATCGGCCGGCTCGACGAGGCGCTGGAGGAATATCAGGCGGTCACGCAGTATTTTCCTGGTGCGGAGGCGCGGGTCCGCTACGGGCCTGCTGCTGCAGCTGGTCGGCCGCACCGGCGAGGCGCGCATGGTGTTCAACGAGCTCCTGATCCAGATGCGGCGCGCGCCGAAATATCTGCGCGACGCGCAGGCCGAGTGGCTCTCGATCGCCGAGAAGCAGCTGTCTGCATGAGCGGCCCCAGACCCTTCGTCTCGATCGCAGGCCCTGATAAGATCATCGCCGCCGTAAGGCGAGGGCACCAAGCCTTGGCGGGCGTAACGTAATGGCGGCCCCTTGAGCGAAGATTCGGAATTCATTGCGCTAACGACACTGTTGAACCGAATTCCGGCCATCAAGGGGCGGATCGGGACAGGACGCGACGACGCGGCTTGGTGGGTTAAATTCGTTATCGATATCTCCGATCCGCTTGCTTGGCGCGTGGTCCAGGAACTTGGGCATGTTCTCAATTACCTGTCGCTGACAGAGCGCCTTCCG
The DNA here is from genome assembly GCF_011516645.4 of Bradyrhizobium septentrionale. Lineage (NCBI taxonomy): Bacteria > Pseudomonadati > Pseudomonadota > Alphaproteobacteria > Hyphomicrobiales > Nitrobacteraceae > Bradyrhizobium > Bradyrhizobium septentrionale. The sequence goes on along the minus strand of NZ_CP088285.1, from coordinate 9,204,094 downwards.
ACTGTCTTCATGCCGGTGTCGCCACCGCCGTATCTCAATGGCGGACCTGCCGACTTTCTTTCGTGGGTAATCGAGTGTCGAGATCGCCGGTTCTCCCCGCAATCACTCGCAGATTGCCTTGCCGGTAGATTGCCAAATCCGATCGATGATCGGAGCACCTGGAGTATCGACGCATAGGTCCGCCAAGGCAGAGTTCTGGATGGGCCATTGCCGGGACACATCCGTTAGATTCGATCCACTAGAACTTTCGCAACCACCGCTTGATGACCTGAGCCGGCACCGTCATCGCGGCGACGCCGGCCATGACCAGCACGAGGCCGAGCACGAGGTTCGACGTACGCATCCGGCGGGCGCCGTCTTGTCTGACACGCTGTAATTCGCCAAGCGTGTGACCTTAAGTCTAGCTTTAAGGTCATCGGGCGATGCGGGTCGAGGTTTTGGGCGGGCTGGAGCGTCGGCGGCGTTGGTCGCAGGATGACAAGGCACGGATTGTCGAGGAGACGTTGGCGCCGGGCGCAAAGGTGACAGCGGTTGCACGTCGCAACGGAGTAGCGGCCAGCCTGGTGTTCACCTGGCGTCGTCAAGCGCGGACATCCGAGCAGGTCGCACCGTCTTTTGCGCCGGTGCAGATCGCCGCCACGGAGGCGGAGGAAACTCCGAAGCTCTTACCTGCGGGTGATAGCCGAGGGCGGTCTGTAGTGGCCGCGCGTACTGGATTGATCGAGATCGACCTCGGTAACCGGCGACGGATCCGAGTGGATTCGCACGTCGATCCAGAAGCGCTGGCGCGGGTCCTCGAGGTACTTGAGCGCCGATGATTGCGATACCGGGTAATGTGCGGGTGTGGCTTGCGACCGGCCACACCGATATGCGCCGCGGCTTCCCGAGCCTCGCGCGTCTGGTCCAGGAGAGTTTGAAGCGTGATCCGCATGCCGGTGATCTCTATGTTTTTAGAGGCCGCCGCGGCGACCTGATCAAGATCATCTGGCATGATGGCCAAGGCGCGTGTCTGTTCACGAAGCGGCTGGAGCGAGGCCGCTTTTTGTGGCCATCAATGGCGGATGGCGTTGTGACGATCAGCGTTGCGCAGCTATCCTATCTCCTCTCCGGAATTGATTGGCGGATGCCGCAGGCAACCTGGCGTCCACGGGCTTCCGGTTAAATCGAGCGGGATTTTTTGCGACGAATATGGTTGATTCGTCCTCGTGACGACGCCCGCCGATCCGCTTCCCACCGACCTTGCCGCAGCACACGCGATGATCATTGCGCAGCGCGAGCAGCTGACGCTGGCGAAGAGCGAGGTGACCGTCGGCCGGCTGGAGATCGAGCGGCTGAAGCTGATGCTGGCCAAGGCACGGCGAGAACAGTTCGGGCAATCTTCTGAGCGCGGCAAGCTGCTGGTCGAGCAGCTCGAACTCGCCATCGAGGATCTTGAAGAGACCCAGGCTGAGCAGGAAACCAAGGCCGAGCTCGCAGCGCCGGAAGCCGCCAAACAGCAGCGCGTGCAAAATCCACGGCCGCCGCGACGTCCGTTGCCGGACAATCTACCGATCGAACGCATCGTCGAACCCGCTCCTTGCGTATGTGGCAAGTGCGGCAGCGAGCGACTGCACAAGCTCGGCGAGGTGGTATCGAAGACCCTGGAATGTGAGCCACGGCGCTGGAAGATTATCGAGCATGTCCGCGAAAAGTTCTCCTGCCGGGATTGTGAGGCAATCACCGAGGCGCCGGCGCCCTCCCATCCGATCCCGCGAGGCTTTGCCGGGCCGAGCCTGCTGGCGATGGTGCTGGTCAACAAGTTCCTGCTGCACCAGCCGTTGAACCGACAGAGCAAGACCTATGCCCGCGAAGGGATCGAGATCGACGTCTCGACCCTGGCGGATCGGATCGGCGCCTGCGTGGTGGCACTCGATCCCATCATTGAGGCGATCCGGATCCACGTCATGAGCGCGGAACGCATCCACGGCGACGATACGACGGTGCCGGTGCTGGCCAAGCTCAAGACGGTTACCGGCCGGATCTGGACCTATGTTCGCGATGACCGGCCGTTTGGCGGCACGGATCCGCCGGCGGCCCTGTTCTACTACTCACGCAACCGGGCTGGAGAACACCCGCAAAGCCATCTTGCCGGCTATGTCGGCCTCATGCAGGCCGATGCCTTCGATGGGTATAACCAGCTCTACAAGGCCCAAAGGAAGCCAGCTCCGATCCTTGAAGCGGCCTGTTGGAGCCACGGCCGCAGAAAGTTCTTCGACTTGGCGAAATCTGGAGAGGCGCCGATTGCCAGCGAGGCCGTGCGACGCATCGATATCCTTTTCGAGATCGAGCGCACCATCAACGGCAAAACGCCGGAACAGCGGCTTGCGGTACGTCGTGATAAGTCGAGGCCGATCGTCGCCGATCTCGAAATCTGGATGCGTCAGCAGCGAACCTTGCTCTCATCAGGCAACGATACTGCAAAGGCGATCAACTACCTGCTCAACCGTTGGGCGGCGTTCACCCGCTTCCTGGACGATGGTCGCGTCTGCCTCTCGAACAACGCTGCCGAACGAGCGTTACGCGGTGTGGCTGTCGGAAGACGAAATTGGACCTTCGCCGGTTCAGATGCCGGCGGCCATCGCGCCGCCGCCGTCTATACCCTGATCGAAACCTGCAAGATGAACGACGTTGATCCGCAAGCCTGGCTCGCGGATGTGTTGGCCAGGCTTCCAGATCACCCCGTCAACAAAGTCGCCGACCTGCTCCCGTGGAATTGGAAGGCGACCCAACAGTCCACAGCGGCTGCCGCCTGAGCGCCACGGCTGACCGGCGCGCCTGCCCGGGGTGCTGACCGGATGCGTACGGTTCGACGGCACGGATTCGCCGAGCAGCAGCACCGACAGCGCGACGCCGATCGGAATCCGCAGATACCCCTGCGCATTGGTGGTGAGCGTGCCGAGCCGGGTGAGGCACATGTAGAACAGCATCAACCCGAACGCGCTGGAGAAGATGCCCATGACGATGGTTGCGACCAGCGCCTGCGGCGTCGGGTGCAGCGTCCAGGGATGGTCGATGATCAGGGCGACCGGCAGCAGCACGGTGCCGCCGAACAACAGCGAGCCGGCCGCGACCACCATCGGATCGTAGTCCGACAGCCGCAGTCCGAAGATCGTGGCGCAGGCGAACGACACGGTCGCAAGCAGGATCGCGATCTCGGCAAAGATCTCCTTGCCGAAGCCTGAGAGCGCGTCGAGGCCGATGATCGCAACCGTCCCGGCGAGGCCGAGGATCGCGCCGACCAGCTTGAGCAACGAGGCCGGCTCGTGCCGCGTGATCGCCCAGGTGATCAGGAAGGCGAAGATCGGCGTCGTCGAGGCCAGCACCACGGTGTTGGAGGCCGGCACATAGAGCTGCGCCCAGGTGATCACCAGGAACGGGATCGTCGAGTTGATGGTCTGCTGGAAGGCGAACAGCTTCCACGCCTTGAGGTCGGTCGGGATGCGGATGCCGCGGATCCGCAGCACCACGAGCAGGAAGGCTGCGGCGACCAGCGAGCGGGCCGAGATGAAGGTGACCGGCGGGATCGAGCCGAGCCCGATCTTGGTCAGCGGATAGGTCGAGCTCCAGCAGCAGGCCAGCGCCACGAGCAGCGCATAGTCGCGCCAGCCGCGTGCACCCGGCGCAGAGGTCGACGGAGTAGGTGTGATCGCGGAAGCCGTCACGCCGCCCGTGTTCGCTGTGCTCTTCGGCACCTTGATTGGCTCCCTTCGCGCATTGGCGCGCGACGGAGCGAATGTAGCTCGGCGGTGGGGCGAAAGGCTAGGGCATTGAATTTGCGCCGATATTCCGCTTCGCGGTGTTTGCGGGCCGGGCGTAGGCGCGGGCAGGCCGGCGTCGCTCCGACAGCGGTCCGACGCTCCCGGCTTATGTTACCGTTTTGTGACCTGGCCCACACGGGCCTGTCGCTCGTCCTGCTACGCTCGAGCGCATGACGAAGCATTTCAGATTACCAATCATTTTCACTGCTCTGGTCGTCGCAACGCAATGCCTGGCCGCGGAGACGAAGGGCGCGGGCTCAACCTTCGTGTCGCCCGTGATGGCGAAATGGATCGCCGGCTACAAGGCAAAGACCGGCAACGACGTCAGCTATCAGTCGGTGGGGTCGAGCATCGGCGTCGGCCTGATCAAGAAGGCGGCCGTCGATTTCGGGACAAGCGATATGCCGCTTGATCCGAAGGAGCTTGAAAAGCTCGGCATGGTGCAATTCCCGATCGTGATCGGAGGCGTCGTGCCTGTGGTCAACATCGAGGGCGTCAAGCCCGGCCAGATGCAATTCACCGGACAGCTGCTTGCCGACATCTATCTCGGCAAGGTCAGATACTGGAACGACCCGGCCATTCAAGCCGTCAATCCCGATCTGAAGCTGCCGCACACGGCGATCACCGTCGTGCATCGGATCGACGGCTCGGGGACGACGTTCAATTGGTCGAACTACCTCTCGAAGATCAGCGCGCAGTGGAAGGCCAGCGTCGGAGAGGGCACGTCGGTCGAATGGCCCGTCGGGCTCGGCGGCAAAGGCAATGACGGCGTCGCCTCGCTTGTCGGCCTGATTCCCGGTTCGATCGGCTATCTCGAATACTCCTATGCGTTGCAACGGCTCGACCGGATTTCCTTTGGCCTGGTGCAGAACAGCGCCGGCAATTTCGTCACCCCTGACGCCGCATCCTTCCAGGCCGCGGCGGCCAGCGCGGACTGGACAACGACGCAGGATTTCTACCTGGTCCTGACCAACGCCCCGGGGGAGGACGCGTATCCGATCACGGCCACGACCTTCGTGCTGATGCACAAGCAGCCGAAATCGCCCGACAGGTCGGCGACCGCGATCGACTTCCTGCGCTGGTCCCTGGAAAGCGGCAAGCCGCAGGCCCAACTGCTCAACTACGTTCCCTTGCCGGCCACGCTGGTCGAGCAAATCGAGGTCTATTGGCAGCACAATTTCGAGGCGCTGACGGCGTCGGCATCGGTGCCCGGAAAGCGCTGATGCGATATCTGTTCATTGCTGAACGCCCCGTCACGCGATGGACGCCGGCCTGGCGTCTATCGCGTGACATCTTCCTGAAATCCTAGCGCAGGACCTCGCGCAGCACCTCACCATCGACCTGATGCGGCGTCGTGCCCAGGATCTGCATGATGGTCGGCGCCACGTCGATATTGCGCATGTGCCGCACCACACTGTCGTGGCGGATCTGCGGCCCCGCGGCGATGAAAGTTGCGCTCATCACCGGAAGCTCGGGGTCGTGACCGTGGGCGCCGTAGAAGTTCGGCATCGACAGCGCGGTAGTTGCCGCGCTGAACGGCGCGTCGCCCTGGCGCGCGACGCCGGGATTTTGGATGCCGTCGAAATTGTAGCCGGGCGCCATCAGCGCGAACACGTCGCCGTAATCCTGGCCGACGGTCTTGCTGAGGCACTGTCCGGTTCCGGCGTCGCATTGCAGCGGCCGGGTCTCGACGACGGTAAAGATACGCTGGTCCTTGAGCGAGTAGTTGAAGCGCGCATTGGGGTCGACCGCGTTCTTCACCGCATCCGTGATCTGCGCCACCAGGGTCCGATAGGTCGCCAGATCGACGGTACCGCCGAGCTCGCGATTCTGCAGATTGACGTAGATGTCGGCGGCCGGACCGGAGGTGCGGATCCCGACCTTGCTGGGGTCGATCCCGGCGTTGCGCAGGATGTTGGTGAGATTGACCGAGGTGTGGAACGGCGCGAAGCCGTGATCCGACACCACGATCACGTTGCTGTCGCGGCCCGCCGCATCGGCAATCTGCTTCACCGCTCTGTCGGCCGCCTGGTAGGCGAAGCGGACGTAGGACGCGTATCGCTTGACCTTGGCGGGGTCCTGGTTGGCGCCGATCGAATTCGGGTCGGTCGGATTGGTGCCCTGGCGCGGATCGGTGAGCAGGAACTGGTGCTCGGAGCCGTCGGGCTCCTCGATATAGACCATCACCAGGTCGGCATCCGGATGCGTCTTGATCGCGCGCTCGCCGATATTCGCCTGGTACTGCACGAAGGTCTTCACCATGTCTTCGTACATCGTCTCGATCTCGACGTCGGGGAAATTGGTGAAGCCGGGGCTCAGCCGCTCCGGAATGCGGAAGTCGGCCTGCGGACGCCAGAATCCGATGTTGTTGTTGATGTCGTCGACATCGGCGAGCACCGGCGTGTTGCGCGGGATGAAGTTGGCGCCGTAGCGCGCGAAGCGCACCACCGAGAGGTCGGGAGACAGCGCCGAGACGAAGTACGCAGCACCAACCTTCGCCCCGCTGCCTTCGAAGAAGAACGGTGCGTTCTCGCCCCCGAACTTGACGTAAGCCGGCCCGGTCGACGGCGCGTGGAACGGTCCTGCGGTGATGCCGCGGTTGGCGTCAAAGAACACCAGCGTGTCGTAGTTCACCTTGCGATCGTTGATGGTGTCGATGGCGGCGACGCGGATCGAATATTTGACGTCGAGTGTCGACGCGCCGGTGCAGGTCGCACTCGCTGCCGAAGAGCACGAGAACGTCTCGATCGGGGCCGAGGTCACCAGCACCGGGCTGAACGAGAAATGGCCCGCGGCCTGCAGCGCCGCCACGATGGAGGGATCGGCCGTGAAGTCGCTGCGCGACAGTGAGAAGCCCTGGGCGCCGATGCCGCCGAACGCGCCGAACGGGACCGTGAAGTCGGTGATGCGGGTGGGCTGCGCCGGCTGCACCACGGTGTTGTTGATGGAAATGTCGGCGCCGTCGCCGCCGGGCCAGGTCGCCGTGATGACCTTCTTGCCCTGCTGGCGCAGCTGCACCCACAGGGGTTGCGCCGTCGGGTGCGGCGACGGCCCGAGCGGGCTCTCGCTGTAGCCGCCGATCGGCGCCGCAAAGCCGCTGATGCTGCCGGTGATCGGGCCGACGATCGGCTCGAACGTGTTCGAGGGAATGTCGTTATGGACCGCCGTCGAGCCGGTCGCGATCGCAATATGCGACACGGCGGTGAGTGACGGCGACGCCGTCACGTTCTGCAGCGCGACCGCGCCGCGCCGTGAGAGCCGGGCGAGGCCGCCGTCGCGCGGCAGCACGCCTTCCTCGATGAATTTCTGGATGAAATCGGGCTTGGCGCCGTCGAGCGAGATCATCACCACGCGCGGCTTGCGGCCATGATGGTCGCCGTCATGGTCCTGATCATGATCGCGAGAATCGCCGACACCGCGATCGCCATTGTCGCCGTCCTGACCGGCGCGCGCCGGAGTTGCAACGCACGCCAGCGATGCGACAAGCGACATCGCCGATGTGACGGAAACAAACGTCTTCAATTTCATGAGAATGCCCCATACTCGCTGCGCGAATGCACATACGGAAACCGTTCAGCAATCTTCAGGGCCTTGGCTGACGCGCATGTGACGCGCGCGCGACGACGCAACGACAGTGCGTCGTCGTGTCACAACGGGAGTTTGACTGCTTCACGCAAAGAACGCGCGTGAACTCAACGAAGTAGAGCTCAGCTTCGATTCAATCCGTGCCGATGTAACGGCCGGATGACGGCGGGCGTCCACAGACCGAAAGCGTTTTCGAGCGAAGTGGGTACCGGTTCGCGTGAAGAAAACGCGTCAAAATAAAAATATTGAGCCCCGTTCCGATTCAATCGGAACGGAAATGGCTCTGGCGAGCCTCACGCGGGTGTCTGTGCCGGCGCCTTGCGCTTCACCCGCTTGATGGTGCCGGAGAAGGTGAACAGCGGCCGCTCGGCCGATGTCAGCATGCCGCGAACGAAGATCAGCGACATGCCGGCGCGGGTGACCTCGCCGGTGCATTCGATCAGGTCGCCCTCGCGGGCCGCGTCGAGGAATTCGGAGGCGAACGACACCGTGACGCCCGGGCCCTGGAGCACCGAGCCGGCCAGCGCGAACAGGCAGTAATCCGCAAACGTCATGAAGCAGCCGCCATGGACATTGCCGGAGCCGTTGAGGTGCTTTTTACCTACCCGGAACGCGCAGCTGATGCGGCCGTTTTCGTCCATGCGGTGGTAAAAGGGGCCGGTATGGGTCTCGAAATTGTCCCGGGTCCAGGTCCGCCAGCCGGCGAATTCGCCCTCGGTTTCGACGTGCAGGTCAGGGCGGCGGTTGAATGCGGTTTTGGCGAGTTCGTTCACGAAATATAGCCTTCAATTATCGGGTTCGCGTCCTTAAATCCGATCCATCCCCATTGTGCAAATCCCGCACCCCGCGGTCGTCAGCCGCAAAGCTCTGGACAGGCCGAAAATGCCTCGTAAAAGGCCTTTTCGCCCCCGTTCGATCTACCTATTAAGGGACCCATGAACGCCCCCAAGAACGAGCCCCAGATCACCCCCGAACTCGTCGCCGCCCACGGGCTGAAGCCGGACGAGTACGAGCGCATCCTCAAGCTGATCGGGCGGGTTCCGACCTTCACCGAGCTCGGCATCTTCTCGGCCATGTGGAACGAGCATTGCTCGTACAAGTCGTCCCGGATCCATCTGCGCGGGCTGCCCACCAAGGCCCCCTGGGTGATCCAGGGCCCCGGCGAGAATGCCGGCGTGATCGATATCGGCGGCGGCCAGGCGGTGGTCTTCAAGATGGAGAGCCACAACCACCCGAGCTACATCGAGCCCTATCAGGGCGCGACCACCGGCGTCGGCGGCATCCTGCGCGACGTCTTCACCATGGGCGCGCGCCCGATCGCCTGCCTGAACGCGCTGAGCTTTGGCGCGCCCGATCATCCCAAGACCCGGCATCTGGTGTCTGGTGTGGTGGCGGGCGTCGGCGGCTACGGCAATTCGTTCGGCGTGCCGACGGTCGGCGGCCAGGTCCGCTTCCACACTCGCTATGACGGCAACATCCTGGTCAACGCGATGGCGGTGGGCCTCGCCGATGCCGACAAGATCTTCTATGCGGCAGCCTCCGGCGTGAACATGCCGATCGTCTATCTTGGCTCCAAGACCGGCCGCGACGGCATTCACGGCGCCTCGATGGCCTCGGCCGAGTTCGACGACGCCTCCGAGGAGAAGCGCCCGACCGTGCAGGTCGGCGATCCCTTCGCCGAAAAGCTGCTGCTCGAAGCCTGCCTCGAGATCATGGAAAAGGGTTGCGTGATCGCGATCCAGGACATGGGCGCGGCGGGCCTGACCTGCTCGGCGGTCGAGATGGGCGCCAAGGGCGATCTCGGCGTCGACCTCGACCTCGACGCGGTGCCGACCCGCGAGACCGGCATGAGCGCCTACGAGATGATGCTCTCGGAGAGCCAGGAGCGCATGCTCATGGTGCTCAAGCCCGAGAAGGAGCAAGAGGCCGAGGCGATCTTCCGCAAATGGGGGCTCGATTTCGCCATCGTCGGCTACACCACGCCGAGCAAGCGCTTCGTCGTCAAGCATGGCGGCGACGTGATGGCCGATCTGCCGATCAAGGAGCTCGGCGACGAGGCGCCGGTCTATGACCGTCCGCACGTCGCTTCAACTGCGCTGCCGGTGATCCGCGGCCAGGACGTCAAGCCGCCGCTCGGCATCGCCGAGGCGCTGGAAAAGCTGATCGGCACGCCCGAACTGTGCTCGAAGCGCTGGGTGTGGGAGCAGTACGACCACGTCATCCTCGGAAATACCATGCAGCGTCCCGGCGGCGATGCCGCCGTGGTCCGTGTCGAGGACGGACCCAAGGGCCTCGCGCTCACCGTCGACGTCACGCCGCGCTATTGCGAGGCCGATCCGTTCGAGGGCGGCAAGCAGGCGGTCGCCGAAGCCTGGCGCAACATCACCGCGGTCGGCGGCCGGCCGCTTGCCATCACCGACAATCTCAATTTCGGCAATCCTGAACGCCCCGAGATCATGGGCCAGTTCGTCGGCTGCCTGAAGGGCATTGCGGAAGCCTGCCGCGCGCTGGATTTCCCGGTCGTCTCCGGCAACGTCTCGCTCTACAACGAGACCAACGGCCGCGGCATCCTGCCGACGCCCTCGATCGGCGGCGTCGGTCTGCTCGACGACTTCACCAAGTCGGCGACCCTGGCGTTCAAGGCAGCGGGCGAGGCGATCCTCCTGGTCGGCGATACCCAAGGCTGGCTCGGCCAGTCGGTCTATCTGCGCGACGTCTGCGGTCGCGAGGAGGGCGCTCCGCCGCCGGTCGATCTCGCCACCGAGAAGCGCAACGGCGATGTGGTGCGCGGCATGATCCGCGCCGGCACTGCGACCGCGGTGCACGACGTCTCCGACGGCGGGCTCCTGATCGCGCTCGCCGAGATGGCGATCGCAAGCGGCATCGGCGCGCAGCTCCTCGCGGCGCCGTCATCGATTGTCCCGCATGCCTACTGGTTCGGCGAGGATCAGGCCCGCTACATCGTCACGGTGCCTGCGGCAGACGCAGGCCTCGTGCTGGCGAAGATGAAGGGGGCCGGCGTGCCCTGCGCGCGCATCGGCACCACAGGCGGCGATGCGATCGCGGTCACCGGCGAGCCGCAGGTCTCGGTCGAGAACCTGTCTCGCGCGTTCGAGCACTGGCTGCCGAACTACATGCACAGCACGGCTGCCTGATCGGGGCGGACCAGGCGCTGCAACGTCAAGCGAACAAGACCCCAATAGCGCGATGAAGCCATCATCGCGCTATTTCTCGTTCAAGCACGATCGCTTCGGATCATGCTCTAGCGCGCTCTTTAAGCATGATCTTTCCGGAAAACCGCTTCGCACTTTTCCGGATCATGCTTTAGGTCGCACCGCGGATCGCGCGCCAGGCAAAGATGATCACGCAGGCGCCGATGAAGCCGGCGATGAGATAGCTGAGCCATCCTCCGCCGAGCGACACGCCGAGCAGACCCAACAGCCAGTTCGCCAGCGCGGCGCCGACGATGCCGAGGATGATATTCATGAAAATACCGGTTCCGGTCTTCATGAACATCTCGGCGAGCCAGCCGGCCAATCCGCCGACGATGATGGCGGCGATCCATCCAACTTGAGGGTCGTTCATCCCTGGGACTCCCTGAGGTCAATCAGTCCGGCGAGCATAAACGAGAATCGCCCGGCGGCATGTGACCAAAGGCAGGTTGCGCGCAAATTCCGGTTCACAACCGGCCTGCTGCAACGCACTGGGTCCGCGGCTGATGCGCGCCGGCCGCGCACCAACGAGAGAGGCCATGATGCGATCACGCATCATGGCCGAAGCTACAGCACGTAATTGGCGCCCGGCAGCTTGCGCAGCACGGCGGTGGCGGCCCAGCTCAGCGCCACGGTGGCGAAGAACGCGATCGCGGCCTTGGCGATCGCCGGCAGATCCATATCGAACAGCCAGTATTGCAGCCACAGCACGATCGGATAGTGCACCAGGAACATGCCGTAGGCATCCCCCTGCATGCGGTCGAGCAGCGTCGGCCCGCCGTCTTTCGATTGCAGGAAGTAGGCCAGGATCGCGAACAGGATCGAGGCTGAGAACAGCACGAAGAAGCTGCCGTAGATCGCGAGATACCAGCCCGGCAGCGGATCGGGGTTACCGATGATCCCGCGCTTGATGTAGATCATGACCCACATCATGCAGTAGGGAATCACCGTGATGCCCGTCCAGAACCAGCGCCGCTCGGTCAGCCGTCCGTGCGCGCCGAGCACGCCGTTCTCGAAGTTGGCCGCCCCGATCCCCGCTCCAATGAAGAAATAGGACGCATACAGCAGCACGCGGCTCGCCTGCACCGAAAACGGTCCGAGTTCGAACCAGTAGTTCTGGCCGTAATGGACCAGCATGGGCAGGTAGGCGGCGGCACTGACGACGACGAGGAACAGCCAGAACTTCGACGGACGTTCGAATCCCATGATCGAGAGACGGTTGATGGGATCGAGCAGATGCGGCGACACCCGGTACAGCAGGCTCGCGGTCAGGTCGAAGGTCATCAGGACATAGACGAACCAGATCGGGCCGCTCGGCCACGGCCCGAACGTCATGGTCTTCCGCCAGAATTCGGAGAAGGTCTCCTCCGGATTCGCGCGCAGCGCGATCGCGTAATAGGCGATTGGAATTACGGTGACCGCGCAGATCACGAACGGCAGGCCGAGCCGCAGCAGCCGGTCGCGCAGAAAGATCAGCCACGGCTTGCGGCCGAGCCCCGGCCAGACGAACAGCCCCGACAGGAAGAAGAACATCGCCATGAAGAAGCTGTCGGTGGCGAGCACCACGCAGTCGAAGCCGATCCAGGATGTCGGGTCGGTGTGCCCGAAATGGGTGTAGGGGATCACCGCGTGATGCAGCAGCACGACCAGCGTCAGGAAGGTGCGCGCACGGTCCAACGCGACGTTACGCTTGTGGAGCTTCGGTGCTGCCTGGACGTCGACGGCCGGAGCCGCGTGAGCAATCGATTTCATGGTGCCCTCAGCCGGGTCTGCCGCCGGATGTTGCAATCGGGAACTCGATTCAGCAAGGCCCAATTGTCTTGCTTCCCTGGTGTCGAGGTCGGTCATTTCAGCTGTTTCGTTCTTGGAACTGTGGTCGGTAGCGGGCGTTACCGGGACGACTGGCAGCCGTGCGGACGCGCGGTAATGAGGAATAAGCAATGACACTTCTGAAATGGGCGCTGATCTTCCTTGTCGTATCGATCATCGCGGGCTTGCTGGGCTTCACCGGCATTTCCGCCGCGTCCGCCGATATCGCCCGCTTCCTGTTCTATGTGTTCGTCGTGATCTTCCTGGTGCTCCTGATCCTCGGGCTCACGATCTTCAGAGCGTAGCGGGGATCCGGCCGAACACTCCCGTCGTCATGCCCGGGCCTGGCCCGGGCATTTACGTTTTCAGGCTGGGTGGCGCGAGGCGCTTGCGGCAGCCGAGACGGCCTTAAGCGACTTCCTCGATCTTCACCTTGTCCGGATAGAACGCCAGGCGGCCGGCAATCTCGGTCATGGCCGGAAACGGCTCCTCATAGGTCCAGATCGCGTTGTCCAGCGTTTTGCCATTGGCCTTGATGCTGAAATAGCTTGCGTCGCCCTTATAGGGGCAATGCGTGGTCCGCTCGGTGCGGGTCAACAGCTCCATGTTGGCGTCCTGCCGGGGGACATACTGCACGGCAGGATAGCTCGCTTCCTTCAGGGTCAGCGCATGGGTGGTCTCGGCGATCACGACGCCGTCGGCAGTGACGCGGACGCGCTTGGCATTGGGCGTGATCGTGATCGGATGGTCGGGGCCGGGGAGCTTCATGATTCTGCGCCTCTTCTGGTCATTTCGGCGTGATGGCTTGTGACCGATTGATGCAGGTTTAAATCGCTGGGAATGGGAATATAGTGTGCCCGGGATGACCTAGAAGACCCCAAGCGCTAGGTTTTATCTTAGGTTTATCCTGGGTTTTATCCTGGCCGAGCCGGCCTGATTCGAACGACCTGACGGAGGTGGACTGGGATGCCGATGGACGCCCGAGATATCGAATCGATGATCAAGGCAGCGATCCCCGATGCCGAGGTGACGATCCGCGATCTGGCCGGCGACGGCGACCACTATGCGGCCACTGTCATATCCGAGTCATTCCGCGGCAAGTCCCGTGTCCAGCAGCACCAGATCGTCTACCAGTCGCTGAAGGGCCAGATGGGCGGCGTGCTGCACGCGCTGGCCCTGCAAACCGGCGTGCCGGAAGGCTAGTCCCCGGCAACCGGGCGGGGCCCCAGGCGATGGCAGATAATCCGCGCGGCGCGATGTTTCGCGTCATCGTGCCGAACCAGCCCAGCCGCGTCACCAATGCCGAGCTGTTCTTCGACCTCGTCTTCGTCTTCGCCGTCACGCAGCTGTCGCATACGCTGCTGCACCACTTCACCCCGCTGGGGGCGGTGCAGGTCACGCTGCTGTTCCTCGCGGTGTGGTGGGTGTGGGTCTACACCACCTGGGTCACCAACTGGCTCAATCCCGACCTGACGCCGGTCCGCCTGCTGCTGTTCGTGCTGATGCTCGGCGGGCTGTTGCTGTCGACCTCGATACCGACCGCCTTCGAGGGGCGCGGGCTGTGGTTTGCCGGCACCTATGCGGCGATGCAGGTTGGCCGCACCGCGTTCTGGCTGCTGGTGACGCCGCGGCAGCGGACGGCGGTGCGCCACAACGCGATCCGCATCCTGACCTGGCTGTCCGGTTCGGCCGTGTTGTGGGTTCTCGGCGGCTTCGCCGAGCACGAGACGCGGATGTGGCTGTGGATCGCGGCGCTGACAATCGAATATGTCGCGCCGGCCGCCCGCTTCTGGACCCCTGGGCTCGGCTTCTCGTCGATGGAGGCCTGGTCGGTCGAGGGCGGCCACATGGCCGAGCGCTGCGCCGGCTTCATCATCATCGCGCTTGGCGAGGCCATCGTGGTCGATGGCGCGACCTTCGCCGAATTGACCTGGACGCCGGAGAACGTCGCCGCGTTCGTCTCGGCGCTGGTCGGCAGCATCGCGATGTGGTGGATCTATTTCCACAAGGGCGCCGAGGCCGGCTCGGAGATGATCTCGAAATCCGAGCAATCCGGCCGCGTGGCGCGGATCGCCTACACCTATCTGCACATGCCGATCGTCGGCGGCATCATCCTCACCGCGGTCGCCGACGAACTGGTGCTGAAGCACCCTGGCGGCCATTCCGATCTGAACACCATCGTGAGCTCGGTCGGCGGCCCCGCGCTGTTCCTGGTCGGGACCATCCTGTTCAAATTCGTGATCCGCAACTTCCTGCAGCTCTCGCACGGCGTCGGCATCGTCGCGCTGGCGATCACGGCCTATTTTGCTCACGACATGTCGCCGCTGCTGCTCTCGCTCGTCACCACCGCGATCATGATCGTGGTCGCGGCCTGGGAATCGATCTCGCTGCGGTCGACGGAAGGTGAGGAGTAGGGGCGCGGTCTGCGCTACCTGCGGGCGGCTGTTGCTATCAGATGCTGCCAATAGACGAACAGCGGCGCGCCGATCAATTCGAGCGCGGTGAAGCCGATGAACGGGATCGGCGGGGCGCCGACCATCACGATCGACAGCAGTCGGCCGACGCCGCCGAGGAAGATGCCGCCCCAGACCACGCGGAACAGCACGCTCTCGCTCTCGATGCGTGGCACCAGCCAGATCAGCGCGAGGCCGAGACCAAGCCAGACCCCGCCGAAGAAGCGCAGATTGCTGTCCAGCACCGGCAGCGCCGGAACGCCCGACGAGGCGTAGAGCGGATCGCTGACGCCGAGCATCGTGATGATGCCGGTCAGGATCGGGACGAGGGCGAGCAAGCCCGTTGCGATCTGCAGCGCACGCCTGCCCATGGTCGTTGCCCCATCCCCTGCGTTCATAGCGTTTTCGAGCGAAGTGGATGCCGGTTCGCGTGAAGAAAACGCGTCAAAATTAACATGGCTAATCCGCGACCAGTGCGTGCACCGAGAACATCGTGTTGGCGTCGGTCCAGCTGTTGCGCACCGTCCAGCCGGCGCTGCGGGCCAGCGCGGTGAAACGCTCGAGCGAGTATTTATAGCTGTTCTCGGTATGAATGCTCTCGCCGGGGCGGAATGCGAAGGTGTTGCCGAGGATGCGCACGGTCTGCGCCTTGCGGCTGATCAGGTGCATCTCGATGCGATGGCGGTCGCGGTTGTAGATCGAGCGGTGGGTGAAGCCCGACAGGTCGAAATTGCCGCCGAGCTCGCGGTTGATCCGCACCAGCACATTGAGGTTGAAGCGCGCGGTGACGCCGGCCGCGTCGTTGTAGGCGTTGTAAAGCACGCGTTCGTCCTTCTCGAGGTCGACGCCGATGATCATCTGCGCGCCGTGGCCGAGGATCTTTCGTGCGCTGCGCAGGAAGGCCAACGCCTCGCTCGGCTCGAAATTGCCGAGCGTCGAGCCGGGGAAGAAGCCGACCTTCGGCATGCCGGCGACGGCCTCGGGCAGCGCGAACGGCGTGGTGAAATCGGCCGCGACCGGGTAGATGCCGAGACCGGGGAAATCCTTGCGCAGGCCATCGGCCTGGGCCTTGAGGAAATCGCCGGAGATATCGACTGGCACGTAAGCGCCGAATTCGCAGTGCTCGAGCAGCAGGCGCACCTTGGTGGTCGCGCCGGCGCCGAACTCGACCAGCGCAGCACCTTCCGGAATGATCGCGGCGATCTCGTCGCCGCGGTCGCGCAGGATGCCGAGCTCGGTGCGCGTCGGATAATATTCCGGCAGCACCGTGATCTGCTCGAACAGCTCCGAGCCGGTGGCGTCGTAGAAATATTTCGGCGACAGCCGCTTCGGGTGACGAGCGAGATCGCCGATGACATCGCCGGCAAACGCCGAGGTCGCTTCGTCGAACGGATACGCTTTGGCCAAAGCGGCGGCATGCACATTCATGATACTCTCCCGAACGCGCTTACCGGCGCGGTATTGATGTCGACAGGACTCAATCAGGCATAGTCGGCGAGGCGTAACCCCGTGAATTGCCAGCGATGGTGCGGATAGAAGAAGTTGCGGTAGGTGACACGGCTATGACCTGATGGCGTCGCCAGCGACGAGCCGCGCAGCACCAGCTGGTTGACCATGAACTTGCCGTTGTATTCGCCGAGCGCGCCCTCGATCGCGCGATAGCCCGGGTACGGCGAATACGAGCTGCGGGTCCACTGCCAGACGATGCCGTAGGCATCGTTGAGCAGGCCGGCGCGGGCGGCGACCTCCCATTCCATCTCGGTCGGCAGATGCTTGCCGGCCCAGCGGGCGAAGGCGTCAGCCTCGTAATAGCTGACATGGCAAACCGGCGCTGCCGGATCGATCGGCTGCAGGCCGCCCAGCGTCATGATCTTCCATTCGCCGTCGATCTCGCGCCAGTGGCCGGGCGCCTGCCAGCCCTCGTTGCTCACGGCGCCGAAGCCGTCCATCAGCCAAAGCGTGGCGGTGGAATAGCCGCCGTCCTTCATGAAGGCGAGCCAGTCGGCATTGGTGACGAGATTTCTGGCGAGCTTGACTGGGCCGACCAGAGCGCGATGCGCGGGCTTCTCATTGTCGAAATGGAAGCTGTCGTCGGGGTGGCCCACGGTGTGGATGCCTTCGTTCAGCGTCACCCATTCCTCTGTGCCGCGCTGCGACGCCGGGAAGCGCCAGGCCGGATCGTAGGCCGGCGGGATCGGGTTCTGGGCGAAAGCATGCAGGATGTCCGTGTACATCAGCTCCTGATGCTGCTGCTCGTGATTGAGGCCGACCTCGACCAGCGGCACCAGCGCCTCGAGCTTATCCGCTGCGGCGGTCTGGAAGAATTTCACCACTTCGGTGTCGACATGGCGGCGGTAGGCGGTGACTTCGTCTGATGTCGGGCGGGTCAGATGGCCGCGCTGATGGCGTGCGTGCCGGGGGCCGGCGCTGACGTAATAGGAATTGAACAGATAGGCGTAGTCCGGGTGGAAGGGCGTGTAGCCCTTGACGTGCTCGCCGAGCAGAAACTGCTCGAAGAACCAGGTCGTATGGGCGCGGTGCCACTTGGCGGGGCTCGCATCGGGCATCGACTGGATCAGCTGGTCTTCCGCGGACAGCGGCGCGGCCCGGCGCTCGGTCTCGTCACGGACCGCGCGATAGGCATCCACCAGGCGCTGGGCTGACGACCCGGATTCGGAGGACAATGACGGGGAGGCGCCGGGAATGGCGGCCGCGGCAGAGGCTGGTTTCGTCAACGATGGTCTCCGATTCAAGGGGAGAACGTTGCTTCGGCAAACTGGTTCCAGACGGACAGTTCGTCCTAGATAGGGGTTCGGTTACAGGAAAAAAGCCTCCCCCCCATGATGATATTGGGGTCGTCAGGTAATCCCGGCCCTTTTTGGGGCGCCGCCCGGCTCCCGCCGCATGCCAGATTTCCGCCATTTTGCTTTGGATGCACAATGGTTTGAGCTACATATATAGCCAGTCACGGGTTAGAAGGGCGGGCCGGCCCGTCAGGGCTTGAGAGCGCCGCCGCCGAAGGAAGCGAAAATGAGCATCGAGCAATTCATCGACAACGAAGTGAAGTCCAACGACGTCGTGCTGTTCATGAAGGGCACGCCGCAATTCCCGCAGTGCGGGTTTTCCGGTCAGGTCGTGCAGATCCTCGACCACATCGGTGTCGGCTATAAGGGCCTCAACGTTCTCGAGTCGGCCGAACTGCGCGACGGCATCAAGGTCTATTCGAACTGGCCGACGATTCCGCAGCTCTATGTGAAGGGCGAGTTCGTCGGCGGTTGCGACATCATCCGCGAGATGTTCCAGGCCGGTGAATTGCAGCAGCTGTTTGCCGACAAGGGCATCCCGGTCGACGTGGCTGCCTGACCTTGACCGCGCGCCAGATCGGCAAGGCGCGGCTCGACGTCATCGTTACCGACATAACGACCCTGCGCGTTGACGCCATCGTCAACGCGGCCAATTCGTCGCTGCTCGGTGGTGGCGGCGTCGACGGCGCGATCCATCGCGCCGCGGGCCCGGAGCTCCTCGCCGAATGCCGCACGCTCCATGGCTGCAAGACCGGTGATGCCAAGATCACCAAAGGGTATCGGCTGCTGCCTGCCAAGCACGTCATCCATGCGGTCGGCCCGGTGTGGAATGGCGGCACCCAAAACGAGGACACGCTGCTCGCATCCTGCTATCGCCGCGGCATCGAGCTTTGCCACGCCAACCGTCTCGGCTCGGTCGCATTTCCTGCCATCTCGACCGGCGTCTACCACTTCCCGCCGGACCGCGCCGCCGGTATCGCGGTCAAGGCCGTCGTCGACGCCCTGGCGGCGGCACCCGACCTCACGCAGGTGACCTTCTGCTGCTTCTCGGCCCCGAGCGGCGAGCTTCATCAGAAGGTTCTAGACACCTTTGGCAGCCCTTGTGCCTGATGGCACGGCCGCTACACTTCCACGTGATTTCCGGGGAGGGATAAACCGAATGAGTTTATTTGGATTTTGGCGGGTGGCCGCGGCCGCCGCGGTGGTGCTTGCGGCGCCGCTGGCCCGCGCCGAGGGCACCTATGAGATTCCGGCGGGTGCGCATTTCAATCCCGACAAGCTCGCCAAGATCGGCGAGTTTTTCAAGAACGAGGTCGCGACCGGAAAGATTCCCGGCGCCATCGTCCTGATCCAGCAGCACGGCAAGCCCGTCTATCACGAGTCCTTCGGCGTGCAGGACGTGGTCAGCAAGGCACCGATCACGGACAAGACCATCTTCCGTTTGGCTTCGATGACCAAGGCGATCACCGCTGTGGTGTCGATGCAACTCCTGGAAGAGGGCAAGTACAAGCTCGACGATCCCGTCTCGAAATATATCCCGTCCTTTGCCAATGTGAAGGTCGGCGTCGAGAAGAAGGCCGAGGACGGCACCAAGACGCTCGAGCTGGTTCCGCTGGAGCGGCCGATCACGATCCTCGACCTGATGCGGCACACCTCCGGCATCACTTACGGCTTCTATGGCGATAGCCTGGTCCGCAAGGCCTATAAGGAAGCCAACATCTATGGCGGCGACTTCGACCTCGCCGAATTCGCCGAGCGGATTGCCAAGCTGCCGCTGCACAACCAGCCCGGCGCGCTCTGGCAATACGGCCATTCCACCGACATTCTGGCCCGCGTGATGGAAGTGGTCACCGGCAAGCCGCTGCTGACGATCGAGCGCGAGAAGCTGCTCGATCCGCTCGGCATGAACGACACCCGCTTCTTCGTCACCGATCCCGAGAAGCAGAAGCTGATGGCCGAGCCGCTGCCGAACGACAGCGATTTCCGGGTCGGCCGGGTCAACGATCCGACCAAGGTCAAGAAATGGGAGTCTGCCAGCGGCGGCATGGTCTCGACCATGGCGGACTATTCGCGCTTCGCGCAGATGCTGCTCAACGGCGGCGCCTTCGACGGCAAGACCATCTTGAAGCCCGAGACGTTCAAGCAACTGACGACCGACCAGGTCGGCCCGGGCTCCGGCGTCGGACGCGACGTTTTCTACTTCCCCGGCGACGGGTTCGGTTTCGGGCTCGGGATCGGGGTGCGCACCGATCCCGGCAACGCCAAGCCGCCGCCGCCCGGCGATCTCGGCGAACTGAAATGGGATGGCGCCAGCGGCTGCTATTTCGTCATCGACCGCAAGCAGGACTTCTTCTTCATCCTCCTGGAGCAGACGCCGACCGAGCGCCAGCGCGTCCAGCGGACGCTGAAGCTGCTCGTCTATGAAGCCATGGAAAACTAGAGCGTTTTCGAGCGAAATGGATACCGGTTCGCGTGAAGAAAACGCGTCAAAACAAAGGAACAAGAGCATGATCCGATTCAATCGGTCATGCTCTTACATGCGTGGGTGCCGCGCGGTCGTCGCGGCACTCGCGGTCGTGTTGGTCGCAACGGGTGCGAAGGCCGGCTCCGCGGGGCCGGCCGCGCACAGCTTCTCGCCGGAAGGCCTCGCCAAGGTCTCCGACTATGTCAGGAACGAGATCGTAACCGGCAAGATTCCCGGCGCGATCCTGCTGCTGCAGCAGCACGGCAAGCCGGTGTATTACGAGAAGTTCGGGGTTCGCGACGTCGCCACCGAGCTCTCGATGAGCGCGGATACCATCTTCCGCCTCTATTCAATGTCGAAGCCGATCACCACCGTCATCGCGATGATGCTGGTCGAGGAAGGCAAGCTCGCGCTCAGCGATCCCGTGTCGAAATACATCCCGGCCTTTGCCGGCATGAAGGTCGGCGTGGAACAGCGCGGCGATGAGGGCAAGGCGACGATGACGCTGGCGCCGCTCAAGCGTCCCGTCACCATCGAGGACCTGATGCGCCACACCGCCGGCCTGCCTTACGGCTATTACGGTGGCGGTGTGGTGAACACGACCTACGCCGATGCCGGCCTGTTCAACAACGATCCCGACAATGCCGAGTTCGTGGCGCGGCTCGCGGCGCTGCCGCTTGCCGAACAGCCCGGCACGCAATGGGACTATGGCCATTCCACCGACGTGCTCGGCCGCATCATCGAGGTGATCACAGGAAAATCCCTGCTTCAGGTCGAGAAGGAGCGGCTGCTCGGCCCGCTCGGGATGAACGAGACCGCATTCTATGTCGCCGATCGGGCGAAATGGCCGCTGATCGCCGAGCCGATGCCGAAGGATCGCACCATCAGCCCGGTGGCCGAGGTTCGCGACCCGCGCAAGCCGCTGCGCTGGGAATCCGGCGGCGGTGGCATGGTCGGCACCATCGGCGACTATGCGCGCTTCTCGCAGATGCTCTTGAACGGCGGCAGCTATGACGGCCGGCGCTATCTGAAGCCGGAGACCATCGCGCTGATGGCGTCGGACCATATCGGTCCGGAGACCGGGGTCGTGCGCGACAAGAACTATTATCCGGGTCCGAACTCCGGCTTCGGCCTCGGCTTCGCGGTCCGTACCTCGGTGCCGCCGAACACGTCATGGCCGCTGGGCGAGTATCGCTGGGACGGCGTCGGCGGCACGTTCTTCTTCATCGATCCCGCAGACGATCTGTTCGGAATCTTCATGGTGCAGACGCCATCACAGCGCGGCCGGATCCAGCAGGAGCTCAAGCTGCTGATCTACCAGGCGATGGGGCGCTAGAGGGTGGCAGGCGGAGGTGGTGATGCAGGCAATGACATTCACCTTCCGCAAGCCGATCCTGGTGGCCGTCACGCTTGCTGCCGTGATCGCGTGCCGGCCCGTTCTGGCCGAACAACCTCTCCGCCGGGGTGATGCCGACGTCATGCAGCGGATCGATCACGTCGTAAACGGCCTGAGGACCGCGATCGTCGTCGACGGCGATGCGTCGATGACGCTGTCCGATCGCATGAACGAACTGCACGTTTCCGGTGTCAGCATCGCGGTGATTCATGGCGGCGCCATCGAATGGGCGCGCGGTTTTGGCTCTGTCGCCATCGGAGGTCCGCCCGTGGTGCCGGAAACGCTGTTCCAGGCCGCCTCGATCAGCAAGCCGGTGACCGCCATTGCCGCGCTCGCGCTCGTTCAGGCCGGCAAGCTCGATCTCGATGCCGACGTCAATGTCGCGCTCAAGGGCTGGAAGATCCCGGACTATCCGTATTCCCCATCCCGGGTGACGGTTCGGCGGTTGCTGAGCCATACGGCCGGGACGAACGTGTCCTTCTACCCGGGCTATCAGGTCGGCCAGCCGGTCCCCTCGCTTGTCGAGATCCTCGACGGCACGCCGCCTGCGAACACTGCGCCCGTTCGCGTCGAGCACGAACCCGGCAAGCAGACCGAATATTCCGGCGGCGGTTACACCATCGTTCAGCAATTGCTCATCGACGTGACGGGGCGGCCGTTTCCTGCGCTGCTCGATGACATTGTCTTCAAGCCGCTCGCCATGACGCATTCCAGCTTCGCGCAGCCATTGCCTGCGGACCGTTTGTCGATGGCCGCCACTCCGTACCGGCCGGACGGCGCGCCGGTGCCCGGCGGGGCGCATGTCTATCCCGAACTGGCCGCGGCGGGATTATGGACGACGCCGAGCGATCTCGCCCGTCTCTTGCTCGCCATGCTGGATTCGCTGGCCGGTCGGAGCAATCCCGTTCTGTCGCAATCGATGACGGCCGAGATGCTCTCGCCGGTTCTGGGCAGTGCCGACGGGCTACCGCCGGGGACAGGACGG
This sequence comes from Bradyrhizobium septentrionale, assembly GCF_011516645.4. Lineage (NCBI taxonomy): Bacteria > Pseudomonadati > Pseudomonadota > Alphaproteobacteria > Hyphomicrobiales > Nitrobacteraceae > Bradyrhizobium > Bradyrhizobium septentrionale. Next base: position 9,181,589 of record NZ_CP088285.1, on the reverse strand, counting down.
CGTGGGATGGGCTGGCTGGTTCGCGGCTCGGCGCCCAACCGGCAATTCTGGCACAACGGGGTGAACGAGGGCTTCATCGACACCATGGTCATTTTCGAGAATGGCGATGGCGCTGTTGTCATGACCAATGGCTGGGGCGGTCGGATCCTGGTCGACGAAATCCTGCGCAGCATCGCGGCCGAGTACCGCTGGTCGGATCGCCAGGCCAAGGTCGGGAAGTTCATCGCGGTGAGCCCGCAGGCCCTGGATCGTCTGGTCGGGACCTATCGCTTCACGCCCGAATTTTCGATCCAGGTTACAAGGGAGGGCGATCGCCTGTTCAGCGAGGCGACAGGGCAAGAGCGGCGCGAAATCTTCGCCACCAGCGATCGCGAGTTCTTCTTCAAGGTCGTCGATGCCGTGCTGTCATTCGACACCGATGGCCAGAACGCCGCAATGCAAGTGACCTTTCACCAGGAAGGAACTGATTACGTCGGAAAACGGCTGCCGTAGTTTGGCAGCCCGGATTTTGTGGAGCTCGATCCGGGCTACGGGGGCTACGCTGCGCGCACGATATCCCTGACGTGGCCGATCATCTCCTCGATCATCGAGGCTGACACATCGAGATGCGTGCAGGCCCTGATCCGGCCGTCCATCATCGCCAGCGTCACGCCGCGCTTGCGCAGCTCGGCGACCATCTTCTCGCCGGATACGCCGGCGCCATCGGGCTTGAAGAAGACGAGGTTGGTCTCCGGCGCCTGCACGGCGATGCCGTTGATCTGCGACAGCCCGCGCGCCAGCGCCCGTGCATTTGCATGGTCGTCGGCGAGGCGGTCGACGTGGTGATCGAGCGCATGGATGCAGGCGGCGGCGCAGACGCCGGACTGCCGCATCGAGCCGCCGAGCCGCTGCTTCCAGCGCCAGACGTCGTCGATGAAGGCGCGGGTGCCGGCGATCACGCCGCCGATCGGCGCGCCCAGGCCCTTGGAGAAATCGATCCAGGCGGAATCCCAGCCCGCGGTCATGTCGCGCGGCGAGATGCCCGAGGCGACGGTGGCGTTCAGCAGCCGCGCGCCGTCCATATGGGTGACGAGCCCATGGGCCTTGGCGATGCGCACGACCTCGTCCAGCGCGGCCTTCTTCCAGATCGTGCCGCCGCCGATATTGGCGGTCTGCTCGACGCTGACGAGCACTTGCGGCGGCTGGTAGCGGGTGCGTGGATGCAGCGCGGCGCGGAAGGTGTCCGGCGTGAACTGGCCGTCGTCGCCTGGGAGCTGCGTGATCTGGAAGCCGCCGAGCGCCGCATGCGCGCCGCCCTCGCGTGCGATGATATGTGCGGTGGCATGCGCCAGGATCTCGTCACCGGGGCGGCAATAGGCCAGCGTCGCCGCGATGTTGCACATCGTGCCTGACGGCATGAACACGGCGGCCTCCTTGCCGAGCAGATCGGCGACGCGGGCGCAGAGCTCATTGGTGGTCGGATCGTCGCCGACCTGCTCGTCGCCGACCACAGCCTTCGCCATCGCCTCGCGCATCGCCGGCGTCGGCCTGGTCTGGGTGTCCGACAGCAGGTTGATGCGGACGGGCGGCGCCTTCGGATCGGGCGGGGCAGGGGTGTAGTGCATGATGGTTCTCTCGGTCGATGTGCACTGACTTTAGCCAAACAAAAAGGCCCCGGCAAAACCGGGGCCTTTCGGATCTCGCATGCGTGCTGTGATCAGCGCGAATAGAATTCGACGATCAGATGCGGCTCCATCTGCACCGGGAACGGCACGTCGCCGAGCGCCGGGATGCGGGCGAACTTCGCGGTCATCTTGCCGTGATCGACCTCGAGGAAGTCGGGCACGTCGCGCTCGGGCAGCTGGGCGGCTTCCAGCACCGGGGTGAGCTGCTTGGACGCTTCCTTGACCTCGATGCTGTCGCCGACCTTCAGCTTGTAGCTGCCGATGTTGACCTTGCGGCCGTTCACCTTGACGTGGCCGTGGTTGATGAACTGGCGCGCGGCGAACATCGTGGCGACGAACTTGGCGCGGTAGACCACGGTGTCGAGACGGCGCTCCAGCAGGCCGATCAGGTTCTCGCCGGTGTCGCCCTTGAGGCGGCTGGCTTCGACATAGATGCCGTGGAACTGGCGCTCGGAAATGTTGGCGTAGTAGCCCTTGAGCTTCTGCTTGGCGCGGAGCTGCACGCCGAAGTCGGAGAGCTTGCCCTTGCGGCGCTGGCCGTGCTGGCCGGGGCCGTATTCGCGGCGGTTCACGGGGCTCTTCGGGCGGCCCCAGATATTCTGGCCCATGCGGCGATCGATCTTGTACTTCGCCTCACTGCGCTTTGTCATCGCGTCCTCTTTGTATAGCCGTCGCACCCTGGCGCCCGGCGTTTTGTCAGTTTCAGGTTTGAGGAGACGCGCCCTCCTGTGTACCGGCCAAAAGGCCTGTACCGACAGGTCCGCCTCGAAAGCTCGGGGAGAACCACGGGTCGCGAAACGCATCGCGGGCCGAAACCGGCCCGCGAGCAAGGGTGGTCTTAAGGAGAAAGTCCGGGTCTGTCAAACAAAACGCGGGGCGATTTGGGCCGAATCGACGCCAAAATCGGCTGTTTTCGCCCCTCGAAGCCTGGTTGCCGCCGCGCGGACCGGCCGGGCGCGGCTTTCCGGCCGGATCGCGCCCAATTCGGGGGCAATCACGCCGCTCAATACCTGCTCGAGCCGGGCCAAGGTCCGGGCGATCAGGGCCGCGTCGCAGACCAGATGGTCCCAGCGCGCGTCGACATCGGTCAGCGCCATCTCGTCGGCGGCGCAGACGCGCTCGAACAGCACGCAGTCCTCACCCTTCTCAACGCGCGCAATCGCCACCATGCCGACGCTGCGCGGCAGCTCGTAGAGGCACGGCCAGGGCCATTTGATGTGCAGCGTGCGCAGGGTCGGCTCGGTCTTGGCGACCAGCGCGAATGCCTTGACGAAGATGGCCGTCCAGCCGGGCGCCTGCGCCGTGCCAGCGCGGGCCTCGACCACGGCGCGGACGTTCAGGGAGCGTGTCAGGGAAACAAACGGCATGCCGGCCGACGCGTACATCAGATCGGCGACGAGGCGGCGCGGCAATGAAATTCGACGAAATCGACCGCGCATCCGTTCAGTTCAAGTCCCTGCAAACCGGCAAAATATCAATCTCCAGCGAGCGCAAATTGTCGCTCGCGCCGTACCTGAAGCTCAGATGAACCAACTGGCGGAAAGCCAATTGGTTCTGCTCATGGCGCCGGTTTTGCCAGGGGCTCGCCGGCCTTGACCACGTAGACTCCGAGCACCTTGAGCGGCTTGTCGCCGGAGGCCTTGGCGTCGTGCACCGCACCTTCCGGGATCTGGTAGGAATCGCCCGCCTTCACTTTCAACGGCGGCTGGCCATCGATCACAAGTTCGAGCTCGCCTTCGAGCACATAGCCGGTTTCAGCACCGGGATGGCTGTGACGCCCCGACGCACCCCCGGCCGGAACCTCGGCGATCGCGGTCACCGTGTTGTAGCCCGCCGGGAAATCGACCTTTTGCAGCGGCGTGCGCTTGATGCCGCTCTGCTGCGCAACAGCAGCGCCGGCACCGGCAAAGGCAATCACGGTGAGACCAATCAGCAATTTCCTGAACATGCATTTCCTCCCAAGGCGCCTAAGCCTAGCAGCGCGGACTCGCCGCGGAAAGCCTGCGAAGTGTGATGTGCGCTTGCGACGTTCGGATAAGTCCGTTCATCTCGCGGCGCCAAGCACCCGAGTTTCTGCATCATTTGTCCGCCCTCGATTATCAGAGGGCGCAGGGAAAGCCGGGTGCCGATCGCACCCATGGGTCCCGTGCAACAAAAAGCACGGGAGATAGGACCACAGGTGTAACCGGGACATTCCGGCTTTCCCTGCGCGATGGCTTTACGGCTTATACGTGCTCTCCCCGGCGAGACTGGGCTTGCTTGTCACCGCCCTCGCAAAACGCTTTCGCATATTGCGACGAGACACCTGCCGCTAGGGCGTCAGGACCACACGATTTCGCCGTCCGCATCGATCACGTTTCGTCGGTCGTGACCTCAGCGTCCACCGCATCTCACCGCAACACCCGTGACGATGCGCAAGCGCCCCTCGATCGGGTGAGACGGGCAAATCTATACACTGAGTTGGGTGTGCCGATAAACAGAAATATTTTTGCGGTGAAGGCTTGACGCGTTTTGCTGAGTTGCCCGTCGGGCTACCGTCGGCGTGCAGCGACGCTGACGGGATCGCTCTCCGTCACGCCTGGCTGCGGTGTGCCGAAAGGCTTCACACAGTCCGTCGCGCGGGTGACGGCTTTGAACCAAAAGCGCCACGCATCGGCATTTCGCTGGACAGTCCTGCGCTCATCCAGTTACATCGCCTCTGCCCCACGGCCCGCCGTAAGCGGATCGTGAAGCACACCGCCACGACGGATGACGGGCACCGTTCAGGTACCGGCGCGCGCAGCGCCTTAACCGTCGTGGCTGCCATGATCCGACTTGCCGACATCGCCAGCGTTTTTATCCGCTACGCCAACTTCACGCTTGGCGGCGGGAGCGCCACCACGGCCGTCATCCATGGTGAAATCGTTGCCAAGCGCCGCTGGGTGACTGAGGAGCAGTTTGCGTTATCGTTCGCTCTTGGCCGATTGACGCCGGGCACCAACGTTCTTGCCTTCTGCGTTGGCATTGGCTGGATGTTGCGCCGGTGGCCAGGTGCTGTCGTCGTGCTCCTCGCGGCCTCAATACCCTGCACACTTATCGTCATCGTCATAACGGTGCTGTTCTCCAAGTGGCAGGAAAATCCCTACGCGCAGGCAGCCATCAAGGGCGCTATCGCCGCTGCCGTCGCCATTACCGTCAAAACGGTGTGGACAATCGCGCACCCGTACTTCACGGCGGGCAACCGTCTTCGCGTCGCGCTGGTCGGCGCAGCGGCCTTCATCCTGAATGTCCTGATCGGCCTGTCGCCAATTGAGGTGCTGTTGCTCGCGGCCATCGTTGGCATCTTCCTGCCGGAGGCGAGGTCATGAACATCGTGCTGCTCTATCTCCTGCTGTTGAAGGGCACCGCCACCGCATTCGCCGGGTTGGCCTCGCTGCCGGTCATTCAGGAGAGCTTGGTCAATCAGTACCACGTGCTGACCAACGAGCAGCTGAACGAGGCGGTCGTGATCACGCGAAGCTCCCCGGGGCCGGTCGGGCTTTGGGTTGTCAGTGCTGGCTATTTCGCCGCCGGTTTGCCGGGTGCCATCGCGGGTTGGCTTGCCATGATCACGCCGGCGCTCTTGATCATTCCGCTTGTGCACTTCGTCGGCCGCAAGATGGGACATCCTCGCGTCAAGTCGATCCTGCAGACCATCGTCATCGCCAGCGCAGGCCTGTTGCTTGCCGCCGCCATTCCGCTCGGTCACGACGGCTTGACGGGTCCAGTCACGTGGGCAATCGCCATTGTGTGCTTCATACTGTTGTTCACGACGAAGCTCGACACGCTATGGATGATCCTCGGCGCTGCGCTGGTGTCGTTGACCGCCTCGTCGGTTGGCTTGGTGGCGCTTTTGTAGAAATTCACTGCCAGTCCTTCGGCAGCCGCTGGAGCCTGCCACGTCGGACAACTCAGTGATCGCGATTTCGGGCTACGCCGGCTCGTACTGCGCTGCCCGCGGGTATTATATTTCGGTGGGTAGCAACTGGCACAAACTGCACTGGAACTGCCGAGTTTTCCCGGCGTAGATTTCTCGTCTACGTGGGGTTGTGTCATGTTGGATGACATATTCTTTCGATTCTGCGCTGTGATCCTGGGCTTAAGCCCAGTTGTCATCGTCGCGTTTGCCATGTTCGCACAGTGACGACATCGGCGGAGCCGCTGAGCGCGCGCGAAAAAAAGCCCCTCAGGCCCATGGCTTGGGGCGACGCGACGACGGGATTGCTCAGCAGATCGGGGGCACTGAAGCGCAGATGCCGACCCAGCGACTTCGCTTGCTTGCGAAGCGCCACATTGTTCCAGCTCCGAGATCGCCGAAGCGGCGGGAGACTGGCTCGTTGGCCGTCATCGCTGCGACGTTAGTTGGCGTCTGCGACGAATCCGCGTGATTGCGGCCAGTGCAACACCGGCCCTGCGACATCGTGCCTCGGTCGGTCGAATACGCATGGCGAGACCGTAGGGCAGCTCTCGCAAACGTGCAGTTTTCGCCTGTTTTTCGAGAAAGTTTTCCTGGCGGCGGCATCGGATTGATGGAATTGGGACATCGTTCGTTAAGGCTGCACGCCTTGGGGTTGAGATTGGCACAAAGTGCACATGCCACGCATAACGCGTTGCGCTATCGTTTGATCTCAAAGCGAAACAGCTCGTGACGACGTCCGGCGGGACGGATCACGCGCCGCGAGAGCGGTTGCGCACGCGAGCGTTCGCGTAGATGGCGACGAGGAGAGAAAGGGAAGAAGGCCTGACGCAATCAACGCTGCCGAAAAAGTGCAGCATCAAAAAATGGAAGGGCGCGACAATGCAATCGAGCACGACGTTCGATCACCGAGAAGCCAATCCTGCGATCTTCAAGCCTGCGATCTTCAGCAAGATCTTCCGCGTAGCACTCAACGAAATCACCGACCCGTCGAGAACACAGGGTTTTTGGGACTGTTGCCCGCGGTAATGCGCGAACAGGTGTATCGCCATGTCCCGGGCCGAGATCGCTTCCGCTGAAGCAGAGCCGGACGACCGCATGCAGACCGACGACATGGTCTGGATTCCCGGCGGCACGTTCCGCATGGGATCGGACCAGCATTATCCCGAGGAAGCGCCGTCGCATCGGGCGTCGGTCGATGGCTTCTGGATCGACCGCACGCCGGTGACCAACGCCCAATTCCGCGACTTCGTGCGGGAGACCGGCCACATCACGTTCGCCGAGCGGCCGCCCGATCCCGCGCAATATCCCGGCGCGCTGCCGCACATGCTGTACGCCGGCTCGCTGGTGTTTTCTCCGCCGCGCCGCGTCCACACCCTGCGCGACTGGAGCCAATGGTGGACCTTCCTGCGGGGCGCAAACTGGCGCCGCCCCTATGGCCCGCGCAGCAACATCAATGTGCTCGGCAGCCATCCGGTCGTCCACGTCGCCTATGCCGATGCGCTCGCCTACGCCAAATGGGCCGGCAAGGAGCTTGCGACCGAAGCGGAGTGGGAGTTCGCGGCGCGCGGCGGGCTCGAGGATGAGGAATATGCCTGGGGCAATGCCCTGACGCCCGGCGGCAAGCACATGGCCAACACCTGGCAGGGCAATTTCCCGCTGCAGAATCTCTGCGAGGACGGTTTTGACCGAACCTCGCCCGTCACCGCGTTCCCGCCGAACGGCTACGGCGTCCACGACATGATCGGCAATGTCTGGGAGTGGACCGCCGACTGGTGGTCGGCCCGCCATGAGGCCGGCGCCGCAAAACCCTGCTGCATCCCGCAGAATCCGCGCGGCGGCCGCGAGGAGGCGAGCTACGACACCTGTCAGCCGGCGATCAGGATTCCGCGCAAGGTGCTGAAAGGCGGCTCGCATCTCTGTGCGCCGAATTATTGCCGCCGCTATCGCCCGGCCGCGCGCCATGCCGAGCCGGTCGATACGTCGACCAGCCATGTCGGATTCCGCTGCGTGGTGCGGTCGTCGCCAGCCGTTTCTCACCCGACGAAGTGAAGGCCTTTGCAATGTAAGGAGTTTCTTATGAGTAACGACGCCGAGAACAAGAAACAGGCCGACAAGGCTATCGACCGTCGCAATCTCTTGCTGGGCACATCCACCCTGGTGGCCGCGGCGACATTGACGTCCGATGCGTTCGCGCAGGCGCAGAAGGCAGCGCCTGCGTCGGCTGCAAGTCCGTCGCCTGCGGCGACCTCGGGCCGCAAGCCGAATATCCTGGTGATCTGGGGTGACGACATCGGCATCGCGAACATCAGCGCCTATTCGAATGGCTTGATGGGATACGAGACGCCAAGCATCGACCGCATTGCGCGCGAAGGCCTCAAGATGCAGCATTATTACGGCGAGCAGTCTTGCACGGCCGGCCGCGCAGCGTTTCTCACCGGCCAGCATGGTATTCGTTCCGGCCTGACCAAGGTCGGCTTTCCCGGTGCGCCAATGGGGATGAGCCAGCTCGATCCGTCGGTCGGCGGTCTGCTCAAGAATCTCGGCTATACCACCGGTCAGTTCGGCAAGAATCACGTCGGCGACCGCAACGAATCGCTGCCGACCGTGAACGGCTTCGACGAGTTCTTCGGCAACCTCTACCATCTCAATGCCGAGGAAGAGCCGGAGCTGCCCGACTATCCCAAGGATCCGGCCTACCGCGCCAAGTTCGGCCCGCGCGGCGTGCTGCGCTGCAAGGCGACGGATCGTGACGATCCCACGGTCGATCCGCGGTTCGGCAAGATCGGAAAGCAGACCATCGAGGATACCGGCGCCCTGACCAAGAAGCGCATGGAGACGGTCGATGACGAAACGTCCGCGGCGGCGATCGATTTCATCAAGCGGCAGCAGGCGGCCGGCAAGCCGTTCTTCTGCTGGTTCAATGCGACGCGCATGCATCTGCGCACGCACGTGCGCGCCGACCATCGGGGCCGCTACACCCACGGCGACAGCGAGTACATCGACGGCATGATGGAGCACGACGACACCGTCGGCTCACTGCTCAAGGCGCTGGACGATCTGGGAATCGCGAACGACACCATTGTGGTCTATTCGAGCGACAACGGGCCCCACATGAACACCTGGCCCGACGGTGCGATGACCTGGTTCCGTTCCGAGAAGAACACCAATTGGGAGGGCGCTTTCCGCGTGCCTTGCCTTGTCCGCTGGCCCGGTGTGATCAAGCCCGGTACGGTCAGCAACGAACTCATGAGCCACAACGACTGGATCCCAACGCTGTGCGCGATTGCCGGCGAACCCGACATCGTCAACAAGCTTAAATCCGGCTACACCGCGAACGGCATCAACTACAAGGTCCATCTCGACGGCTACGACCAGTCGGCGTTCCTCCGGAACGTCAGCGGGACCGCCGCAAACAACAACGGCACCAAGAGCGCGCGCGACAAGTTTTTTTACTCGGACGATGACGGCCTGTTGGTGTGCTTCCGGCAGGGCGACTACAAATACGTCTTCTCCGAGCAGCGCAAGGAAGGGACGATGGGGCTGTGGGCCGAACCCTTCACCACGCTCCGCCTGCAGAAGATATTCAACCTGATGCAGGACCCCTTCGAGCGCGCCGACATCACCTCCAACACCTTTTGGGACTGGAATCTGAATCATGTCGGCAGCGCCTACGGCATGATGGATGAGGTGTTCCAGTTCGTCGCGACGTTCAAGGAGTTTCCGCCGCGCGCCTTCCCGCCGAGCTTCAATCCCGCCAACATCCTGGAAGGCATGATGGACGGGATCAAGCAGAAGAAGGCGCTAACCGAAGGAATGGATATCGACAAGGTCCGCGCCGGACTGAACCGGATCATCCAGCAGCAACTGCAAAATCGCTAACTCTGTGCACCCGGCTCATCCTTCGGTGAGCCGGCCTGCCGTCTCTCGACCGTCGCAACGGCCTTCTGAAAAGTAAGGAGTGTCGAATGAGCAATGAAACCAGGAACAGGAGCCAGACCGAAGCGGAACAGGCGATCAATCGCCGAAATTTGCTACTCGGTACATCCTCGCTGGTCGCAGCAGCGGCGTTGACATCGGACGCGCTGGCACAGGCGCAGAAGGCTGCCCCGGCGCCGGCTGCAAGTCCGGCCGCTGCGGCGGCCTCGGGGCGCAAGCCGAATATTCTCATCATCTTCGGCGATGATATCGGCCAGACCAACCTGAGCGCCTATTCATTCGGCCTGATGGGCTATCGCACGCCGAATATCGATCGCGTTGCCAAAGAAGGCATGATGTTTACCGACTATTATGCCGAGCAAAGCTGCACGGCAGGGCGATCATCCTTCATCACCGGCCAATGCACGTTGCGAACCGGCCTGTCGAAGGTTGGCGTCCCCGGTGCGACGGTTGGCCTGCAGGCCAGGGACGTCACGATCGCCCAAGTGCTCAAGCCGCTGGGCTACGCCACCGGCCAGTTCGGCAAGAACCACCTTGGGGACCGCAACGAATATTTGCCGACAGTGCACGGCTTCGATGAGTTCTACGGCAACCTCTATCACCTTAACGCCGAAGAAGACCCCGAGAACTGGTTCTACCCGAAAGACCCCGGCTTCTTCGACAAGTTCGGACCACGCGGCGTACTGCGGTGCAAGGCATCCGAGCGCGACGACCCGACCGAGCAGCCACGCTGGGGCAGGGTTGGCAAGCAGACCATCGAGGACACCGGGCCGCTCTCCAAGAAGCGCATGGAAACCATCGACGATGAGACGTCGGCCGCGGCGGTCGATTTCATGCGGCGTCAGGTTCAGGCGAACACGCCGTTCTTCTGCTGGTTCAACTCCACCCGCATGCACTTCCGTACCCATGTGCGGGCGGAGCATCGCGACAAGCCGGGCCTGACTTCACGGACTGAATATGCCGACGGGATGATCGAGCACGATGCGACGATCGGCACGATCCTCAAGGCCCTGGACGATCTCGGCGTCGCCAATGATACGATCGTTCTCTACACGACCGACAACGGCCCGCATCAGAACTCCTGGCCGGACGCGGGCACGACGCCGTTCCGCAGCGAGAAGAACACCAACTGGGAAGGCGCGTTCCGCGTGCCCTGCATGATCCGCTGGCCGGGACGAATCCAGCCGGGTTCGGTCTCGAACGAAATGGTCAGCGGACTCGACTGGTTCCCCACACTCATGGCCGCGGCCGGCGACACTGAGATCAAGCAGAAGCTGCTCAACGGCTATAACGTCGGTGGCAAGACATTCAAGGTTCACCTCGACGGTTACAACCAGCTTCCATATCTCACCGGCCAGCAGGATCGCGGCGCCCGCAAGGAATTCATCTACTTCAACGACGACGGCGATGTCGTGGCGATGCGTTATGAGAACTGGAAAGCGGTGTTCGAAGAGCAGCGCGTCAACGGCACCATGCGGATCTGGGCGGAGCCCTTCACGAAGCTGCGGGTGCCGAAATTTTTCAATCTGCGTTCCGATCCGTACGAACGTGCGGACGTCACCTCTAACACTTACTACGACTGGTTCATGTCGGACGCTGCCGGCGCATTCCTGGCGTCCTCGGCGGTCGTCGGAGACTTTCTCGCGACTTTCAAGGATTATCCTCCGAGCCAGCGGCCATCGAGCTTCAGCATCGACCAGTTGGTCGAGAAGATGCAGAAGAGCTTCGAGGTGACCCAATAGGCATGAAGCTCAACGAGAGGTGGTAGGGGAAATCCGTTGCGGATTGCGGTGATGGACAAATGCACAAGACTGAAGCGACGAGCCTGCCTTGCGGCGCTCGTCGCGGTTGTCGTGTTGTGCAGCGTTGTCGGCGCGCGCGCCCAATCCGACCCGCTGCCGTCCTGGAACGACGGCGCGGCGAAGAAGTCGATCACCGGTTTCGTCGCGCGCGTGACGACGCAAGGCGGAGCGGATTTCGTGCCGCCGGCCGAGCGCATCGCCACCGTCGACAATGACGGCACGCTGTGGACCGAGCAGCCAATCTATTTCCAGCTCGCCTTCGCGTTCGACCGCGTCAAGGCAATGGCGCCGGAGCATCCGGACTGGAAGACGCGGCAACCCTTCAAGGCCCTTCTGGAGAAGGATACCAAGGCGCTTGCCGCCACTGGAGAGAAGGGGGTGATGCAGATCCTGGCGGTCACGCATGCCGGCATGACCACGAATGTGTTCGCGCAGTCTGTCCGCGACTGGCTCGCGACCGCAAGGCATCCGCGCTTCAAACGTCCCTATGACAGCCTGGTCTACCAGCCGATGCTGGAGCTGCTCGCCTACCTCAGGGCCAACGGCTTCAAGACCTTTATCGTCTCAGGCGGCGGCATCGAGTTCATGCGGCCGTGGACGGAGCGGGTCTACGGCATTCCGCCGGAGCAGGTGGTCGGCTCGTCGGGCGTGGTGAAATTCCAGATCGGTGCTGACGGCAAGCCCGTGCTGATGAAGGAAGCCAAGGTCGAGTTCATCGATGACGGCCCGGGCAAGCCGGTCGGTATCAACCGCTTCATCGGCCGCCGTCCGATCTTTGCGTTCGGCAATTCGGACGGCGACCTGCAAATGCTGCAATGGACCGCGGCGGGGCAGGGCGCGCGTTTCGCCGGCATCGTGCACCACACCGATGCCGAGCGCGAATACGCCTACGACCGGCAATCGAAGATCGGCAAGCTCGACAAGACGCTCGATGCGGCCGCGGCCGGTGGCTGGACCGTGGTCGACATGAAGCAGGACTGGAAGACCATGTTTCCGGACAGCCCTTGAGGATGTTCAGATGAAGACAGCACTGGTTGTCGCGCTTGCAATGTCCTGCCTGGCCGGCGTCGCCGTCGCTCAGGCGCCGAACCGCGCCGGAACGCCATCGGATCAGGAGATCAGCGATTCCTGGATTTACCTGTTCACGCGCATCCTCGTGTTGCGGCAGCAACAGCTCGATTTTCAGGAAGGCTTCAAATGGAACGAACTGCGGCACCGCAAGCCCGGCGCGGTGGACTGGCCCAATCCGAATCTCGACGTCGCCTATTCGGAAGCCTGGGTCGCGGTGGACGAGACGAGTTGCACGATCGTCACCGTGCCGAAGATCGTCGATCGCTACTATACGGTGCAATTCCTGAACGGATGGGACGAGACGCTCGCCAACATCAATGAGCGGCTCTTCCCAAACAAGCCGGATGGCGAGTTCGCGTACTGTCTGCGGGGCGCCAATGTGACACTTCCTGCCGATGTCCGACGTGTTGATCTGCCGGTCAAATATGCGCGCGTGCTGCTGCGGGTCGAACTGGGAGACAATTGGGACGATGCGGTCCGCCTCCAGCAGGCCTTTGCGTTCCGGGCCACCGGTTCACCGAAACTGCCCGACATTCCGAAGACGCCGATCTTCGACCTCGAGCGGCTGCCCGGTGTCGAACTCTTCGACTATGCCGATATCGCGCTCGACAGCGAACCCGACCTCAATCCGGGGCTGGAGAAACAGGCCGCGGATGCGCGGGCGATCGGCAAGGCGATCAAGGACCAGGCCGAGCGCGAGAGAGTCGCGAAGGTCGTGCGCGAGCAGACCTATCCTGAATATGCAAAGTTCGGCAACACCATCGGGCACGGCGTGATCTACAACGGCTGGGCGCGCCCCGCGGTGGTCGGCAATTACAACATCGACTTCATCGCTCGTACGCTGGTCACCTTTGGCGGCATCTGGGCCAATGTGATGCCTGAAGTCCTCTATTACCGCGCCGGCACGGACGGCACCGGCGCAACGCTCTCCGGCGACAGCAGCTATACCATGACCTTTCCGAAGGGCGAGTTGCCGCAGTCCCTTGCGAAATACTTCTGGTCGGTGATCGCAGTCGATCCCGTGCATTACCGCGTGCTGCCGAATCCGAGAGGGCGCTACCTGCTGAACCGCGAGACCAAGCCGGAATACGCCAGCGACGGCTCGCTCACGCTGTATTTCGCCGCCGAGAAGCCTGCCAACGCACCCGATGGCAACTGGCTGCCGACGCCGAAGGGCTCGGGTTATCGCCTGACATTCCGCTTCTACGGGCCGATCGGCGGTGTGGCGAACGGCACTTACTTCCCGCCGCCTCTGGTGAAGACGCGATAGGATCGAACCATGAGCGGCTACGACATCTTCGCCTGGATCGTGCTGCTTATCCTGGTCGCGAGCGCGATCGGCGTGTTCTGCATCGCCGGCTGGCTGCCCGGGCATATCGCGAAAGCAATCGAGGCCGTTCCCTTCGTCGTGCGCGTCAAGCTCGACGATGCCGCGTTCGCCAATCGCTTGCCGGCCGGATCGGCCGGCACGGCCGCAATCTACACCGACCATTTGAAGCCGACCCACGTCGTGCGCCGCGTGATCCTGCGCCAAGTCGCGATCGTCAACTACGTGAATCCGTTTTGAGCGGGAGATCATCATGAGACGTTTGCTCACGGCAGGAGTTGCGCTCGTGCTCTCGATCGTGGCCGCGCAAGCCCAAACGCCCGACGATATCGCTGCACGCAACGTTCATCGCCGCGCAGTTGAAGCTGTGATCTGGGCGATGCCTGCAGTGAACTACGATCTCATGCTTCAGGAGATGCTAAGCAAGACTGCCGGGAAGGTCGGACAAGCCATCTATTGGGGGCGTCCGCTGGATTGGCACAATCAAACACTCACGCCCAATCCCGATGCCCTCTATTTCATGGTGTTCTTCAACACCAAGGATGGTCCGGTCGTGCTCGACCTGCCATCGGGTGATGCCAATGGCTCGTTCAACGGCAATATCGTCACCGTCTGGCAAATGCCGCTGGAAGACGCCGGGCTGCTTGGCGCGGACAAGGGCAAAGGTGGAAAATATCTGATCCTGCCGCCGGGATACACGGGGAAGGCGCCCGACGGCTACATCGCGCTGCAATCCGACACGTTCGGTGGTTACATGTTGCTGCGCTCGAACCTTCGGAGCCATGGCGCCGACGACGTCGTCAGGTCGATCGCATACGGCAAGCAGCTGAAGATCTATCCGTTGGCGCAGGCGGACAACCCTCCGCCGACCGTGTTCACCGACGTCAAGGACATCGGCTACGACTCGACGATCCGCTATGATTCGAGCTTCTTCGAGCATCTCGATCGGATCGTGCAGAACGAGCCGTGGCTGCAACCTGACCGGGCGATGATCGATCCGCTCAAGACGGTCGGCATCGAAAAGGGCAAGCCGTTCAGTCCAAGCGACGCCATCAAGGCCTTGCTGACGTCGGCCGCGCGCGAGGCTGGTGCTCTGCTCGAGGCGAAATACGACGCCGGACTTCCGCCGTTCTTCTCCGAGACGAGCCGCTGGACACTCCCGGCTCCGGCCGACCTCGTCAAGGCGGCTCAGGAAGCTTACGCCGATCCAGACGTGTATCCGATCGATAACCGCGGTATGGCCTACAGCTATGCCTACATAGGGATCAAGCGCCTTGGGGCCGGCCAGTTCTACCTGATCTCGATTAGGGATAAGGATGGCCGACCGTTCGAAGGAGGCGGGACCTACCGCCTGACGGTGCCGCCCAATGCGCCGGTCGAGCAGTACTGGTCCGTCACGGCGTACGATAGGCAGACCCACGCGCTGATCAAGAATATGTCACGCGCCAGCCGCTCGTCCCAGATCGCCGACATGCAGAAGAACGCCGACGGTTCGGTCGATGTCTATTTCGCCCCGGCCGCGCCGGCGGGCAAGGAGGCCAACTGGGTGCCGACCGATCCGGCGCGCAAGTTCGAGCTGATGTTCCGTGCCTATGCGCCAACGAAGGCGCTGTTCGATCACGGCTGGACATTGCCCGACGTCGAGCGCCTCGCCGCCACGGTTGGCGGGTCAACGCGATGACGCGCCACAATCAGCTGCGGAGCATTACCATGAAGGTCAAGTTCTTGCTTACGATGGTTGCCGGTTCCTGCCTTGCGGTTTCGTCTGCATTCGCACAAGCGCCGGTCCCGGTGACAGTTGATAATTTCGCCCGCGCCGAGTCCGATCTCTACATGAACAACCTCGTCAAGGACGCCGGCCTCGGCAAGCTCAGTCATCGCCGCGAACCGGCCAGCATCGACAAGCAGTCCGTCATCCGGCTCAATCGCGACACGCTCTATACATCCGGCGTGTTCGACCTCGACGCAGGTCCGGTGACGGTCACGATGCCGGATCCCGGCAAACGCTTCATGTCGCTGCAGGTGATCAACGAAGATCACTACGTGCCCGCGGTGTATTACGGCGCCGGAAAACGCAAATTGACGCGAGAGAATGTCGGCACGCGCTACGTGGTGGCTGGGATTCGTACGCTGGTCGATCCGAACGATCCGAAGGACCTCGCGCAAGTGCATGCCTTGCAGGATGCCATCAAGGTTGACCAGAAAGGTACGGGCAAACTCGATCTTCCGAACTGGGACCAGGCCAGCCAGAAGAACATTCGCGACGCGCTTCTGGCGTTGAATGACTATACCGGCGGATTCGCCCATGCGTTCGGGCCCAAGGGGCAGGTCGACCCTGTCAGGCACTTGATCGCCACCGCTGCCGGCTGGGGCGGGAATCCCGACAAGGACGCGTCCTATCTCAGCATCACGCCCACCAGGAACGACGGCACCACGGTCTACAAGTTGGCCGTCAGGGACGTTCCCGTCGACGCGTTCTGGTCGATCAGCGTCTACAACGCGAAGGGATACTTCGAGAAGAATCCCTACGATGCGTATACGCTGAACAACATCACGGCGAAGAAATCCGCCGACGGTTCGATCGCGATCCAGTTCGGCGGCTGCGACGGCAAGCTGCCGAACTGCCTGCCGATCATGAAGGGATGGAACTACACGGTCCGGCTCTATCGGCCGCGCCCGGAGATCCTGAATGGGAAGTGGAAATTCCCGGAGGCGCAGGCGGTGAACTAAGGCGCACGCGAATCCGCTACGCTGTTGTGAACGAAGTGGGGATGTCGGGATGACGATGGTCAAACATCACAGGTGCGCCATACTCGGCATTGTTGGCACACTGGCGCTGGCGACGATGCCGCGCACAGCGTTGGCCGATGCCGGTGGATTGAGCTTCTGGCTTCCCGGCGCGTTCGGAAGTCTTGCCGCCGCGCCAGCGGTGCCGGGATGGTCCTATGCCACGATCTACCTGCATCTGCAGTCGAGCGGCGGCCGAGGGGCCAACTTCGTGCTTCCCGGCGGCGGCCGTGGCGCGGTGGCCGTCGGCCTCACCGATCATGCCGACGCCCTGGTCCAGGGCATCACCTACACCTCGGCGTTGCCGGTGCTCGGTGGCCAGGCGGCGCTCACGATCCTCGGCGCGCCGGGCAACGTTGGCGTCGGCGTCGGCGCCACGCTGACGGGCCCGCTCGGCAACACCGTCTCGGGCGTCCGGACCGACAACCGCACCACCTTCGCCGACGTGTTCTATCAGGGGACGCTCAAATGGAACCAGGGCGTCCACAACGAGATGGTCTACGTCACCGGCAACATCCCGAGCGGCACCTACGATGCGAATCGCCTTGCCAACCTCAGTCTCGGCTTCGCCGCCATCGATGCCGGCGCCGGCTACACCTATTTCGACCCCAAGGCCGGCAACGAGTTCTCCGTCGTCGCCGGCCTGACCTACAGCGCCCCTAACCGGGATCTGCAGTACCAGAACGGCATCGACTTCCATATCGATTGGGCGGCCTCGAAATTCCTCACCAAGACGTTCCAGATCGGCGTTGTCGGCTACTACTTCCAGCAACTGACCGACGACAGTGGTCCAGGCGCGGTCCTCGGAGGCTTCAGAGGCATGACGGTCGGCATCGGCCCGCAAGTTGGATTCCTGTTTCCGAACCTGTCCGAAGGCTACCAAGGCTACTTGAACCTCAAGGGCTACAAGGATCTCGCGACGGAGAACCGGCCGAGCGGCTGGAGCACATGGGTCACCTTCGCGATCTCGCCAGCGCCGCCCGAGACGGCGCCGGCGAAGCCGATCGTTCGGAAGTATTAGGGGAGGCGGACAACAAGCCCGATGAGTGACGTGCGTGCGACCAGCCGGAGGCCGGTTCGGATCGGCTTCCGTACCTCGATCATCGCGGTGTTCATCGCCGCCGTGCTGGTGGTCGGTCTGACGCTGGTCTATCTCAGCTTCAGGCGGGTTTCGTCGATCACGCAGATGGCCGCGAGCACCTTCATCGACAAGGTGGGACAGCTCGGCGCCGACCGCATCGACGCGCAGTTCAAGAACGTGCGCGACAATCTCGACATCCTGGCCGGGCTGCCGGCGATCCAGGAGGCCGACATCGCCGACAACAGCCGGCTCTACGCCCTGCTGGCCTCGATGCTGCGCAACAATCCGCAGATCTTCAATCTCTATGTCGGCTACGAAGACGGCTCGTTCCTGGAGATGGACGTCATCGACCGCGCCAAGCCGCAATTCCGCGCGGCGCTCAATGTCGATGCCGACGCGGTCTACCGCGTCGTGGTGATTGCGCGCACCGGAGCGGCTGTGGCTGCGCCGGTGACACTGTTCCTGTCGGAGAACCTGATCCAGGTCGGCGAGGTGGCGGGGCCGGACAGCTATGATCCGCGGCAGCGGCCCTGGTATGTCGAGGCCTTCAAGGACCGCAAGACGCTGCTCACTGGCCCCTATGTGTTCTATGCGACCGGCGAGCCCGGTTATACGTTGCGCATCCCGCTCAAGGAGGGCCGCCGCGGGGTGGTGGCCGCCGACCTCCTGCTCAACCGGCTGGAGGAGATGCTGAGCCGGCAAAAGCTCGGCAAATCCGGGCTGGCCTTTCTGTTCAACGACGCCGACCGCATCGTCGGCCATCCCGAGATGCGCGATCTGATGGCCGAGCGCCGCGACGCGTTGCCGCGGATCGAGGCCCTGAAGCTTCCCGGCCTGTCCGCGGCGATCCAGTCCTGGCGCAGCGACGGACGCGCGCAGCAGTTCTTCGCCGATGCGGACGGGCGAACTTTGGTGGCGGCCTTTCACCGCATCGAGACCGCCGGGACGGCCAACATCCGCCTTGCGGTGGTCGCCCCGCTCGACGAATTCTTTGCCCAGATCATCTCGGAGCGGCGCGCGCTGTTTGCCATCGCGCTCGGCTTCGTGGCCGCGATGCTGCCGTTCGCATTCTGGCTCGGCTCGCTGCTCGCCCGCTCGCTGCGCGAGCTGGCGCGGCAGACCGACGAGATCCAGCGCTTTCAGCTCGCCGACCGGCCGCGGATGCGATCGGCGATCGGCGAGCTCGACGAGCTCGGCCGTTCGGTGTTCACGATGCGCACCGTCGTGCGAAACTTCTCCAGCTTCATTCCGCAGCCGATCGTGCGCCAGCTGATGGCGTCCGGCGCATCGCTGAAGCTCGGCGGCGTCAGGCGCGAGGTCACGGTGCTCTTCACCGACGTCGCCGACTTCACCGCGAAGACGGAGAAAGCCGATCCGTCGCAGGTCATGATCTTCACCTCGCGCTATTTCGCCGCGATGTCGGAGGCGATCATGAAACACCATGGCACCATCGACAAATTCATCGGCGACGCTGTGATGGCACTATGGAATGCGCCCGACCAGGATCCCGATCACGCCATTCACGCCTGCGAGGCCGTGCTGGACTGCCTTCAGCGCAACGCTGAGCTGAACAAGGCGTTCCGCAGCGAGGGTTGGCCGGCCTACACCACACGGTTCGGTCTGCATCTCGGCGACGCTGTGGTCGGCAATGTCGGCTCCGCCGACCGCATGAACTACACCGCGCTCGGCGCCACCATCAATCTCGCCTCGCGGCTCGAGGGCCTCAACAAGAATTACGGCACGCAGGTGCTGGTCAGCGCCGCGGTGCGGGCGCGCGCCGAACACAAATTCGCGTTCCGCAGCGTCGACCAGATCCGGCCGAAGGGCTTTGCCGAGGCAATCACGGTCTACGAGCTCCGCGGCGCGCGCGGCGAATCCGAGCTGACGTTCTGCGCGTGCTGGGAGGCCGTCTACGCTGCGATCCGCGGCGCCGAGCCCGCCACGGCGCTGCTGCACATTGCCGACTTCCTGGCCGAATATCCCGGGGATGGCGTCGCGCAATACCACGCCGAACGGCTGCGTGAGGTCTTCCCGCAACCGCTGCTCGATCATCCGGTGCACTGAGATGCAGGTCGGGGCCAGGCTATTGTCTCGCAGGACCAGCCGGCGGCGCTTTCTCCTCAGGGCCGCGCTCGGCGCTGCCGCGCTCGGGACGCCTGCGATCGCGCGCGAGCGAGCCCGGCTGCGGCTCGGCTATCTCCATGTCGTCGCCGTCGACGGCCAGATTCTCACCGGCCTCGACCGCGGCTCGTTCGACCGGGAAGGAATCGATTTCGATCTGGTCGAGTACAACACCGGTTTCGAGGTGGTAGAGGCGATGGCCGCCGGCAAGCTCGACGTGCTCTCGGCCGGCGGCGTCATCTCGAGCCTGCTGCCGCGCGGCGGTTACACCGCGTTCCTTGTCAACGATATCGAGATCGCGACCGCTCAGCTCTGGGTGCGGCCGGACAAGGGCGTCACGACATTCGCCGACCTGCGCGGCAAGCGCATTGCGACCACCAGGATGACGACCGCCCACATCTTCCTGGATCGCGCGCTGCGCGCCAACGGGCTCGCGCCAGCCGACGTCGAAATCGCAAACAGCAGCATGTCCGCGGCGGTGAACGCGTTCGTCGCAGGCGAGGTGCCCGCCGTCGCGCTGTGGGTTCCGTTCAATATCACGGTGCGTGAAAAGGCGCCCGGCGCCGTCAAGCTGGTCGACGCATCCGCCTACTATCCGCAATCCGCCGTCGTCGGCGGCTGGGTCTCCCGCCAGGACTATTTTGCCGCCAACCGCGACGTGTTCGCCCGGATCATCCGCGGCTGGGCCGACGCCAACGACCACATGCTGCGCAACGGCAAGGCGGTGGCCGGCGCGTTGCAGAAGAAGCATTATCCGCAAGCCACGATCGCCGATATCGAGGAGGCGCTGGCCGCGCAGAAGATGTTCTCGTCGCGGGAGTGGAAACGGCTCTATGCCGACGGCTCCGTGGCCCGATGGCTGCAGCAGGTCAGCGATTTCTTCCTGACCGAGGCGCCGATCGCAGCCGCGACGCCGGCCACGCAATATTTCGATCCGAGCCTTTATCTCGCGACAGTCTAGCGTCTTCTTACCGCCTGATCCCGGCGAATGCGGCGGCGATGCCGCGCTGGAACAGCGACCAGTCGAAGCCGAGCGCGAGCGCGAGGTAACCGCGGTCGATCATCGCATTGGCCTGCTCGGCGGTGCGGGCGACGCCGCCGATCGGCACGCCGCTCCTCATGATGCCTGCTTCGGCGCGCTGCATCAGCGCGACCACTTCGGGATCGTCCGGCAGGCCGCGCTTGTCGATCGAGGTGGCGAGATCGCCGGGCCCGATCACCGCGAGGTCGATCCCGGGCGTTGCCATGATCTCGTCGATACGGTTCACGGCCTCGACATGCTCGATCGTGATCATGCAGATCATGTCGTCGTCGGCGGTCGCCATGTAGTCGTTCATCGAGACGCCCCAGCGGAACGGCGCATGGAACGGCCCCCAGAGCCGGTCGCCATTCGGCGGATAGCGCACGCTGCGCACCGCCTTCTCGGCGTCGCCGCGATTGCAGATCATCGGGAAATTGATGCCGAGCGCGCCGATGTCCATCGGCGCCTTGGCTAGATAGGGCTCGTTGGCGGCGATCCGCACCATCGGCACGCAGGGTGTGCCCGAGGTGGCGACGATCATCGCATGCGCGGTGCCGAGATCGATCGGGCCGTGCTCGAGATCGACGATGATCCAGTCCAGCGACTGCGCCATGATCTGTACGGTCTGGATGCTCGGAATGGTCGCGATCGCGCCGAAGGTCGGGCGCTTGTCGCGCCACGCCTGGCGCAGGCGGTTGAGCGGCGGCAGCGATGCTGAAGTCAATGCAGTGCTCCCTCGATGAGGCGAGCGGAAGCTAGCAGCACATGGTGACGGCGAAAAGCATCAGGCCGGGACGCGGCCGCCGAAGAACGGCGTCAGCGCTTCGGTCAGCCTGTGCGGGCGCTTCGAGGTGAAGATCATCTCGGCACCGGCCTCGTCGCTCTCCGAGCCGGCCGGGCCGAGCAAATCGGCGACGCGGCGGGCGATCGCCGGTGCCGGATCGATCCAGTCGACCGGCCAGGGCGCGAGCCTGGTCAGCCGTTCCAGCAGCAGCGGGTAATGCGTGCAGGCGAGCACGACGGTGTCGGTGCGGGCGGGGTCGTCAGCGCCATCGCCGACGAAGCAGGGCGCGAGCTCGGCCGCGATGTCCTCGTCGCGCACCTTCTGCCCGCTCAGCGCGGCCTCCGCCAGCGAGGCGAGCTCGCCGGAGCCGACCAGCGTCACCTCGCAGCCCTGCGCAAAATCCGAGATCAGCTTGCGGGTATATTCCCGCTTCACGGTGCCCCTGGTGCCGAGCACCGAGACGCGCCGGGTTCTCGACGAGGCGCAGGCCGGCTTGATCGCCGGCACCGTGCCGACGAAGGGCAAGGGATAGGCATCGCGCAGATGCGACATGACCAGCGTCGACGCGGTGTTGCAGGCGATCACGACGAGGTCGGGCGCATGGGCCTCGATCAGCTCGCCGACCAGCGGCACCACGCGGGCGACGATCTCGTCCTCGCTGTGGTGGCCATAGGGGAAGAACGCGTCGTCGGCGACATAGACGTAGTGCGCGTCGGGCCGGGCGCGGACGACCTCGCGCAGCACGGTGAGGCCGCCGAGGCCGGAATCGAAGACAAGGATGGTTGGGGGATTGGACACGCGGAAATTCTATCCGAACCAGGGTTACCATTCAGTTGTTTTTGGCTATCCGGCGAGTTGGGCCGACAAAAGGCGGTGAAGGGCGGGAATTTCATATGGCTTTGGCAGATACCTGCAAGTATCAGGGCAAGCTATTGCTGCGACGTGCGAAATCCAAACGGGGCCGCCGGGGACCAATCCACCATGATCCGCAATACCACCGCGAGCTGGGGCTCGCTTGCCCGTGCGTTCCACTGGGTGCTGGGCATCACCATCATCGGCATGCTGGCCTATGGCTGGTGGATGAACCACATCCCGGCACGGGCGGACAAGTTCTTCTATCGGTCGATCCATGCCGACATCGGCTATCTGGTGTTGCTGCTCACGGTGCTGAGGCTGGTCTGGCGCGGCGTCAATCCGACGCCGGCGCTGCCGGCCGACACGCCCTCCTGGCAGCGGATCGCCGCCCGCATCAGCCACGGTGCGCTCTATGCCGTCACCATCCTGGTGGCGATGCTGGGCTGGGCGCATTCCGGCGCCCGCGCGCAGAATTATTCTGATTTCTTCGGCCTGTTTCACGTGCCCCAGATCACCTCGCCCGACAAGGCGGCGGCGGATGCCTATGAGGATCGCCACATCTTCTTTGCCTACGTGCTGCTCGCGCTGATCGTGCTGCACCTCGCGGCGGTCGCCTTCCATCATTTCGTCAGGCGCGACCGCGTCGTGGCACGGATGGCGGGGGCGGGTGAGGCGGACGGCGCCCGCTAGAGCCTCGCGGCGGCCCGCGGCTCCGGGCGTCCCAAATTGGTCACGCGTGCGAGGCTAACTGCGCTACCTTGTGACAAACAGGGAGGGCCACCGCGGCCGGAGCGCTCGTGGATCAATTGGCGCAGGATCATGCGAACTGGCGGATGCCGGACGAGGGCGCTCCGCATGCCGCGACCTGGATGGCCTTTGGCGCCAGCGCCGCGATCTGGGGTGGCAAGCTGCTTCCGGTCGCGCGGGAAAATCTCGCCGGCATTGCCAAGGCGATCGCGGCCTATGAACGCGTCAACATGCTGGTGCGCGAGGAGGATCAGGAGATCGCCGCGCGGCTGTGCGGCCCCTCGGTCAGCCTCGTCGTTCAAGCGATCGACGACGTGTGGATGCGCGATACCGGGCCGGTTTTTGTCAGGGATCCGTCGGGGCAACTCGGCGCCGTCGGTTTCAACTTCAACGGCTGGGGCAACAAGCAACGCCATGCGCTCGATGCCGAGGTCGCCGCGAACGTGGCCCGGGCCGCAAAAGCCGTGTTCATCAAGGCCCGCCTGGTGCTGGAAGGCGGCGGGATCGAAGTCGACGGCGAGGGGACTGCCATCATCACCGAAAGCTGCGTCCTCAATCCAAATCGCAATCCGGGTGTGTCCCGGGACGAATGCGAGGCCGAATTGTCTCGCCTGCTCGGGCTGGACAAGATCATCTGGCTGCCTGGCATTGCCGGCAAGGACATCACCGACGGGCATACCGATTTCTATGCACGCTTTGCCAGTCCCGGCGTTGTCGTGGCCGGACTGGAGATGGACCCGTCGTCGTTTGACCATGCGGTGACGAGGCGGCACCTCGACCTCCTGCGCGGCGCTGTCGATGCGAAGGGCCGGCGCCTGGAGGTCGTGGTGCTGCAGGGGCCGTCGACGGTGCGGCCAAAGGTCAACAAGGACTTCGCCGCCGGATACATCAATTTCTATGTTTGCAACGGCGCCGTGATCGCGCCTGAATTCGGCGACGCGATCGCGGACCGCAACGCGCGCGACACGTTGCGCGCGCTGTTTCCGGACCGGGAAATCATCCAGCTCAACATCGACGGCATCGCCGCCGGCGGCGGCGGCATTCACTGCACGACGCAACAGCAGCCGCGGCCGTGACACCAGCGGTCACGGCCGCGAGCCGCTGATATGCGTGATGTCGTGCGCTAAGCGGGCTTTAGCTAGCGCATGATGGATTCGGTTTGGATCGATCTTGCGGCAGACTGCATGCACCTCTCCCGCTTGCGGGGGAGGTCGCATCGCATTGAAGATGCGATGCGGGTGGGGGCTCTCTCCACAATGTGACTCGCGGAGAGAGCCCCCACCCCAGCCCTCCCCCGCAAGCGGGAGAGGGAGCAGGTCGCCTTCGCGGCCGCTATTCAACCTAGGCTCATGCTGAGCTAGCCCGCCGGCATCTGCTTCTCGACCAGCCGCACCCAGTAGGACGCGCCGTGGCCGAGGATGTTGTCGTTGAACTTGTAGGCCGGGTGGTGGCACATCGGGCCGTCGCCCATGCCGAGGAACATGAACGCGCCGGGGCGCGCTTCCAGCATGAAGGCAAAATCCTCGGCGCCCATCACCGGCACCAGATTGTCATTGACGCGGTCGGCGCCGACCACATCGCGGGCGACCTCGGCGGCGACGCCGGCCTCGCGCGCGTGGTTCAGCGTCACCGGATACATCCGCCCATAGTCGGTCTCGGCCGATCCGCCATAGGCTTTGGCTATGCTGGAGGCGACCTCGCCGATCCGGCGCTCGACCAGATCGCGCACTCCCGGATCAAGCGTGCGCACGGTGCCGCCCAGCGTGACGGTCTCCGGGATCACGTTGAACGCGGTGCCGGCTTCGAACATCGTGATCGAGATGACGGCGGATTTCAGCGGATCGACATTGCGCGACACGATCGATTGCAGCGCATTGATGATCTGGGCGCCGATCAGCACGCTGTCGACCGCCTCGTGCGGGGCGGCGCCGGCGTGGCCGCCCTTGCCGTGCACGACGATTTTCAACGTGTCCGACGAGGCCAGCATCGGGCCCGGCGTGGTCGCGAAATAACCCTCGGGCAAGCCCGGCATGTTGTGCAGGCCATAGACCTCCTGGATGCCCCAGCGGGTCATCAGCCCGTCGTCGACCATCGCCTTGCCGCCGGCGCCGCCTTCCTCGGCGGGCTGGAAGATCACGATCGCGGTGCCGTCGAAATTGCGCGTCTCGGTGAGATATTTCGCGGCGCCCAAGAGCATCGCGGTGTGACCGTCATGGCCGCAGGCATGCATCTTGCCGGGAATCTTGGAGGCGTAGGCGACGCCCGAGGCTTCTGCGATCGGCAGCGCGTCCATGTCGGCGCGCAGCCCGATGGTCTTTCCAGAGGTGGACTTGCGGCCGCGGATCACGCCGACCACGCCGGTGCGCCCGATCCCCGTCACCACCTCGTCGCAGCCGAACTCGCGCAGTCTGTCGGCGACGATGCCGGCGGTGCGGTGGACCTCGTAGAGCAGTTCGGGGTTCTCGTGGAAGTCGTGGCGCCAGGCGGCCATTTCATCCGAGAGGGCGGCAACGCGATTGACGATGGGCATGGGGACCGTCCGTTTTCTTGTCATTCGTAGGGCGGGTCAGCGTAGCGTAACCCGCCGCTTTGTCACGGAAAAGCGACTGTCATTCCGGGGCGAAGCGCAGCATCGAACCCGGAATCTCGAGATCGGGGCACAAGATTCCGGGTTCACGCGCGGTGCGCGTGCCCCGGAATGACGGAGAAGGTCTTCAGCTCTCGCCGAACACCCGCTTGAAGATCGTGTCGACATGCTTGAGGTGATAGCCGAGGTCGAACTTCTCCTCGATCTCGGCATCGGTCATGTATTTCTTCACGTCCGCGTCCTGCTTCAGCAGCGTCTGGAAGTCGCCTTCGCCGCGCCACACCGGCATCGCGTTGCGCTGCACGAATTTGTAGGCGTCCTCGCGGCTGGCGCCCTTCTGGGTCAGCGCGATCAGGACGCGCTGCGAATGCACCAGGCCGCCGAGCCGGTCGAGGTTCTTCTGCATGTTCTGCGGATAGACCAGGAGCTTCTCGATCAGACCGGCGAGGCGAACCAGCGCGAAGTCGAGTGTCACGGTGGCATCGGGGCCCATCATGCGCTCGGCCGAGGAATGCGAGATATCGCGCTCGTGCCACAGTGCGACGTTCTCCAGGGCCGGCGTCACATAGGCGCGCACCATGCGCGACAGGCCGGAGAGATTTTCCGACAGCACCGGATTGCGCTTGTGCGGCATCGCCGAGGAGCCCTTCTGGCCTTCGGAGAAGAACTCTTCCGCTTCCAGCACCTCGGTGCGCTGCAAATGGCGCACCTCCACCGCGAGCCGCTCGACCGAGGCGGCGATCACGCCGAGGGTGGCAAAATACATCGCGTGGCGGTCGCGCGGGATGACTTGCGTCGAGACCGGCTCTGGCCGCAGCCCCATCGCTTTCGCGACGTGCTCTTCGACCCGCGGATCGATCTGGGCGAAGGTGCCGACCGCGCCGGAGATCGCGCAGGTCGAGATCTCGTCGCGCGCGGCGACCAGGCGGGCGCGGGCGCGTGCGAACTCGGCATGGGCATAGGCGAGCTTGAGGCCGAAGGTGACCGGCTCGGCATGGATGCCGTGGGAGCGGCCGATGGTCGGTGTCATCTTGTGCTCGAAGGCGCGCGTCTTCAGCGCCGCCAGCACCCGGTCGAGATCGGCGATCAAGAGGTCGGCGGCGCGCTTGAGCTGGACGTTGAGGCAGGTGTCGAGCACGTCGGAGGAGGTCATGCCCTGGTGCACGAAGCGGGCCTCGGGACCGACGATCTCGGCGAGATGGGTCAGGAAGGCGATGACGTCGTGCTTGGTCTCACGCTCGATCTCGTCGATCCGCTCGACGTTGAAGGTGGCGTCCTTGCCCTTGGCCCAGATCGTCCTGGCGGCTTCCTTGGGGATCACCCCGAGCTCGGCCAGCGCGTCGGCGGCATGCGCCTCGATCTCGAACCAGATCTTGAAACGCGTCTGCGGCTCCCAGATGGAAGCCATTTCCGGGCGGGTATAGCGGGGGATCATCGAAAACTCCGAAGCGGGGCGGGGTGCAAAGGCTGCTCCCGGCCGAATTGTTTTTTACGCCGTGCTTTAGCAAATCGGGCCGGGGGAGGCCACCCATTCGGGGCATTTGGAGGGGAAAACCGGCTGTTTCGGGAGGCAAAAGACCGGTTGAGCCCGGCTCCCCTTCACCTCGCCCCGCGTGCGGGGAGAGGTCGGAACGCATCGCAAGATGCGTTCCGGGTGAGGGGGAGTCTCCGCGAATCTCGCTGTTACCGAATCTGCGGAAACAGCCCCTCACCCCAGCTCTCTCCCCGCAAGAGCGGGGCGAGGGAGCGGTCCCGCTACAGGTTCGCCAGGCCGCATTCGACGGCCAGGCGGACCAGCTGGGCGTCGGTCCGCAGGCCGGTCTTGGCCTTGATCAGGTAGTGGTAGTTCTGCACGGTCTTGGTGCTGAGGTTGAGGTTGGCCGCGATCTGCTCCTTGGTGTTGCCGGCCGCGAGCTGGCGGAGGATCTCGATCTCCCGCTCGCCGAGCTGGTCGAGCGCCGATCTGGTCGGCACCAGGCTTTCCAGCGCGAGCACCCGGGCGACGTCGTCGCTCATGGCGGGCTCGCCGCGCGCCACCGAGCGGATCGCCGCGATCAGCTCGGCCGGCTCGCTGCCCTTGGTGACAAAGCCGCTGGCGCCGGCGCTGAACGCCGCCTTCACCTGGGCCGCCTCGCTGTGCATGCTGAAGACGAGGATGCGGGCATCAGCGTCGCGCGCGCGGATGTTGCGGATCGCTTCCAGCCCGCTCGCGCCCGGCATCGAGATGTCCATCACGACGACGTCGGGCGTGTGCGACTTGAACTCCCGGTAGGCATTGGCGGCGTTGTCGGCCTCGGCGACCACGCGGAAATCGTCCTGGTGCTCGAGCACGCGCCGGTAGCCCTGGCGGACGACGGGATGATCGTCGACCAAGAGGATCGAGATGCCCCGAGTCTTCAAGGTTGGGGTCTTCGCGGTCGTCATCTCAGGCGGCAAGCGGAATCGTGGCGGCGACGGAGAGGCCGCGGCGGGCGCGTGCGATCGACAGCGAACCGCCGAGCGCCGCGACGCGCTCGCTGACGCCGGTGAGGCCGAAGCCCGCCGACAGCGCCACCTTGGCGGCGTCGCCGCCGCCATCGTCCTCGACCCGCACCAACAGCGCGTTCTCGGCTCCGGTCCGCCGCTCGATCCGCAGCACGATCTCGCGCGCGTCGCTGTGGCGCAGCGCGTTGGTGAGGCACTCCTGCGCGACGCGATAGGCGGTGGCTGCGACCGTGCCGCTGATATCGGCAAGGTCGCCCTGCATATCGAGCTGGATCAGCGGCTGCGTCGCGGTGCGCGACCGCCAGCTGTCGACCAGATTGACCAGGCTTGCCTCCAGCCCAAGCTCCTCGGCCGGCGGATGGCGCAGCCGGTTCAGCGTATCGCGCAGGCAGGCCATGATGCGGCGCGTCGCCTGCGAGATCATCCGCGCGTCCTGCGCAATTTCGGTCCCGGCGGCGTATTTGTCCCCGGCGCTTGCCTCGATCGTGTTGGCGAAGGCGAGGATCGCGGTGAGGTTCTGGCCGAACTCGTCGTGCAGCTCGCGCGCCAGTGTGCGGCGTTCGTCGTTGCGGATTTCGAGCAGCCGCCGCGTCAGCACCGTGCGTTCCTCCTCGGCCTGCGCGAGGCGGTCGCCGAGATCGCCGACGGCGCGGCCGATCATCGCGAGATCCATCGAGCGGACGCGCGGCAGCGGGGTGCGGTACTCGCCGTCAGCCATGCGCCGCAGCGCTGACACGATCGCGTGGGCCGGCGCCAGCGTATGCGCGATGGCAAGCGAGGCGAGCAGCGCGATGGCGAGCGCCATCAGCAGCGCGACATGGATGTTGTCCAGGATGTGCTGCCAGGCGAGCGCGGTGGCGGCATCCGGATCGGAGGTCGCGCGGACGGTTCCCGCGGTCGCGGTGCGGGCGCTGATCGGCCGGTCGACGGTGGCGTGATCGCCGAGCACCATCTGCACTCCCGCCGCGAACCAGCGCGGCGGCGCGTTGCCGATGCCCTTGCTCTGGCCGCACAGCGGCTTCTCGAACGCGCCGGCCGGTTCGAATTGCACGCAGATCCCGGGCGCGATCAGGCCCATGGTTTCGATGGTGCGCCACTCCGGCGCCGGCAGCAATTGCTCGCGCATCCGGTTGCTGCGCAGCAGCAATTCGCGCCAGTACAGCGCCTCGAGCGCCTGCGAGACCCGCTCGGCGGACGCCGCGGTGGCGCGATCGACGCTGCGATAGGCGTCGATCGTGGCCCAGACGGTGGCGGCGCCGAGGCACAGCGCGACGATGACGAGCAGGCGGGCGACCAGTTGAAGCACGAGGCGCATGCGATCACTCCACGGCCGGAACATGATCCGGAAAAGCGTGAGCCGGTTTCCCTCGCGACAAACGCGGAACGCGTGTGCGCGGAGGTCGTGCTCAAACGAGAGAGCGATGCTAACAGCACCGGTATTCCCCGCCAATCGCAAGCATGCGAAGCTATGCAGGTCGGGAAATTTGCCCGACGAAACTTGGGCAGATGTCTTTGGACGGCACCGGCCGGCTCTGCTCTAACGGCAAATGAGGCCCTCGCAGAGCCTCATGGAACACAGGGAGCGAGCGCAGTATGGATGCCAAGGTCGAAGCTGTGGCCGCATCGGCCGGCCCGGAGGCGGCGGAGCGCAGCGTCCTGCTGCTCTGGATGATCTTCACCGGCCTTTCGGTGTTCGCCGCCTTCCTGCTGTGGCGCTACGGGCTGATCCGCCTGATGGTGTCGTCCGACCGCACCTACATTTCCAGCGTCATCGCCGTGCTCTACATCCTCACCTGCATCCATTGCTTCTGGCGGACGCGGGCAATTGCGCGGGAAGGCGAGGTGGCGCGCGGCTGCCGCGCGATCCTCGCGGCGCCCGATGGCGCCAGGGCGCTTGTGTCAGATACGCGCGGCCTGCCCGGTGGCCTCGTCACCGATCACATCAAGAGCCTGGTGCAGAAGGCCGAGGCCCAGGCCAAAGGCCGCATCGACCAGACCCTGCTGCTGCGGACGCTGGCCGACCGCCTGCGCGGTTCCAACGGCTTCGGCGCCTTTGTTTCCGACACGCTGATGAAGCTCGGCCTGCTCGGCACCATCATCGGATTCATCATCATGCTGGCGCCGATCGCCTCGCTCGATGCCGCCGACAAGGTCGCGATGAAATCCTCGATGGGCCTGATGAGCGACGGCATGGCGGTCGCGATGTACACGACGCTGGCCGGGCTGATCGGATCGATCCTGGTCCGGATCCAGTACTACATGCTCGATTCCGCGACCCAGCGGGTGTTTTCCGATGCCGTCGTGCTGACTGAGACGCACGTCACCCCGGCTTTGGAGCGTCGCCTTGGAACGCCGACATGATGGATGAGTTCGGCCTCTATCCGCGCGAGGAGCCGTTCGATCCGCTCGGCGTCATGCTGTTCAAGGCGCTGCAGGTGATCGCCTTCCTGTTCTTCCTGGCGCTGCTGGCGGTGTCGCCGGACTCCAAGGAAGGCAAGATCGAATCCAAGGCCGAGTTCATCATCACGATGGACTGGCCGGACAATCATCCTGACGATCTCGACCTGTTCGTGCAGGATCCGGCCGGCAACATCGCCTGGTACCGGCATCGCGAGGCCGGTTTCCTGACGCTCGACCGCGATGATCGCGGCGGCGCCAACGACTTCATCATCGTCAACGGCAAGAAGATCGCCTCGCCGATCCGCGAGGAGATCGTCACGCTGCGCGGCATCGTCGCTGGCGAATACACCGTCAACATCTCGCATTTCGTGGCGACGACCGGCGAGCCGGTGCAGGCCAATGTCAAGGTGCAGAAGCTCAATCCGACCGCGCAGGTGATCTTCGACGACAAGCTAACAGTCGATCACACCGGCGACGAGAAGACCGCGGTGCGGTTTCGTCTCGATGCCGAAGGCAAGGTGATCAACGTCGACCGGCGGCCGAAATCGTTGCTCGAGACCTTCCGCAGCAGCTGGCGCAACGGCGCCGATGTCGATCCGAAAACCGGCGTCAGGGAGATCCGCCGTGAATAGCCTGCAGTCGATCGTCCTCACGCTTGCGGTCGCCTATGCGGTGATCGGCGCGCTGCTCTTGATCGTGCTGGTCTATGCGCGGCTGCACTGGTCGCTGAAGGCGTTCGTCATCGTCGTGACCAGCGCGTTCTATTTCGTCAGCTTCGGCGGCATGCGCGGCCTGCTCGGCTGGGCGTCCGCGGAAAGATTGCCGGCAAACTTCAAGCTGCTGTATTCGCGGATCGTGGAGCCGCATTCGCTGGAAAGCGACCCGGGCTCGATCTATCTCTGGGTCGAGGAGCTCGACGAGGACAACCGGCCGAGCGCGGTGCCGCGCGCCTTCCGCGTTCCCTACAGCGACGCCTTGGCCGAGCAGACCCACACCGCCGAGAACGAGATCAAGGCCGGGCATCCGCAGGGCGGACGTGCGGCCGATTTCGGCGGTGGCGACGGCACCATCATGGACCTCGTCAGGGAGTACATCACGCCGAAGACGATCCTCGAGACCACAGGCGGCGATTCCACGACGGGCACCTTCGTGCCCCCGCCGGCGGGCGCGCAGGGGGCGGTCTTTACGCCGCTGCCGCCGCCCCGGATGCCCCCCAAGGACGAGCAGCAATAGGGGACGCGCACCATTCAGAGGAGTGGCACAAAAATAGGGATCGCCAATAATCAGTCAGCGGGGTGGACAGTAATCATCCGGAATTCCTCAACTCCCTGAACCGTGTAGTCTGTGGACAACCGGGGCTAGATTTTATCCCGAAGCCATTTTTCCCGGCAAAGGGGCCGCTGCGTGAAGCGGCCCCTTTCGATTCCTGCCCCAGATCCGACCCCAAGTCCGCCCCGCATGTCCCGCAGCAGGCGCGTTCCGTGCATAGCTGTCATCCTCAGGATAGTGTCTGACAGATATTGAAATCTGTCAGCGGGATGGTGTATATAATCAACAGCCCAAGGGAGGAGGGCGCCTAGTGGTTGTTCCGGCGTTTGGCCGGGAGAGCCGGACGTAATTTGACTACCTCGAAGGACTACCTCCATGACGATAGAAATCTTTCAATTGACCGCCCAGATTCAACAGTGGCTCAATCTTCGCGTCGCCCGCCACTTGGCCGCCCAGGCCGCCAAGTTCAGCCGCGGCCAGGACAGCGATAACCAGACGGTAAACGCATGAACGAGGCGGTGGTTTTGACACCCGAGCGGATCCTCGAAGCAACCGAGGATGTTTTGAGGCGCTTCGGGCTCGCCAAGGCCACCGTTGTCGACGTTGCCCGTGCGCTGGATGTCAGCCACGGCAGCGTCTACCGTCATTTCCCCAGCAAAGCCTCGCTCCGCGACGCGGTCGCCAAACGCTGGCTCGACCGCGCCAACGAACCCCTCTGCAAGCTGGCGGCCGCCTCGGGCCCGGCGCCGGAGCGGCTGGAGCAGTGGCTGCGGACCATGTTTGCGATCAAGCAGAAGAAGGTCTGCGACGATCCCGAGATGTTCGCGACCTATCTCGCGCTGGCCCAGGAGGCGCGCGAGGTGGTCGAGGCCTATAAGGACAAGCAGGTCGATCTGGTCGCGAAAATCCTGTCCGACGGCGTTTCGCAAGGCGTGTTCGAGATCGACAACGTCAAGGCAACCGCGCGTGCCGTGTTCGACGCCACCGTCCGCTACCATCACCCGGCGCATGCCGAGGAATGGGCCAAGCCGGAATGCCCGTCGCGGATCGACGCCCTGATCAGCTTGCTGATGAAGGGGCTTCAGGCCTGCAAGCACTAGCCAGCGCTTCTTCCCATATCCCCTGAACGTCCGATGCCTTCGGCCCGATTGCGAGCCCGGGGCCGCATGTGCTTGATGTCGGACGAGGACCACGATGCGGCTTGCACTGTTTGCCGATGTTCATGCCAACCGGCAGGCCTTCGCCGCCTGTCTCGACGCTGCGCGTGCGCGCGGCGCCGAGCGGCTGATCTGCCTCGGCGATATCGTCGGCTACGGTGCCGATCCCGAATGGGCCGTCGATACGGTGATGGACCTCGCGGCCCGCGGCGCGATCGCGGTGCGCGGCAATCATGACAATGCGATCGGTGTGCCGAGCGACAGCATGAATGCCGATGCGCAGGCCGCCATCGACTGGACCCGCGAGCGGCTCAGCGCCCCCCAGAAGGCCTTCCTGGCCGGCCTGCCGATCAGCCGCGAGGAGGACAACCGGCTCTACGTGCATTCGGAGGCGTCCGATCCGGCGAAGTGGCGCTATGTCCGCGACACGTCGGACGCCGCGCGCAGCATGATGGCGACCGAGCTGCAGATCACGTTCTGCGGCCACATCCATCGTCCCGGGCTCTACTCGATGTCGTCGACCGCGAAGATGACGAGCTTCGTTCCGACCGCGGGCGTCCCGGTGCAATTGCTGACCGGGCGGCGCTGGCTTGCGGTGCTCGGCTCGGTCGGCCAGCCGCGCGATGGCGATCCCGCGGCGTCGTTTGCGATGTTCGACACCGCAAGCCGCGAGATCACCTATCTGCGGGTGCCCTACGACGTCGCGACCGCCGCAGCGCGGATCAAGGCGAGTGGCCTGCCGCACTGGCTGGCCGACCGTCTGCCGATCGGCCGGTGACTGACATGGCGGCGCTGACGATGCGGCCGGGCGCCGAGATCGATGGCTTCACCATCGGCGATCGGGTGCACCGCGGCGGCATGGCGACGCTGTGGAGCGTCACCCATCCCGGCATCACCGTGCCGCTCCTGATGAAGGTGCCGCTCACCTCGGAGGGCGAGGATCCGGCCGCGATCGTCAGCTTCGAGATGGAGCAGATGATCCTGCCGCGGCTGTCCGGGCTGCACGTGCCGGCCTGTTTCGGCACCGGCGACTTCGAGCGCCAGGCCTTTGTGGTGATGGAGCGCATTCCAGGCCAGACGCTCTACAAGCGGCTCGGCGATCTGCCGCTGCCCTATGACGAGGCGAGGGTGATCGGCGGCAAGGTCGCCAGCGCGCTCGCCAGCCTGCACCGGCAGAACGTCATCCATCACGACATCAAGCCGAGCAGCATCATGTTCCGCGAGCGCGGAGAGGCGGTGCTGATCGATTTCGGTCTCTCGCATCACAACCATCTGCCCGACTTGCTGCAGGAGGAGTTTCGGCTGCCTTACGGCACCGCGCCCTACATGGCGCCGGAGCGTCTGCTCGGGGTGCGCGACGATCCACGCAGCGACCTGTTTTCGCTCGGCGTGCTGCTCTATTTCTTTACCACCGGCGTCCGCCCGTTCGGCGAGACCGAGACCCTGCGCGGGATGCGCCGGCGGCTGTGGCGCGATCCGTATCCGCCGCGCGAACTGAGGCCCGATTATCCGCCGTGGCTGCAGGAGATCGTGCTGCGGTGTCTCGAGATCGACCCGGCCGCGCGCTATCCGACCGCGGCGCAGCTTGCCTTCGATCTCGGCCACCCCGAGCAGGTCAAGTTGACGGCGCGGGCGCAGCGGCTCAACCGCGATCCACTTAGCACGGTCTGGCGCCGCCGCTTCAATCTCGGTGCGGCGCCGCCGCAGCCGAAGTCCGATGTCGCGGCGCAACTCGCCTCGAGCCCGATCGTTGCCGTCGCGCTCGATCTCGGCGAGGGCGCCGAGACGCTGAATGACACCATCCGGATCACTGCCGAGCGGGTGCTGTCGACGTCGCCGTCGGCGCGGCTCGCCTGCGTCAACGTGCTGAAGCTCAATCGGCTGGCGATCGATCGCACCCATGACGAGCAGGGCCAGAACAAGCACATCGACCGCCTGGTGGCGCTGCAGCACTGGGCGCGGCCGTTCAGGCTGGAGGAGAGCCGGCTGACCGTGCATGTGTTGGAGGCGATCGATCCGGCGGCGGCGATCCTGGAATTCGCCGATGTCAATCTGGTCGATCACATCATCATCGGCGCGCGGCAGACCTCGATGCGGCGCGCGCTGCTCGGCAGCGTCTCCGCCAAGGTCGCCGCGGAAGCGCCGTGCACGGTAACGGTGGTGCGGCCGTCGCGGCTGGCGCCGGCGACGGATGCGGGCGACGACGCGGCGGATGCCGCGGTCACGCCGCCCGCGTTGTTCTAATCGGCTGCCGCCAATATCTCATCGTCATGGCCGGGCTTGTCCCGGCCATCCACGTCTTTCTTCGTCGAGAAACCAAGACGTGGATGCCCGGGACAAGCCCGGGCATGACGAGTCTGTGGGACGACCGATCGGATCAGGCGCTCCGAACCTGCGGAGTGATCCTGCTTGCCGCGGCTAGATCGCTTCGCCGCGCGCCTCGGCGGCGGCGTTGCGGATCGCGGCGATGTTGGTCTTGTAGGCCTCGACCGTGCCGCCCTTGAACACCGCGGAGCCCGCGACAAAGGCGTTGGCGCCTGCGGCGGCAAGCTGGCCCGCGACGTCGGGCGCAACGCCGCCATCGACCTCGATGTCGATCGGCCGGCCGGCCGTCATTGCCCTGACGTCAGAGATCTTGCCGATCGCCGAGCGGATGAAGGCCTGGCCACCGAAGCCGGGATTGACCGACATGACCAGCACGAGGTCGATCAGGTCGAGCACATATTCGATCGCGCTCGGCGGCGTGCCCGGATTGAGCGAGACGCCGGCCTTCTTGCCGAGCGCGCGGATCGCCTGCAGCGAGCGATGCAGATGTGGGCCGGCCTCGGCATGGACGGTGATGTGATCGCAGCCCGCCTTGGCGAAGGCTTCGAGATAGGGGTCGCAGGGCGAGATCATCAGATGGGCGTCGAAGATCTTCTTGGTGTGCGGCCGCATCGCCTTGATGACGTCGGGGCCATACGAGATGTTCGGCACAAAGTGGCCGTCCATCACGTCGAGATGGATCCAGTCGGCGCCGGCCTGGTCGACGGCACGGACCTCCTCGCCGAGCTTTGAGAAATCCGACGCCAGGATCGACGGCGCGATAACGAGGGGACGCGGGGTGAATGACTGAGTCATAGCGCAGTTCCGAAAGACTTCAGGGGGCGACGGGTGATCCCGCCTAACATGCGGACGCGTGGCGGGCAATGCGAGCGGACGGCGCTCGGAGACCGGAAAAATCTGCCCCTGGCGGCAGCTCTTGCCGGGTGCGCGGAACCCGCATCGGTGCGCCAAGGCCTGGTTTTATTGGGTTTTTGCCATGGCACACCCCTTGCTGAGCCACTGACAAGCGTTTGAGCCGCGGGGCCGCGGCCTTGTTGGAGTATTGCCATGCTATTTGCGTTAGGCGCTGCGTCGTCCGCCATCGATCTTCTCAGCTCGCTGATGTCGTCGAAGTCGACGGCGCAGACGGGCAGCTCCAGTTCGGGAAGTCCGTCGACCGGCCTGTTCGCGCCCGCGACCAGCACCTCGACGTCGACCAGCACGAGCACCAGCGCTGGATCGGGCTCTGGCTCGACGCAGATTTCGGCGGAGACAATGAGCGCACTACTCGCCGCGCAGAGCCAATCGCAGACCACGTCCTCCACCAGCACGACCCCGACCAGCCGGTCGGACGCGCTGCAGGACCTGTTCTCGCAGATCGACGCCGACGGCAACGGCCAGATCACCCAGTCCGAATTCGAGAATGCGCTCGGCGCCGGCGGCACCAACACCGCACAGGCCGACGACGTGTTCGCCAAGCTCGATGCCAATGGCGACGGCAGCGTCAGCCTCGACGAGATGTCGCAGGCGCTGCAGGGCCACAAGGGCGGCGGCCATCATCACCATCACGCCGCCGGCGGCGCGACCGATGGGTCCGGCTCCAGCAGCGGATCGAGCTCCGATCCCTTGATGCAGGCGCTCGACGGCGCAACCTCGACCTCGGTGACCAACAGCGACGGCTCGACCACCACCACGATGACCTATGCCGACGGCTCGAAGGTGTCGATGACATCGCCGGCGGCGGCCTCCACCACCAGCAGCACGACCTCGTCCTCCGCCAGCAGCAGCGCGACCTCGTCCTACAATTTCATCGAGCAGCTGATCCAGCGCCAGGCGCAGGCGATCTCCGCGCAGGCTTCCTCGAGCGTGTCGGTCAGCGCGTAAGGTGGATTTGCTAGTAGCCGTCATTGCGAGGAGCGCAGCGACGAAGCAATCCATATCTCGGCAAGCGGCGCTGTGGATTGCTTCGCTTCGCTCGCAATGACGATGATAGGGCTGCGCGAACGAATCTCTTATGGCTAACCAAACCTGTCCCGCCAGCTCGGCAGCGCGCCGGGGAAGGGCAGGGCGGTCGCCGAATGGACGCCGCGGGCGATCGCGCGCGCCACCGTGTTGGCCGCGATCGCACCGAGCTTGGTCAGCCCGAACAGCGGATCGATCGGCTTGGCGCCGGTCGCGGCGGCAAACACCACATCGCCATCGAGCGGAGCGTGCACCGGATAGATCGCGCGCGCCATGCCGGTCTGCGCGATCATCGCAAGGCGCCGCGCCTGCGGCTTGGTCAGCTGCGCATCGGTCACGACCACGACCAGCGTGGTGTTCTCGGCAGCGGTGGCGTCCGCGCCGCCCTTGAGCCGCACCTTCAGCATGTCCTGCGTGAACGACGGCGGCAGGCCGCGGCCGCCGAACTCGCTATCGACCTCGAACGGCGCCGCCCAGAACCACGGGCCGCCGCCGACCGTCACGCTGCCGACCGCGTTGACCACCGCGAGCGCCGCGACCTTGACGCCGTCGTCGGTCACGTCAGACGCCGAGCCGAGGCCGCCTTTCAAATTGGCGGTGGTCGCGCCCATGCCGGCGCCGACGCTGCCGAGCTCGAAGGTGTCAGAGGCGGCATTCGCAGCCGCATAGCCGAGGTCGCGATAGGGCGGAAAGCGCCCCCACGCCTTATTGCCGCCGTTGAGCAGATCGAAGCAGATCGCGCCGGGCACGATCGGGATCACCGCGTCGCGGACGCGAAAGCCGCGGCCGCGCTCGGCGAGCCAGGCCTGCACGCCGCCTGCGGCATCGAGCCCGAGCGCGGAGCCGCCCGACAGCGTGATGGCGTCGATCGCCTCGACGACGTTATGGGGGGAAAGGAGGGCGTCCTCGCGGGTGCCGGGACCGCCGCCGCGGACATCGATCGAGGCGACAGCCGGCCGCTCGAACAGAATGGCGGTGACGCCGGAAGCGATCACCGTGTCGTCGGCATGGCCGACGCTGACGCCGGCAATATCGGTGAGAAGGTTTTTCACGATTGCGTCCGTCCGCCTGCTGTCCGATCGATCCGGTATAGCAGCCGCCGCGGATGCATCAACCGCGTCGGTGCACGCGCTAGCGGCGACTTGCGGTAAGACTTGCAGGCCTCAGGTCAAAAAAACGCCCCGGCGAACCGGGGCGTTGTTCTCGGATTCAGATTAGATGCGAGCGGCTCAGGAGCCCTTCGGATTGATCTCGGTGTAATTGCCCTTGGCGTCCCACTTGTAGACGACGTAGTCGATCGCCTTGATGTCGCCCTTGGCGTCGAAGGCCATCTTGCCGAGCACGGTGTCCCACTCGCCGGCCTTGATGGTCTCCATCACCTTCTTGGCGTCGGTGGTCTTGGCCTTGGCCGCAGCCT
Source organism: Bradyrhizobium septentrionale (assembly GCF_011516645.4). Lineage (NCBI taxonomy): Bacteria > Pseudomonadati > Pseudomonadota > Alphaproteobacteria > Hyphomicrobiales > Nitrobacteraceae > Bradyrhizobium > Bradyrhizobium septentrionale. The sequence goes on along the minus strand of NZ_CP088285.1, from coordinate 9,142,876 downwards.
GGGTCCAGACCTGCATCGCCGCGTAGGTGTAGAGCGTGTAGCCTTCGGGATCGATGTTCTTGGCCTTGAACTTCTCGACGATCGCCTTCGCGGTCGGCTTGTTGCGCGGGTCGGGACCGAAGGTGAACAGCGTGCCTTCAGCGGCCGGGCCGGCGATCGAGGCGAACTCCTTGTCGTTCATGGCGTCGCCCGCCATCAGCACCGCCTGCAGGCCCTGGTCACGCATCTGGCGCAGGATCAGGCCGGCTTCCTGATGGTAGCCGCCGACATAGACCAGATCGATGCTCTCCTTCTTCAGGCGCGAGACGATCGCGTTGAAGTCCTTGTCGCCCTTGTTGTAGGACTCGTTGACCTTCTCGGTGATGCCGGCCTTGTTGAGCGCCTTCTTGGTCTCGTCGGCGAGGCCTTTGCCGTAGGTGGTCTTGTCGTTCAGGATCGCGATGTTCTTGCCCTTGTAGGCCTTCGCGATGTAGTCGGCGGCGACGAGGCCCTGCTGGTCGTCACGGCCGCAGACCCGCGCCACGTTCCAGAGCTTGCGCTCGGTGAACAGCGGGTTGGTCGAGGCCGGGGTGATTTGCAGCACGTTGGCGTCGGCATAGGCCTCGGAGGCCGGGATCGAGGACGACGAGCAGAAATGGCCGGCCACGAACGGGATCTTCGAGGAGCCGATCTTTTCCGCGATCGAGCGCGCCTGCTTCGGATCGCAGGCGTCGTCATTGGATTCCAGCGCGAGCTTCTTGCCGAGCACGCCGCCGGCGGCGTTGATGTCGGCGACTGCCTGTTCGGCGCCGTTCTTCATCTGCCGGCCGAAAGCGGATTCGGAGCCCGTCATCGGGCCCGCGACGGCGATCGTGATGTCTTGCGCGAACGCGCTCGCCGATAATGCGAACGAAGCGCCCAATGCCAGGCCGATCAGCTTCAGTGATTTCATGAGACGTCCCTCGTGGTCATTGCCTCTAGCGGAAGGGCCCGGCACGCCGGGCCCCAAAACCGCGGGCATTCTCGGCTGATTTCGCGGCGAAGTCACCGGCAATTTTCAGGCAAATCGACGCTGCATCCGCCGCATCTTGCTGCTCGGGGCGGCGCTAGCCGCGGCGGCCGCCTTCCAGATAGGCGGCGCGGATTTCCGGGCGCTGCAGCAATTCGGCGCCGGTTCCGGCCAGCGTGATCAGGCCGTTGACCATGACATAGCCGCGATGGGCGAGCTTCAGCGCATGGTTGGCGTTCTGCTCGACGATCAGGACGGTGAGGCCGTCCTGCCGGTTCAGCGTGCGGATGGCGTCGAAGATTTGCCGCGCGATCAGCGGCGCGAGCCCCAGCGAAGGCTCATCCAGCATCAACAGCCGCGGCCGGCTCATCAAGGCGCGGCCGATCGCCAGCATCTGCTGCTCGCCGCCCGACAGCGTGCCGCCGCGCTGCGCGACGCGCTCCTTCAGCCGCGGAAATAGCGCAAACACGCGCTCCAGCCCGCTCGCGCGTTCGGCGTCGCTGCATTCGGTGGCATCGGCGCCCATCTGCAGGTTTTCCGCGACGCTCATGCGCGGAAAGATTCGCCGGCCCTCGGGCGATTGCGCGATGCGCAGCCGCGCGATCTCGTGGGTCGGCACGCCGGTGATGTCATTGCCGTCGAATTCGATCCGGCCGGCGCGGGCGCGCGGCCGGCCGAAGATCGTCATCATCAGCGTCGACTTGCCGGCGCCATTGGCGCCGATCAGGGCAACGATCTCGCCGGCATTGATCTCGATGTCGACGCCCTTCAGCGCCTCGATCCTGCCGTAAGCCGCACGCACGCCGCGCACCGCGAGGAGAGGGGTGGTTGCCGATACTGCGCTCACGTGCCGCTCTCCATCACGGCGATCGCCTCTTCCTCGTCGGCGCCGAGATAGGCGGCGATCACCTTGGGGTCGTCGCGCACGGCCTGCGGCGTGCCCTCGGCGATCTTGACGCCATAGTCCATGACCACGACGTGATCGGAGATCTCCATCACCACCGACATGTCGTGCTCGATCAGCAGGATCGAGGTGCCCTGTTCGTTGCGGATCGACAGCAGGAGCTCGTTGAGCCCGCCGCTCTCGCGCGCGTTCAACCCCGCCGCCGGCTCGTCGAGGCAGAGCAGCGCAGGCTCGGTGCACATCGCGCGCGCGATCTCGAGCCGCCGCTGGTCGCCATAGGGCAAATTGCCCGCGGCATCGTCGGCGCGGTCGAGCAGGCCGACGCGCTCGAGCCAGGTCCGCGCCAGTTCGATGGCGCGCTGCTCGGCCTCGCGCCAGGATGGCAGACCGAGCAGGCCGAGCAGGGTCAGGCCCGAGGCGCGCATCAGCGCGTTGTGCTGGGCGACCATCAGATTTTCCAGCGCGGTCATGCCGGGAAACAACCGGATGTTCTGGAACGTGCGGGCCACCTTGGCCTGCTTGGAGATGCGGAAATCGTTCAGCCGCTCGAGCTGGATGCTGCGGCCGTCGTCGTGGGTGAGGCGGATTGTGCCGCCGCTCGGCCGGTAGAAACCGGTGATGCAGTTGAAGACGGTGGTCTTGCCGGCGCCGTTCGGCCCGATCAGCGCGGTGATCTTGCGCCGCTCGGCCGCGAAGGAGAGTTCGTTGACCGCGACGATGCCGCCGAAGCGCATCATCAGGCGGTCGACGCTGAGGATGTGGTCGGCGCTCATCCGTGGCCCTCCTTGACGAGGTCGGACGAGATCGCCTGGTTGCGTTCCAGGAACACGGTCGGCGCGCGATGGCCGATCAGCCCACGCGGCCGCCAGATCATCAACACCACCATGGCCATGCCGAACACCAGCATGCGGTATTGATCGAAGCCGCGGAACAGTTCGAAGCCGCCGATCATGGTCAGCGCGGCGAGCGCGACGCCGAGCTGCGAGCCCATGCCGCCGAGCACGACGATCGCCAGCACCAGCGCCGATTCCTGGAAGGTGAAGGATTCCGGACTGATGAAGCCCTGCCGCGTGGCGAAGAACGCGCCGGCGAGGCCGCCGAACATCGCTCCCGTCGCGAACGCCGTCAGCTTGGTGGTCGTGGTGTTGATGCCGAGCGCGCGGCAGGCGACCTCGTCCTCGCGCAGCGCCTCCCAGGCGCGGCCGATCGGCAGCCGCCGCAGCCGGATCGTCACCCAGTTGGTGAGCAGCGCCATCGCCAGGATCAGATAGAACAGGAAGACGAGGCGGTGGGTCGGCGAAAACTCGATGCCGAGCCTGGCGGCGAGCCCATCATCGCCCGGCGTCAGCGGAATGCCGAACATGGTCGGGCGCGGAATCCCCGAGACGCCGTTGGGGCCGCCGGTCAGGCTCTGCCAGTTGATGATGACGAGGCGGATGATCTCGCCGAAGGCGAGCGTCACGATCGCGAGATAGTCGCCGCGCAGCCGCAGCACCGGGAAGCCGAGCAGCACGCCCCAGAACGCCGCCAGGATACCGGCGAGCGGCAGGCAGACCCAGAACGACAATCCGAAATTGGTGGCCAGCAGGGCGTAGGAATAGGCGCCGACCGCATAGAAGGCGACATAGCCGAGGTCGAGCAGTCCGGCGAGGCCGACCACGACGTTCAATCCCCATCCCAGCATCACATAGGTCAGGACCAGGATCGAAAGGTCGAGAATGTAGCGCTGGTTGTAGAAGATGACCGGCACGAGGAAGGCGAACACCAGCAGCGCGGGGGCGAGCCATCGTCCGGCGAACGACATCGCTGATTGCACCGGTTTCGGCACGATGCGGTCCTTGTCGATCGGCCCCCACCATTGCCGCAGCAGCTCGACGATGATGCTGCCGCCGAATACGGTGCCGACCATGGCGGCGAGGTCGCCGAACCGCGTCCAGTAGATCAGGCCGCCTTGCGGTCCGGCCTCGGTGCGCACGCCGATCATCAGCGAGAACAGCACCAGCGCGACGGCGGCGCTGATCAGGGCTTTCTTGAGAATGAAGGCGCCGCCCGAGGGCTGCGCGGCGGGCGATGGGCGGGCTGAGGTCGCGCTCACGAAGTGCCTGTCAGACTTTTTCGACTTCGGGACGGCCAAGCAGGCCGGTCGGCATGAAGATCAGCACCACGATCAGGATCGAGAACGCGGCGA